>MGYC01000019.1:0-19279 GCA_001801575.1 Gammaproteobacteria bacterium RIFCSPHIGHO2_12_FULL_41_20
TGGAAGAAGGGTTGCGGTTTGCGATACGTGAAGGCGGTCGTACCGTGGGTGCTGGTGTTGTCTCTAAAGTTATCGAGTAATTTACTATGGCAATAGGAAGAAAGAGTCAGCGAATTCGTATTCGGTTGAAATCATTCGATCATCGATTGATAGATAAATCTACGCGAGAGATTGTAGAAACTGCAAAGCGGACGGGGGCGCAGGTGCGTGGCCCTATTCCTTTGCCTACGCGTATTGAGCGCTACACGATTTGTGTTTCACCCAATGCGGATAAAGATGCGCGAGACCAATATGAGTTGAGAACGCATAAACGTGTTGTAGATATTAATCGTCCGACAGATAAGACCATTGATGCATTGATGAAGCTTGATCTTGCTGCGGGCGTTGATGTGCAAATCAGTGTGGATGCAGAAGATTAGTGTAGTTACGCATGGTAACTCGCGCAGTCTAGATTTAAAGAGGCGAAGACAATGGCAATAGGATTGGTTGGAAGAAAGGCTGGAATGACTCGGGTATTTACTGAGGATGGTGCCGCTATTCCTGTAACGGTAATAGAAGTACTTCCTAATAAAGTAACTCAAGTAAAAACTTTAGATCATGACGGCTATTGGGCTGTGCAAGTGACTACGGGAACAAAAAAACGTTCTCATATTAGCGCAGCACAAGCAGGTCATTATGCAAAAGCAGGTATAGAACCAGGTTGTGGGCTATGGGAGTTTAGACTACATGATGAAAAGGGATTGAATGACATTACAGTTGGTTCTGAGCTCGGCCTTGAGCGTTTTTCTGTTGGGCAGTATGTGGATGTATCAGGTATAACAAAGGGTAAAGGATTTGCCGGGGTTATTAAACGTCATCACTTTAGCTCACAAGATGCTTCTCATGGTAATTCATTGTCGCACCGCGCTCCAGGATCTATTGGACAACGTCAGTCTCCCGGACGAGTATTTAAAGGTAAACGGATGGCGGGGCATTTGGGGGATGTTAAACGTACTATTCTTTCACAAGAAGTTATTCGCCTAGATAAAGAGCGTAACTTAGTGCTTATTAAGGGCGCAGTTCCGGGAGCTCCTGGGGCGGAAGTGATTATTCGTCCAGCTGTGAAGCGGCAACAAAAAGAAGGGGCATAGTTATGGAACTTGAAGTGATTAATTCCAAGAAAAAACTGACACTTTCTGACGAAGTGTTTGCTAAAGAATTTAATGAGCCGCTTATTCATCAGGTAGTGACAGCTTATTTAGCTACGGGGCGTGCTGGGACTCAGTCGCAGAAGACGCGTGCAGAAGTGAGTGGCGGTGGCATAAAGCCATGGCGTCAAAAAGGTACAGGTAGAGCGCGAGCAGGAACGATAAGAAGCCCTATTTGGCGTAAGGGCGGTGTTACTTTTGCTGCTAAGCCACGCTCATATAAGCAGAAAGTTAATAAAAAAATGTATAATGTTGCTTTACGCTCTATTCTTTCAGAATTAGTTCGACAAGAAAGACTGGCTGTTGTTGATGCTATTACACTTGAAAAGCCTAAAACTAAAGCTTTATTAGCGCAATTGGCGGCATGGAAGTTGAGTGACAAAGTATTAATCATTACCGAATCCGTAGAGCATAACCTTTACCTGGCTGCACGTAACCTGCCACATGTTAATGTTTTTGACGTTACTGCTTCTCTATCAGACCCAGTGGCTTTAGTGGGGGCTGAAAAGTTACTTGTTACTAAAGAAGCAATGCAGAAAATAGAGGAGCTTTTAAAATGAATCAGGAACGTTTCTTTCAGATTATTTATTCTCCCTATACTTCTGAAAAAGCAGCAACAGGTGCAGAAAAACGGCGTGAATATGCCTTTAAAGTGGCGCCGGATGCTAAGAAGCCTGAGATCAAGGGCGCTATTGAGTTTTTGTTTAATACTAAGGTGGAATCGGTGACAGTGGTTACCGTTAAGCAAAAAATCAAAGCTTTTCGAGGTAGAGTGGGGCGAAAAAAGGGCTGGAAAAAGGCATATGTAACATTATGTGCGGATCAGAAGCTTGATTTCAGCGTAATTCAGTAAGAAAGAGTTGCCGAAAATAATTTTCATATTATAATAGCGCGACTTTCGGTCTGATAAGTGAAAGTAAATAAATAGAAAAATATTAATTAATTCAGTGTTGAGGCATGTATGGCACTTCTTAAACTTGCACCCACGTCGCCAGGACAACGCGCTGTTGTGCGTGTCGTTAACAAGGATTTGCATAAGGGTAATCCGCATGCAGCCTTGCTTGTGAAGAAACCTAAAACGGGTGGACGGAATAATAATGGCCGCATTACTTGTCGGCATATTGGCGGCGGCCATAAGCAACATTATCGTATTATTGATTTTAAGCGTGACAAAGATAGCATACCAGCTAAGGTTGAACGGTTAGAATATGATCCTAATCGCAGTGCTTATATTGCCTTAGTGCTTTATGCTGATGGCGAGCGTCGCTATGTGATTGCATCCAAGGGGTTAAAGTCGGGTGATATTATTTCTTCCGGGACTGATGTAGCGATTAAGGTGGGCAATTGTCTGCCCTTGATGAATATTCCTGTCGGTACAACAGTGCATTGTGTTGAATTAAAGCCGGGAAAGGGAGCGCAATTAGCAAGAAGCGCAGGGGCTTCGATGCAGTTCATTGCTAAAGAAGGGCTGTATGCTTTATTAAGAATGCGCTCTGGTGAGATGCGAAAAGTTTTATCAGGGTGCCGAGCGGTTATTGGTGAAGTGAGTAATGAAGAGCATAACCTACGTTCGTTTGGTAATGCTGGTGCGAAACGTAGACGTGGTATCCGTCCGACGGTGAGAGGGACGGCAATGAATCCGGTAGACCATCCACATGGAGGGGGTGAGGGTAAAACAAAAGGGGGTAGACATCCAGTGACTCCATGGGGTGTGCCTACTAAGGGGTATAAAACACGAAAAAATAAGCGTACTAGCCAGTTTATTGTGCAAGCACGCAGTAAGTAATAGCTTTTATTTAATGAGGATATTAATGTGCCGCGTTCTGTAAAGAAAGGACCATTTGTAGATAACCACTTAATGAGAAAAGTGGAAAAAGCGGTTTCTACAAATGATAAGAGACCAATTAAAACTTGGTCACGTCGTTCTATGATATTGCCAGAAATGGTGGGTTTAACAATAGCAGTACACAATGGTAAGTTACATGTTCCTATTTTTGTAACAGAAAATATGGTTGGCCATAAGCTGGGTGAATTTGCAGCTACTCGCACTTTTCGTGGTCACTCGGGTGATCGCAAGGTAAAAGGCGCAGAAGAAGCGGCAAAAGCACCGTCTGAAAAGGGGTAAAGTGATGGAAGCGGTGGCAAAATTAAAATTTGCAAGATTATCTCCGCAAAAATGCCGGCTGATATGCGATCAAGTTCGAGGCTTAAATGTGGATCGTGCTCTGGGTGTTTTGCAGTTTAGCCCCAAAAAAGCAGCGGCGGTGGTGAAAAAGGTTCTTGAGTCAGCAATTGCGAATGCGGAACATAATCTGGGTGCCGACATTGATCAATTAAAAATTAAGACAGTTTTTACAGATCAAGGACCGGCTTTAAAACGTATTCAGGCACGAGCAAAAGGTCGTTCTACGAGAATATTGAAGCCAACTTGCCATATTACAGTGGTTGTTTCTGATGAGGAGTAATAGCTAATGGGTCAAAAGGTTAATCCCATAGGTATACGTTTAGGTATCATAAGAGATTGGTCTTCGCGGTGGTATGCACCTGCGCGTAGTTTTTCAGATACTTTATGTGCGGATATTAAGGTGAGAGAGCATCTCCAAAAGCGGTTAGCACAGGCAGGTATAAGTCGAATTCAAATTGATCGTCCGGCTAGAAATGCCAAAATTACTGTATATGCAGCACGTCCCGGCGTGATTATTGGCAAGAGCGGTAAAGAAGTCGATTCATTTCGCAATGAAGTAAGTAAAATGCTGAATGTTCCGGTACATATCAGCATTGAAGAAGTACGCAAGCCTGAGTTAGATGCTAAACTGGTTGCTAATACTGTGGCACAGCAATTAGAAAAACGTGTCATGTTCCGACGTGCGATGAAGCGTGCTGTAGCTTCAGCGTTACGTTTAGGAGCAAAGGGAATCAAAATCAGTGTTAGCGGTCGATTAGGTGGCTCTGAAATTGCACGTACTGAATGGTACAGAGAAGGTAGAGTGCCATTACAGACTTTTCGTGCTGATATTGACTATGGATTGGCCGAGGCATACACCACATATGGAATTATTGGTGTAAAGGTTTGGATTTTTAAGGGCGAGGTTATTGGCGATAATGAGCAGCAAGGCGGTGGCGAAAGTGGTTCAGAGAAAACCACAGTAAAGCAGGAGAATAAATAATATGTTACAGCCAAAACGCACTAAATATCGCAAACAATTTAAGGGTCGTAACCGCGGGATTGCTACTCGTGGTGAAAAGGTTAGCTTTGGTGAGTATGGATTAAAAGCAACGGAGTTGGGTCGTATTACCGCTAGGCAAATTGAGGCAGCTCGACGTGCATTGTCTAGGCATGTAAAACGTGGTGGAAAAATTTGGATTAGAATTTTTCCTGATAAGCCAATTTCAAAAAAACCCTTAGAAGTGCGAATGGGCAGCGGGAAAGGTAACGTCGAATATTGGGTTGCATTAGTGCAGCCGGGCCGGGTTATGCTGGAAATTGAGGGAGTAACTGAAGATTTAGCGCGAGAAGCGTTAAAGCTTGCAGCAGCAAAATTACCTGTGAAGACAACATTTGTAGCGCGGACGATGATGTAATGAAGGTTAGTGAATTACGTGATAAATCAGTGAGTGAATTAAATAGCGAATTGCTTTCTTTGCTAAAGGAGCAGTTCAATTTAAGATTACAAAAGGGACTCGGGCAACCTCCTAAAGTAGGCTTATTTAAAAAGGTTAGAAGAAATATTGCGCGAGTTAAAACTATTTTAAAGATGAAAGGTTCATCGGTATGAATGAGCAAGTCATAGAAAATAAAAAATCAGCAAGAACTGTCATTGGTAAAGTTGTAAGTAATAAGATGGATAAAACTTTAGTTGTGCAAGTCGAGCATAAAGTTAGACATCCAGTTTACAACAAGTATGTGCGTCGATTCTCTAAGATGTATGCACATGATGAACAAAACACGGGATGCATTGGGGATAAGGTACTTATTCAAGAAAGTCGACCTTTATCCAAGACAAAGCATTGGGTGTTAGTGCAAGTTCTTGAAAAAGCAATTCAAGATGAAATAGTAGGATAATTTATAAAAGAAAAGGCAAGTAAAGGCGGCGGAGAAATAGCATGATACAGATGCGGACCATGTTGGACGTGGCAGATAATAGCGGTGCACGGCGTGTGATGTGCATTAAAGTACTGGGTGGCACTCGACGTCGATATGCCAATATTGGCGATGTGATAAAGATTACTGTTAAAGAAGCTATTCCACGGGGCAAAGTTAAGAAAGGTGAAGTATTAAATGCAGTTATTGTAAGAACGTGTAAAGGTGTGCGGCGTCCTGATGGGTCTTTAATTCGCTTTGATGAAAATGCAGTTGTTTTACTGAATGCACAAATGCAGCCTATTGGAACCCGTGTGTTTGGTCCCATTACTCGAGAGTTACGCGGGGAGAACTTTATGAAGATTATTTCTCTTGCCCCAGAGGTTCTCTAATTTAATTAATGAGATATAAACATGAAAAAAATAAAGAAAGGCGATGAAGTGATTGTAATCGCTGGTAAAGATAAAGGGAAAAAAGGTATCATTCTTACAGTTTTAAATGCTGAAGAGAAAGTTATAGTAGAAGGGATTAACCTTGTAAAGAAACATGTAAAAGCGAATCCTAATGCAGGCGAGCGTGGGGGGGTGGTGACAAAGCCCATGCCTATTCATCGATCTAATGTTATGTTACATGACCCGACTTCTCAAAAAGGCAGTCGCGTTGGTATTCGTACTGAAGAAGATGGAAAGAAGGTGCGTTATTTTAAATCATCAAATGAACTTGTTAATGCGTAATTGAAGGTAGATATATGCCAAGGTTGCAAGATTATTATAGAAAAGAGATTGTTCCTCAACTGAAAAAGCGTTTTGGCTTTTATTCGGTAATGCAAGTACCCGAGTTGGTGAAGATTACCTTGAATATGGGTGTGGGCGAGGCAGCTGCAGATAAAAAAGTTGTAATGAATGCCGTCGGCGACTTAGAGAAAATAGCGGGGCAAAAACCAGTCATGACCTTGGCGAGGAAATCTATTGCAGGGTTTAAAATTCGTGAAGGTTGGCCAATTGGATGTAAAGTAACATTGCGGCGCGTAAGAATGTATGAGTTTTTGGATCGTTTAATTAGTGTTACATTGCCTCGGGTTCGTGATTTTCGTGGGCTTAGTGTTAAAGCATTCGATGGTCGGGGGAATTATAGTTTAGGTATTAAAGAGCAAATTGTTTTTCCTGAGATTGAATATGATAAAATTGATGTACTCAGGGGACTGGATATTACTATTACAACCACAGCAAAAACGAATAAAGAAGCTTTTGCATTACTGGAAGCTTTTAATTTCCCTTTTAAAGAAAAAGAGGTTGCGTAATTTATGGCTAAAACGTCAGTAACAGAACGAGAAAAAAGACGTGCTCATTTAAGTAATAAAACTCGTGCTAAACGAGAGAAGTTAAGAGAGGCAGTAAGCAATATTCATTTAAATGATGAAGAACGTTTAAGTGCTATGCAGAAATTGCAAGCATTACCACGTGACTCTAGCCCTTCGCGTCGTCGGAATAGGTGTAAATTATGTGGTAGACCTCGGGCTTATAATCGTTTAACTGGCTTGTGTCGTTTACATATGCGTACTGCGGTGATGAATGGCTTAGTTCCCGGTATGCATAAGTCAAGTTGGTAGTGTTTCATTAATAGTAACTAATTTTTAGAAAGCTTAAGGGGTATAAAAAATGTCGATGCAAGATCCAGTTGCGGATATGTTGACATGTATACGTAACGCGCAAGCGGTAGGGGAAATGAAGATGCGCACTCCTCATTCCTTGTTGAAAAAAGCAGTTCTTCATGTATTGCAAAGTGAAGGATATATTGAGGGCTTTGATGTGGTTACTGCGGGTGTAAAAAAAGACATTGAAGTGATGCTGAAGTATTATCAAGGCCGTCCAGTTATTGAAAAACTAAAACGGATTAGTCGTCCCGGATTGCGTGTTTATCGACGGTGTGATGAGTTACCCGTCGTTCGTGGTGGTATGGGAATTGCTGTTATCTCTACATCAAAAGGAGTAATGGCGGATAAAGAAGCGCGTCGCCAACGTATGGGCGGTGAAATTTTGTGCACGGTTGAATAAGGGGAATGGGTATGTCCGGGTTAGCTGTAGTGACATCACGTATAGGAAGAAAACCAGTTGTAATCCCTTCAGGTGTGGAAGTAAAAGTGCAAGCACATGAGGTTGTTATTAAGGGACCGAAAGGGCAGATGACTTTGGCAATTCACCCTATGGTTAAGCTGGCAGTTGCTGATAATCAGATTAATTTGATGTCTAATACGGAAGGCAGCCATCTTACTGGTGCAAATATTAAACTTTCTAAGTCTATTGTGGGAACCATGCGTGCTAAGGTATCTAATTTAGTACATGGTGTGGCTCAGGGATTCGAGCGCAAACTATCGCTAGTAGGGGTAGGTTATCGTGCGCAAGCTAAAGGTAAGGTGTTAGCTTTAACATTAGGATTTTCGCATCCGGTTGATTTCCCAGTTCCTGCGGGCATTGTAATTGAAACACCTAGCCAAACGGAGATTGTAATTAAAGGCACAGATAAAGATTTAGTAGGTCAAGTGGCAGCCCAAATTAGAATGCTTCGTGCACCGGAGCCATATAAAGGTAAAGGTGTTCGGTATGCAAATGAGATTATTGAGATCAAAGAAACAAAGAAAAAATAATTAGGTGAGAGAATATGAATAAGCGGTTAACAAGATTGCGAAGAGCAAAACGCGCTAGGATGAGAATTCGGGAGGTAGGTGTTGCTCGCTTGTGCGTGCATAAAACACCGCGTCATATTTATGCGCAAGTGACAACTTCGGATGGCTCTCAAGTTTTTACTTATGCTTCTACCTTGGATAAGGAATTAAAAACCACATTATCTACTACCGGGAATGTTGAGGCGGCTAAAGCTGTGGGTAAGTTAGTTGCAGCACGTGCATTACAAGCCGGTATAAAGCAGGTAGCATTTGATAGATCTGGGTTTCGCTACCATGGTCGTGTCAAAGCATTAGCGGATGCAGCTCGAGAGGGTGGATTAGAGTTCTAGCAGTATATAAGTTATTAAATTGAAGGGTTTATTATGGCTAGTTTTGATCAAACAACAAAAAGTGATGGCATGCAAGAAAAGCTAGTTGCTATCTCACGTAATGCGAAAGTAGTAAAAGGGGGCAAGATCTTTAGCTTTGCTGCAGTTACTGTCGTTGGCGATGGTAATGGTCGCATTGGTCTAGGTCGTGGAAAAGCACGTGAAGTCCCTGTCGCTATTCAAAAAGCTTTAGAAAGCGCACGGAAAAATATGCGGCATGTTGTTCTTAAGGGTAGTACCTTACATCATACTACACTAGGAAAACATGGTTCTACCCAAGTTTTTATGAAACCGGCTTCAGAAGGTACAGGTATTATCGCGGGTGGTGCTATGCGCGCTGTCTTTGAAGTGTTGGGTGTGAAAAATGTATTAGCGAAGATTATTGGGTCTACTAATCCTATTAATGTAGTAAGAGCTACTTTAAAGGCTTTAGGAGGAATTTCCACCCCAGAATATATGGCTGCTAAACGGGGTAAGTCTGTTGAAGAGCTCCTTGAGGGTTAATGCAATGTCTAATAAAAATAAAAAACAACTCAAAGTAACCTTGACGCGTAGTGCAATTGGTTGTAAGCCTCAACATAAAGCATGTGTTGCAACGCTAGGATTACGGAAGTTACAGCAGACGGTTGTTATTGCTGATAATCCTTGTACCCGTGGCATGATTAATAAAGTTGGTTATTTGCTGTCAGTTGAGGAAGTATAAAAATGTATCTTAATACGTTGAGTCCCGCCTTGGGATCGAAAAAGCAGTCAAAGCGTTTAGGACGTGGCATTGGCTCAGGTAAGGGTAAGACCTGTGGTCGAGGGCATAAAGGTCAAAAAGCTAGAGCAGGTGGATTCCATAAGCTAGGGTTTGAGGGAGGGCAAGTTCCCTTGCAACGTCGATTACCCAAGTTTGGATTTCATTCACAAAAGGCATTATTTCGCGAAGAGCTGTGGTTATCTGATTTAAATAGAATAGAAGGCCAACAAGTAGACATGGCTGTATTGAAAACCGCAGGCTTAATCAAAGCAAATACAAAACAAGTGAAAATAATAGCCTCAGGTACGCTTGCGCGCCCTTTTGTTATTCGTGGTATTCCTTTAACCGCTGGCGCTAAGAAAGCAGTAGAAGCAGCGGGCGGTAGTGTTGAGGAATAAATGATAACGAATCGATTGGGTAAAGGAATGAATGCGGCGGGCTTTACTGATTTAAAGTATCGCTTATTGTTTGTTCTTATGGCTATTATTGTATTTCGGATTGGATCTTATATTCCAGTTCCAGGGCTTAACCCACAAAGATTGCAAGAGTTATTTCACGGTCAACAGAATAACATTATTGGATTATTCAATATGTTTTCTGGTGGTGCGTTAATGCGGTTTAGTATTTTTGCTTTAGGTATTATGCCGTATATTTCCGCATCAATTATTATTCAACTACTTACTGTGGTTTCACCCCAGTTGGCGGAGTTACGAAAAGAGGGGGAGGCGGGGCAACGTAAAATTAATAAATATATACGCTATGGTACGTTGTTATTAGCATTATTTCAGTCTATCGGTATCTCGCGTATGTTGATAGCACATAATATTGCTTTACCTAATGTTTCTTTTTATTTTACAACAACCATAACTCTCGTAACTGGCACGATGTTTCTGATGTGGTTGGGGGAGCAAGTGACGGAAAGGGGCATAGGTAACGGCATATCATTGCTAATTTTTGCTGGTATTATTGCGGGATTACCTGTGGCGGTTAGTCGTACATTAGAGCAGGTTAGGGAAGGGCAGTTACAGTTTGTCGTGTTATTGTTAATTATTATTGTGGCAGTTGCTGTAGTAGCTTTTGTAGTCTTTATGGAACGAGCACAGCGGCGCATTACAATTAATTATGCTAGGCGTATGCAAGGTGGTAAGCTATATGCAGCCCAGAGCAGTCATTTGCCATTGAAAATTAACATGGCAGGCGTGATTCCACCTATTTTTGCATCCAGCATTATTTTATTTTTAGCGACGATTGCGCAATGGTTTGGTCATGGTAAGGGGATGGAGTGGTTAGGCGCATTGGCTGTGGTATTGCAACAGGGACAGCCAATGCATATGTTATTATTTAGTATTGCTATCGTGTTTTTCTGTTTTTTTTACACGGCGCTTGTTTTTAATCCTAACGAAACAGCAGAAAACTTAAAAAAATCAGGAGCATTTATTCCAGGTATTCGGCCTGGCGATCAAACTGCTCGTTATATTGATACTGTGATGACACGTTTAACACTGGTAGGCGCGGCCTACATTACGTTAGTTTGTTTGTTGCCAGAGTTTATGATACTAACCTGGAATGTTCCTTTTTACTTTGGTGGAACGTCATTGTTAATTATTGTGGTAGTGGTTATGGACTTTATGGCACAAGTCCAGGCACATATTATGTCTTACCAATACGAGTCTTTATTAAAGAAAACTAATTTACGGGGTAAGAGCTTAAGTAAATTATAAATCAGAAATAGGGGAGTGATATGAAAGTAGGGGCTTCAGTAAAAAAAGTGTGTCGTAATTGCAAAATAGTGCGCCGTAAGCGTGTTATTCGGGTTATTTGCAAGGAAAAACGACATAAACAACGACAAGGTTGATTTCTAAGGATTTCAAGATTAGACTAGGGCACTTTTTATTATGAAAACAATCAAGAAAGTGATGGGGTAAGGCGGAATGGTAGCTCGTATAGCAGGCGTGATAATACCAGTCCAAAAGCATATTGCGATTGGGCTTACAGCAATTTATGGCGTAGGACGGAGAAGAGCCCGATCTATTTGTGTGGCAGCAAAGGTAGACCCGCAAAAAAAGGGTAAAGACCTGACTGAATTAGAATTAGAAGGTCTAAGAGGTGAGGTGGCAAAGTATCGCGTTGAAGGTGATTTACGTCGCGAAGTTGCTATGAATATAAAGAGGTTGGTAGATTTAGGTGCCTATCGTGGGTTGCGCCATAAGCGTGGATTACCTGTGCGAGGGCAGCGTACTAAGACAAATGCAAGAACTCGAAAGGGTAGACGTAAGAGTCAAAAAACCTAAGTAATGGGAGAAAGTAGCTAAATGGCTGGTAATACACAACAAGCAAAAGCAACAACAACACCCACTCCTAGAGTGCGTAAAAAAGCTAAAAAATTAGTTAGCGATGGCATTGCACATATTCAAGCATCTTTTAATAACACAGTCGTTACCATTACAGATGCACAGGGTAATGCGATAGCGTGGACAAGCGCAGCAAGCTGCGGATATCGTGGCTCAAGAAAATCGACCCCTTATGCAGCGGGTGAAGCGGCCACAAAGGCAGCGCAAATGGCGATCGAGAATTATGGGATGAAGAATGTGCAAGTTCGCGTACGAGGTCCAGGGCCAGGCAGGGAGTCAGCAGTACGGGCGTTGCATGCAGCAGGATTAAAGATCATTTCTATTGCAGATGTTACTGGTATTCCATTTAACGGATGCCGTGATCCGAAGAAGCGCCGTGTATAAACAAGCATCAAAAATAAATAACATGTATAACATTTAGCAGTGAGTGTGGAGAGATAAATGGCTAGATATTTAGGTCCTCGATGTAAGCTTGCTCGGCGAGAAAGAGCAGACCTTCTTCTGACAAGTGGTGTTCGGTCTTTAGATACAAAGTGTAAACTAGATACGCCGCCAGGTATGCATGGTGCGCGTCGTGGACGTGAAACAGAATTCGGGGTACAGCATCGCGAAAAGCAAAAGGTTCGCCGAATTTATGGTATTTTGGAGCGGCAGTTCAGGAATTACTTTAGTAAGGCAGCGCGGCTAAAAGGGTCTACAGGTGAAAACCTTCTTAGATTATTAGAGAGTCGTTTGGACAATGTTGTATATCGTATGGGATTTGCTTCAACCCGTGCTGAAGCAAGACAATTGGTTAATCATTGTGGTATCTTAGTAAACAATGAACCTTCTAATATTCCATCACGTTTATTAGATCCAGGCACAAAGGTGAGCTTGACGGAAAAAGCTAAAAAGCAGTTACGGGTTCAGTCTGCACTGACTTTAGCCCAGGCACGCCCGGAATGTAGTTGGTTAGAGGTTCAGGCGGGCGAGTTTACTGGGACTTTTAAACAGGCTCCAGATAGGTCCGATTTGCCACCCGATATCAATGAAAAACTCATTGTTGAACTTTATTCTAAATAGGTCAACTATTAATTAAATAGGACTAAGAGGTCGCTTGCATGTTAACAAACGCCCATGATTTTTTAACACCCAGAGAAATTGTAGTTGAGGCTGTTTCACCTTTGCATGCCAAAATCATGCTAGAACCATTAGAACGTGGATTTGGCCATACGTTAGGTAATGCCTTACGTAGAATCTTATTATCTTCTATGCCGGGCTCTGCTATTGTTGAAGTAAAAATTGATAATGTAGTACATGAATATAGTACGATACCAGGCGTTCAGGAAGATGTTATTGAAATTCTTCTCAATCTTAAGGGCGTTGCAGTTAAACTACACGGCCGTCACGAGGTGACTTTGAAGTTATCCAAGAAAGGTCCAGGTATAGTGAGGGCGGCAGATATCGAGTTAGAACATGATGTGGAAATTATGAATCCTCAGCATATTATCGCACATCTTAATGAAAGTGGTTCTTTGAATATGGTGCTAAAGATTGCTATGGGCCGAGGATATCAACCTGCTGCTCGAATGAATAAAAGTGGAGAGTCCACTAAAACCAGTGTTGGAGTATTACACTTAGATGCAAGCTTTAGTCCTGTGCGTCGGGTTGCTTATACAGTGGAAAGTGCTCGTGTTGAGCAACGTACAGACCTGGACAAGTTGATTATTGACTTAGAAACCAATGGTACCCTGGATCCAGAAGAAGCTATTCGTCGCTGCGCTACCATTTTACAGCAGCAACTAACGGCATTTGTTGATTTGAAAACAACACCGCTGTCCTTAGACAAGTTGGCCCATGAGGATGCAGTTAATCCTATTTATTACCGCCCTGTAGATGACTTGGAGCTTACAGTGCGATCTGCTAATTGCCTTAAGGCTGAAAATATTTTTTACATAGGTGACTTAGTGCAACGTACCGAGAGTGACTTATTAAAAACCCCTAATTTAGGTAAAAAATCATTAACAGAAATTAAAAGTGTGTTGGCGGCACATGGCTTATCATTAGGTACGCGTATTGAAAATTGGCAAACGCCAGTTAAGAATGAAGTGGAGAAAAGCTAAAACTTAATCAGGAGTTCCCGCTAACACTGTCATCCTGAGCGTTAGCGAAGGATCTTCTTAAGTAAACACCGAGAATTTATTAAGAAGATCCTTCGCTAACGCTCAGGATGACAGTGTTAGCGGGAACTCCTGAAACTTAATGTAACTTATGTTAAAGAAAAAGGGTGGCTATCATGCGTCATCGTCATAGTGGAAGATATTTTGGTCGTAATAGCGCTCATCGTAAAAGCATGTTTAGAAACATGATGGTTTCCTTGCTTAAACATGAGCTTATTAAAACGACATTGCCAAAAGCAAAAGAGTTACGAAGGTATATAGAGCCTATGATTACTCTGGCTAAAGAAGATAATATGCATCGTCGGCGTATTGCTTTTTCACGGCTTCGTGATCGAGATATAGTGTTAAAGTTATTTGATGAAATAGCGCCATTTTATAAACAACGACCAGGTGGGTATTTACGTATATTAAAAGCAGGATTTCGCAAAGGTGATAACGCCCCAGTTGCTGTAATAGAATTGGTTGATAGAAGAACAGGAACTGAAGCAGCATAAGGTTTCAAGATTTAATGTGAACCCCAATTTGTTATAACTCGCGTTTCTATGTACACGACAAAAATAACTTTATGTCATGAGCGTGTTAGGCCGGTCATCCTGAGCGTTTAGGGCTGTCATCCTGAGCGTTAGCGAAGGATCAGTATCCTTGTCACCATACGGTCAACAAGGATACTGATCCTTCGCTAACGCTCAGGATGACAGCCTAGGATGACAGAATTATAGATTTTTTATTTTTGTTGTGTACATAGCTCACGTTTATAGATTGGGTTTTTTTATTATTAGGTTCTATGGCAAAAAAAGTTCAAACTATAGCGCAACGATTTCGTGGTATGTTACCGATTGTCGTTGATGTGGAAACATCAGGTGTTAATCCGCAGACAGACGCATTGCTTGAAATAGCGGTAATTGGACTTGCTGCTGATAAAGAAGGTAGGCTATACCGCGAGCAGACCGTAGCCTACCATGTCGAGCCGTTCTTGGGCGCGCATTTAGATAAAGAAGCGTTAGAAATAACCGGCATTGACCCTTATTCTCCATTGCGTTATGCCATCCCAGAAAGCCAAGTTGTACATCGAATTTTTTCACATATTAAAATACTACTAGAAAAAACACATTGTCATAGAGCTGTTTTAGTTGGGCATAATGCTTGGTTTGATCTGAGTTTTCTTCAAGCTGCGGCGAAGCGTAGCCATATCGTACACAGTCCTTTTCATACGTTTACTACATTGGATACTGCCACCTTAGCTGCTGCTGCTTTAGGTGAAACGGTGTTGGCAAGGGCAGTAAGACGTTTACATATACCCTTCGATGTGGAGCAAGCCCACTCGGCGATTTATGATGCAGAAAAAACAGCGGAATTGTTTTGCCATATTATAAATCATTGGGGAAGGCAGCATTAGAACTGGCAATAAATGAAGGATGGCAATCGCAGGGGAATATAACAAGGTGCTATTGGTGGGCTAAGAAAGAAAAAAGCCCGCCGTAGCGGGCCTTTTTGTAGGGTGATTAAATTA
The DNA here is from genome assembly GCA_001801575.1 of Gammaproteobacteria bacterium RIFCSPHIGHO2_12_FULL_41_20. GTDB lineage: Bacteria > Pseudomonadota > Gammaproteobacteria > DSM-16500 > DSM-16500 > 2-12-FULL-41-20. The sequence continues at coordinate 15,082 of MGYC01000019.1, forward strand.
ACCAAACTTAACTCCAGCGCGGAAGGAAAGTAGGTTGGCGTTCTGGCCTTTACCACCTTGGGCAGTCTTATAATCGGTGTCATGATCATATTCAAGTCCAAAGTTGGTATTCTTCCAGAAATCAACATTGTAACCGACTTGCCAACGATTCGTTGGAATAAAGAGGTAAGCCGCACGACTAGATGCTTGATAACCAAGATAAACGTTTTGGTTTTTCTCCCAGTAGTTAAAGTCGTATCCAGCTTGAATACCAGCAGCCCATGGCTTAGCACCTTGAGTTGCACCAACAAACTTCGGCACATCTGCTGAACTAAAGTTATTTAACGCAGTGGTATAAGTAGCATTTGCGTTGAAGGGTCCACTGTTAATGCCTGCATAAGCAGCAAAAGCGGTGACATTGTTTTGGTAAATGCCGCCATCATTACTAGAAACAGCATAAGACACATCGTTAGCGCCAATCATGTTAGCCATCCAACCCACACCTAGGTTGTAGCCTAACTGATCATCGGGATGGTCAAAGCCCAATGCCGCTCCCCAGTTTGTGCCTGTTTGGGTATTGCCAGATTTAGGTATGCTATTGTCGAATACATATACTGAACCATTTAAGCCAACCGGTAAAATAAACCCAACCTTTGCCGAGGTTTGTAACGATTCAGATAATACTTGCGTTAAGCTGCGAGTAATTGGGTGAATCTGATATCGGCTAAAGTCAGAATATTGTTTACCTAATTGTAAGAACACAGGCATAACGTCGAAATTACCAATGGTGACGTAACCTTGTTCTAGATCGAGGTTGTTATAGGTGTAAACGGCACTGTACTGGCCATATTGATTTCTCGGAGCTATGCCCCCCGTTAAGCCCGTTGGGTTGCTTGGGTTGCTATAGCTTAAGCTCAAGAAACCACGAGTCCAATCATTCACATTGGCAGTGGTATTGAGATAAACGTCATTTAAAGCCACTCTTTGATAGTTTTCACCTTCAAAGTTGGCATTACGTGTACCCCATTTGATAGCATCTACATTCATGCCACCGCTAAAGCCAATGCGATTAAACCATTCTGGCATAGGAACAGTACGGCCCATACTTTGGTTCATTTGTTGGAACACAGAGGTAGTTAAAGATGTTGCGGCAATGGGTGCTGCTTCTGCGGCGCCTGTTGCCGTATCTTGCATAACCACAACGGTGTTTTGCTGCATCATAGCATGCGATTTGTGGTGCTTATGATGGTGACGGTGGTGTTTTTTAGTTGAAGTTGTTGATGTTGGCATTGACATTGAATCTGATGAGGTTGCTGCTGCAAATACCGGGCAGCTAACCAAACCAAGCAAGCTCATTGATGCAACAACGAGTTTGATTTTCATAGTTCGTGTATCTCCTTGATAATTAGATCCGGACAAGTCATAAAATTAACCCACAAAACATTTGTTTTGCAAGAAGAATTTTAACTTAGTATGACAAAAATGCGCATTTTGATTTTATTCTCGCATTATTTGTGCAATCTAAAAAATGAATTGCACTTACCTTTGATAAGGCAGAAGTACTTTTTCATTTTTTGTCAGGAGATTTATAGCAGAGAAACAATTAATTTTAAAGTGATTTTCTAAAATAAAAATGAATTATCTTAGGATAATAGTCGAGTCCATATAAGGTCCTAGAAACGACAGCGATGTATTTTTAAATATATAATGAATAACATTACAAAGAGGATAAAAAAAATCAGGCGAGTAGTTTTTTAACATAATTCCAATCAAAGGCAGTTCCAGGATCGGTTTTTCTTCCTGGAGCAACATCGGCGTGTCCGACAATGCGATCACGAGTGATGTTGGGATAATTTTGCATAAGGATGAGAACAAGGGCTGCTAATTTTTTATACTGTATGGCTTCGTAAGGGGTATTATCTGTTCCTTCTAATTCTATGCCAATGGAATAATCATTACAGTTTGTTTTACCTTGCAGAGATGATTGTCCCGCATGCCATGCGCGTTTAGAGAAGGGCACAAATTGTACAATATTACCATCACGTTTAATTAATATATGTGCAGATACACGCAACTCAATAATAGTAGCGAAATAAGGGTGGATAGTACTATCAAGATGTCCGCAGAAAAAATTTTCTATTTGTCCGGTGTTAAATTGGCCAGGTGGTAAGCTAATACCATGAATAATAATAGCATCAATGGTATGGTTAGGTGGGCGCTCATCACAATGCGGGCTGGGCAAATAAGTGACAGCTTCCAGCAAGCTACTCTGTGAATTAATTTTCATATTAATAGTATAACTGGAGGTCTGTATATGAATCCAGACGGCTTCAACAGAACTATTTTACAGGCGCGAATTCTGAATAGCCCCATGAGTGTCATGCCAGCCGCACGTTTTTTGTGCGAGGCGGCATCCAGAAAGCAGTAAAAATGCCGGATGCTAGTTAAAAACATGCTGGCATGATATTAATCACGGGTCACACCCGCATAAAATGACTAGCAAAGTGCTCCACACAGGAAATTCCATTGCAATTTTCATGAAAATATGTGAAAAATGGCCGCTTTTGTTATTGGATAGTCGTATATGCAGATTGAAGTGGTTAAGCAGTTAATCAAGGCGGGATTACAAGATGCCAATGTTATAGTGGAGGGTGACGGTGCGCACTTTATGGCCATTGTTGTTAGCCCACAGTTTGCTAGTAAAAGCCGCATTCAACGGCAGCAATTAGTTTATAATGTTATTAGAAAACAGTTAGATGATGGTTCTTTACATGCAATCTCACTTAAAACATACACTCCTCAAGAATGGCAAGCACAAGGCGGAGAACAATGGACAAATTAATTATCCACGGTAATGTTCCATTACAGGGAGAAGTTCGTATTTCTGGCGCAAAAAATGCTGCACTGCCTATTTTGACTGCATCACTGCTTACCTCAGCACCTGTGCATATTCACAATATTCCGCATTTACATGATGTAACAACTATTATGTCCTTATTAGGGCAAATGGGTGCACGCGTTACCTTGCATGAAAACTTAGGGGTCGAAGTGGATGCTGGCTCTGTTAATTCGTTTCAAGCGCCTTATGATCTAGTGCGTACCATGCGCGCATCTGTGCTGGTGCTAGGTCCTTTACTTAGTCGTTTTGGGAGAGCAGAAGTATCCTTGCCAGGTGGATGTGCGATTGGTACTCGACCAGTTGATCAACACCTAAAAGGCATGCAAGCCATGGGAGTCGATGTTTGTATAGAAAATGGTTATATCCAAGCACAAGCTAAAAAACGGCTACAAGGGGCTACTATCGTGATGGATATCGTGACTGTGACCGGGACGGAAAATATCATGATGGCGGCAGTTTTGGCAAAAGGCCAAACCATTATTCATAATGCAGCGCGCGAGCCAGAAGTAGAAGATCTAGCTAATTTTCTTAATATATTAGGCGCTAAAATTACTGGTGCAGGCACATCAACGATCGTGATTGAGGGTGTCAATGAGTTGGGAGGAGGCAGCTATCATGTGTTACCGGATCGGATTGAAACCGGTACCTATCTTGCTGCGGCAGTAATTACGCGTGGTAAAGTAAAACTAAAAAATACACGGCCGGATTTATTAGAGTCAGTATTGTTAAAATTAGAAGAAACCGGTGGTGAGATCAATACAGGCCAAGATTGGATTTCCTTAGATATGAAGGGGAATCGTCCGCGTGCAGTGAATATTAGTACTGCTCCTTATCCTGCTTTTCCAACCGATATGCAGGCACAAATGATGGCAGTGAATACGGTTGCTGAAGGAGTGGGTATTGTGACAGAGACAGTATTTGAAAATCGCTTTATGCATGTACAAGAGTTACAACGTATGGGAGCCGATATTGCCTTAAAGGGAAATATTGCTATTTGTACCGGCGTTGGGCAGTTGCAAGGAGCACCAGTGATGGCGACAGATTTACGCGCTTCAGCTAGCTTGATTTTAGCAGGCTTGGCAGCAGAAAAAGAAACGGTTATTAATCGTATTTACCATATTGATCGCGGCTATTCTTGCATAGAAGAAAAGCTTTCTCAGCTAGGCGCGCGAGTACAGAGGATGGCATCGTAATCAGGGCAGAGTGTCTATGTGTAAAATCTATGGAGGTTACTCAGCAGTTCCCGCTAACACTGTCATCCTGAGCGTCAGCGAAGGATCTTCTTAATAAATCCTCGGTGTTTATTAAGAAGATCCTTCG
>MGYC01000019.1:19352-31859 GCA_001801575.1 Gammaproteobacteria bacterium RIFCSPHIGHO2_12_FULL_41_20
AACCATTGGATTTATCTGGGGCGGATTTGCGAAAATTTGAATTCATTGCTGATAAAATCAACTTGAAAAATGCGAATTTATCTCATGCGAATTTAGCTGGTGTGGATTTAACTGGCATGGATTTGACCGGAGCAGATTTAAGCTATGCTAACCTATCGAGCGCTAAACTAATAGAAGCTAATTTATCCCGCGCAGACTTAAATCATGCTAACTTAGAGGGGGCAGATTTAAGCCATGCCAATCTTACCAATGCCAGTTTAAATCATGCGACGATGATAGGTGCTGTATTGCAGCAAGCCAATGTCACGCGTGTAGATTTTTCATGTGCGAACCTGGATCAAGCTGATTTAACGCAAGCCAATTTTGCGGAAGCGGATATTTCCGGCGCGACCTTTATTAATACGATTACTACGGGTATTGTGCATTATCACTCGGTAGTCGATAGACAAGTAAAGTGCGATGAGTAAGCACACACCATTTTTTGTAATCCTGTCTGTAAATCCACGCTAGGGTGCCAACCTAAATCCTGCTCGGCGCGGCGAATAGAAGGCACACGTAATTCGACATCTTGATACCCCTCCCCATAATAAGTTTTAGCATCAATAGAGAGAAGGTGTGTTTGTGTTGCTTGTTTAGAAAAGTCTGGATAATGGTTTTTGACTAAAGTGATTAATAACTCTGCCAAGGTGCGAATAGAAACATTCTCCTGTGGATTGCCGATGTTATAGATTTTATTTTCTGCACACCCATTTTTATTTTCAATAATACGTAATAGCGCATCAATACCATCATCAATGAAAGTAAAACAACGCTTTTGTGAGCCACTGTTGACTAATTGAATGTCTTCTCCGCGTAAAATATTACCAAGAAATTGTGTCAATACGCGCGAGCCGCCGGGTTTGGGGTTGGCTATATTATCTAAACGTGGGCCATACCAATTAAATGGTCGAAATAACGTGTAGCGAAGGCCACGATGTCCAGAAAATGCATAAATTAACCGATCTAATAATTGTTTGGAGGTAGAGTATATCCAACGCTCTTTGGCAATAGGCCCTGTGACTAGATTACTGGTTTCTTCATCAAATTCCTTATCTGTGCACATGCCATAGACTTCAGAAGTTGAAGGAAAAATAATGCGCTTCTGGTGGGTGACGCAATGCCGAATAATTTTTAGATTAGCTTCAAAGTCTAATTCAAATACGCGTAAAGGGTCTTGTACATAAGTTGCAGGAGTGGCAATGGCAACCAATGGTAGAATGACATCGGCTTGTTGAATTTGTTGTTCTACCCAAGCAGTTTGTACGGTGATATCGCCACATTGAAAACCATAACGCGGGTGCGATAAGCAAGCAGATAACTTGTCATCGTACATGTCCATGGCGGTAATATGCCAATCTTTTTTTGCTAAAATAGCTTCACTTAAATGGCTGCCAATAAACCCATTGGCGCCGAGAATAAGAATATGCATTACAATAGACCTCTATAGACCTCTAATGAAAAATGCTATACATGACATCCAATACTTTATCGTGCTCAGCGTCGGTCATAGCTGGGAATAAAGGTAAACTGACGATACGCTCTGCGACTTCTTCTGCACAAGGAAAATCGCCCGAGCAAAAGCCAAACTTATCGCGATAGTAAGGATAAAGATGTACAGCGCGATAGTGTAATCCAGTACCAATATTTCTTTCTTTCATGGCTTGCATGAATTCATCACGTGTCATTCCAGCGATATTTTCATTAATTAACGGTGTGTAAATATGCCAGGCATGTCGATGTGCATAAGCCGGTGCAGCGGGTAGAGTCCATTGCGGCCAATCGGATAACGCTTCTTGGTAACGTTCAGCGAGTTCACATCGACGATAAATAAAATCATCTAGCTCGTTAAGTTGGTGAATGCCAAGTGCAGCCTGAATATCCATCATATTGTATTTATATCCTGGCATGACAATTTCATAATCTTGGCAGCCCTGTTTGCCATAGCGATTCCAGGCTTCTCTATCCATGCCATGGAAGCGTAGTAAGTTAATAGTTTTGGCTAATTCAGTATCGCGAGTGGTAACGCAGCCACCTTCACCTGTCGTGATATTTTTAGTGGGATGAAAACTAAATACTTGAGTATCTCCAAAACTACCAATACGATTACCCTTGTATTCGGTGCCTATGGCATGAGCGGCATCTTCGATGACGCGTAAATGGCGTGTAATTGCCATGTCATACAAGGGGTCAAGGTCAACCGGTAATCCAGCAAAATGCACGGGCATAATAACACGGGTTTTTTCCGTAATGGCATCTTCTAGTTTATTGATGTCCATATTGAATGTGTGGGGATCAATGTCGACAAGTACCGGGGTGCCACCGGCTAAAACAATAGTATTTAACGTGGCAGCAAAGGTGAGCGGAGTGGTAATGACTTCATCACCTGATTTTATACCCATACCCACGAGCGCAAGTTGTAAGCCTGCAGTGGCTGAGGCCAGAGGCAGGGCGTAAGGGGATTGCAAGTACGTTTTTAACGCTTCGGTAAATTGGGCTACTTTAGGTCCAGTAGTAATCCAGCCACTTTCTAAACAGCTAACTACATCAGCAATGGCTTCCTGGCTGATCACAGGGCGTGAAAAGGGTAGGAATTCGTCAGTCATTGGGATTTTATACTCTTATGCCACCATAGTGACGCCAATCATACCTGAAACTCTACTTTTTTAAAAAGGATTCTCCAGGGCCGGCGCCTTGCATGAAAACAACAGAATTCCCTCCCCCGAGGTTTTTTGCTGGGGAGGGTGAGGGAGCTTGATCAAAAACCGAATACTTTTCTATGCTTGCGGTCAAGCTCACTGGCGTTGCCATGGTCTAAGGCGGTACACATGGAATTGGTGGCTTTCCCACTCTTTATGCGACGGGGTAAATTAAAAAATCGATGCGTTTGCGCTAATTGAGTAGCACGTTCATGGCCTACATGTGGCGTGAAACGGCTGCATCCAGTTTGGATATTATGCGCCATTTGTAGGGTAATGGCTTTTTCTATTTGCATCCACGCTTGGCTAGAGGGCGCCACAGTATCACGTTGGTTTGTGGTTCCTTGATAAATATTAGAGGCCTCTCCATCTGCTAGCTTATGAAGGTAGGCAAATCTGGGTTCATTGAGGTGGTCGTGTAGATTTGCCAAAATATCATTATCAGTTTGCGTACCAATCAAAGCGATAATAGCTCGATAATCTGCTTGTTGATTATGAGCCAATGTCAATCTATCTAATGCAGCTCGAGCTTGTTGGTAGCGTGTATCATAGGCGGATAAGAATGCGCTTCTTTCCTCTGCGCTTAACAACTGGTGGCTAGCAAGAATATCAACAATTTGTACCAATTCAGCGCGAGTTAATCTGCGGAGAAACTTGAAATGAAAATGCGAATTATCTATTTGAAATCCATCTTGGTGATACAATGCATGATCATCATCCTCGCGCTGTACAGTGCGGTCAAAACCAGGAACAGTGACCGCAAGCTTTCGGGCGCAGTCATTAATATTCCTTCCATCTTCTGTTAGAGTATGAATGGGTTGATTTACCGCGAATATACCTAATCTATTACATTCTGTTACTGCTAGCACGACGCTTCTTTTGTAACCAGTAACTCGAACTTCTTCAACCTTTGGGTATAGAGTTAATGCATCATAGGTAAGGCTTAGATTAAGCTTATTGCCGCTAAAAATAAGTGCTGGCACTTTGTTCCCCCTCCTCAAGACATATCTAGTTTTTATATGCAAAAATAACAAATAAGAACTATATTTATACAATATCAACCTTAAACATGTATTAAGGGCATCTCTAGAAATTACCATTTTGACTTTTGTCATTCTGAGCTAAGCGAAGAGCCTGATTATTTATCAAGCACAAACCGGATCCTTCACTTCGTTCAGGATGACAAATTATAGAGGTGCTTTAAGCTCGTTTTGATGGGGGCAGATTATTATGAGGGATATGCGTAAAAAACGATTACTTATTGATTTTCCTGGAGAACTTCAGCTGGAGATAATCAAATACCTGCCCGGGAGTAGTTTGTGGGCCATACCTCAGGTATGTCGAGGGTTGAGGCAATTACAGGGGGATATCAATAAACTACAAGTCTGGCATCAACACGATACTAAAAACTGTGAAAAACAGCGACATTATTTGCGTGCCTGGATTAATCGTGAGCCTGTACCTAAAGGATTTATGCTCCCCGCTACCTCAGAGTGGTTAAACTGTCTTGAGCAAATTGCCTTGCATGCCCAGGCCAAGGGGGATGTGGAATTATTTTTATTAGCGCTAGCCAGTAAAGCCCTAGTAAAAATACAAGAAAATCCCCCCCATGCTGAGGCAGCGTTGCAATGGTTGATAGTGGGTGGGCAAGTGGATGAAGAGTGGCTGAGTATTATTTTAGGCCGTTTAGCTTATGCAGTAGGAATAGAAACATCTTTGGCTGAAAAGACATTGCAGCAGATTTTGTCGATGTTACAGGAAGCAGATCGAGATGAAACCGCATGGTCTGCTTGTGGTTCTTTACTGCCTTATTTTTCTGATGCGCAGCGCCAGCAAGTGATGCGAGAATTTTTAGCGGAATTGCTGGATAATGATTCTGTGCATCAGCCGACTTTATGGCAACAATGTAATAGGATGTTACCTTATTGTGATGCACAGCAGCATATCCAGGTTATAGAGCGCTTTCTGAATCTACTTAAAAAACCGTTGATAAGTGAGAGTGCCGCAGTGTGGCAGGCATGTTGGATAATCATGCCTTATCTAAATACAGAGCAGAGTGCTGAGGTAGCGCAGAGAATAGCGGTTGCTTTATCGTCATGCCAGAATAATTATTCACTTTCCATCATTATATCAGCTTGCCGTGGTGTGATACCGGTTCTAGGTGAAGAACAACAAGCATGTATGTTAAGGCGTGTATTATCTTGCTTATCACACACCGTAGAATCAGTGCGTTATGCAGCATATCATACCTGTTTAGCTATTATGCCTGTTGTAAAAGTTGCGCAACGTCAAGCCATCGTTGACAGTTTTTTGCAGGGGTTATTGGGGGATAATACGCATATAGCCTATAATGCCTTGCAGATTTGTGCAGAGATGGTGCCTTATCTTAATTTAGAGCAGTTTAATCGTATGCGGTCGCGAGTTGTATTTTATCTTGGGGTTGATGATCCTATTATTGGCCCTGTAGTTAGAGGGGCGTGTCTGGGCCTGGCACCGAAGTTTACTCCTACTCAATGCACCCTAATGATGAAGAGAATAGGCTCTTGGCTAGAGGGTAAAAGCGGAGATCTATTACAACAGCAGATTGCCTTACGCATTGGCAATGCCATGCTGCCGCATCTTAATGCAGTAGATCAAAAGCGGGTGGTAGATGCAGTTTTAAGAGTGTTGCAGGAAGGCCATCCTCGTTTGCGAGAAGCGGCAAAGGGGGTGCTAGGCAGTGTATGGGTATATCTCAATGACATGCAGCGGCAACAAGTTTGGGCACATATTGACGAGATACCAGAGGTTTTTGGGCAAGTTTGCCGTGCTGCACAAAGCCAAACATTACGATTACGTTAAAGGAAGCTTTACTAATCTTTGCCATTACGCAACAATGCCCAAAAATGTCATGAATAGGTGTGATGATATCAGTAACTCGATTGCTTATTTATCGACATGAATTAGAAAATCATACAGCGATTATTGTAAAAGGGTTGATTGACAATTTTGTGCAAGCTCAAGAAACCGCTTACGAGAATAACAAGCAACAGGCAGCACCTATTACGCATCGCGCTAAACGAATACACGGAATGTAATGATAAATTTATATGCCACTACTAAAACCTTATTTTCATGTATAATGCAATCCTTTTTATGATTACTCATGTAGGAGAGAACGTATGACTATTCTTGTCGGCCGACAAGCCCCTAATTTTACTGCTGCTGCGGTGTTAGCAAACGGTGAGATTACTAATCAATTTTGCTTGGCGGATGCTATTAAAAATAAATATGCGATTGTTTTCTTTTATCCTCTTGATTTTACCTTTGTTTGTCCATCAGAACTCATTGCTATTCATAATCGCATTAATGAATTTGAGCAGCGGAATACCTTAGTGATTGGTGTATCCATAGACTCTCAATTTACACATAATGCCTGGCGTAAAACTCCAGTAGCAGAAGGTGGGATTGGTGCAGTGCGTTTTCCACTAGTGGCAGATGTTAACCATCAAATTTGCCAGTCTTATGGGGTGGAACATCCCACTGCGCATGTGGCATTGCGTGGCGCATTTTTAGTCGATAAACAAGGTATGGTACGCTCCCAACTAGTTAATGATTTACCACTAGGGCGGAATGTTGACGAGCTGCTGCGTCTGATTGATGCGTTACAATTCCATGAAAAGCATGGCGATGTATGCCCAGCTGGCTGGACGAAAGGGGAACCGGCAATGAAACCGACGACAGAAGGAGTAGCCCAGTTTTTAGCTGAGAATGCAACTGTGCTTTAGGATGACCTTTAGGGTCTGTTTACAATGCAACCCTCGGCTGCAAAAAGAGGGTTGCATTGTAAACAGACCCTATTCTCATCCTGATCCTCTCCCCTTGCAAAAAGTACTCTGGGGAGGGGATATTCTGAGGCCTTGTCTCCTGCTGCGAGCGGAGGGAATAGACATCTTTCCTGCGAGAGAGGATGCTCTTGTAGTTTCTAACCGAATGCATAACAGCGCTTATACTACTATAATAATTTCATACATATGCCGGCTCTTATTATGCTCAAAGTGGAGTCAAAAACTAGAATGCAGAGCGATATTGATCCAATTGAGACACGGGAATGGCTAGATGCATTTGCCTCGGTTATGCGTGCAGAAGGCAAAGGGCGTGCGCAATTTATTCTTAATCAACTCTTGCAAGCAGCACATCAGCAACAGCTGGAGTTAAGTCAGTTACTTGCTACCCCTTATTGCAATACCATACCTGTTGCACAACAGCCAGCGTATCCAGGGAACCTGGAGATGGAACAACGCATTGAGGCATTAAATCGGTGGAATGCCATTGCCATGGTATTGCGTGCTAAAAAAAATGCCGGAGGTGTGGGTGGGCATTTGTCTTCTTATGCCTCTATTGCGACTTTGTATGAGGTAGGGTTGCAGCATTTTTTTCGTGGTGTTGATAAGCAGCAATTAGGTGATCTGGTTTATTTTCAAGGGCATTCCTCCGAAGGTATTTATGCGCGTGCTTTTTTGGAAGGCCGTTTAACGGAAGAGCACTTAAAAAACTTTCGCCAAGAAGTGGATGGTACTGGAGTGTCATCGTATCCGCATCCTTGGTTAATGCCTAACTTCTGGCAGTTTGCTACCGTTTCTTTAGGGCTGGGCGCATTGCAAGGGGTATATCAGGCACGGTTTATGCGCTATGTTGAACATCGCCAGTTATTGCCACATTCTGACCGCAAAGTATGGGTGTTTTGTGGTGACGGTGAAATGGATGAGCCTGAATCTATTGCAGGGCTAACATTAGCTGCAAGAGAAAAACTCGATAATCTTGTTTTTGTGGTGAATTGTAATTTACAACGCTTGGATGGGTTGGTGCGTAGCAATGGCAAGATTGTGCAAGAGTTAGAGGGATTATTTCGTGGTGCAGGTTGGCACGTGATAAAAGTGATGTGGGGTAGCAAATGGGATGAGGTATTTGCGGCGGATAAAGAGGGGGTATTGCTGCATCGTCTTAATACCTGTGTGGATGGTGATTTACAAGATGCTTATGCGCAAGGCGGTGTTTATCGGCGTGAGTTTTTGGCGGGGGATAATGAAGAGTTAAGGGTGCTATTAGCCAGCTTTTCTGATACTGAAATTGCCGAGCTTGTACGCGGTGCACACGACCCTGTCAAAGTTTATGCGGCTTATACAGCAGCTTCGCAATACCGTGGACAACCTACGGTGATTCTTGCCCAAGGGGTGAAGGGCTATGGATTAGGGACAAAAAGTGCGGAGGGACGGAATGTCGCACATAACTTACTAGATATGACTCCTGAGGATTTAAAAATCTTCCGCGAACGTTTTAAACTGCCGTTATCTGATCAGCAATTATTGAGTCTAGAGTTTTATAAGCCAGCAGAAGATAGTCAAGAAATTCAGTATTTACATGCGCAACGTAAAAAATTAGGTGGTTATTTACCGGCACGGCATAGTATTGCTAAGCCATTAACGGTGCCAGATTTGTCAGCATTTGACAGTATATTAAAAGGCTCAGCAGATCGTCCTATTTCTACTACTATGGTATTGGGGCGTATTTTTAATATTTTACTGAAGGATGAACAAACTGGGCCACGTATCGTGCCAATTTTTTCCGATGAAGTACGCACGTTTGGTTTAGAGTCGCTGTTTCGACAAATTGGCATTTATTCTTCAGTTGGTCAGCTTTATACGCCCGAAGATAAGGGGCAATTTTTATATTATCGTGAGACGCAAGACGGCCAAGTATTAGAAGAAGGCATTACCGAAGCTGGCTGTATGTGTTCTTGGATTGCTGCTGCTACCTCCTATGTTACCCATCAGTTGCCAATGATTCCTATTTTTACCTATTACTCAATGTTTGGTTTTCAGCGTGTCGGTGATTTAATTTGGGCTGCTGGTGATATGCGTGCACGAGGATTTTTAATTGGTGCCACAGCCGGGCGTACGACGTTAGAGGGTGAAGGATTGCAGCATCAAGATGGTCAGAGTTTATTGGTGGCTTCTACGGTGCCAAATTGCCGTGCCTATGATCCAGCATTTGGGTATGAGATGGCGGTGATTATGCAAGATGGCTTACATCGTATGTACCAACAACAAGAAGATGTTTTTTATTATTGCACGGCGATGAATGAGCGCTATGTGCAACCGGAAATGCCTAAAGGTGTTGAAACCGGGATTGTTCGCGGTATGTACTTGTTCCAAGGTGCTAAACCTAAAGAGAAAACACAGCATGTACAGCTTTTAGGTAGCGGTGCTATTCTTAACGAAGTGATTGCAGCAGCAGCCTTATTAGCTAAGGATTTTGCAGTGACGGCAAATATATGGAGTGTGACTAGTTTTAGTGAATTGCGTCGGCAAGCATTAGCGGTGCAGCGTGAAAATATGTTATCTCCAGAAAAAACACCACAGCTTTCTTATGTTGAACAGTTGTTAGAAAAGCAAATAGGCCCAGTGATTGCGGCAACCGATTATGTACGTGCCTATGCCGATTTAATTCGACCTTTTGTGCATGGTACTTATATAACATTAGGGACTGATGGATTTGGCCGTAGTGATACACGCGAAAAATTACGGTGGTATTTTGAGGTTAATCGTTATTATATCGCTGTGGCTACTCTTTATGCGCTGATGAAAGAGGGGAAAGTGACTGCAAAGCAAGTTACAGCGGCCATAAAAAAATATAAAATTGATCCAAGGAAAGTAGACCCAGTGCAGGGATGAAAGAGGAAATTCTTAAACAATAGGAGAATGATCTTTGTCAGCAATTAAGAATGTAACTGTTCCCGACTTAGGTGGCGCAACGGATGTGGATGTGGTGGAAGTGCTGGTTAAACCAGGGCAACACATTCAAGCGAATGCTTCTGTCGTGACATTAGAGTCCGATAAAACCACCATGGATGTACCCGCAACGGTATCCGGGACTGTTAAAGAGGTAAAAGTGAAGGTAGGAGATAAAGTATCTTCTGGCACGGTGATTCTAGTATTAGAAACTCAAGGAGAAACGCTAGATACAGTGCCTTCTCCAGTTAAACCCCAATCCTTTTCCGCACAGCCTAAGCAGGCCGCAGCAGTGGTACATGCTGCGTCAGAAGCGGCAACTGGTGCGCATGCTGGACCAGGTGTACGTCGTATGGCACATCAACTGGGAGTGGATTTAGCGCAGATAGCAGGTAGTGGGCCTAAGCAGCGCATATTAAAAGAAGACGTACAAGCTTATATAGAAGAGCAACAACCTACTGCAGCGTTACCCGATGTTGATTTTACTCCTTTTGGTCCAGTAGAAACCAAGCCTTTATCACGAGTTAAAAGAATCTCTGGAAAAAATTTACAGCGTAACTGGAATTGGATTCCACATGTTACCCAATTTGGTGAAGCAGACATAACAGAATTAGAGTCTTTTCGCCAGACACAGAAAACTGCATTAGAAAAACAAGGCATTAAGTTAACGCCGCTGGTATTTATTATGAGGGCAGTAGCGGCTGCATTAAAACAATTTCCCGAATTCAACTCCTCGTTAGATGGAAGCGGTGAAAATCTGCTTTTGAAGCACTATATTCATCTGGGGGTGGCTGTAGATACGCACGAGGGATTGGTAGTGCCAGTGATTCGTGATGTCGATAAAAAAGGTATGGTAGAGTTAGCAAAAGAACTAGGTATTCTCAGTGAGAAGGCACGCAATAAACAGCTATTGCCTGGAGAAATGCAAGGCGGGTGTTTTTCTATTTCCAGTTTGGGGGGAATTGGTGGTACCGCATTTACACCGATAGTGAATCATCCTGAAGTTGCCATTTTAGGGGTATCTAAAGCGAGTTATAAGCCAGTATATCAAGCGGGCAGTTTTGTGCCGCGCTTGTTGTTGCCATTATCGTTATCTTATGATCATCGCGTCATTGACGGTGCTGAAGGGGCGCGTTTTATGGTGCGTTTAACGGAGTTATTAGCAGATATCCGAAACTTATTGTTGTAGGGAAGGAGAGGGTTAATTAGCAATCCCCTCTCCCCCATTTTTTATGGGGGAGAGGGTTTGGGTGAGGGGGTAGAACATGAAAGTCGATGTAGTCGTACTAGGTAGCGGGCCAGGTGGTTATACTGCGGCATTTCGTGCTGCCGACTTGGGTAAAAAAGTGCTGCTTGTTGAAAGCAATGAGACATTAGGCGGCGTTTGCTTAAACGTAGGTTGTATTCCTTCCAAGGCATTGCTCCACGCAGCTAAAGTGCTAGATGAAGCACAAGAAATGGCAGAGCATGGTATTCAATTTGACAAGCCTAAAGTAGATACAACCAAATTACGTGACTGGAAAAATAACATCGTTGGGCGTTTAACGGGTGGATTAAAAGTTTTAGCCAAACAACGTAAAGTAGATGTCATGCAAGGTGTAGGTCAGTTTGTTTCTGATCATGAAATTGAAGTGAAAGGTAAAACAGCAACACAACGTATTCAGTTTGAGCATGCGATTATTGCAGTTGGCTCACGACCTGTGCAACTACCATTTCTGCCTGACGATCCTCGTGTTATGGATTCCACAGGCGCACTGGAGTTAGCGGATACATCAGGCAAATTACTCGTGATTGGCGGTGGGATTATTGGTTTAGAAATGGCAACTGTCTATCACGCGTTAGGTGCGCAAATTACTATTGTCGAATTAATGAATCAAATTATTCCGGGTTGTGATCCAGACGTTGTGAGTCCTTTATACAAACGCATTCAAAAACGTTATCAGAATATTTATTTGAAAACAAAAGTGACAAAAGTTGAAGCGAAGAAAGATGGGCTATGGGTGACGTTTGAAGGTGACAATGCACCGGCTAAGCCAGAAAAATTTGATCGCATTTTGTGTGCGGTGGGCCGTGTCCCGAATGGAAAAATGCTAGGGGCAGACAAAGCCGGCGTGAAAGTGGATGAACGTGGATTTATCCCTGTAGATAAGCAACAACGCACCAATGTACCACATATTTTTGCGATTGGTGATGTAGCTGGTATGCCAATGCTGGCTCATAAGGCTATTCCTGAGGGTCGTGTTGCGGCTGAAGTGATTGCTGGGGAGAAACATTTTTTTGATGTTAAAGCAATTCCTAGCGTTGCTTATACAGATCCAGAAGTTGCTTGGGTGGGAATGACTGAAAGTGAAGCTAAAACAAAGGGTATCAAGTATGGCAAAGGAGTATTTCCTTGGGCAGCCAGTGGTCGGTCGTTAAGTTTGGGTCGAGACGAAGGATTAACGAAGCTATTAGTGGATGAAGCAACACATCGCGTGATTGGTGCTGGGATTGTAGGGCCCAATGCCGGTGAATTAATGGCGGAAGTGACCCTGGCGATAGAAATGGGATGTACTGTAGAAGATCTTGCGTTAACTATTCACCCTCATCCTACATTGTCAGAGACAGTGGGTTTAGCGGCAGAAGTGTTTGAGGGTACGATTACCGATCTTTATTTGCCTAAAAAG
Source organism: Gammaproteobacteria bacterium RIFCSPHIGHO2_12_FULL_41_20 (assembly GCA_001801575.1). GTDB lineage: Bacteria > Pseudomonadota > Gammaproteobacteria > DSM-16500 > DSM-16500 > 2-12-FULL-41-20. The sequence goes on from MGYC01000019.1 coordinate 31,524, forward strand.
AAAGAGGCGATAAAAGTATAGCGGAGAGTGTTTATTGAACTGTGTCAGTACCCTGTCTTGTCTCCTGAGCGTCAGCGAGCAGTTTCCGTTAGTACTGTCATCCTGAGCGTCAGCGAGCAGTTCCCGTTAGCACTGTCATCCTGAGCGTCAGCGAGCAGTTCCTGTTAGTACTGTCATCCTGAGCGTCAGCGAGCAGTTCCCGTTAGCACTGTCATCCTGAGCGTCAGCGAGCAGTTCCCGTTAGCACTGTCATCCTGAGCGTCAGCGAGCAGTTTCCGTTAGTACTGTCATCCTGAGCGTCAGCGAGCAGTTTCCGTTAGTACTGTCATCCTGAGC
>MGYC01000019.1:31870-107833 GCA_001801575.1 Gammaproteobacteria bacterium RIFCSPHIGHO2_12_FULL_41_20
GAGACAAGACAGGGTACTGACACAGTTCAATAAACACTCTCGTATAGCGGATTAGGGAAAGGAGGTTCAGACACTTCTTTCCCACACCACTTCTTGCTCATGTGTATCTTTAGCTAATATACGTGCTAACACAAAGAGTAAATCCGATAGTCTATTGGTATAACGTAATATCTCTCGGTTAGCCAAGGGGTGTTGCTGGTGCAGTGTTACTAAGCGACGTTCCAGACGACGACACACTGTGCGAGCCAAATGGCAAGCCGCAGAGGCAGGATTGCCACCGGGTAGCAGAAACTCCTTAAGAGGTGGCAGAGTGGTATTCCAGTTGTTTATGAGCTCTTCTAATCGCGAGATTTTTTCTGTAGTAATGACCGGGTGTTCTGGCGCATAGAGTTCTCCGCCAATATTAAATAAATCTTGCTGAATTTGTGTTAATGCGGTGACAATAAGTTGATTGTTGGGTGTACCCAAGGATAAGCAGAGGCCTAGTGTACTATTCAGCTCATCGAGTGTGCCGAGCACTTCGATGAGAATATTATCCTTAGGGACGCGTTGTTTGCCTAGGTTAGTATGGCCATCGTCGCCAGTGCGGGTAACAATTTTTGTGAGTCGGTAAGGCATATGTTTCGCTCATTTCATGTTAATGATATACCACAAGTTTACGCAATCGAACGTTTGACGCAAGCGGCACCTTGGACAGAAGAGATTTTTCGTCATTGTTTGCACGCGGGTTATATAGGCTGGGTGCTAGAGTTGGATAAACAATTAATTGCGTTTATCTTAGTGAATTTACAAGGGGATGAGTGTCACATATTAAATATTGCCGTACGCCCCGAGTTTCAACGGCAAGGACGGGGAAGAAAATTACTCGAATATGCATTATTAAATATGCAGCAACAAGGTGCAAACATGGCTTATCTAGAAGTAAGGCGTTCTAATACCCGAGCTATTGCCTTGTATGAGCAGTTAGGTTTTAGCTTAATAGGTGAGCGCAAAGATTACTATCCTATTTTTGCAGGTCGTGAAGATGCGTTGGTTTTAGCAAAGGGTTTATAACAGAAAAACTATCGGTGCAGTCTTGGGCGTTGTGCAGATTCAGATAATTGCTCTTGCAACACGAATGCTTTTTGAGAATAGGCTTCACTATTAACGGGTTTGTTAAGCGCTGATAATCGTTTACTAAGCTGGGTATATTTATCTGCCATGTCTTGTAATGTAGCGCGTATTTTTTCTCTCTCTATTGCGTGTGATTCAGGTATGCTCGCCAATGCTTTCAAGAGAGCTTTTTGACTGCGTGCCAATAACAACTCATGAGTGATATTGCCGTAAGCATCGAGAGCAATATTCCGGTCTGAATCCAGTGTATTCTGATAACCCTCTAACCCTTTCTGATAATATTGCATAGTGCGCCGGTAATGAATTTCCTCTAAACCTGCTTGAATGCTTTGTCTTTCTGCGGGTTCTGTGCTTGCTGCTAGTGCTCGCTGGTAACGTTGTTCTGCTGTTTTTAGATCACATTCTAATTGATAATGCCGAGCGCGAATTGAGGTAATAATTTCATGCTCAAATTCGGCTAATAGTGGCTGTAGTTGAGCTGTATAAAGTTCGAGATCGATAGTAGTTATTACGCCAGATTCAATAGTGAGTGATTGTATCCAGGCATCGACTCGGGTAACGCCACTTACAATGCCTATGCCTAGTCGATAATCTGGATCAATTTGTGAGTCTCCGAGTGGTATTACCATCGGCAGGTTGCTTTCCTGATGGGCAAAGAGGGTGGCTTTATGGGGATCAAGAATAAAAGCGGTAAATTTAGGTTTTTTCTTACCGCTTTTAAGCGGTGTTTGTGCAAAACTTACCGTGTCTTTACCGGTTTTTAATTGTAGTAATGCCTGTACCCATGCTTCTTGTTGATCAGCCTGCAATCCGGGGGGTGTTTCAAAATACAAACAAACCTTATTCTTATCTAATGTTTGATGCATAAGATACGGTTCAGAGAATTCCGGCCAACCAAACTGTAGGCGTAGCCTTTCTAATGCCTGTGTATGTGTTCGCGGATCAGTTTGTGTGGGCAGAGGGGTGTCCAGTAATGCAGCATCTTCGGTGGGCATTGTAATATAGGCAATGAAATGATTTTTTAATGAGTTAGGCGCAATAGCTTGTAGCTTAAAGGGTGGATCAGTATGGCGTCGGTTAATATCACTCATCACGACACGTTTGGAGCCACTGCAATCAATAACGAGATCACAAGCCAGGGATATTGGTGTTTTCTGTGAGTCTGCTGCAATAACGCCATGGTCGGTGAGGGTTTGAAACGTATATTTTTGAATATCGATATGTAATGCGCTGGCGATTTTATAAAGAGAACGTTCCACATCCTTGATATGATGTGAGTCATACTCTAAGGGTTGTCCGAGATGTTCTTCTAAATCCATGAATACCATGCCGCTAATAATACCTGGCCGGGTATAGTTATCCGCTCTTGGGTCAATTACCGTGACATCAACCCCGCGTTGTTTAAGCTTAATCGCAGTATATAAACCTACTGGGCCGGCGCCAACAATGACGACTCTTTTCATGCCTTTTCTCCTCTAAAAGGGCTAAGGGTCTGTCGTCAATTACTTACTTTGAGTAAGTAATTGACGACAGACCCTAGAGTCTTTGTGCTTATTTATTAAGCTTAGTGTGTATTTCTTTATTTTTTATTAACAAAACAATCCTGCTTAGGGAGGGATATAGCATTACCATCGAATTCCATCGTATTATCCTAGAGATAGTTAGGCGGGGAATATCGTTATGAATCCAATCAAGAATTGGCAAGAAGAAAAGCGTTCCGCGTACTTTTATCATCTTATTGCTAATTATGAATCGCACCCTTTACGCAAGAAACTCTTTGAAAATCTTGCGCTTGCTGCGGAAGAGCAAGCGGCGATATGGGCGCGGCAGGTAAAAACTCCGCTTAGTTTTCAACTTTCTGTGCGCGATCGTTTAGTGAGTTATTTGCTGATGCAATTTGGGCCGGAGCGGTTACGTTACGTATTGTCAGCGATGAAAGTGCGGGGCATGTCAATATTCAATACACTAAACCATGAGCATAAGCATCGCTGGTTATCGATGTCTGGCAATTTACGCGCAGCAGTGTTTGGGGTTAATGATGGCTTAGTTTCGAATATGAGTTTACTGCTGGGTATGGTGGGCGCACACGCACAGCATCCTACCATCATTATTGCCGGTATCGCTGGTTTATTAGCAGGAGCATGTTCAATGGCAGCAGGAGAATTTGTATCTGTGCGCTCACAGCGCGAAGTATTGGAATATCAAATTGGTTTAGAGCGTAGTGAATTAGAGCTTTACCCAGAAGAAGAAATTCAAGAGTTAACGTTAATTTATCAAGCGCGCGGCCTAGTTAAAGAAGAGGCAGAAAAATTAAGTCGTTTACTGATTAATAATCCAGAAACAGCGTTGGATACTTTGGCACGAGAAGAATTAGGATTAAATCCAGCAGAGCTCCCTTCACCAATGGGTGCGATGCTATCTTCCTTTCTGACTTTTGCAATGGGTGCCTTAATTCCTGTTATTCCTTTTCTGGTTGGGGATTATGTTGGGAATTTATCAATAAGTATGGGATTAACGGCATTGTCATTGTTAGCAGTGGGAGCCTTGCTGAGTTTGTTTACTAATACTTCAGCCTTGCTGAGTAGTATACGCATGTTGTGTATAGGCGCAGCAGCAGGTGGCATCACGTATGGGATTGGGAGATTAATGAGTGTTGTATTGACGTAAGAGATAAACTAAGTTAGACCAAACTAAACTTAGCTAAATCTAAATAGAGAGCGGTTATGCACACGGTTAACATACATTATGCGAAAACTCATTTATCTAAATTAATTGATTCCGTTATGCACGGCGAGGAAATCATTATTGCCAAGGCAGGGAAGCCAGCAGCAAAGCTTGTTCCTATTACCCTCACTAAATCCAAGCGTAAGCCAGGTGCACTAAAGGGAAAAATCAAGATTTCTGCTGATTTTGATGCGCCACTTCCAGAGAGTTTGCTTAATCAATTTGAAGGTAAGTAATGCAAGTATTACTTGATACGCATCTTTTCTTATGGTGGCTTAAAAATGATCGACGTTTATCTAAACAAGCGCGGATCTGCATTGTCGATGCAGATATAGTGTATGTGAGCAGCGTTTCTATTTGGGAAGCAGCGATTAAGGTACAGCTGGGTAAGTTGCATGTTGCTATCCATGATCTAATTACCGCTATTGAAACAGAAGGGTTTGTTGAATTATCGATGACAGTGAAACACGCAGCGGAGGTGGTAAAACTCCCCCCTTATCACCGTGATCTGTTTGATCGCATGCTTATCGCCCAGGCTATCTGTGAACCATTGCGGTTGCTTACGGTGGATGCCGAGTTAAAACGATATTCTGAATTGATAGAAGTAGTTTAAACACGGAATTCGAATTCTAAGAAGGGGAGAGATGGCGGGGTAAGGAAAGGACCAGCTCACCGTCTTCAGCGGGAACTCCTATAGTTATGCTACTGTAGGCCGTATTGTATGTTAAGGTGTGCTTTTTTCTTTTGCGGGGGGGTCTCTTTGGCTTTGTGGGTGCCGCTTTAGGTCCGCGCTGAATAGAGGCGGCGAACATGCCCATGCTAGATGTAGCCGGAGTCATGTTGTCTGCCATGAGGCGAACTTGCCCCCAATCAGCTTGCTGCAATAGCAAGTTATGCAGCCTATCGGTGAGGCGAGGCTGAGTTTCTCTATTATAACTTAGCCATCTTGCAAGATTTTGTTGTAGCTGTGTTTTATTATCAGTAACCACAATCAGTTTTTTACCCAGGTTATGTATTTGTGAGACTAATTTTAGTAATTGCTCACATTCGTCATTATCATTTACTTTGATAATAAATACATCGTATTCACTGGCATCATGAATATAGAAATCGTAAATATAATTGCCTCTATACGGCTCTTGAACAATGCGTATTTTCACATTTTTTTGCGGAGAGAGGGCAAGATAACGTTGGCATAGCTGTTCTAAGTTTTGTTCTTGACTTTCTATTACAATTCCGGCGGCTTGTTGGCTAGCGGTGTGCGCCAATAGGGCTAGGGCATCGTCGTTGGTAGTAAGCGCAGTTAGCGTGGGATGGGGTATTGGATGTTGCCACCAGGCAGAGCGATAACTAGGGCCTTGTAAGTCACGTATTACGAGAAAATTTGCACTGCGTGGGTCTGTATAACCTATATAATCCGGCAAACTTGTTTGTAAGGTGTTGACTGGTTGATTTGAACTTACCATCAACGCTTTATTGCGGGTAATTACATATTGTATAGCAAGGATTAGAAACCTAGCGCTTGTACCGTATTGGGTGTTAATGTCATCTAAAATTACCAGGTCAATATTGTCTAACCACTCAGCAAATAATTGTTCCATTTCCGCATCCGAAGGTGGTACACCACGTTGTTCACCGATTTTTTGATAAGCATTACCAATGGTTTCAGCATCAATAAATAACACGCGTCTGCCATGTTGAGCAGCATAGGTAGCCACGGCGATACTCAAGTGCGTTTTGCCAATGCCTGGCATGCCGGTGAGGATTAAGCCCCTTGCTTCTTGTTTGTTGTTACATAGGGCAGCGGCAAATTGTTGTGCCACAGTTAGCATCTGTGCTTGTACGGGTTGGGTGACTGCATAATTCGCAAACGATTTACCTCTGGATTCAGCGGGAAAGGAAGTGACTTGATGCACCGCTTGGGTTGCGGTGGCGCTGACTCCTCGTTCTAATTCAGCTAAAGGCAGAGTATGCCAAGCGGTTGCTGGGCGCTGGAGGAAAGCGAGTAATTTTTGTGGATTAAAGCGTATGGCATGAGTGATACCCCCGATAGGCTGATGATCATCGACGTGGTCATTAGCTAAAAGTGTAGCTATGCTTGCAGACGGTTTATGCGTTAGTTTTTCTATAGCATCAGTAGCGGTACTAAGTTGTAGGAGATGAATTTTTTCCTTACTGTCTGTTGACTGCGGTAGGTTATAGGCATGGATTAATTTCACACGGATTTCCGCATAAGTTAGTGGTTGTGGAAAGGTGACAGGCCCAAAACCTAGATATAGATTTTCTCCTGCCGGATTGCGGCCGATGCAGATGACATTTTCTCCATTTTCTGTGCCAGCAGGATGTTTGTAGGGATACTTTTCTATTCCCTTGATATACAAAATATCACCGGGAACAATGTCTTTTTCTGTAGGTGTATCTATCGAATCAAATAAGAAATACAGCGGATTTCCTCCGTGCAGACGATTTTTTTGCGAAACATCCGGATACTCCATTTGCACAGGGATCTCTCTGTATAGGATAGGAGTAATGACAAAGCGAGAGAGGGCATTACCAAATAAGCGATTAAAGGTATCGGAACCTAGCATTTCTTCGATAGCGCGATACACGCAGGCTTGCAGCACACTGCCACAGTCTGCAAATGTCGGTCCGTGAAAAAATGCGGCTAAGGCTTGATGCGGGAGAATATTTTCGTTAGCTTGAAATAGAAAGCTGAAATTAGTGGTCATATCCCAATAGTGAGGATGAGCGAGGCCGCTAATATATAAACTATTCTCACCGGTGCATAATGTTCGGCGTAAGCATCGGCATAGAACAGCCCAGTGGTTCTCTGGTGGGTTGGAATATTGGCATAGCCTAGCCTAGCTATAATGGAGTGGAGAAAGGCTTCCATGTTAACTTGCCCTGAGGGGCTGATGAAAGGTGTGTCGAAAGTACGGGGATAGGCATTATACAGCCGTACGCGCAGAGGTTGTTGTGTGTGGTCTCGAACAAACATATCACTTCTCCCCAAATTTTGCAGGAGTTCCCGCTAACACTGTCATCCTGAGCGTTAGCGAAGGATCTTCTTAATAAATCCTCGGTGTCTATTAAGAAGATCCTTCGCTGACGCTCAGGATGACAGTGTTAGCGGGAACTCCTGCAAAATTTGTCATTATATTGCACATAAAGTTACCATTTTTAGCTTAAATAAATCTTATCTCAACCTTCGTGGAAATTGTCTTTGCTGGCTCTTATGTGCAACAATTGGCGCAAGTGCGGTTTCGATATTAGGGTTAACGCTCTAAAATATAAGGTTTTTACATGACAGAAATTCTATCTATTCCGGGTTACATAAAAGATCTCGAGGTACGCTTGCAAGAGATTCGGGGGTATCTTTGAGGTTGATAAAAAACATGAACGGTTGATAGCAGTTAAACGTGAGTTAGAAGATCCAGCGATTTGGAGTCAACCTGAACGTACCCAAGTATTGGGGCGAGAACGAGCTCAGCTAGAAAATACCGTGAATATGGTTGATAGCTTAGTCATGCTGTTGCATGATACAGAAGAACTCCATCGTCTGGCTTTTACTGAAAATGATACCGATGTGCTTGCCTCTATTACGCAAGATCTAACTGACGTAGCTAAGAAAATTGAAGCGCTAGAATTCCAACGCATGTTTTCTGGTGAGATGGATGCGCAAGCGGCATATATGGATATTCAAGCTGGCTCTGGTGGCACGGAAGCGCAAGATTGGGCGGAAATGCTGTTGCGCATGTATTTACGTTGGGGAGAACGGCATGGCTTTAGCACCGAGATGATAGAAGCATCACCAGGTGAAGTAGCAGGTATTAAAAGTGCAACCGTGAAATTTGATGGGCCGTATGCTTATGGATGGTTACGGACAGAGTCAGGAGTGCATCGCTTAGTGAGAAAATCGCCGTTTGATGCCAACCACAAGCGGCATACTTCATTTGCTTCGGTATTTATTTCCCCAGAAATTGACGAAAGTATTGCGATTGAGATTAATCCGGCAGATTTACGCATTGATACGTATCGTGCGAGTGGCGCGGGCGGGCAACATGTGAATCGTACAGATTCAGCCATACGTATTACCCATATCCCTACTAATACGGTTGTACAATGTCAATCGGATCGTTCGCAGCATAAAAATCGTGCACAGGCGATGAAGCAATTGCGTGCTAGACTGTATGAATTAGAAATACAAAAGCGGCGTGCGAAACAACAAGAATTAGAGTCAACGAAAAAAGATATCACCTGGGGCAGTCAAATTCGCTCTTATGTGTTAGACATGTCGCGCATTAAAGATTTGCGCACGGGTGTTGAAGTCTCGCACGTACAAGCGGTATTGGACGGAGATTTAGATAAATTTATTGAAGCGAGTTTATTAAGTGGACTGTGATTCCTTGCGCCAGATCCCCACAGGGCTAGAAATGTTTGTAAGAGGATAAAGTATGCATGATAAAGAAAACGTCACCACGAACACCCATGATTTAGTAGAACAACGTCGTGCGAAACTGACTGCGTGGCGACAACAAGCCAAAGCTTATCCCACAGATTTTCGACGTGATGCTATAGCAGCACGCTTGCATGTTCAATATGGCGAGAAAACTGAACCAGAATTAGAGACGCATCCAGTACAAGTGCGCGTAGCTGGCCGCATAATGACACGCCGCTTAATGGGCAAAGCCAGTTTTGTGCATTTGCAAGATACTTCTGGGCGTATTCAATTGTATTTACGTCAAAATGAATTGCCAGAAGGGATGTACGAGATATTTCTGGATTGGGATTTAGGCGACATTGTGGGTGTGGAAGGCCATTTATTTAAGACAAAAACCGGTGAACTTTCCGTGCGTGTACACACGATCCGTTTGTTAACCAAAGCCTTGCAACCTCTGCCGGACAAATATCATGGGCTCACTGACCAAGAGTTGCGTTACCGACAACGCTATGTGGATTTAATGGTGAATGAAGAAACGCGCCGCACATTTTTGCTGCGTACGAAAATTATCGATGCGGTACGGCAATTTTTAAAAGAGCGAGATTTTCTCGAAGTAGAAACGCCTATGATGCAAGTGTTAGCGGGTGGTGCAGCAGCTAGACCCTTTGTGACGCATCATCATGCGTTAGATATGCCATTATATTTACGCATTGCACCGGAGTTATATTTGAAGCGGTTAGTGGTTGGTGGGTTTGAGCGTGTGTTTGAGATTAATCGTAACTTTCGTAACGAGGGAGTGTCCACGCAGCATAATCCGGAATTTACTATGTTGGAGTTTTATCAGGCGTATGCAGATTATAAGGATTTGATGGATTTAACCGAAGTGTTAATTCGCCAATTAGCAATAGCGGTACTGGGTACTACGCATATGACGTATCAAGGAGAAAGCTTTGATGTGAGTGAACCTTTCCAGCGTTTAACGTTGAAGCAGGCGATTTTGCAGTTTAATGCTAATGTAGCCGAACGTGATTTAGATGCATTGGCGACGGCGAATAAAGTAGCGAAAACATTAGGTGTGCCATTGCAAGCGAATTATACTTTAGGCAAAGTGCAATTAGAAATTTTTGAAAAAACGGTAGAGCAGAAACTGCGTTTACCGACATTTATCACAGAATATCCAGCTGAAGTTTCACCCTTAGCGCGGCGTAATGAGCACAATCCTTTTGTGACGGATCGCTTTGAATTTTTTGTGACGGGGCGTGAAATCGCGAATGGTTTTTCTGAGTTGAATGATCCAGAAGATCAGGCGGAACGCTTTCATGCGCAAGTGGCAGAAAAAACGGCGGGCGATGAAGAAGCGATGCCCTATGATGCAGATTATGTGACTGCCTTAGAATATGGTTTACCACCAACAGCGGGAGAAGGTATTGGTATTGATCGTTTAGTGATGTTGTTTGCCGATGCGCCGTCGATTCGTGATGTGATTTTGTTTCCGCATATGCGACCAAAGGTGGAGTAAATGTCGATTTACCTCGACTATGCTGCTACTACACCGGTTGATCCACGGGTGGCAGACAAGATGTTACAATATCTTACGCCGAGTGGCATATTCGCCAACCCAGCTTCGCGTCATACATTCGGGCAAGCAGCAAAACAGGCTGTAGATACAGCGCGTGAGCAAGTCGCTGCTTTTATTCACGCCGAACCCAGCGAAATTATTTTCACATCCGGTGCCACTGAAGCGAATAATTTAGCACTAAAAGGTGCAGTGACACTTTATCGCCGCAAAGGTAAGCATATTATCACCATGAAAACCGAGCATAAGTCGGTGCTGGAGCCGTGTCAGCATTTAGAAAAGCAAGGGTTTAGTGTGACGTATCTTAATCCTTTGCCAAATGGTTTGCTGGATATTACTGCTTTCCAGGCTGCGGTGCGTGACGACACGATACTAGTTTCTATCATGCACGTGAATAATGAATTGGGGGTGATTCAAGATTTGGCCGCTATCGCTGAGGTTACTGCAGCACGAGGTATTTTGCTGCATGTAGATGCGGCACAAAGCGCGGGAAAAGTAACGATAGATGTAACACGCGTACCCATCGATTTACTATCGCTGTGTGCGCATAAGGTGTATGGGCCGAAAGGGATAGGCGCTTTATATGTGCGTAAGAAACCGCGTGTGCGCGTGGAAGCGCAAATACACGGTGGTGGACATGAGCAAGGTATGCGTGCAGGCACGTTAGCGCCGCATCAAATCGTGGGTTTGGGTGAGGCCTTGCACATTGCTGTTGCAGAAATGGCTGCAGATAGCGCACATATACAGGGATTGCGTGATCGGTTATTGCAAGGGTTAGTGAAGTGCCCTGGCTTGGCGGTGAATACCGATCTTGCCTGCAGTGTGCCACATATTTTGAATGTACGGATGGCAGGGCTAGCTGAAAAGTTGCTAACGTCGGTAGCAATTTCTACGGCTTCAGCTTGCCAAAACCAAGATGGTGCAGTGTCTTATGTGTTACGTGCACTAGGGCAAACGGCAGAGGAAGCACAGCAAGCCATACGTTTTTCGTTTGGCCGTTGGACGACGATAGAGGAGATTAGTCGAGTGATACAGTTGTGTAATTGAGATTAGGAGTTTTGCGCATTTCTCCATGTCATCCCCCAGCAGTTCCTGCTAACACTGTCATCCTGAGCGTCAGCGAGGATCTTCTTAATAAACACCGAGGATTTATTAAGAAGATCCTCGCTGACGCTCAGGATGACAGTGTTAGCGGAACTGCTGGTCATCCCCTGATTTTCTGTACAAGAACTATACTAAAAATAGTCGAGCGGAAGAAGGAGATGCTGTCATGCCAGTGCGAAAATTAAAAGAATTCCTTGATAATCATCATATAAGGTATGTGGCTATTAGCCATTCACCTGCGTTTACTGCCCAAGAAATAGCTGCATCTGCGCATATTTCGGGTAAACAATTAGCTAAGACTGTGATTGTTAAAGTGGATGGTAAGTTAGCCATGGTGGTATTACCGAGCAACGATCATGTCAATTTTGCCTTGTTGCGGAATATAACAGGGGCTACACAAGTGGATTTGGCGGCAGAATCAGAGTTTAAGAGTAAGTTTCCTGAGTGTGAAGTAGGAGCCATGCCACCTTTGGGTAATCTTTATGGGATGCCAGTTTATGTGTCTGATCGTTTAGCGCGCCGTGATCATATTGCTTTTAATGCTGGATCACATTCTGAATTGATTCAAATGGCTTTTCATGATTTTGAAAGATTAGTTAAGCCTAAAGTACTAGCTTTATCTACAGTTTGTTAGAACCAGTCCATGCTGACGGAAGTAATAAACGTAAAGCAAGAACTCTCTTCTGATGGGCTTATTCCAGTTACGCTCCAATATTTTTGGGCAGATATTCAAGAAGGGGAGTGTACGTATAGTTCGAGATAGTACGACATATTCGAATTATATGTAAGAAATAGTCGAGGGCAAAAATGGGCATTAATTCATAAGCAGAATTCGTGGAGATTTATGTGTGCCCTTGATCTCTTAATAACTTTTCTCTAAGATTACGACTCTGCAACTACCGTTTCTAGATTAAAATAACAAATACCTTTCATGGAGGATGAGATTTATGTTGTCGCGAGTAAAACCCCAAGAAAAAGAACTTTTTGACATTCCTTTAGATTTTAGCCATGTTACAGTCGCATCAATTCAACTATTGCTTGCTCAGATTAAGCAACTGTATATAGAAACTTATGACCAAGTTGCAGCTTTGCTTAACTCTCCTGAGAAAATTAATTTTGCCACGGCAGTGCAACCGCTGATTAACCTTGGTATTTATACACAAAAAGCACAAACACTTTGTACTCTCCCCAAAGATGTACATACTGATGAAGTAGTTAGACAAGCGAGTGCAGATGCAGCGACAGGAATAGCAAAACTCCACATAGCATGCCAACAGCGCGAAGATGTTTTTCAAGTGCTTTGCCAATACGAAACAGGCACATATCAAACTGAAAAATTACAGCTGCATCCCGAATGTGTGCGGTATTTTGACTTTACTATGCGGGATTACAAACGTAATGGATTATATATCAATGATCGCGAAAAAAAAAGAAAAAATTACGCAAATTAAACAAAAAATTTCCGCGCTGAGTATCGAGTTTCAGCGCAATATAGAAGAAGATGATACTTTTTTTGTTATGCCAGCGAGTGAGTTAGATGGGTTACCTAAAAGTTGGTTTACTAAGGAGCGTGAAGTATCGCCGGGCATGTATAAGGTAACATTAAAATATCCCGATTTATTTCCTATATTAGATTATGCAAAAAATAGAAGCACAAGGGAAAAGATTTTTAGCGCATTTGAAACTCGTTGCGAGCGTGAAAATCTACTTATTTTGAAAGAAGTACTTGAGCTAAGAAATGAGTTAGCCCAATTATTGGGTTATAAAACATTTGCTGCTTATGTTGCTGAAGAGAGAATGGTCCGTGATAGTAAAACTGTAAGAGTGTTTCTTGATGATATGAATCAGCGATTTACACCGTTACTAGAAAGAAATTTACGAGAACTAACTAGCTTTGCTCGTGCAAAAGAACAAGACGATACTTTGCAATTAGAGATTTTTGATATGCGCTATTATATGCGCTGGCGCGAAGAGGAAGCCTGTTCTATTAATATGGAAGAAATTAAAAAGTATTTTCCACAAGAAAAAGTCATTAATGGAACATTAAGTATTTATGAGCAATTATTAGGATTGAGATTTGTGCAAAGAGAAAATGAAAATGCTTGGCATCCCGATGTGAAGTATTTTGATGTTTATAATAATGATGAGGTTTCAGGTACGCTAGGAGAAAAAATCGGTGGATTTTATTTAGACTTATACCCACGTGATGGCAAATACGCGCATGCAGAAGCAGGTACATTACAATCAGGTTGTGATATATCCCATATTAGCGGGATTCCTAGTGATAGAGAGCCTTGTTTTGCTGTGATGCTGTGTAATTTTCCTAGAAATGAAAATTTACCCTTTGATGATGTGAAGACATTTTTTCACGAGTTCGGCCATGTTATGCATTGCTTATGTACACACACTAAGCTGTTACAACATGAATTTGAAAACACAGAAAGAGATTTTATTGAGGCGCCTTCACAAATGTTAGAAAACTGGTGTTATGAGCCAGAGGCGTTGCGGAAGTTAAGTGCACACACGGAAACACAACAACCATTACCACTAGAAGTGGCACAGCAATTAAGAAATAGAGCAAGAATGCATGCTGGATATACCTATAAAAGACAATTGAATTTTGGCCATTTTGACTTTAATGTGCATGATATGTCGACAGAAGAGCTAAGAGAATTGGATATCAAATCATATGCGAATCAGCTTCGATGCCGTCTGTTACAACTACCAGTTTTAGACACTTGTTTTCCTGCTAGTTTTGATCATTTACTAGGAGGGTATGAAGCTGGATACTACGGCTATTTACTATCGTTAACTTATGCAGCAGATATGTATGCCACAGTTTTTCAAGGTGATCCTTTATCTTCAGAAAGTGGTAGACGCTATCGACGCTATATTTTAGCGCCGGGTGCTTCCAGGGATGGCATGGATATGATTGTGGATTTTTTGCGAAGAAAGCCGGAGCTTACTGCGTTTCTGCGTGATGCTGGGTTAGATGAGCCAGCACGTGAGCAACAGAAGCGGACTAGTATGCGGCTTTTTGATGGCGCAGCTCTTGAAAGTTCGACCAAGCGCTTACACGTGGCGGAGCCGGAGTCTGCGGTATTAAGCCCTTAGCCCGAGAGGTGCGGGATTATAGCTTAACATCGCCCGTTTTGTGCACACGGATGATCGCTATGACCAGACTCTACTTGTATTGTTGCGTGATGAATTGTAAATTTTTCACGTAATACAGTATTAATGTGTTTGTAATCCGCATCCGATAAGCGTTTTTCTGGCATAACAAGGTGAGTGGTTAATGCAATTTCTCGAGTACTTAACCCCCAGATATGTAAATCATGGACGGCGGTGACACCTGGTAGTCCTTTTAAATAGTGTTCGACTCCAGCATGATCAATATAGCGTGGTACCGCATCTAGGAGTAGCGTTACCGAATCACGCAACAAATCTCGTGTGCCGTATAGAATAACCACGACAATGATTAAGCCAATGATGGGATCTATCCATAGTGTACCTGTCCATAAAATGAGTATGGCTGCAATGACTACACCAAGCGAGATAATAGCATCAGAAAGTAAGTGATATAATGCGCTTTTAATATTTAAATCTTCGCGTGATCCTTTTAGAAATAATAATGCAGTTCCACCATTTATGATGATGCCGATGAGTGCCACTACGACGACAGTATGCGTATCAATGGCAGCAAGATGAAAAAGTTTATAAATAGCTTCATAAGCGATAACCGCAGCGGTTGCTACCAAAATTAATGCATTGCTGAGCGCAGCTAAAATGGTAGTACGTTTAAACCCGTAACTATAACGCTTGCGTGCAGGTAAAGTAAGCAACCAATTGGCGCCCCACGCTAATAGCAGGGCGAGTACATCACCCAAGTTGTGTCCTGCATCCGCCAATAAGCTCATAGAGTTAGTAGTCAGTGCAAAAATAGCTTGAATGATAGTGTATCCTAGATTGAGAGTAACGGCGGTGGCAAAAGTAAAATGCGACGTGGATGCTGCATGATGATCATGATGAGAGTGGTGTGTGTTACTCATAATTGCTTAATCTCGTCGTAACTTATCCGAAGTGGCTAACGGTGTGGGATAGTAAAGAACTACCCAATAGCAGGAAACAATGAAGGATAAAATAGTGACGGCTTGGACCATATAGGTGGTGGTAGGTTGAATAAGGTGAGTTTGATAAGCTAGGTATACGATCAATAATGAAAACTCACTCATTTGTCCTAGGCGTATGCCAATTTCCCAGCTGACTGATTTTACTTCTCCGACACGATGTAATAGCCAGCGAAATACCACAGGTTTTAGTGTTAGGGTTAATCCACTTAAGATTAAGGCGGGTACGATTACGGTGGGTAAGTAATGAAAATTAAAGCCTGCACCGACAGCAAAGAAGAATATAACCAAAAAGAAATCACGAACAGGTTTCAAATTTTCCGCAATATACAGAGAAATGGGATTACTAGCTAAAGCTACACCAGCAATAAATGCGCCAATTTCTGCGGATAGACCTAGCACATGACTCAGTTGTGCCATACATAAGCACCAGCCAATCGATAAAATAAATATATATTCATGAAACTTATCAAAACGTTTTAATAACCAAGATAAAAAGAAGTATGCAAAAACATATGCAACTAACAGCAAGGTAGGTACAGCAATAATAACTAATAATAATTCGCGTATAGAAACCTGTTGATCAGCAATTGCTTGCAAAATCAATAAAACTAAAATGGCTAATAAATCTTGCAATAACAAGACGCTAATCACTAATTCACCGGTATGTTGATGATGCAGTACTGTGGTTGGCAACAGTTTTAAACCGATAATTGTGCTAGAAAACATGGTGGCAGCACCGATGATGAAACAATCACTGACTCTAAAGTTGAATACATAGCTAACGATGAATCCAAGCAGAAAAAACAAAACAGAGCTGATAAATGCAATCCAACTCATTTTACGTAAGGAGTGGAAGAGATTCTGTGGTTGTAAATGTAAGCCTAAAAGAAAGAGTAGGAAGATAATTCCCACTTCTCCTGTTTGATCAATGATAGCAGAGTCGGAAACTAGTTTTAGCCCCCATGGGCCTAGTATTGCACCTAAAGCTATGTATGCGACTAATAGCGACTGTCGTGTGAATAGCGCAACAGTCGATAATAGCGCTGTCCCTGTGAAGATGAGGAACATAACATAGGCGATGGATTGTGTATTATCCATGAGGCTCCATAAGCTGAATTATGATGAGAGTGTTTATTGAACTGTGTCTACTACCTATGCAACTCAGGAGCGTACGTCCTTGTACTCGGCGCTTTTTACCTTCCCTGGCCGCGACGTCCTTCGTTTGCATAGGTAGTAGACACAGTTCAATAAACACTCTCATCATGATGATAAAAAATTATTATAACGTTTCTTGAGGTGGGCGGAAACCATTATCCTAGCAGGCGTTCCCGCTGAAGACGGTGAGCTGATCCTTCGCTAACGCTCAGGATGACAATTTGATAGTTTAATTGCCAAATTGTCATCCTGAGCGTTAGCGAAGGATCAGCTCACCGTCTTCAGCGGGAACGCCTGCTAGGATAATTCCTCTTCCCGCAGTGATACCAGTCGTGCATTGCCCCCCGCGGCAGCGGTATTGACAGATATGGCGCGTTCTACGCAAAGGCGGGGTAAATAATGTGGGCCACCGGCTTTAGGGCCTGTACCTGATAATCTCTCGCCACCAAACGGTTGTACACCAACTACCGCACCAATCATATTGCGATTAATATACACATTGCCTACGGGCATATGACTAGCAATATATTTCACAGTTGTATCAATACGGCTATGAATGCCTAACGTCAGGCCGTAGCCGGTTTGCACAATCGTTTCCATGACATGATGCAGCTGGTTAGCTGGATAACGAATAACATGTAAAATAGGACCAAATACCTCACGCTTTAATATCTGTAAATTAGCTATCTCAAACACACAGGGGGCAAAGTAATAGCCATGAAGAGCAGTGGGTAAAGGGACTTGGTAAATAAATTTTGCTTCTTGATGCATGCGTGTTGCATGCTGCTGTAGCATTTGCAATGCATCATTATCAATGACAGGACCAATATCGGTGTCTAGCTGCGCAGGGTCGCCAACTTTTAGTTCTGCCATTGCGCCTTTTAACATATCGAGAAAAGTATCAGCGATGTCTTCCTGCAAGAATAACACCCGTAGCGCCGAGCAACGTTGACCAGCGCTATTAAATGCAGACTGCATGATATCCATTATGCACTGCTCCGGTAGTGCAGAGGAATCAACAATCATGGCATTAAGTCCGCCGGTTTCTGCAATTAGCTGGACAATAGGGCCGTTACGTTCAGCTAAGGTTTTTTGAATATGTTTTGCTGTTTCTGTCGAGCCAGTAAACATCACGCCGGCCACACGTTCATCAGCAACTAATTTTGCGCCAATGATTTCTCCTTTTCCGGGTAAGAGTTGTACGGCTTCTTTGGGTATACCTGCTTGATGTAATAACCGAATGGCAGCATGGGCAATTAACGGTGTTTGTTCAGCAGGTTTGGCAATAACCGTATTACCTGTCACCAGGGCCGCGACGATTTGTCCGATAAAAATGGCAAGAGGGAAGTTCCAGGGACTAATACACACAATAACGCCACGTGGATGTAGCGAGAGTTGATTCGCTTCGCCGGTGCAACTTGGTAAGTCTTGCGGTAATAAGTCAAGGCGAGCACGATAAGCATAATAACGGCAGAAATCGATGGCTTCACGGACTTCAGAAAGACAATCAGGGATGCATTTACCACCTTCACTACACAGTAAGGAAATAAACTCAGGCATGGCTTGTTCAAATAAAGCGGCAACTTTTTCTAATAGGGTAGCGCATTCTGCTGCGGGTGTAGCACCCCATGCTGCCGTCGCAGCGGTGGCTATAGTTAGTGCGTCTGCAACATCGTCTAGATTAGCATCACTGACTTGCCCAATACATTGCTGAGTATTGCCAGGAGAAACTAAGGGTTGGGTAGCGTTTGGTTTGGTATTGCCAGCAATAATCGCATGTCCCGTCCATGCAGTTTTTTCAGCTAATTCAATGCGATGTTTTAGCTTTGTCCATTGCTGTGAATTAGATAAATCTATACCTGTGGAATTTAACCATTGTTGATAAATATTTCTTGGCAATGGAATATGTGGATGCGGTTTTTTAGATAAGGCAGCAATGCGTGCAACTGGATTAATCGTTACTTTTTCTATTGGAGTTTTATCGTCGGCAAGTTGATTGAGGAAAGAAGAATTCGCACCGTTTTCTAATAAACGTCGGACTAAGTAGCCAAGTAAATCCTTATGTGTGCCAACCGGAGCATAAATACGGCAAGGCTTATTCCAGAGGTTTTTAGCAACGATTTGATCATAAAGAATATTGCCCATGCCATGTAAGCACTGGAATTCAAACTGCTGTTCGGGTTGTGCTTGCTCAAGGATAGCTGCTATGCAATAAGCATTATGTGTACCAAATTGCGGATAAATATAGTCGGAATAAGCTAATAGTTTTTTTACGCAGGCGAGATAGGATACATCAGTGGCATGTTTGCGAGTAAATACGGGATAATTTTCTAGTCCCAATAATTGACTGTGTTTAATCTCGTAATCCCAATACGCACCTTTAACTAATCTTAGCATGATGCATTTGTTATGAGTTTTTGCTAATTGTTGGATCCAGTCAATCACTAAGAACGCACGTTTTTGATAAGCTTGTACTGCTAGTCCTAACCCGTCCCAATCACATAGAGAGGGATCAGTATAAAGTTTTTCAAAAATATCGAGAGACATATCCAGGCGATCAGCTTCTTCAGCATCGATAGTTAAACCGAGATGATAGCTTTTAGCTTGTTGTGCTAACTGCAATAAGCGTGGAAATAACTCAGAAAAAATAATCTGCTGTTTTGCAAATTCATAGCGAGGGTGCAGTGCTGAGAGTTTAATTGATATCCCTGGATTTTCAGCTGGGTTAGTGGAAGTGGCACTTTTTCCTAGTATATCAATAGCATGTACATAAGATTGAAAATACTGCTCAGCATGTTGTGCAGTACGAGCAGCTTCACCTAGCATGTCAAAAGAAAAATGATAACCTGTAGTCATGACTTTATGTGCACGTTTCAGTGCAGTTTCAATGGTTTCACCCATGACGAATTGTTTGCCGATAGCTTTCATCCCTTGCAAGATCAGCGGGCGAATCATGCTGATGCCGACGCGACTAATCAAGCGTGCTAACGAAGAGGCTAGGTTTTTTTCATTATCCAAGGTTGGAGCAAATACTTTTCCAGTAAATAGTAATGACCAGGTAGCAGCATTAATGAAAAATGTATTTTGTGAAGCAATGTGAGTTTTCCAATCCACAGTTGCAATTTTATCGGTAATCAATTTATCCATAGTCGCTGTGTCAGGGATACGTAATAGTGCTTCCGCCATGCACATCAACGCAATGCCTTCTTCACTGGATAAGTCATATTGATGTAAAAATGCGTTAAGCGGCCCTTGCTGTTTTTGTTGCTTGCGTGCTGCAATGACGAGTTGTTGGGCTACGTCTGTGATATGAGTTAAAGCCATGTCGGGAAGCTGTGCGGCAGGTAACAAGTGATTGATGCATGCAGCTTCATCCATATGGTAGGCGTGGGTAATTGCTTCACGTAGTGAGTTAATGTGGAGCATGCAGGGTTATCCTTGATTATATTGTGCGTTTATTTAGGCTAATAGTAACGTAATTTTTTTTGTATACAAGGGGTAGAGAAGTATATCAGTAGCATTGTTGTGCTTGAGATTGCAGAGCAATGAAGAAGTAAGTTTCATTAGCAAGTTTATCCCATGGAATATTATCGCCATCACAACGATATATCATATCCGTATCGGCAGGACTAATAGTAAGAAAATGATAAGCTAAATGTTTCCTAAACAATGTTCCTTTTATGTGCCCTTTAATCGCATTGGTAATTTTATTAAAGATAGTAAGAATATTTGCATTGGTGCTTGCTAGTGCATGCGTTTCTTCAACAAAGGCATTGGCTCTATCCATTCCTTCGTGGCTATGAGCATCAAAGAGATTTAGTACGCTGAAGGTGCTTCTTTCTTGATTGATGTCATATGTTTCCTTGACATAACTATCATAAGCGCGCGTTACCATGTTATCAAAATCAGTAACAGAGAGGCTTTTTGCATCCTTTTTTGCTGTGCGAAGATTAAATTTACCGTCTATTTTCTTTTGAAAAAGCTGTACGGCATCTGGCTCACTATTTAATCGGGGGTGCATATTATTTTTACCATGACCAATGGAATGACTATATTTTATCCTAACATCTTGATCTTTGCAATTTCGTCACTATGTTAAAGATAGATAGCTAAAAATTATATATTTCTCGAGGACCTCCTAATGCGTATGGATAAACTAACTAGCCGATTTCAAGCAGCACTGGCAGATGCACAATCATTAGCTTTAGGTCGTGATAATGCCGTCATTGAGCCTGTGCATGTGATGAAAGCGATGTTACAAGAAGAAGGTGGGGTTACGTCAATATTAAGCAAAGCCAATGTCAATATAGCAGGATTACGTAGCGCATTAGATGAAGAAATTGATCGCTTACCGCAAGTGGAAGGTACTAGTGGCGAGATTCATGTGTCTAATGAGTTGAGTCGTATTTTAAATGTAACCGATAAATTAGCGCAAAAACGCAAAGATGAATATATCTCGAGTGAATTGTTTTTGTTAGCAGCCGTCGAAGATTCAGGTACGTTAGGGAATTTATTACGTAAGACTGGCGCTACAAAATCCCATATTGAAAAAGCTGTGAATGAAGAACGCGGCGGCCAACGTGTGCAAGATGCAGGAGCGGAAGAACATCGACGTGCTTTAGAAAAATATACGATTGATCTCACTGAGCGAGCAGAGCAAGGTAAGTTAGACCCAGTGATTGGTCGCGATGATGAAATTCGCCGTACCATTCAAGTATTGCTACGACGCACAAAAAATAATCCTGTGCTCATTGGCGAGCCCGGGGTGGGAAAAACTGCGATTGTTGAAGGTTTGGCACAACGGATTATTGATGGTGAAGTACCAGATGGGTTAAAGGATAAGAAATTGCTGTCATTGGATTTAGGCGCATTAATTGCCGGTGCTAAATTTCGCGGAGAGTTTGAAGAACGTTTAAAAGCCGTATTAAATGAATTAGCTAAGCAAGAAGGGCAAATCATTTTATTCATAGATGAGTTACATAATGTAGTCGGGGCGGGTAAAGCTGAAGGGTCTATGGATGCAGGCAATATGTTAAAACCAGCGCTAGCTCGCGGTGAGTTACATTGTGTGGGTGCGACTACACTGGATGAATACCGTAAATATATTGAAAAAGATGCGGCATTAGAACGGCGCTTTCAACGTGTGTTAGTGGATGAGCCGACTGTGCCTGATACCATTGCCATTTTACGCGGCTTAAAAGAACGTTATGAATTACATCACGGTGTTGAAATTGCAGATTCTGCGCTAGTTGCAGCGGCAACATTGTCGCATCGTTATATTACAGACCGACAACTACCGGATAAAGCCATTGATTTAATCGATGAAGCAGGCAGTAATATTCGCATGGAAATGGAATCTAAGCCTGAGGCATTAGATAAACTAGATCGTCGCTTGGTGCAATTGAAGATTGAACGGGAAGCACTAAAAAAAGAAACCGATGAAGCATCGAAAAAGCGCTTAGAAAAATTAGAAGAAGAATTAGCCAAACTGGAAAAAGAATATAAAGGCTTAGAAAGAATTTGGCAGAAAGAAAAAGCTACGGTGCAAAGTGCACAAACATTAAAAAGTGATTTGGAAAAAGCGCGGCTGGATTTTGAAGCGGCACGACGTTCTACGGATTTGGCGCGCATGGCAGAGTTGCAATATGGACGTATTCCAGATTTAGAGAAAAAACTGCAGGAAGCATTACAGAAAGAGCGTCAAGAAACCAAGCTCGTGCATAGCAAGGTGACAGAAGAAGAAGTTGCAGAAGTGGTTTCCAAGTGGACGCATATTCCCGTGTCGAAAATGTTAGAAGGAGAAAAAGAAAAATTACTACATATGGAAGATGCATTGCATAAACGCTTAATTGGCCAAAGCCAAGCGGTGACTGCCGTAGCGAATGCCATACGTCGCTCGCGTGCTGGATTAGCTGATCCGAATCGGCCCATTGGTTCTTTTCTATTTTTAGGACCGACTGGTGTGGGTAAAACCGAGTTATGTAAAACCTTAGCAGAATTTTTATTTGATACTGAAGATGCCATGGTACGCATCGATATGTCTGAGTTTATGGAAAAACATGCAGTGGCACGTTTAGTCGGTGCGCCCCCGGGATATGTTGGGTATGAAGAGGGTGGATATTTGACAGAATTAGTGCGCCGTAAACCATATTCGGTAATTTTATTAGATGAAATAGAAAAAGCGCATCACGATGTGTTTAATATTTTGTTGCAAGTATTGGATGATGGGCGCCTGACAGATAGTCACGGTCGCACAGTGGACTTTCGTAATACCGTGGTAGTGATGACATCAAACTTGGGATCAGATTTGATTCAAGATATTTCGCAGCACGGTGATTATTTTGCAATGAAGCATGCGGTGCTAGGTGTGGTAGCTAAGCATTTTCGTCCCGAGTTTATTAATCGTATTGATGAAACGGTGGTATTTCATCCATTGGATAAAGAGCAAATTAAAGCAGTAGCAGGTATCCAAATTAATCGCGTTAAATCACGGTTAGCGGAAAAGGATTATCACTTACTAGTTAACAAGGAGTCGTTGGATTATTTGGCGAGCGCGGGTTATGATCCTGTCTATGGCGCTAGACCATTAAAGCGCGCTATTCAACAGTACTTAGAGAATCCATTGGCACAGGAAATCCTATCAGGAAAGTTTGTGCCTGGTGAAACGGTTCAGGTTAGTTTAGAGAAAAATCATTTTGTTTTTTCTAAAGCAACAAAAGGATAACAGACATGTACAAACATATTTTATTTGCTACAGATTTAACCGATGATACCGAGTATTTGGTTGCAAAAGTACGCAAGCTTTGTGCGTTAATGCATGGAAAATTGAGCATTGTACACGTGGTTGAGCCCTTGCCAGGCTATAGCTATGCCTATTTGGGGATAGAAGACATTGAAGGGCAATTGATTGCGGAAGCACGTCAATCGCTAACTAAGTTGGCAGATACATTACAAGTGAAAAAAGATGATCAATGGGTAGAAGTAGGTCCGACTAAAACAAAAATATTAAAGATCGCAGAAGATATTGGCGCAGACTTAATTGTATGTGGCAGCCACGGGCGGCATGGCTTGTCACTCTTGCTAGGCTCAACAGCCAATGCCATTTTGCATGGCGCTAAATGCGATGTATTGGTAGTGCGTTTACCCGAGGAAACAGCATAATATACCTTATATATGGTCTATAATAGATATAATTTAGACAATTATTTAAGGGGTGGGTATGTTCAGCGCCGAGCATGATCAAATGGCAACTATCCTTGACGAAATAAATAAAAAAATCAAACTATTACAGAGCGATTTTGATTGGCTTATCGCAGAAAAAAGAGCCAATAGACCGGATACTTCAGCAGAGGCAGAGCAACGTGCTGGGAAGATCGACGCCAAGCTGCAGGAAAATGCTGCTTTGTTATTTCTATGGCGGCAACTTGATATATTAGCTAAGCATATTCAGGTTACGTCCTCTAAAGATCAAGCCGGGCAGCTTGTGAATATGCGTGCTTACATTGACATACTAGAGCAACACATTGTTTATGCGCCACTGGTTTGTAGAGATATGATAAGTTTGGCAGAGGAGATGCGGCAGCATCAATCTCAGCTATCATCGCCATCATCCGCGCCTTCATTACCTGTTATTACCCCGGCAGAGTTGAGTTCATCAGTGAACGTCGATAGGGAAAGTTTTTATCTATATAAGACATTGACACAGTTACGTCGTCTTGCTACAGGGGAAGTGGTTTTGGAGGGAGGAACTTTAGATTTGCTGGATAAGAACATAACGAGGGTAGAGAAGGAGCTTGCTGATCTTAAGGAACAGCAGAGGCAAGTGAGAGAGCAATTGCAAGTAAAGGAACGCGTGGGTTTATTGCATAAGCACGATGAGCGTTATCCGTCACAGTTAAAGGCGAAACAACAAGAGTTAGAGGCAGTGGCAGCGAAGATTGCTGAACGCCAAGCCACCCTGTTTATTCTGCAACAATTTCGAATACTGAAAGAGTATGCGCAAAGTTGTCGTGTAGGGCAATTTAACCAATATGTAAATATAAATCAGCAGCTGAAAACTCTTGCAGAAGCAATGAAAACCCGTGAAACATTGGATGATTCGGATCATATTAAGTTTATTTGTCGTCAGTTGCGAGAGGCGTGGCAAGAGGTAGGCAGGGCATTACAGCGAGAGCCCCAGCAAATCCCATTGGCGGAAAGTGAGGCGATGATTTCTATGTTAGGTCGGTTACACTGTATTGCACAGATGCCAGTGGAGCGACAGCAAGTATTACCTCCTATAATAAAAGCACGGCCAGCAGCAGCACCTATCGATGGGCGGAGATCTCAGTTGACGCCATTACCATCAGTGGTACCGTTGTCAAAAGTTGGGCATGCAAAGAAGAAACACCCGCGCGAATTATCACCTATGCCAGTGCGACCGGCGGTAGTAGTAGAGCCTCCTGAGCAGCAACCGCAATCACATCATCAAGGGGGGTTCCTAGGCAGAAGAAGGAAGCCTCATCATTTACCTCCGCTACAAGCGGAGCAGCAAAAGAACCGACAACAACGCAAGCCTGGACGTAGTTAGGGTGGATTTTACGACGCCCAAAACGCGTAAAATCCACTGCTTATGGCAGAGAATTACAGGAAAGTGTTTATTGTAAGCAGGCTCTAAATTTGCGTGGCCACGAAGTCCCAGTTGACTAATTTCCAAAAATTCTCTACGTACGTTGGTCTAGCATTGCGGTAGTCGATATAATAGGCATGTTCCCATACATCACAAGTGAGTAGTGCTTTTTTCCCTTCTTTCATCGGTGTGCCTGCATTGCTGAGATTGAGAATTTCCAGGCTACCTTCATTGTTTTTCACTAACCAAGCCCAACCTGAGCCAAATAAACTAACGGCAGACTGGCTAAATTTCTTTTTAAACTCGTCGATGGATCCAAAAGTTTTTACTAGGCTATCTGCCAATTTTCCGCTGGGTTCGGTGCTGTGTGGCGTGAGGCAATGCCAATAAAACGTATGGTTCCAGATTTGCGCAGCATTATTAAACATACCGCCACTAGATTTCATGATGGTGTCTTCTAGTGATAAATTAGCAAATTCTGTGTCTTTGATAAGGTTATTTAAATTGTTTACATAAGCCTGATGATGCTTGCCATAGTGGTATTCTAAAGTTTCTTTAGAAAGGGTAGGTTGCAGAGCATCCATGGCATAGGGTAGTTTCGGTAGTTGATGAGTCATTGTTATTTTCTCCTTAAAGGGCATTATTACTAAATTATTACTTCCTCTGCGCGTTTTGTTAATATTTCATAGCCAGTATCAGTGACTAAAATGGTATGTTCCCATTGCGCAGAAAGACTATGATCTTTTGTGACAACTGTCCAGTTATCCGGTAATAGTTTCACATGCCGTTTGCCAGCGTTGATCATCGGCTCAATGGTAAAAATCATACCAGGCACTAAGACTTCGCCAGTGCCAGCTTGGCCATAGTGTAAAACATTAGGTGCTTCATGAAAGACCTTGCCAATGCCGTGACCGCAATATTCTCTTACGACGGAAAAATGCTGGCTTTCGGCGTGTTGCTGAATAGCTGCGCCAATATCACCTAGATGTGCGCCGGGTTTAACGTGTTTTATACCAAGATACAAGCATTCTTGAGTAATGCGGATTAGCCGTTCAGCAAGGATAGAGGGTTTGCCAATAACAAACATTTTACTTGTGTCACCATGATAGCCTTCCTTTAACACGGTTACATCAATATTAATGATATCGCCACTTTTTAATTTACGTACACCTGGAATGCCATGACATACCTGATGGTTAACGGAAGTACAAATAGACTTAGGAAACCCATGATAATTTAAGGGTGCAGGAATAGCTTTTTGAATATTAACAATATAATTATGGCATAATTGATTGAGTGCATCCGTCGTAACACCTTCCTTTACATGTGGTGTAATCATGTCAAGGACCTCAGCGGCTAAACGGCCGGCAAAGCGCATTTTTTCGATTTCTGCTGAGGTTTTTATAGATATATCAGTCATAAGAACATAGCACTTGTTAGGGATATTGTTGCTTCTAGGGGTTCTATGGTATAAAGGCCTGCTTTAATTAGCAAGTATAGATAAAACATCGCACACGTATCGCAACCAGTTACTGGGTGCTTTTTTCTGTGAAGATTAAAGTAGGTAATTGGGGTACGTGGAGGCTTAACCCAATAAAGAGGAAATGTTATGACAGCAACAGTAAACGCAAGCAATATCACCATGCGTGATATGCTCAAGGCGGGGGCGCATTTCGGCCATCAAACCCGTTATTGGAATCCGAAGATGGCTTCTTATATTTATGGTTCTCGCAATAAGATTCATATTATTAACCTGGAAAAAACCTTGCCTTTATTCAAAGATGCCTTGAACTTTGTAGGTGGCATCGCTACTAAGCGCGGCAAAGTATTATTTGTAGGTACGAAATATGCAGCGCAGGAAATTGTATGTCGAGAAGCAGAGCGTTGCCAAATGCCTTATGTGAATCATCGTTGGTTAGGTGGTATGTTAACTAATTACAAGACTATTCGTCAGTCTATTCGTCGTTTAAAAGAATTAGAAATGATGTTTGAAAAACACAGTTTTGGACGTTTAACCAAGAAGGAAATCTTGGGCTTAACAAGAGAGAAAAACAAGCTAATGAATAGCTTAGGTGGTATTAAAAACATGGGTGGCTTACCCGATGCTTTATTTGTGATTGATGTTGGTCATGAGCATATCGCTGTATGTGAAGCGCGTCGTTTAGGTATCCCAGTTATTGGTGTTGTCGATACCAATAATGATCCGGATGATATTACTTATGTTGTTCCCGGTAATGATGACTCTAGTCGTACCATCAATCTTTTCACTCGATGCATTGCAGATGCCATTGTTGAAGCGCGTATGGCCCAAGGAGTGGGACTGGAAGAAGCAGCAGGCGAATTTGTTGAGGTTGATGAAGAATCTAAGCCTTCTCTACCAGAAGAAGACTTGCCTGGCGAAGCCACGGGTAGTAGTGAGGAGCAATAACCCATGATTACAGCGGCACAAGTAAAAGAATTACGTGAGCGAACCGGCGCCGGCATGATGGAGTGCAAAAAGGCGCTGGCAGACAGCGATGGTAATATGGAGCGTGCTATCGAAGTATTACGCAAGTCTGGCAGAGCGAAAGCAGATAAACGCGCAGGTCGCGTGGCGGCGGAGGGTGTGGTTATTGCACAAGTAAGTGCAGATGGTACACAAGTCATCCTGGTTGAAGTGAATAGTGAAACTGACTTTGTGGCGCGTGATGTACATTTTCTTGAGTTTGCTCGGCAAGTAGCCCACGCTGCTTTAGCTGCAGGTGTGCATGATGTGAATAAGTTAGCCGCATTGCCAGCTTCCACAGGGCAGACGTTGGAAGAGGTTCGCCAAGGGTTAGTAGCTAAAGTAGGTGAAAATATACAAGTACGACGTCTTGCTTATATTCAGTCGCCACATACGGTGGGCATGTATGTACATGGTGACCGCATTGGTGTGATAGTAGAGTTAGAAGGGGGGAGTAAAGACTTAGCAAAAGATATTGCTATGCATGTTGCTGCAAGTAAGCCGCTGGTGGTTACACCTGAGGCAGTTTCGGCTGAGTTGATACAAAAAGAAAAGGAAATTTATTTGGCACAAGCAGCTAGTAGTGGGAAGCCACCGGAAATCGTAGAAAAAATGGTGCAAGGTCGCTTGAAAAAATACTTAGATGAGGTAAGTTTAGTGGGGCAGCCTTTTGTTAAGGATCCGAATATCACCGTGGGTGCCTTATTAAATAAGCACCGTGCTAAGGTGATGACATTTACGCGCTTTGAAGCGGGTGAAGGTATAGAAAAAGTAACAGAAGATTTTGCTGAAGCAGTGATGTCCCAAGTACAGGGGGGGTAATATATGGAAAAGCCTTCTTCGTCTCAACCAATTTATAAGCGTATTTTATTGAAGCTGAGTGGTGAAGCATTACAGGGCGATCATTTATTTGGGATTGATGCTAGTAAGTTATCGAAAATTAGCCAAGAAATTATTAACGTTGCCAAACTAGGCATACAAGTGGCTATTGTCATCGGTGGCGGAAACTTAGTGCGTGGTGCAGATTTGTGTGCTACGGGGTTAGATCGTGTCTCTGCCGATCAAATGGGTATGTTGGCTACCGTGATTAATGGATTAGCATTGCGGGATGCACTAGAGAGAAAAGGCATGGCTGTAGCATTGCTGTCAGCGTTAGGTGTACCTGGTGTTGCTCATACTTATGACCGTGCGCTTGCCCAAGATTATTTGCAACAGGGTAAGCTAGTTGTGTTTGTGGCAGGGACAGGTAACCCTTTAGTAACCACAGACTCAGCAGCAGCCTTACGGGGCATTGAGATAGGTGCAGATGTAATTCTAAAGGCAACCAAGGTTGACGGTGTTTTTACTGATGATCCTATAAAAAATCCTAAAGCAGAGCGATATTTACGCCTTACTTATAATGAGGTTCTAGAGAAGCGCCTCGGGGTGATGGACTTAACGGCAATTTTATTATGCCAAGATCACGGCTTGCCATTGCGCGTTTTTAATATGAATAAACAGGGAGCGTTACAACGTATCATGTTGGGAGAACAGATAGGAACCTTTATTGAGGGGGAGGTAAAGTAATGCACTCTGTTATTCGGACTATGGATGAGCGCATGCGTAAAAGTATAGACTCTTTTAAGTTGGAGATTGCTAAGTTACGTACTGGGCGTGCTCATCCCAGTATTTTAGACCATGTGCGCATCGATTATTATGGGACAGAGACCCCCTTGTCGCAAGTAGCGAATATCACTGTCAGTGATGCGCGTACGTTAGTGATTTCCCCTTGGGAAAAGCGTACGGTGCCATTGATTGAAAAAGCCATATTAAATTCTGATTTAGGGTTAAATCCAGCTACTAGTGGCGAGGTGATACGTGTGCCTATGCCGGCATTGACAGAAGACCGTCGTCGAGAGTTAATTAAAGTAGTACGTAATGAAGCAGAGGCTGCGCGAGTGGGTATTCGTAATGTACGTCGGGATGCGAATGCGGCACTGAAAGAATTACTTAAGCAGAAAAGTATTACGGAGGATGAGGAGCGGCGTTTAACTGAGAATGTACAAAAGCAAACAGATAAATGTATTCAGGAAGTAGAGCAACTTCTTACAGCAAAAGAAGCAGACCTATTAGCAGTGTAATAGCGTTGCCTGATGAGAATGTCATTGCGAGGTTGCCCTGGCAACCTCGCAATGACAGCTTTACGATGTGTAATAGTTAACATAAAAATGGATTGATATGACGAATTATTCTCTTCCGCGCCATATTGCTATCATCATGGATGGTAATGGTCGCTGGGCTAAAAAACGATTTTTGCCAAGAACATTGGGCCATCAAGCTGGTGTTGAGGCAGTGAGACGAGTAATAAGACGCA
This sequence comes from Gammaproteobacteria bacterium RIFCSPHIGHO2_12_FULL_41_20, assembly GCA_001801575.1. Taxonomy (GTDB): domain Bacteria; phylum Pseudomonadota; class Gammaproteobacteria; order DSM-16500; family DSM-16500; genus 2-12-FULL-41-20. Next base: position 61,560 of record MGYC01000019.1, read on the forward strand.
GTGTCGAAAGAAAAATTGAAGTATTGTCTTTGTTTGCATTTAGCAGTGAGAATTGGCGCCGTCCCCCAACCGAAGTGAATTTTTTATTTGAATTATTTCTTTCTGCGCTGAAACGTGAAACCGTCAAGTTACATGAACAAAATGTACGATTACGGGTTATTGGTGAAGTTTCTCGGTTTGATGATAAGTTGCGTCAGCATATTCTGGATGCGCAAGCTATGACGGCAAAAAATACCGGAATGACATTAGTGATAGCTGCCAATTATGGTGGTCAGTGGGATATCTGTGAGGCGATAAAAAAATTAGCTGTGGACATTGAGCAGCAGCGTTTAGCGAGCCATGATATCACTCCTGAGCGGATTGCTGCACACTTAGCATTTGCTGATTTACCGAATCCAGACTTATTTATTCGTACCAGCGGTGAGCAGCGCATCAGTAATTTTATGCTGTGGCAAATGGCTTATACAGAATTATATTTTACTGATGTGTTATGGCCAGACTTTAATGCGGAAGAGTTGGATAAAGCGATAGATTTTTTTGTTGGCCGTGAACGGCGTTTTGGCTATATCAGCGAACAGTTACAAGTTTCTCATGCTTAAATATCGTATTATTACCGCGGGTATTTTAATTCCCCTGGTAATTGGGTTGATATTTTTTACGTCTCCTCTAATTTTTTGTGTGATCACTGGATTAGTTACCTTGTGGGCAATGTGGGAATGGTCCACGTTGGCGCAACTTAATAAAAAGGTGCAACGGTTTTATTATCTTATTTTTTCTTATTTATTAATGACAGTTATTTTTGTGACATTTGTACCTACTTTCTTAATGGTTATTTTTCTCTGGTGGGTTATCGCTATAGGGTTAGTGGTAGCGTATCCCAGATTTAGTCATTGGTGGGGCAGAGGGTTATTCTGGCGTGCTATTATGGGTTGGTTGGTAGTGATTCCTTGTTGGGTAACGATAAACTTTATCCGCCATGTGCCGCATGGGCCTTGGATGCTATGTTACCTTTTTGTGCTGATATGGGGCGCAGATATGGGCGCTTACTTTGTGGGTAAATGGATAGGTAAGCATAAGTTGATGCCGCAAGTAAGCCCAGGGAAAACATGGGAGGGTGTAGCCGGAGCATTGATTTGTGGCGTGATTATTACACTTATTACTTTATTGTGGTTGGATTTGCCTTATGCAATATGGCCATGGGCAATGGGGTTGACTTTAATCACAGTGATTTTTGCTGTTTTTGGTGATTTATTTGAAAGTATGCTGAAGCGCCGGGCTAATTTAAAAGACTCAGGAACATTATTACCAGGGCATGGGGGAATACTAGACAGGATTGATAGTTTAACCGCCGCCGCCCCTGTTTTTGCTTTAGGTACGATGTTATTAGGGTATATAATATAAAAAAAAGCTTTCAATAGGGTTGCTGATATGGCCCAGGAGTTTCGCTAACACTATCATCCTGAGCGTTAGGCTGTCATCCTGAGCGTTAGGCTGTCATCCTGAGCGTTAGGCTGTCATCCTGAGCGTTAGGCTATCATCCTGAGCGTTAGGCTATCATCCTGAGCGTTAGCGAAGGATCAGCATCCTTGTCACAATACAGTCAACACAAGGATGCTGATCCTTCGCTAACGCTCAGGATGACAGCCTAACGCTCAGGATGATAGTGTTAGCGAAACTCCTGCTAATGGCTTAAGTAAGAGGGGGGTTTATCATGTTTACACAGCCAACTCCTAAGCGTACACAAATTACCTTTTATTTTGCCGAAAAAATATATGCTCCGAATCGCTATGGTTGGGCAGCTTTTGAGCGTGATCGTGCTTATTGGCGCGATGTTTCATGGGGGAAGTTAACTGATTGTTTGACACAGGGCGATAAAGTTTACGATTATTTAAGCTATTTTCTTTTACAAGCAATACCATTAGAAGCAGGCCAATACCCATATAATTTCTATGAGGAAGTGATAAATTGTTTAAAGGGGCATTATGCGGAACAAGACATAATGACTATGGCACAGCTGGCTGGGAGGGATAAGCAGCAACAAGTTTATGATATGAGCCAGTTGGCCCGCGACATAGAGAACAGATTTCCTGAGGCTGACCAAGTTAATATAAGAAAAGTTATGAGCGGTATTATTGGGGTTTTTCCTGGAATGTTGAGCCGAATATACATGCTGTGTATCATGAGTTATGAGCAATTCATTGCGGCGCAGAAAGAAAATTTTAAGCAATATATAGAGCCGCTTGCTTGGCCAATGGTATGTTATTTGCTAAGCCAGCCGAATGTATCTACTTACGAGTCCCATACTAATACGCCCTATGATGAAGTGGGTAAGGCGCTTGATATACGTAGGATGTCTAATGGTGTATGGTTTCGTGTGGTTCCCGAACATGATTCTTTACCGGAAGATATTCGTGTGCAGCGTAAAGCGCAGGGGGAGCGCTATTATTTTGCCAAGTTGCATCCTCAGCAGTATGAATATGAACATGAGCGAACATCTTATACTCGACTTGAGCATGATATTTATGCTGTGACTCATGAAAGCCCGCGCTTTCCAAGCAAGATGTTTAACATTGCTCGACCCATTATCGATAGTTTGGGTTTTGTGCATATTCGTGATGTGCAAGTGCCAACGGATGTGCGGGAAGAAACAATCAACCTTGATGAGGCGATCGATCGTGCTACTGGGCTGGTTGATCGTGAAGTGCGTGAGCGTTTGCAACCGAGGCCGTAATTAAACACTGGATTTTATCTTAAAAAGCCAAGATAATTGGCGCCTCATTCGTAATATTGAGCTTTGTGATTCAACTCATGAAAAAACAATTACTTTTAATTTTAACGATGCTGGCTTTTTCTTGTTCTTTAGCATGGGCGGACAGTGCTTTCATAGTTCGCCAAATTAAAATCGAGGGATTGCAGCGCATTTCTGCTAGTACTGTATATAGTTATTTACCTGTGAAACAGGGTGACAGATTAACCGCAGCTGAAACAACGCGTGTTATTCAGGCTTTATACCGTACGGGATTTTTTGAGCGGATTAGCGTGGCGCGGCAAAAGGGTGTGCTCATTATTCATGTGACAGAACGAGCAACTATCGGTCAGTTAAAGATCTCGGGCAATTCCGTTATCCCTACCGACAAACTTACTACGGTGATGAAAAATCTCGACATTGAAGAGGGTCGTACCTATAACCCAGCAATGATAGAAAAGATTAGACAAGGATTATTAAATCAATATTATCAATTAGGGCGGTATAATGCGCGGGTGAATGTCACTGTTTCCGCTATGAGTAGAAATCGTAAATTAGTGAATATTACTATTTCTGAGGGGCTAGCTGCAAAAATTCAACGTATCAATATTATTGGTAATCACGTATTTAGTGAAAACACGTTAATAAAGAATTTAACTATATCTACGCCGGGATTATTTACTTTTTTTACGCAAACAGATCGCTATTCTGAAGAAAAACTAGAACAGAGTTTAGAAGAACTACGTAATTATTACTATGATCATGGATATATCAAATTTAAAATCTTGTCTGCTCAAGCGGGCATTGCGCCGGATAGGAAATCAGTATACGTCACGGTTGCCATTGAGGAAGGTGAGCTTTATAAAGTAAAAGGCTATAGATTAGATGGCCAATTCGTTTTGCCTCGCGTGGAGTTGGAGAGTAAAATTCACATCAAACCTGGGGATACCTTTTCTCGTCAAGCTGTTGTGGATTCAGAGAAAGCTATTTCTGATACGCTCGGTGATCATGGATACGTGTTTGCAGCAATGGAAGTGCGCCCAGAAGTCAATGACGCTAAAAAAGAAGTATTTTTAGTGTTTACCATGCGACCAGGGAAGCGCGCCTATGTTCGCCATATCTCATTTTCTGATAATGTGCGCACGAATGATGAAGTGTTACGACGAGAAATACAACAGCTAGAAGCTGCTCCGGTATCAACTAGTAAGTTAGACGACTCTAAGCATAGATTAATTTTATTACCTTATATTAAAGATGTACAAATTTCAGTGGTGCCGGTTAAAGAAATAGATGATCAAGTGGATGTGAACTATAAAGTAAAAGAAGATAGTGCGGCGCAAGCTACCTTCAGCATATCTTATTCTCAGCTATATCGTTTTGGGTTGGGCGCAGGGGTGACGCAAAAAAACTTCTTAGGTACGGGCAAGACCTTAGGTGTTAATTTTATGCGTAATCCAGCGCAGCAATATTATGGCATTGATTATACGGATCCTTATTATACACCGGATGGGATTAGTCGCAGTTTTAACATATCGGCTTCTCGGTTTAACCCCGGCGCAGTCAATGTGAGCAGTAGTTATACGACGAATGAATACAATGTTGGTGTGTTGTATGGCATTCCACTAGGTCAGGAAGTAGGGGCAATCAATCGTATGCAATTAGGTGGTGCATTACAAGATACGTTAGTGCATTTAACCAGCCGCAGCTCCAATCAAGTGAATAATTTTGTCGCTCAGCATGGCCGTCATTTTCGCGAACTCGATTTAAAAATAGGCTATTCTCGCGATAGCCGTGATAAGGCTATATTTCCTTCACTCGGAGCTATTCAAACGTTGTTTGCTGACTTGTATTTACCTCTATCTAATCAATCGCTTACTTTCTATAGCGTTAACTATCATGCGAAATGGTATCATCCTTTAGTGGATAATTTATTTACGATAGTGGCAAGAGCAGATCTTGGTTATGGTAATGCCTTTGGTGGTATTGAAGATTATCCATTTTTCCGTAATTATTTTACTGGTGGTTTTGACTCTGTGCATGGCTATTTAGGAAACTCTTTGGGGCCACGTGATTCTACAGGTAATCCTTTTGGTGGTAACATGCTAGTTAATGGTAGCCTAGGGTTAATTTTCCCTAATTATATTTCAGAAAGCTTACGTACCTCCGTGTTTGTGGATGGCGGTAACGTATACAGCAGTTTAAATAATCGGAGTCTTGGGGGTACGGCTTCTGGAGCGATACGTTACTCTACCGGTATCGAGGCGGATTGGTTGAGTCCGCTAGGAACTATTGGTGTAAGTGTTGCGAAGCCACTCAATGCTCAGGGCGGCCCTTGGCCAACACATGATCAAGTCGAACCCTTCCAATTTTCTTTGGGAGCAAGTTTGGGGTAGTACAGGTAGATAGAAACACCATTGATGCCTTGCTGCATTTTTGATATAACAGGTGGGCGTATGATGGGTGCGATTAGGATATTAATAATTAAATAATTTTACTTGGAGATTATCATGAAAAAGCTTTGTATGTTGGCAAGCGCTATCCTCTTGATTGGTGGGACACAAGTAGGCGTGGCTGCTGATGCTAATTCAGGTCAATTTAAAATTGCTGTGGTAAATGTTCAGCAAGTATTACAGCAATCCCCCAAGGTTGCTGATCAAAGTAAAAAATTGGAAGTTGATTTTAAAGATCGCCAACAAAAAATTAACGATCAACAAAAATCGTTGCAAGATGAATTAGATAAGTTCAAGAAAGAATCGCCAACAATGAGTCAAAAAGACCGAGATGCAATGCAAAAGAAAATCACCAATGACAGAGCAGACTTGGTAAAGAAGGTGGTAGCTTATCAACAGGATTTAAATAAAGAGCAAGGTAAAATCATGCAAAGTATTTTAGGCAGTTTGAATAGCATTGTCTCGGAAATTGCCAAAAAAGATAAGTTTAACTTAGTGTTAGATTCGCAAGCAGTTATTTATGCTGCAGATGGTACGGATATTACTAAAGCTGTTGCAACTCAGTTTAATAAGTAATGATAATGGGTGAGTTAAATGCCAAACCGTATTTGCTCACCTTGTTTTTTTAACTCTGTGTAATGGGTATATGACCCTTTCTATTCCTAAGCAATATACGTTAGCGGAGTTAATCTACGGATTAGATGATGTGGTGTTGCGGGGCGACCCTGACTGCAAAATCACCGGTGTGGCTACGCTTCAACAAGCCGGGTCTGCACAGATTACCTTTTTAACTAATCCTTTATATAAAAAATACTTAACAGCCACACAGGCTGCTGCTGTTATTTTGACTCCACACGATGCTAAGGATTATAAGGGCAGTGTGATTATTAGCTCTAATCCTTATTATATTTATGCCAAGATAGCAGGGTTTTTTGAACAAAAAAAACATCGCCACTCAGGAATTCACCCCACGGCAATAATTGGTGAGCACTGCAACATTCACACTTCTGTGAGCATAGGGCCATACTGTGTGATTAGAGATGGGGTGAAGATTGCTGAACGTGTGGTTATTGATGCAGGTTGTATTATTGAAGAGGAAGTGGAGATTGCGGCCGACACTCGCATCGACGCGAGAGTAGTTGTTTATCCACAAGTGAAAATTGGTAAATCAGTAAGAATAGCAAGTGGCGCAGTCATTGGTAGTGACGGATTTGGCTATGCTAGACATAAAGCGAAATGGCAAAGAATTCCACAACTTGGCCGTGTTATTATTGGCGATGAGGTGGAAATAGGCGCGAATACTACCATTGATTGTGGGGCGATTGATGATACGATTATTGGCGCGGGTGCAAAACTCGATAATTTAATTCAAGTCGGGCATAATGTGCGCATTGGTGAGGATACTGTGATCGCGGGATGTACAGGGATTGCAGGTAGTTCAGTGATTGGTAAGGGTTGTATGATTGGTGGCGGTAGTGGGATAGCAGGGCATATTACCCTGGCTGATAATGTTGTTATCACGGGTATGACAGCCGTCAGCAAATCCATTCGCGAGCCGGGTATTTATTCTTCAGGTGTGGGTGGGGTAGTAGCGAATCAAGAGTGGCGTAAAAATAGTGCGCGCGTTCATCGCTTGGAGCAGTTAATGGAACGTGTAAAAGCATTAGAAGCGATTTTACAAAAGATGGAAGAGAGCTAAACACAGAGAGCACAGTTATGAGTTATGTCATGGATATCCATGAGATATTAAAATATTTACCACATCGTTATCCTTTCTTACTCATTGATCGAGTAATTGCATTGGATGTAGGTAAGTCCATTGTGGCTATAAAAAATGTTACCGCAAATGAGCCGTGTTTTACTGGGCATTTTCCACATAAACCTATTATGCCAGGTGTATTAATTTTAGAGGCACTTGCACAAGCGGCAACTGTGTTAGCATATAAATCCACAAATACACAAGCAGCAGATGGCGTGATTTATTATTTTGCTGGTATTGATAATGCGCGATTTCGGCGTGTGGTTGAACCAGGCGATCAATTGCGTTTAGAAGTTACATTTATACGTTGTAAACGCGATATTTGGAAGTTAGAGGGCATAGCCTATGTTGGCGATGAAGTTGCTTGCAGCGCAGAGTTGTTGAGTGTAGCGCGTCAAGGTGAAACATCATGATTGATAAAGCAGCGATTATTCATTCTTCAGCAAAAATTGCCGCAAAGGTGACAATTGGTCCCGGGACAGTTATTGGACCTGAGGTGGAAATCGGCGAGGGGACATGGGTAGGGCCATTGGTAGTCATTAATGGTCCGACTAAAATTGGCCGGGATAATAAGATTTACCAATTTGCATCAATAGGTGAAGTGCCGCAAGATTTAAAATTCCAGGGTGAACGTACCTTCTTAGAAATAGGTGATCGTAATATCGTTCGTGAATTTTGTACGATTAACCGTGGTACAGCTCAAGACAAATCCATTACGCGTATTGGCAATGATAATCTATTTATGGCTTATGTGCATATCGCACATGATTGTGAAATTGGTAATCATACTATTTTTGCAAATAATGCTTCCTTAGCAGGTCATGTGCGTGTGGATGATTATGCGAATTTAGGTGGTTTTTCTGGGGTGTTTCAGCGCTGTCGTGTAGGCTCGCATAGTTTTGCAACTACAGGGTCAATGATTATTAAGGATGTACCACCGTATATAAAAGTGGCAGGGAGTTATGCTAAGCCTTATGGATTAAACATTGTTGGCTTGCAGCGCCATGGGTTTACACCAGAAAGTATTTTGCAATTGCGTCGTGCTTATAAAATTCTTTATCGCAAAGGATTAACATTAAAAAATGCGCTACTTGAATTACACGCCATGATGTCTGAATGTCCTCGTTTGGAACAGTTTATTCAATTTGTAGAAGCTTCTACTGCCGGTATTACACGCTAAGATGGGGGGCTGGCCACATTAGACTAGACTTCTTGCATAACCAAGTATTTTGCTTTAGTGCAAGGCGCATTGGTTTCGAGCAGCGCAGTTTACATAGAAGTAAATGAGCAGCGGAGAAACCAATGCAACGAAGAAATGAAGCAAAAGATGCGGGTTATGCAAGAAGTCTATTAAGAGTGGGTATGGTTGCTGGCGAAGCTTCTGGTGATGCACTAGGCGCTGCACTCATTCAATCGTTACATGAGTATATACCTCAGCTGGAGATAGTAGGGTTAGGTGGTCCCGCAATGATAGAGGCGGGTTGTCATAGCTTGTATAATATAGAACGCTTGGCGGTGATGGGGGTGCTAGAGCCGCTATTGCGTTTGCCGGATCTTTTCAAGTTACGCCATCAATTGTATCAGTATTTTATTACCCATAAACCGGATGTATTTATTGGTATTGATGCACCAGATTTTAATCTTGGCTTAGAACTTAAACTGCGCCAACAAGGTATTCCAACTATACACTATGTGAGCCCTAGTATTTGGGCATGGCGAGAAAAACGGGTTTATAAAATTCAAAAGGCGGTGGATTTAGTACTTACTTTATTTCCTTTTGAAACGATTATTTATGATAAATATCGCATTTCTGCGCGCTATGTCGGCCATCCTCTAGTAACAACTATTCCATTAGATATTGATCAACTTGCTGCACGTCAGGCATTGCAATTAGATGTGCGCGCGACATGGGTAGCGATTTTACCTGGTAGCCGACAGCAAGAGATTCGTTATATGGCAGAAACTTTTCTAGCCACCGCTTATCGGTGTTTTCAAGCTAAGCCGTACTTACAATTTGTGGCTGCGGTGGTGAATGAGTTGCATGCTGCGCAGTTACGAGAGATATGTCGCCAACAGTTTCCTCATTTGCCTATTACTTTTATTGTGGGACGTGCACGTGAAGTGATGGCAGCGGCGGATATTGTCTTGGTGACGTCAGGTACAGCGACATTAGAGGCCATGTTGCTTAAGCGCCCCATGGTGATTGCTTATCGCATGGCTGCGTTTAATTATCAATTGGCGAAGTGGTTGGTGAAAACGCCTTATATAGGGTTGCCAAATATTTTGGCTGGACAGCGATTAGTGCCGGAGTTTATTCAGCATCAGGCTAATCCTGAGTCGCTGTCCCGGGCATTGTTAGATTATCTTGAGCATCCACAAAAAATGCAAGAATTACACAAGGTTTTTGCGGAAATGCATAGTGATTTACGTACTCAAGCGCAACAACCAGCACAAGCTGTGCTGGAGTTGTTAGCGTCTAGGGAGAGAACAGGAATTCTATCTTCCTAAGTGTCTGATACGATATAGCAAGGAAGAGAAACAGCCTGGGTTTTCATGTACCGGCGCGGTATCTCTCTGATGGTAGCTGCCTCTAGCGTTAAATGTGCCATGGCCTGCTAATAAAGATCGCGAATCACTATTCGCTTGTGGATCTTGTTGATAAGGTTGTTGCGAATCGTTATCTTGTTGATGAGGTTGTGGTGATGGCGATCTAGATTTAGACATAAAATTATCCTCTTTGTTTAATTTTGAGTATATTTAACATCATTCAATCGTATGTTGCAATAGGTTGACTTATCTATAGCAACGCACAGCGACAATTTTCTTGTTCTTCTAAGCTCGAATAATAGCCAGGCCGTAGAGATGGCTGAATGCCGCTATTGCCCCACATGCCTGTAGTAGAGGGGAGCCCTGGACGACTACTACTGTTGTAGTTGCTGGCATATGTTGCAGGGGGGAAGCCGCCACTGGATTGATAGCCACCACTGGGTTGTTGACTGGAGGAATAACCTGAACCGCCATTATTAGCGGGAGTTGCGCTTGATGTATAACCGCCATTTCTTGAATGTGCCATGATATATCTCCACTAGGCATAATTGTTAATAGAATATTGCGTGATAATCAGCAGTTCCCGCTAACACTGTCATCCTGAGCGTCAGCGAAGGATCTTCTTAATAAATCCTCGGTGTTTATTAAAAAGATCCTTCGCTGACGCTCAGGATGACAGTGTTAGCGGAACTGCTGTGTGATAATACAAGGTTGTTTTTTGTAGGGCTAGAAAAACATTCCCAAAAAGCACTGGAGGAGCGAGAATAAAGTCGCTAGAATACGCCAAAATCCGAGGGAGACTTATTATGTCCAATCCTGTTGTAGCCATGCTAAAAGAACACCAAATTGAGTTTGTAGACTTACGTTTTACCGACCTACGTGGCAAAGAGCATCATGTGACATTGCCTAAAAATAAGATAGACGATAATTTTTTCAAGCATGGCAAAGCATTTGATGGTTCTTCCATTTGTGGATGGCAGGAGATTAATCATTCCGACTTGATTTTAATTCCTGACGTGGATACAGCGGTAGTGGATCCTTTTTGTGAAATTGCCACACTAAATATTCGCTGTGACGTGGTAGATCCCTCTACTGGCCAGTCTTATATACATGATCCTCGTGCGGTAACTAAACGTGCTGAAGCCTATTTGCCAGACTCGGGAATTGCGGATGTGTGCAACTTTGGCCAAGAATTCGAGTTTTTTGTGTTTGATGATGTACGCTGGGACATTCGCATGAATGGCTGTTTTTATGAGCTCGATTCGCATGAGGCAGATTGGAATACTGGCACGCTCATGGAAGATGGGAATATGGGACATCGACCGCGTATCAAAGGGGGGTATTTTCCTGTGCCACCGGTAGATTCTTCACAAGATTTACGTAACACGATGTGCCAAGTATTAATGGCGGTAGGATTAGTTCCGGAGGTGCATCATCATGAAGTGGCGACCAGTAATCAATGTGAAATAACTACACGCTATAACACCTTATTGAAAAAAGCTGATGAAATGCTGATGTTTAAGTATGTCATTCACAATGTGGCTCATGCGCATGGTAAATCAGTAACCTTTATGCCTAAACCCTTAGTAGGTGATAATGGCAGTGGATTACATTGTCATCAATCTTTGAGCAGGGACGGAAAGAATTTATTTGTTGGTAAGGAATATGCAGGATTGTCAACCATGGCATTGCATTATATCGGCGGCATTATTAAGCATGCCCGCGCCTTGAATGCATTTACTAATCCCAGCACAAATAGTTATAAGCGTTTAGTGCCTGGATTTGAAGCTCCGGTGACAATGGTGTATTCAGAGGGTAATCGTTCTGCAGGTATCCGTATTCCACATGTGACCAATGACAAGGAGAAGCGGATTGAAGCGCGTTTTCCTGATGCGTTGGCGAACCCTTATTTGGCTTTTGCTGCATTATTAATGGCGGGGTTAGACGGTATTAAAAATAAAATTCATCCTGGTGTAGCAGTCGATGATAATTTGTATGATTTACCTGAAGATAAAGTAAAGATCTTCCCCAGTTTATGTTCTTCTTTAGAGCAAGCATTGGATAGCCTTGAAAAGGATCATGCTTTTTTACTTGAGGGCGGCGTATTTAATGAAGATATTTTGCAAGCCTATTTACGTGTGAAACGTGAAGAGGTGGTGCGTTACAATATGGTAACACATCCGGTGGAATTTGATTTGTATTACAGTTTGTAATACGCAATGTTTACAATTGCCACATGGAATATTAATTCTCTGCGTGTACGTTTGCCGTACGTGCTTGACTGGTTACAGCAGCATCAGCCGGATGTATTGGCATTACAGGAATTAAAACTTCCGAATGAAGACTTTCCTCTCTCTGTATTTCAAGACGTGGGCTATCACGCGGCTTTTTCTGGTCAAAAAACCTATAACGGGGTTGCAGTACTTAGTCGTAAACCAGCATCGCAGCCTATGACAGATATAGCTAATCTGCAAGATCCACAGCGTCGTATTTTAGGCGTGACTATTCATGATATTCGCATTATTAACCTCTACGTGCCAAATGGAGAAAGTGTGGATTCAGAAAAGTATAAGTATAAGTTAGGCTGGTTAGCGAAAATGACGGATTTCTTGGCTAAAGAAATAAAAAAACATGCCAAGGTGCTTGTTGTCGGTGACTTTAATATTGCCCCCGAAGAGTGTGATGTGCATGATCCTTTGCTGTGGAAAGGGCAAGTATTATTTAGTGAGCCGGAGCGGCGAGCATTTCAAGCGATATTACAGCAGGGGTTAGTGGACTGTTTTCGTTTGCATGATCAATCCGCAAAAGAATTCACTTGGTGGGATTACCGTATGAATGCATTTAAGCGTAATAGAGGCCTGCGTATCGATCATATCCTTGCAAGCCAATCCCTGGCTGCACACTGCCAGCGTTGTTATATAGATAAAACGCCGCGCGCAGGGGAGCGGCCGTCAGATCATGTGCCTGTGGTGGCCGAGTTTGCATGCTGCCCTTGATCTTCCCCTCACTTCTCCGCTATCATGCCCGCCTACTTCGATTCGAAATGGTTTAGAGGGGTTATCATGAAGCAGGATATCCATCCAGCATATACAGACGTTAAAGTGACCTGCGCCTGTGGTAATGCATTCGTAACGCGTTCTACTTATGAAAAAGACAATCTCCATATTGAGGTGTGCTCAAAATGCCATCCTTTTTATACGGGAAAACAAAAAATAGTAGATACAGCGGGTCGTGTTGATCGTTTCCGTCAAAAATACGGGATGAAAGGTAAGGGAAAGGCGGAAGATAAAAGCAAGTCATAATATATTGATAATATATGACTTCTGACCTGCGTCGCGTAGCATTACATTATCATTCTGAGCCTGCACCTGGTAAAACGGGTACAGCTATCACTAAACCTGTGTCTACACAATATGATCTTTCTCTATCTTATACGCCTGGTGTTGCTGAGCCGGTAAAAGAGATCGCTACCCGTCCTGATGATGCTTATCGCTATACGAATAAAGGTAATTTAGTGGCGGTGATTACCAATGGGACAGCTGTGTTAGGGCTGGGCCATGTGGGTCCTTTGGCTAGTAAGCCGGTAATGGAAGGAAAAGCTGTTTTATTCAAGCACTTGGCTGATATTGATGTGTTTGATATAGAAATTTCTTGTGAAGACCCAACCGAATTTATTGAAACCGTAGTCCGCATTTCGCCTACTTTTGGCGGCATTAATCTAGAAGATATTAAAGCCCCTGAGTGTTTTATTATTGAGCAGTCACTTAAGGCACGCTTGAATATCCCGGTCATGCATGATGACCAGCATGGTACGGCAATTGTCATTGCCGCAGGTTTATTTAATGCATTGGAGTTACAAGGTAAGACATTGGCAACGGCTAGTATTGTGTGTTTAGGAGCCGGTGCAGCGGGCATTGCAACTATGCAATTGTTAATAAAACTTGGTGCACAGCGTGATAATATATTGCTGGTTGATCGCGTTGGGGTGATTCATAGTGAGCGCAAAGACTTAAACATGCAAAAACAAGATTTTGCTATTCGTACCGCTAAACGTACTTTAGCAGAAGCAGTAGAGGGAGCAGATGTATTTATTGGCGTGTCAGGCCCAGGGTTATTGACAGCAGATTTATTAAAGTCAATGGCACCTAAGCCCGTAGTATTTGCTTTATCTAATCCTGTGCCGGAAATTATGCCGGAAATTGCACATCAAACACGAAAGGATTTGATTATGGCAACAGGTAGAAGTGATCATCCTAATCAAGTTAATAATGCTTTGTGTTTTCCTTATCTTTTTCGTGGAGCTTTGGATGTGCGTGCTAGCAGTATTAATGATGCAATGCAGTTAGCAGCGGTGTATGCAATAAAGGATTTAGCTAAGGTGCAGGTAGAGCCAGATCATGTATTTGGTCCTAATTACATTCTTCCGCACTTACTAGATTCTCGATTGAAAACAGTTGTCTCAATGGCAGTGTCTCAGGCAGCAATAGCCTCAGGGGTGGCAAAACATGGTTGCTCTCGTTGAAGCATATCGTTCTGGGTTATTAAAACCGCAGCAATGGTGGTCTAACATTATTGCCGGTTTGATTGTGGGTATTGTTGCTTTACCTTTAGCTATGGCATTTGCGATTGCTTCTGGTGTGAGACCAGAGCAAGGGTTATATACAGCCATTATCGCCGGTATTTGTGTAGGGCTGCTTGGTGGCACACGCGTACAAATTGCTGGGCCAACCGGCGCTTTCGTGGTTATTCTTGCCAATATTACCGCACAGTATGGCGTGAGTGGATTGCAAGTTGCGACATTATTAGCCGGTGTGATGCTGTTATTAATGGGATTGGTTAGGCTGGGAAGTGTGATTCGTTTTATTCCTGATCCAGTCATTGTTGGGTTTACTAGTGGCATTGGCGTCATTATTTTTGTTGGCGAATGGAAGGATTTTTTGGGGTTATCGGTACATCTGCCATTGGATGCACATTTTCATCAGAAACTCCTTATCTTGTTAAGCGCATTATCTGATATCAATTGGGCCACGACAGGCTTAGCTTGTTTAAGCATTTTACTTATATTGATAACACCTAAAGTTTGGAAACGCATACCTGGTCCGCTGGTAGCTATGCTAGTGGTAACGGTTTTGCAAGCGGTTTTTCAATTTGCACATGTTGCGACTCTCGGCAATACATTTGGTAGCATTCCTCGGCAATTACCTGGTTTTCATATTCCTGCTATGTCATTGACGCAAGTGCTCAGTTTAATTGGCCCTGCATTTACGGTTGCGTTACTCGGTGCCATAGAATCACTGTTATCTGCTACTGTTGCTGATAATATGACGGGGACGCGACATCATGCCAACCAAGAATTAATGGGCCAAGGCATAGCAAATATGCTTACCCCTTTATTTGGGGGATTTGCGGCGACAGGAGCGATCGCCCGTACTGCGACCAATATTCGTAACGGCGGTAATAGCCCTATTGCCGCGATAGTGCATTCATTGGTTCTTGTCGCAGTGATTGTTTTATTGGCACCTTTAGCGGCGTATATCCCATTATGTGCATTAGCGGCTATTTTGTTTGTTGTTGCATACAATATGAGTGATATTCCACATTTTGTGCGCATACTGAAACATGCTCCTCGTTATGATGTGGCGGTGTTATTAGTCACATTTTTTCTTACCATTTTTACCGATTTGGTGGTGGCAGTGAATGTGGGCGTGATTTTATCGATGTTGTTTTTTATTCGACGTATGCGCCAATCAGTGACGGTGGAAAGGCAACCTGTAGACATATTGCAGACTGAGTTGACTGCTTATGGTGTAACCAACATTCCCCAAGATACTATTGTTTATTCCATTCAAGGGCCGTTTTTCTTTGGCGTGACAGAAAAGATTGAATATGCATTAACTCATATGCAAACAGAGTATCAAACAGTGATATTTCGCTTAAAGGGCGTGCCATTTATGGATATGACAGGATTGGAGACCTTTAAGAAGTTGATTGAACAGTATCATCAGCGCGGGATAAGAATTTTTCTCTGTGAGGCTAATGCTACGGTGATACGTAAACTAACTCATGTGGGCGTGTTGCGTTGGATAGAGGCACAACGTGTGTTCCATCAATTGTCGGATGTGTTTACAGTTTCTCTGCCCTCTGCCTCTGTTACACCCTGACGCTTTTTGTTAACATGATCGTTATCAAGGATAGATATGGAACCTCGTGATGAGTAACCATTTGCCGGTGTTGATTGTAGGCGCAGGACCTACGGGATTGATGATGGCTTGCGAACTAGAACGCCGTGATATTCCTTTTCGCATCATTGATAAAAACTCAGGGCCTACTCAAGGTTCTAATGCCACCTGGATACAAACACGAGCGCTGGAAATGTTTGACGCCCAGGGTTTAGCTGATGAATTTCTGCGTATTGGTTATCGTTGTGATGCTATTAACTTATATGAAGGTGAAAAAAATCTTATTCATCTTCCGCTCAAGTATCTTGATTCATGTTATCCATTTATTTTGATGTTGCCTCAACGTGAAACCGAAGAATTACTAAACCAATATCTACAAAAAGCACGCATTCGTGTTGAAAGGCCGGTAGAATTAATTAATGTTCGGCAACAAAATGCTACGGTAGTAGCCACAGTTAAACGCCCCGATGGTGATACGGAAGTTATTACTAGCCATTGGCTGGTTGCATGTGATGGGGCGAGTAGTACAGTACGAGAAAAATGTCAGATTTATTTTCCGGGTGGTGATGTGTCCGAGCAGTTTGTTGTGGCTGATGCACAAATGAGTTCTTTTCTGCCCAATAATGAAGTACATGTGTTTTTTGATAAGGGGACGATTTTTCCTGATAAAAGTACCGTATTTGCTGTATTTCCTTGGGGCTCTAATAAATATCGTATTAATGCCAATCTTTATTTAGATCGTCCACGGCAAATGTTTACTGAGCATGAAGTCAGAGAAATTATTGCCGAGCGCGCCTACGGAGCTTTTGTTGCTGAGCAAGTATCATGGATTTCACCCTTTTGGATACATAGTAAGGTAGTGCAACAAATGCGGCATGGCTCTATATTTTTTGTCGGTGATGCGGCACATATTCATTCACCTGCGGGTGGCCAGGGTATGAATACGGGATTACAAGATGCCTATAACTTGGCGTGGAAATTGGCATTAGTGATTCGCGGCAAAACATCGCCATTATTGTTGGATAGTTATCAGCAAGAGCGGCACCCAGTGAATGCAAACATTGTGAATCAAACAGAATATTTCACGAAGATGTTATTATTTGATAAAACGTTTTTTACTAAGCTGCATCGTTTTGAGCGCAAATTATTGCGAAACCCAGAGCCATTAACTAAGCGGGTTAGTATGGAATTAACGCAACTGGCTATTCGCTATCAACATAGCCCTATTATTGATTATCAACAGGGCGTACATAAACAGGCACCACAATCAGGCGAGCGTATGCCTGATATCATGATAAATGCCGTTCGATTATACCACTATTTGCAGGGGACAGAGCATTATGTGTGGTTGTTTTTGGGGATACAACCGAGCTCGCGTATGTTAGCCAAAGCAAAGCGCATGCAGAAAACACTGCATCAGGTTTTTCCGCAGTTAGTTAAAACCTATTTAGTGAGCGGTCGAGTAATTAGTGATATTGCTGATGTTATTTTTGATGTTGATGGAGTACTGCATCGTCGTTTTTGTGTCAAGAAATCTGCAGTATATGTAGTGAGGCCGGATACTTATATTGGGTATTGCTCAAGGAAGATTGATATCAATGCGGTGCAAGTATTTTTGCAAGAGTATTTGTCAGGAGTTTTGCGGAATACAGGGTAAGCTGTCGTACCAGCCGAGTTATCGGGGTCAGACCCCTCTCTTCCGGATAGGCATAACTCACAATGGCTCGTCGGCTTCCAGCCTCCTGCGCTTTATTTGAGAGAGGGGTCTGACCCCGATAACTCGGCTGGTACGACAGCTTACCCTGTATTCCGCAAAACTCCTGTATAAAAAAGGAAACATCATGCCTGCCGATATAATCAATATTGTCATTGCTTTTCTAGAGGGCTTTGCGCTTATTATTTCGCCGTGTATTTTGCCTATTTTGCCCATCATTCTCTCCGGTTCTTTAACAGGAAAAAAAACACGACCTTTAGGCATTATTGTTGGTTTTATCATTGCTTTTACGATGGTGACTTTGTTTTCTCGTGCATTGATTGAGTTTTTGCATATCAGTGCAGAGGCGATTCGCAATACCTCTTTAGTGATTCTGTTTGCTATTGGCTTGATTATGGCATCCACTTACCTTACGGATAAGTTTAGTTTATTAACGCAACGATTGACACGTGTTGGCAGTGACATACACATCATGAATGATCCGGATGGTGGTTTCTGGAGTGGTGTATTATTCGGTGGATTGGTAGGGATTATTTGGACACCTTGTGCCGGGCCTATTTTGGCAGCGGTAGTGGTACAAGTAGTTCTACAACAAACGACCATCACGAGTGTGTTAGTCGTGATTGCATTTGCCTTAGGCGCGGGATTGCCTATGCTGGGTATCGCATTGCTTGGCCGACATATCATCCAAGCATTAAGTTATTTTAAGCTGCGCGCACAGTTATTCCGTAAGATACTTGGTGTTATTGTCTTATTAACGGTTATTTATCTGGCATTTTTTTCAGCTGTAGAATTACCATTTTTCCAAACTAATCAGGATAAAAAAACCCTTACTATACAATCCATAGTTAATGGATTAGATAACCCTTATCCAGCACCAGACATTGCAGGTATTGATGCGTGGATTAATTCCCCACCCTTATCATTGCAGGAGTTAAAAGGTAAGGTGGTACTTGTGGACTTTTGGACTTACTCTTGCATCAACTGTTTACGCACGTTGCCTTATCTTAAAAATTGGTACGCCAAGTATAAAAAACAAGGGTTAGTTATTATTGGTGTACATAGCCCAGAATTTCAGTTCGAACATACTCTCAATAATGTTAAAAATGTAGTTAAAAAATTAGATATTCTCTATCCTATTGCGCTAGACAATCATTTTGTGACATGGAGAAACTTTCATAATGCTTATTGGCCTGCACATTATTTAATTAATAAAAATGGCGAGGTTGTTTATACCCACTTTGGTGAAGGCGCTTATGATATTACGGAAAATAACATCCGTTATTTATTGGGGATACGTGAACAAGGAGAGGTGAACTATGCCGAGAAGAGTTATTTTTTATTACAAACACCGGAAACTTATTTAGGATATGCGCGCGCACAACGTTTTGCTAGCCGTGAATCCATGGCGAAGAATGCGGTTAACTTGTATAGCTATCCAGTAGACTTACTGATTGACCGTTGGGCACTAAAGGGGGCTTGGTTTGCTTATCCAGATAAAGTTGTAGCCTCTAGCGTTGGCGCAGCGGTGAAATTACATTTTTCAGCAAAACAAGTTTATGCGGTGATGGGTGCACCCAGTCACGCTGTGAAAGTGCAAGTATTGTTGAATGGGCAACCTATTACTGTTGGTCGTGGGGAAGATGTTGCAGATGCAAGTGTATATGTTGAGCAGAATCGCCTGTATTCTTTGGTGAATTTACAACACGGTGATGAAGGGGTGCTCGAGCTAGTTGTTTCTGATCCAGGGGTGGAAATTTATACTTTTACGTTTGGTAGCCATGCTGCGAATCATTAAGCCTAGGGCCTGTCATCCTGAACCCTTCGCTTCGCTCTAGGGTAAACTCCGTGAAGGATCTATTTAATCAACTAGATAGATCTTTCGCAGAGTTTACCCTAGAGCGAAGCGAAGGGCTCAAGATGACATAAAGTTATTTTTATCGTGTACATAGTGAAGCCATATAAAATAGATTATTTTTTAATCAAAAAACAATGGACCGACTATTTTCAGCATGATAAGCTCGAATCATTCAGCAGAGGAGTGCACACACATGAGAATTTGGGGCGGTATTCGTCGATGGAGTGGTGTTATAGCCGGAGGAGTAGTAGCAATAGGCGGTACAATAGCTTCATTGATTACGGCTTTGCGTGTGCAGCAGGCGTGCGCAGGTGTTGCGGCAGGTCTTTCTAGCGCGGCCACTCTGGTTTCCCAGGGGGCTACTGGATTAGTCACGATTTCTTCAGGTATTACAGCGGCAGCGTCTAGCACAGCAGTGACTTTATCTGCTCTTGGCGCACAGGTGCTTGCGGCAGGATCAAATGCAACAGCCGTATTATCGCAGCTATCAACAGGTGCCGCACAGCTCGGACCACAGTTGCAAAACGTACTTGGCCAAGCAGTGGTTATCCCTATAGATGTTGCGGCAGATATTGCCATCCCACTTCCTCCCATGGGGTTTCCTCCTACTTCTCCGGGGGTGCTTACGGGTACAGTACATTTAGCACAAAACATTACTATTCCATTAAGCCAAGCACTCCCTGCTGGGGCAGTGACTTTGATAGAGGGCGTTGCAGAAGGAGGCCCTGCGGCAGCGGCAACACTCAGCAGCACGGGTCAGGCAATAGGCCAGCTAGCTACCCAAGTTAGTCAACTTACTACGCAGTTAGGCGGTTCGTTGAGTGCTGCAGGCCAAGTGAGTGCGCAAGTGGGAGGAATGGCTAGCCAGGTGAGTGGCCAAATGGCGGGAGTAAGCGCAGTTAGCGAAGCGTTACCAAGCATTTGCTTTGGATCTTCATTAGCGTTAGGCATTGCGATTACTGTATTAGGCGCAGGTGTGATAGGAATTATCGTTTACCTCTGTTGCCAGCGGCGGCCTGATCCTGCTAATACTCTGACTGATGAGGAACAAGCGATGGAAATGCTGGTTACTACTGCTCCTGCCCCTTAGGAAGGAAGCCTATGTGGTTTAAATAAAGCATGGCTATGGGTGGACTCGAACCACCGACCTCAGCATTATGAGTGCCGCGCTCTAACCAGCTGAGCTACATAGCCATAATGTGCAATGGCCGGTTATTCTCTTGGTTTTTCTGTGTCATTGTCAAGGTGTTACGTTTAAAGCTCGCGCCCGATGCCGTTTCTAGGTTTAAACATTGCCCTAAAATGCATTTCTGCGGGCGCATTCTAACTCCACTATTTTATTATATTTTGGGACTGGGTGATGGGGTTGTTTGTTTCTTTTTAGCTTTCGCTTTTTCTTTCAGTATTTTTTTAACTTTAAGCATGAGTTCTTGAAACTTTAAGGGTGCATAAATCACTTCATATTCGACCTGAGTATGACCCGCCTTTGAGGTCTTATCTAAGATGATAGGCAAATATTGCTTCCCCGCTTGAATGAGGGTAGTAGCATCTCTTGGAAAATCGTTAGGTAAGTCATCCCAGGCAATAATACCCACACGTGCACGTGAGTAATGATGCCACTGCGAATCACTCACCTCATACCTTAAGCCTTTCTCGGTTGTTTCAAGAGCAATTTGATAAAGTGAACGAGGTGATTCGCTAGAATATTCTTGCTTACGAGGCATTAATGTTAACTCATAATGATCGACATTAAATTTTTTACCAAGCGTAATAAATGTAGGCCTTACACCCATAAAGTTTTCTTGCTCTTCTCCTTGGTGATGAGCTAACATTTTGTTTATTATTTCTAATGGAATGGCGTCGCTTCCAGCCCTAATTTTGATTTTTATCTTCCGAGAATTATAAGGTTTTGGCGATCGAGTAGTGCTTGCTACAGACTGAACTGTAATCAGGGATCCAGGTTGATCAATGTTACCCACTACTTCATCTTGGGTGCTGTCTATATTTCTATAAACTTCGACACTCGAACGTGGCTGGGCAATACGTGCCTTATTGTAAGCGGATTGCATGAGTATGAGGAGCTTCAGATTTTTTTTAATATCATCTAATGTATTGCTGCAGAGTGGTATTTTATGCTGTGGATTAAAAAGGTCTTTAATGTGCTTATAATCCATGCTGTCATTGACATAGATCGCAACTGCTTTTGCTTCAGCCGCAGTGATATTTGCGCTGTCTTTAGGGTTACGCATGCTTGTGAATAAAGTTGGCGGCGGAGGTATAGGGTGTGCTGAAGACGGCGTGTTGGCTCCTGGAATCCATTGCGGCACTTTAGCAAAAACTTTCTCCCATGACATGGCTTTCTCTTTCGGAATAGCCTTCTCCCAGGCAATAGTTTTTTCCCAGTTGTTATGCAACAAGAAGTCGTGAAGCTTAATCCAATGCTGGTTATCTATCGAAATTTCAATATCACTGATGGTGACATCGTCCTTATATATGGCGCTAGAACGGATATGAATTTCATCATTTATAATGGCGATTCTATATGCTAAGTATGGGTTCATATGCTGCCTCAAACGTCGTCTATATAATTCTAGAAACGGCAGTTGATTCACGATTTTAAACGTAACACCTTGACTGACCTAGGTTTTTCAGAAATTTTTGGATCACCAATCAGGTGACTGCTCAAACCTTTGAAAGACTATATCAATCAATCTGTTACGTTTAAAATCGCGAATCAACTGCCGTTTCTAGAATTATATAAAAAGTATAGTGTCTTTCTTTATAAGTAGTATTAGGGATGTTCTAGCTTATCTGTCAGAACTCATCTGGGAAGTGGCCTATTGCAACCCGCTTTAATCCAACGTAAAATGATCCCCCATTTCTAAGTGGTTTTTATTAACCTCCTTGCTTTTATGTTTGTACATGAAGGCTATTTATCCAGAAGGGGAAAACAATGAAGCGTCAAGAAAGTCTTGAAAATTCAAGAAATTATGAAGTCGTGTTTATGGTTCATCCTGATCAAAGCGAGCAAGTTCCCGCGATGATCGAAAAATACACTAATATTGTTCGTCAACATAAAGGCAAAATCCATCGTATGGAAGATTGGGGCCGGCGCTCGCTTGCCTATCCTATCGGCAAAGTCATGAAAGCACATTATGTGTTGATGAATATTGAATGTGAGCAAGTGGCAGTAAATGAGTTAAGTGATGCTTTTCGCTATAACGATGCAGTGATCCGTAATCTTATTTTACGCACGAAACGTGGTGTGACTGAGCCGTCACCCATGATGAAAGAAAAAGAGGGTCGTGTTGAAGGGGAAGTGCCAGAGCGGGAATCCCCTGGTTTTACTAAACATGAGTCCCCGAGAGCGTCTATGTCAGTGAGAGATGATGCTGCTGAATTAGAAGAAGCAAAATTGAAATAATATTGAGAGGCTTTTACTATGGCTACAGGATTTCGTCGTAAAAAAATTTGTTATTTTAGTGCAAATAAGATTGAAGAAGTTGACTATAAAGATGTGGGGTTATTAAGAAAGTTTGTTACTGAAAATGGCAAAATTGTTCCTAGTCGTATTACAGGTACCAAGGCACGTTACCAACGTCGCTTAGTCAAGGCGGTAAAGTTAGCACGATTTTTAGCTTTGTTGCCATTTTGTGATAGACATTAATTAAAGAATGTTATGTCCTTGCATCAATTAACGACCTACCTTCTTAAACATCGTTGGCTAGCATTATTGCTGACATTTGCTTGTACCTTTGTTCCTGTATTAGGTACGTTAAGCATATTATTTGCTGTATTGGTTACGCTACGCAAGGGAATGATCGAGGGTGCTGTTTTTACTCTGGCTGCGGTATTACCTTATTGTATTAGTACTTATATTTCTTTTGGTGTGCCTCAGCCTGTGCCTCTTATTTTTGTGTGGGGAGCAGTAGGGCTGATTGTTGTTAGCAATATTCTGACATGGTTTTTCGCAGTTATTTTATATAAAGAGGGTGACTTTAGCTTGGTGTTACAGACGGGCGCCTTATTAACCATGTTAATTGTGAGTCTGGTACATATTTTTTTTCCAGAAGTGGATAAATGGTGGTCAACGCAATTAACCACTTATTTTAATCAGTCCCCAGCTTTATTAGATACATTAAAGAGTCACTCCACGAATGTATCATTAGTGGAGATGATTGATACAACAAAATACTATGCTACGGGTTTTCTGATGGCCATGGTGTTTGTTAATGCAGTTATTCAACTGATTATTGCACGCTGGTGGCAGGCAGCGATGTTTCAGCCTGGTGCTTTAAAAAAAGAATTACATGCTATTCGTTTAGGGCGGCTTATTGGTGTGTTTTTTATAGGCGGGATTTTCTTATCTTATGTGAGGAATCGCGTGGCATTAGATATCATGCCTATTCTGTATGTAACATTTGCTATAGCAGGACTTAGTTTATTACATTATATTGTTACTTTAGTTAAAGTTTCTCCGTGGTTTTGGTTGTTAATGATGTATATAGCAGTGATTTGGTTATTCCCTGTGAGTATTATTATCGTGGCTGTGACAGCCTTTTTTGATACATGGTTTGATTTTCGTAAATATGTGAGTAAAGTACATTAGACTTCTTGCATAACTTGCTCTCGAGGTGAAAGAGCAAGAAGGAACGGAGCGCAGAACCGCGGTGTACAAGAAGTACATGAGGATTCGGGTACCGACGCAGCGATTGCCTTCGAGAGTAGGGTTAGGCAAGAAGTCTATTAATTGGTTTTCATGATAACAAGAGGTAAAGACGGTGGAAGTTATATTACTTGAAAAGATCCGCAATCTGGGAGCTCTCGGGGAGCAGGTGAAGGTTAAGCCTGGTTATGCACGTAACTTTCTTATCCCTCAAGGTAAAGCTGTATATGCAACCAAGGACAATGTCGTAAAGTTTGAACAGCGACGCGTTCAGTTAGAAAAAGTAGCAGCAGAGAGATTACAAAAAGCGCTTGCGCGGCAAGAGGCTATCCATGCTTTAGCCGTGATTACAGTTACAGTGAAAGCGGGTGAAGAAGGGAAGCTGTTTGGTTCTATTGGTGCTCGAGATATTGCTGAATTAGTAACAAAAGCAGGTTGTGCGGTAGAAAAGCGTGAAGTACGCTTATCAGAGGGCGCGTTGCGCCATGTTGGAGAGTATGAGGTGATCATTGATTTGGATGGTGATGTCGCTGCATCGGTGAAGCTGCATATTATGCCAGAGGCTCATGCATAGAGGTATTTTTACAGGGTGAAATCGTTATACTAGGATGGAATCTCAGGTGTCATTATGACGGATACCCGCATAGTAAAACCACGATCTTATGATGCAACAGCAGTCAAAGTTCCCCCGCACTCTGTTGAAGCTGAGCAATCTGTTTTGGGCGCGTTATTGTTGGAGAATCGTGCCTGGGATCAGATTGTTGATCGCCTACGGGAGAGTGATTTCTATCGCCAAGAACACCGCGTAATTTATCGTGCTATGGCACAGTTAGTACAACATAATAAACCTTTAGATGTATTAACCGTAGCTGATGGGTTGCGCGAGAAGCGCGAGCTGGAGCAGGCGGGGGGTGAGGTTTATTTATTTGAATTAGCGAATAATACACCTAGTGCGGCGAATGTGATCGCATATGCTGATATAGTGCGTGAGCGCTCGGTATTGCGACAACTCATTGCTGTGGCTAATGATATAGCGGGAAATGCATTTAATACGCAGGGCCGCACGCCAGTAGAATTATTAGATGCAGCAGAAAAAAGTATTTTTGCTATTACTGAACAGGGTGCACGTGCGGGAGGCCCTGCCAATATTCGCGAGTACCTTGCTCGTGCAATGGATAGAATCGATACTTTATTTCATTCGCAATCAGCTATTACTGGGACGCCAACAGGTTATCATGATTTTGATGAAATGACGTCAGGGTTACAGCCAGCAGATTTGGTTATTATTGCAGGTCGCCCTTCGATGGGTAAAACCACGCTGGCGATGAATATTGCTGAACATGTTGCAATTAAAAGTCGGTTTCCGGTGTTAATTTTTAGTATGGAAATGCCTGGCGAGGCCATTGTGATGCGGCTTTTCTCATCATTATGTCGTATTGATCAGCTGAAAATTCGTACTGGCAAGTTAAGTGATGAAGACTGGACTCGGCTTAGCTCTACAGTCAGTTTATTATCAGATGCACCTTTATTTATTGATGACTCCCCAGCGCTAAGTCCTGCCGAGCTACGTGCTCGAGCCAGACGATTAGTGAAAGAGCATGGGCAAATAGGCATGATTGTGGTGGATTATTTACAATTAATGCAAGTGCCAGGTTTTTCTGAAACACGTACAGCGGAAATTTCTGAGATTTCTCGCTCTTTAAAAGGATTAGCTAAAGAATTGCACGTGCCGGTTATTGCTTTATCACAGCTTAATCGTAGTTTGGAGCAACGTGCAGACAAACGTCCGGTGATGTCAGATCTGCGCGAATCGGGTGCGATTGAGCAAGATGCCGATTTGATCGTCTTTATTTATCGTGATGAAGTGTATAATGAAAGTAGTCCAGATAAAGGTGTTGCTGAAATTATCGTTGCTAAGCAGCGTAATGGCCCCATTGGTAAAACACGTCTGACTTTTTTAGGGCAATATACTTGTTTTGAGAATTTTACTCGACAAGGTTATTAGAAATATGAGTCGCCCGGCAAAGTTAATTATTGATATTGCAGCACTAAAGCATAATTTCAAAAAGATCAAACAATATGCTCCCCACCAGGCGATAATGGCGATGATTAAAGCCGATGCGTATGGCCATGGTGCGGAGCGCGTTGCTTTAGCTTTAACAGAGGCGGACGCATTTGGCGTGGCATCATTAGAAGAGGGGTGGGTGTTACGACGAGCGGGTATAATGCAGCCGATCGTGCTCGTCGAAGGATTGTTCGCTGAGCAGGAACTAGATGAAGCAGTCAAGGGGCAATTTACTTTAGTATTGCATCACCATGTGCAAGTAGACATGTTAGAGAGAGCGAGTATAGAAAAACCCATAACAGTTTGGGTAAAAATAAACACGGGTATGTGTCGATTGGGATTTGCTACTCAGGATATCCCGGATCTTTATTCTAGATTGATGCGCTGTCCTGCTATTGCAAAACCAATGGGATGGATGACGCATTTTGCTGAAGCAGACGATTTGCATAGTGATACAACTCGACAACAGGTAGCTGTCTTTGCACACACAGTGGCTAATTTTCCAGGTCCACGCAGTCTTGCCAATTCTGCTGGTATTTTGTCTTGGCCTATTGCGCATGCAGACTGCGTACGTCCAGGGATTATGTTATATGGGATATCGCCTTTTCCGCATACGATAGGACTCACCTATAAGCTGCAACCTGTCATGACATTACAAGCGCAGTTAATTGCTATACATACAGTTAAAAAAGGATCCCGGGTCGGTTATGGTGGGATATGGACAGCACCTGAGGATACGCATATTGGCGTGGTGAGTGCTGGATATGGTGATGGCTATCCGCAATTTACAAAAAATGGTACGCCTGTGTTGGTTAACGGCAAGATATGTCCATTGGTTGGTCGTGTGTCTATGGATATGCTAACAGTGGATTTGCGTAGTCAGCCAGAGGCAAAGCTGGGGGATGTTGTCGTGTTATGGGGAAGGGGATTGCCTATAGAAACGATCGCGCTAGCTAGTGATACGTCTGCTTACGAATTGGTGGCACGCATGACGCATCGTCCGTCAGCACAGGTAATAGGCTGATACACAGCAGTTCCCGCTAACACTGTCATCCTGAGCGTCAGCGAAGGATCTTCTTAATCAATCCTCGGTGTTTATTAAGAAGATCCTTCGCTGACGCTCAGGATGACAGTGTTAGCGGGAACTGCTAGCAGAAACTCCGGTTAACGTGAAACCCCTGTGATATTCAACACGCTATTTCACTGATGTAAAGAGCGCTCATCTGCTTCATCATTGTTGCCTTCACGACCATCACCCTCATCATCTTCTGTAGTGGTTTTTTTTCTTAATGGGTTAACAACGCTAGGGGTGGTTGTTCTAACATCTGTAGCATCTGCGGTAGGAGCATCTGCAATAGGGGTATCTGTCGGTGCCATATGTTCTATTACGCGTGTAGTGTCAGCATGCGCTGAAGCAGCCAGTTCTGCACCTATAGTAAGCGAACTATCATGGTGATGCACAGGGTGAGCGGGTGGTGTGGTAGCAGGAGTGGCTATTCTTCTATCCCTGTCTTGTTGCTGTAACACCGCATACTCTTTTTGTATCAATGCGGTGTTATGTTCAATATTCTCCAATGAATCATGATGCTCGGTAAAAGTATAAGGGTTGAGGTCTTTATTAAAGAGGGCTTTACTCCCTGAATTAATACCGCCAATCAGTTTGTCACCGAAAACATTATATATACCGGAGATAAATAGCATAGCTAACCCTACAGGGGGGATAATGAAACTTAATAAAACCGCAACGCCAGCAAATAATGCTTTACCAAAACGATGGCGTGCATTAGCCCTTTTTGCTTTAGATTCTTTAATCAAGTTTGCTGAAATAGATAAGCTGCGATCGAGTTGCACAATTCTACGTTGTTCTGCGCACATTCTTTGTTGATCGAGAAGTAAACCTCTATCTTGTGCGGGCAGTGATTGGACGAAGCGTTGTTGTTCTTGGGTGAGTGGTTGGCTTTCTAGCCCAGCACGGTATTTTGCTAGTATAGGAAGAAATACCTGTTTTTTTTCTGAAGAAAATTCGCTGATTATTGCTTTCTGTTCAGTGGTGAGGAGTGCATCTATCATGCGTTGACGGTGTTCAGCTAAGTCACGTAGTTTATCATCTGAAAATAGCGTTTCTTGAGTTTCTTGTTCAGGGGTGTAATCTTCATCAGCAGGTAGTTTTCCTCGCTGTCTATACTGTTGGAATGCAGCTAAATGTCGCGGGTCTTGGGCAAGTAGTGCATAAAAATCTACTTTTTTACTAGCCATCTCATTTTCAAGTACAGCGATTTTTTTCGATTCTTGTTCCTCTATTTCATGTAGATTGTTTGATGAGTCTATGAGTTCTTTGATAACAAAGTAGGGTATTAGTATAGGAGATAATAGGGTAATGCCAGCTAAACCAATGGCAGTGGCGGCAAGACTAATAGTTAAAGCAGCCAGTGATTTAATTTTATCCCAAGCTGTTCTTTTCTTATTAGTAACGGTGTCTTTTATATCGAAAGCAGCGATAGGTAATTTTAGCACGCCCAGCCAGTGTCCTATCCAGCCTAATTCAGTATGAGGAGAGGCATGGGCAAGAATAGTTGTGGCTTCATTAGCGGTTTTCACATCAACTAATGGATCATCTGCTTCCTGAGCAGCAAGCTTTTGTTTACCCATTAATAAGCGTCGGTAATTAGCAATTTGTTGTTGTTCTCTTTTCTGCCTTTCCACAAAAAAAGCGGTACGCTTTTCTTGTCCTGTATCGAGAACAGTACTAGGTTGCAGAGGTTTATTTTCTGCGGTTGATTCTAGGTCAGGGACGAGTTGTATTCCGGCTTGCTTTTTTAGTGTTTCCCATAGTTGGTCTTTTTCTGCTAATTGTTTTTTGAGTAGTGCATCATAAGCATCTTGTAGCATTTGTTGTTCATGTACGGTAAGAAATTGGCTTGTTGTTGCATTGTCATTAACCCGTTGTTTTTTTTTCATTTCTTTTAGTAGTAGCTGTTTTTGTAGCTGTGCTGTGGCATGGGCTGCATGCAGCTTTCTAGCTATGTTTTTTGCTTCTTGTTCATCTATATTTTCTGATTTTCTTGAAGCAGACATTCTTGATCTCCTGCCTAGGCAGTGTTGTATATTCTCATATTAATTATAAGCCTGAATTTACGGAAAAGGGGGGTGTAAAGTAAGGATAAGCTTATGAATAAGGCGCTTAAGTTAATAACGAGAATTCCGGGTAAGAAAATTGTCATGCCAGCCGCACGTTTTTTGTGCGAGGTGGCATCCAGAAAGCGGTAAAAATGCTGGATGCTAAAAACACGCTGGCATGGCACTCATAGAGCTTATCCAGAACTTGCGTTTAATAGCATTCAGCTTGAGGGTAAGGCTATTTTCTGCAAATAACGTTTATTTCTTTGTGTGCGATCATGTACTTGACCGACCAATTGTCCACACGCAGCATCAATATCATCACCACGGGTTTTTCGTACGGTGGTAATCATGCCGGCATTCAGCAAGATTTCTTGAAATTGACGGATAGTGGTGGGTGTTGAACGTTGATAAGAGGTGTGAGGGAAAGGATTGAATGGAATAAGATTTACTTTAGCACGCACACCATTTAATACGCGAAGTAATTGCGAGGCATGCATTGGTGTATCATTAATGCCGTCAAGCATGACATATTCCATAGTGATATAGCGTCGATTGTCTTCACGAAAATAATCCTTACACGCTGTCATTAATTTATGTAACGGATATTTTTTATTAAGTGGAACTAATTTATTGCGTAATTCATCATTGGGCGCGTGTAACGATACAGCTAATGCGATATCAAACTTTTCACGTAACTGATAGATAGCAGGTACGACTCCTGCAGTACTGACAGTTACACGGCGCTTAGATAAGCCATAAGCAAAGTCATCTAGCATGATTTTAATCGCGGAAATAACTGCATCAAAATTTAATAAGGGTTCACCCATACCCATCATCACGACATTGGTTATTGCATGGTCGTGTTTACTTTGATTTTTTGATAACTTGCGCACAGCCAACCAAACTTGGCTAATAATTTCTGCGGTGGTTAAGTTACGGTTAAAGCCTTGTTTTCCTGTAGAACAAAAATCGCAATTCAGTGTACAGCCTATTTGTGAAGATACACACAATGTGCCACGGTCATCTTCGGGGATAAACACTGTTTCTATACAGTTGCCATCTTGCATGCGCAATAGCCACTTATGTGTACCATCGGCAGCAGTATTTTCGTAAGCAATGTCAGGTAGCATAATGGTAGTGAGCGCAGTGAGTTTTTCACGCAATGTTTTACTGAGGTTGGTCATGGCGTGAAAATCATGGATGCCGTATTGATGTATCCATTGTAGTACTTGCTGGGCCCGGTAAGATTTTTCGCCAATGCTATGGAAATACTCTTCCATAGCTTGGCGATCTAACCCTAATAAATTGATCTTTTCGGTGCCAGCGCCAGACATATTAGGCAAAGACACTTTGATCAACATAGCAAACGATTTCTTCTGGCTGGAAGAAAAAAGCAATTTCTTGCATGGCATTTTCTTTGCTGTCAGATCCGTGTATGGCGTTATGATCAATGGATGCGGCAAAGTCGGCACGAATTGTACCCGGTGCTGCTTCTGCAGGATTCGTTGCACCCATGATTTGACGATTCAGGATAATGGCATTACTTCCCTCGAGTACTTGTACGAGTACAGGGCCTGAGCTCATAAAGTCGACTAAATTACGGTAGAAAGGGCGCTGTTTATGCACAGCATAAAATGCTTCTGCTTGTTGCGTAGTAAGGCGTAACATTTTTGCGGCAACAATGCGTAACCCTGCTTGTTCAAAACGTTGATTAATTGTTCCAATTAATCGTTTCGCAACAGCATCTGGTTTGATAATAGATAGCGTTCTTTCAGTCATACTTTATGATCCTCGATAGTGATTTTTCGCTCATTATACATTAATTTTTAATCTTTTCTCGCCAAAAATGTGCTTTATTTAACAATTCCGTTTCATCTAAGGTGGTTAGTTGCCGGTTCTTAAGCAACTGTTTGCCAGCAACCCAGACATCAGTGATTTGATGGCGAGAGGCCGCATAGACAATCTGCGAAATTGGGTGATAAAGTGGTTGCGTTTCAATTTGTGCTAAATCAATAGCAATGAAATCAGCGGCTTTGCCTACGGTTAATGACCCAAACATCTGTTCTATACCTAACGCTTTTGCACCTTGTAAGGTGGCCATTTTTAACGCTTGCTCTGCATCGACAGCTTTAGGGTTGCCAGATTGCAGCTTGGCTAGTAGTGCAGCAGAACGCATTTCTCCAATCATATCTAGATTATTATTACTAGCGACGCTGTCTGTTCCTAAGGCGATATTCAGGCCAGCTGCTTGTAATTGCATTACTGGGCAAGCACCGGAAGCCAGTTTCATATTGGATTCTGGACAATGCACGATATGCGGCTGTGTATGTTGCAAGATAGTTAAATCTTCATCATCAATTTGTGTCATGTGAATGGCAATAACTTGCGGGGAAAGAAAGCCGATATCATGTAGTCTACGAATGGGGCGTTTTTTGGTTTGTGCGAGGGATTGTTCGATTTCATCGCGTGACTCTTGGATATGCATGTTTATTTTTAGTTGATGCTGATCGGCTAGCTCTTTAATCGTGGATAGAGTTTTCTCTGATACAGTATAAATAGCATGCGGTGCAAAAGTAGCCGTAATATTATCGTACTTTTTATATGCTTCGTGAAACGCCAATCCTTTTTCGAGATATTCTTGTGTTGTACTCGCCCACGCGGTAGGAAAATCGATTACAGTAATACCGATGTGTGCGCGTATTCCGGCAGTGAGTGCGGCTTGTGCAGTTGCATCCAGAAAAAAATACATATCGTTAAAACACGTTGTACCACTGCGTAGCATTTCTGCCATGGCAAATAACGAAGCGTCATGTACAAAATCTTGTTGTACCCATTGTTTTTCTGCAGGCCAGATGTGATTGTTTAACCAGTCCATGAGAGTTAAATCATCTGCTAGGCCGCGAAAGAAATTCATGCCGATATGGGTATGGCTGTTGATAAAACCTGGCACAATGGCATGCTGAGAATAATGAGAGGTAGTCGCAGAGGGGTATTGTATTGATGCATTTTTGCTAGGAAGAACAGCATGAATTTTCCCGTTTTTTAGCACTAATGCGTGGTTTTCCAGGATTTTATTATCTTCTTCACAAGTAATTAGCCATTTGGCATGAATGATTTGCTCCTGACTTTGCATAGAGTGAATTCCTTAAGATTAAAATGCAGGTCATAGTATCGTTGGGGTAAAGTCTTTGCAACTAACACACTGGCCTAAATGGCAAAGGTATGCATTAACCTTTTAGAACTGTTTGTAGATGACAGCTTTCAACGCCTGGTTAATAGCGCCATATGGGGGGCTGTGTAGATTGGCATGATGGTAAATGTCGCGTAGATTTGCTCTTCGCAGGGGAATGTTGTAAGAAAGAAAAACCTTTAATAGCAACCGACGATGCAGTGAGAGGTTTAGGGATAGGGTTATGGTCACTTAATAGAGTAGGCACACCATGGTGTAAACTATAATAGCGTAATGTAGCAGGGTGATGTAGCCGTGTTTGCCTTTGGGAGAAGGGTTCTTTGTCGTCCAATGGTTCATGTCGACGTATCGCACTCGCATCTTCTACTTCTTCATAGTATTCCAGTTCTCCAGTTTTTAAATTAAGTGCGCGTGATTCTATAGAAAATTCACTGACGACTTTTATTTGTTTTGCCGATAGGATAGCGGATAAAGCATTTTGCAGTAATTGAATCAGAGTATATTTGCTTTTATAAAAAGGGTCTTTCATAACTCTATCCGGAGGAATAGTATCTTTTGCATAGATTAATGTTACTTCCACATCTTGCGATCGACAGGCCATGGCAGCAAGAAGAGTGTTTAGCATAGTAGGTATATTTTGCGGTTGTTCCGCATGGTCGCTATCTAGGTGAGCCATGAGGCCGCGTTGTTGACTTTTGCACCATATTGCCATTCCAACACAGCAAACAAGGCCACTAATCGCAAGATATGTTGTAGGTAGGTGATCCTTTACATCACAAAGAGACACTACCCCAGCTGCATTTTGTGGAATATAGGCGCGATGCGGTAATAACTGTTTAGATAGCTTAGAATGATAAACCATGCTGTTTTTTATCCTTGTCGCCAATAATAGATCAAATTATACACACATTTTCAGGTCGACAGCAAGGGACATATTCTTGACCCCCTGCTTTCGTGCCGAGGGTTGAATCGTTGTACTAAGCTGTCAGGAGTTTTCGCTGAAGCCATCTGTAGCCTTACTAATATGAATATAAGAGAACATTTTAATTACTTTTTGAACGCCATCAGTATTGCTGGCAATATCGACAGCGGCTTCTGCTTGATCTTGTTGTAATATGCCCATTAGATAAACAGTGCCATCTTCAGTTACTACTTTAATCTGCCTCCCATCAACATCATTAGAGGCAATGAGTTTTGCCTTTATTTTTGTTGTTAGCCAGGCATCGCTGACTTGTTTTAAAGGCGGGAGTGGAGGTGAGACAGTAATAAAATTATATACATGGCTTACGTTAGAAATGGTTTTAACTATGGATTCAGCTTGGTTTTTTTGCCAGGGCGTGGGGACTTGCCCAGTGAGTAGCATTTCAGAGTGATAGGTTGCAATGTTGATATCTGTATTTTTGAATTGATTCGATTTGACGTATAACGCTTGATTAGCATGTAAAGTGGCGAGATTGTCATCTAGCGATTTTTTTACATCGTTATGATTATATAAGGCTTGTGCGCCCGAGGTGGCTATTTGCGCACAGCTAGAGCACAATATACTAGCTAAAATACAAGTCCATATTATTTTACGCATATTTTATATATAAAAATTCCTTGTACACGACAAAATTTCTAACCCGTTCGCCCTGAGTCTTTCGAGAGCCTCAAGATGCGCGGGCTGCGATAGCGCTGTCTCGACGGGTGAACAATTAACTCGTTGATATACATATAAAACTCCATATAATTCTTCTCGCCAAAGGAGAATGTATATGGAACATATCAGCGAGCTGGGAAACAGTTTAAACGGATATTTTGGTTGGAACAAGGCAAGAATGACGTGTTTTGTAAGTATGTTGTTGGCTCTTTTTGTCATCCTTCACAAAGTGAAGGATCTGGTTTGTGCTTGATAAATAAGCAGATTCTTCGCTTCGCTCAGAATGACAAAAATCGAAATGGTAATTTCTATAGATGCCCTAAATTTTCCACCGCTGGTTGAGAGATGTTTTACGGTCTCAGTGATTGTGACGGTGCATCAGCACAAACTGGTGAGCCTAGTCTCATACCTAACCCTTCACCTTCTACTGCGGATAAAACGATATTACGAACAGAGTCATGTACGCTGTTGTTACCTTCGATTAGACCGAGTAATTTTAAAGCATCGTTGGATTTGCCAAACATCGTATGATTTGAATCACGGCATTTCATAACGAATTCATAAAATAAAATTGGATTGCTATGAAATAATGATTTTAGGTTATCCATGACCGTAAAAACGACCCCATCTAGTTCTGTTGAGCCATTCTTAAGTTTGATCAGTGGTAGTTCCTGAGTCTTGGGTGTTTGTCTAAACATAGTGAGCCCCTTGTTTTTTAAATTACAAAATTATTTATCATTTTTTAGCGAACATAATTTAGCAGCTTTTTCCTCTCATGTATACATTTGATGCGATTTCTATAGGTGCTTTTTGAAGCATTATCATTGCCAATGAAAGCTGGCTAACTTACATCTGGCCTGACCACCCAGTTGCTGGAATGTTAGAATTCGGAGAGGGCGGGATTCGAACCCGCGTGGGAGGATAAACTCCCCATCCGATTTCGAGTCGGCGCCGTTATGACCGCTTCGGTACCTCTCCTGGGTGTAGGTGGAAAGGGGGGGATTATATACTACTTCGCTGATACGTAAAGTCTAACTGAGCCCAGGCGGAGTCAGGGCCACTGTTTGAGAGTTTTTTGGGTATACCTTATTCGATACGGGGTAATAAGTTTCATAATCATTAATAGTATAGCCCGGAGGGATTCTTAGTGGGGGAAGACTAGTTGCGCTTAGATAAGCGGTATCGCGATTTTGAAAAATAGTGTTACTTTGCGGGACTAGAGAACAACTGCTTATCAGAAAGGATAGCAAGAATATCCAAGATAATTTTATAAGATGACGCATAACTTATTCCACTCCGGCACTTAACATCGCTTCTTTCAATTCTTGATGGTATTTAGCATCCAAAGGTAATAATGGCAAGCGAATTCCTTCGGCAATTTTACCCATTTGTTGCAATACCCATTTAGTAGGAATGGGATTAGACTCAACAAATAACTTCTTATGCAAGGGCATTAATTCAGTATTGATTTTTTTAGCCAATACAGTATTTCCAGATAATACCGCTGCACACATGGCATACATTTTTTGTGGAGCGACATTGGCGGTAACAGAAATTACGCCTTGAGCGCCATGCAGCATGAGATCAAGTGCAGTTTCATCATCACCACTATAAATATCGAATTGACTGCCACAGTGCTCACGAATGGTTGCTGCTCGTTGCAACTTTCCTGTTGCTTCTTTAATGCCAATAATATGGGGGACTTGAGATAATAGTTCTACTGTTTCAGGTAGCAGATCACAGCCGGTACGGCCAGGAACATTATATAAAATGATGGGTAATACCACTTGTTCCGCTACAATCTTATAGTGTTGGAATAAGCCTTTTTGCGTAGGTTTATTATAGTAGGGAGTGACAATGAGGCATGCATCGGCACCAGCATGTTGCGCAGCTTGGGTTTGGCTGACTGTCGTTTTAGTATTGTTGGTGCCGGTACCAGCAATGATAGGAATACGGCCTGCGGCTTGTTGAATGACACAAGTAAGTAATGCTTGTTTTTCTGCCATATCTAGGGTGGCAGACTCACCAGTAGTACCAGCTACTACCAAGGCATTAGTTTTACAATGAATATGCCATTCCACTAATTCACATAAGGTTTTTTTATCTAGAGTACCATCGCTATGCATGGGTGTGACCAGTGCTACGATACTGCCGGTGAACATATTATTGCCTCCAGGGGTCTTTATATCGCAACAAATCTTAAGTGGACTGGCCTATATTGTCTATCTTTTTGTCGATGAGATTCATATAATTCACCAATCATATATTCAGGATAGCCTTATGAGCCAAACTAATCTTGCTGATTTTTTATGGGGCAGACGCGCACAACTGCGCTATTTGTTATTTGCAGCAGCCATCATTTTATTAACCATGTTGGGTGCGCGTGATATATGGACACAAGAGCATCGCTGGGCAGATATTGTAGCCGGGATGTTTTATCGGCAGGATTTTTTTCACCCCTACCTGGGTGATCGTGCTTACTATGATAAACCCCTATTGTCATATTGGTTGATTGCACTTATTGTTAAATTAACCAATCAATTTACTGCGTTCACTTTACGTTTGCCTTCTGCTTTATCTGGTATGTTAGCAGTATGGTCTATTTATCGCATTGGGTTTAGGTTGCGTGGGAGAGAGATAGGTTTTTTAGCTGGTTGGCTATTATTAACCACTTTTTACTTCATTTTTTGGGCGCGTGTTAGCAGTGCAGACATGCTGAATTTAGCCGGTTCATTGTTTGCAATTAGTTGGTATCTAGAACATCGTGAGCAGACACGCTTTTTTGACTATGCAATATTCTTCCTTATTTTAGCCGTAACGTCTTTGTGTAAAGGCTTGGTGGGCGCTGTAGTGCCGGTGTTAGTAGTAACTCTAGACGGTATTATGCAACGCTCTTGGCGGCAGCATCTCAATGGACGTATGTTATTGGCTTTATTTCCCGCTGCCATTGTGTACTTACTTCCATTTTTAGCATCTAGTGTGACCAACGATAACTATAGTTCCAGTGGTTTATGGCTAGTATATCGAGAGAATGTATTACGTTATTTCCAGCCGTTTGACCATAAAGGGCCGATTTATACGTATTTTATTTACTTACCTATTTATTTATTACCATGGACATTGTTTTTGCTTCCTGCATTAGTTTCGCTGAAATCTCGTTGGCAAACTATGTCAATTGGTTCAAAATGGATAGTCTGGTCGTTATTAGGGTTATTTTTATTTTTTACTTGTAGTGGGTCACGACGTAATTATTATGTATTGCCTATCGTGCCTTTTGCAATTTTACTGATTGCTGATTGGTTACCACAGAGTTCTTTATGTGTTGCTGCTCGTCGTTTTAATATTAGTTGGTTAATAGGAATATTTTTCTTATTTGCTTTTATTGGATTTGATATTATACAGCCATGGTATTATTCACAATCCCTAGCCCAACGTTTTGTGCCGGTTATCAAACGCGAGGCGCAAAAAATCAAGCCATGGCCACTATGGCAGGTGGTCATGTTGGATGCAGAGACGAAACTTAGCTTCTATTTACATTTACCACCAACCACGCCAAATTTAGATATACAGGGTAAGCGAACACAACAAACTCAAGCTAGCTTACTCCGTGCTTGGCCAGTTTTGCAAAACTTAGATCATCGTACTTTATTTATTAGCCGCAAACGTTATGCATCCTTGCTGCAACTTATTTTAGTGAATTATCAATATGTGGAAATGCATCCAAGTAAGTATCAGCGGTGGATAAGACAAAACGATGCAGATATTCCTGTCGCTTTTATTCCTATTTCATCGTCCTGATACTCAGGGTGACAGTTTGTGACGTTTTGTAATATGATAATTAATGAATAGTTATCTTATTAATCTCAGCTAAAAAGGGACGCTAGCATGACTGAAAACTTGTTACAAAAGTTAGAAGAAAAAGCCATGATGTTACTTTCTGAATTGGAAACCCTACGCAACGAAGTGCAACAACTCAAAAAGGAAAATTCCACATTAAAAATGGAAAGAGAAAGTTCTTTGAAAAAATTACAAGATTTGGTTT
Organism: Gammaproteobacteria bacterium RIFCSPHIGHO2_12_FULL_41_20; assembly: GCA_001801575.1. Classification (GTDB taxonomy): domain Bacteria; phylum Pseudomonadota; class Gammaproteobacteria; order DSM-16500; family DSM-16500; genus 2-12-FULL-41-20. The sequence goes on from MGYC01000019.1 coordinate 99,535, forward strand.
CTGTATTTGACACTATTACTCTTGGTGATGATACGCCAGCAGGTAACCAAATTTCCTTATCCAGTAGAGAGTATGCAGCAGCTTGATTAGGGACTGTTGCAAAAGGATTTTTTATTACTGCAAAGGAGATGCACTACTATGGCGCGAGCTACTATTCATCAAGCATTACTTAGGAAGTTAAAAAAACAAGTGGTTCTTTTACGTCATCGTGAGGAAAAAGCACGTAACCAACTGCGGACGGCATTACGTAAAGTAAAGGGGTTAAGTTCTTCTTATAAGCGTAAATTAGCTAAGAAAGCGCGAGTGACTAAAGATAGGGTAGTAGCTGCGCAAGCTGCTACTTACAAACGTATTGCTGCTGATATAAAGCGGCAGTTAGAAAAAAGGGTGGCGGCAAAAGAAAAAGCATTAACGGCAGCAATGGTGAAAGTGGAAAAACTGTTTGCGGATAAGCTTGTTCGTGCTATGCATGTTAAAGCAAAGAAAACCACACGTAAAAAAACCGCAAAACGTTCTACTGCTAAACAGCACATCGCCTTACACAAACATCGAAATACCGCTGCCCATCATCTAAAACGTCGACGACGGTAGACAGTAGGCGCAGGAATGGGCGGTTTTGGGATATAGTCCTCTATAATTTGCGGCCCCTGACTAGCAGAGGCCGCAGGTTCATCATGATGAATCTCTATTGGCAGTGCAGTGCTTGAGGTTTCTGCTGGTTTTTGTCTGGCTTCCATTGCTGTGCTATGACCAAAGCGATTCATATCTATCCGAGCAAATAAATCCAGCGGAGGTGGCGGTGATGCATGGCCATTGCGAGGCTGAGGTATTTCTTGGGTTGAGGAGGGAGTAGGGCTGTTTGTGGCAGTGGTAACTAATGCAGTGATATGGGTGCTATTCCTTGTATCTGCAGCAGCGTTAGCTGCTGCATTGTCATGACTTGCTGTGGATTGATCCGTAACGTGCTGTTCAATAAGAAGCGGGGGTTTTCCTGACCAAAACTCTACATAGGGATTGGGATTAATGGATCTTAGGTAGGTTAATAAATCTCCTAAACGCTGTGTTAAATGTGGGATTTTGCAGGCTAATATTAATAAATCGAGAACATCTTCTGGCCAGCCACGGAGGGATCTTAAGTACCATTTTCCTGCTCTACTGACTGTATAACCTGTCCAGGAATTACGTACCAACGAGCGCACCGTTCTTAATACCATGAGACTACTGATTTCCTTTATAGCTTGTATAATTGATTCTAGACGCGCAATAGCCAATTGAGCATAGGGGCGAACACTCGGGTCTTCTGCATAGGCTTTCAGTGAACGTACTTGCTTAGGAAGGACTAGTCTAGCAATCATATTGAGAACAGGGTGCGATGAAGATGCGTGGCTAAGGCTACTAATACTATTATGTAGCGCACGGATTCTTGGTGCAAAGGTATTGGGATGCTCTGACTCGTAGCGAATAAAGATTTTTCCGAACCAGGAAATGCCTTGAATAGTCCCGCGACTTGCATGCCAGCTTAAAACTAATGGATCCAGTAGTGTTTTATTATCCGGCTGGGGTAATTGCGTTGGCGGGGTTAATGTTAATGTATGCGCATGTAATATGCCAAATAGCATTAATAAGTTATCCCAAGTGAGTTGTACTTCGCTACCGACCGGCATACCTGCTAGTGCGAGCGCACGCGTAGGCAGTTGTGACAAAAGTTGTAAAACCAGTCCAAGACTAAAGCATCGTGTACGTTCTTGAGTAAGCACCGCAATTTGATGCGAGCTACAAATACGTTGTTCAGCAACGCCATACTGGTAAGAGAAAAAACCATCCGCATAACATCTGAATAAAAACGCTGTCCACGGGCCTAGCGTTTCTCCTAGTATTACTTTGCTACCCCAGATGGTTAGGTAACTAAGAATAAAATGTAACTGTCCAGCAATACCATCTAGAAAGCGTTCTTTTGTGCTACAGTCTTGGCAAAGTGGGTGAGTCGCTGATTGGGGTGTCTGAGAAAAAGCATTGCCAATTTCCCCTGCTCCCCCTGTTGTGACTGCGGCGTTTAACGCCATGAGCTGTAGTCGCATACGTATTAGAATCAGGCTCATGATTGTGTAATCAACCAGAGTTTCAATTACATCAGTTGCTGATGACGGTATACCTAGTTCATAGGTAGCCAGAGTAAAGAGGTGTTTTTTGCAATAGCTCAGTATCGCCCACGGCAGTAAGAAGCGCAGGACATTGAGTGATATAATGTTCTTGAAGGCAAATCTTACATTATCATCATAGATTATTTTTTTAATGCTACGGGGAATAGCAACAAAAATATCTTTTACATGCGTAGCAACTTTTTTTATAGTGCGAGTTGTTGCGCCAGCAATAGAGCGAAGACGTTCCCACATTGCTTCATCCTCGTTAAGGATTGATTTTTGACCATGACATGGCATACAAAAAATGTCAAGGTTAGGTTATGAGTGTCAGAATAATGAAGCCTGTTTCTGTGGGAGATGTTAACTTGATGCAAAAACTTAGCCGAGATTTTTATAATCGCGATACGGTTACCGTGGCGCAAGAGTTACTAGGAAAGTATCTTGTCCATATAGCTAATCGTACAGAAATGATAGGTAGAATTGTTGAGGTAGAGGCGTATCTTGGCCCACACGACCTGGCTGCTCATTCCGCTAAGGGTTTAACTGAGCGTACTAAGGTTATGTTCGGTCCACCGGGTTATGCCTATGTGTACATGATTTATGGTATGTATTACTGCACGAATGTTGTAACAGAATCAGAAGGCCATGCTTCTGCGGTACTGTTACGTGCCATAGAGCCAATAAAAAACATTCATGGTCGTACTCAAGGGCCTGGCTTATTAAGCAAAGCCATGCAAATTGATAAGCAACTGAATGCACATGATTTAACGAGCGATAATTTTTATATTACCACTCCTTTATCGGTGACACCTATTCATCTAGTTAAAAAACCACGTATCGGCGTGGATTATGCTGGAGTGTGGGCAAAGAAATTATTACGATTCTATATTAAAGACAGTCGCTTTGTGTCGAGACGTTAATGTATTAATATTTTTTCCACTTTACAATCCAAATCACCTTGCATCAATTTAACTTGAATGTTATCACCAACCACAACTTCTTGTGCATGCCGTAAAATATGCTGATTATCACTGCGTGTCACAATCGCATACCCGCGGCTTAAGGTGGCAAGAGGACTGAGCGTATCTAATTTTGCAGCCAGTTGCGCAATGGCCATGTGTTGCTGTTGTAATATTCTTTGTATATGAGATTGTAATTGTTGTTGCTGTCCATCTAATTGCTGACGATATTGGGTGAACATGTAGATAAAGCGTAACCCTTGCCAACGTGCAACTACTGTTTTTGTTTGTGACTGTAAGCGGATGAGTAAGCGTAATTGCCATTGTTTCAGTGTGGTAACTGCAAAGTCCAAGAATTGCATTTTTTCGGCTAATTGTCGTTTCGGGTGTTGTTGGTGTAAGTGTTTTTGTGCCCAAAGAATATGTTGTTTAAAGTTGGTAAGTTTTTGTTTAAGCAGATGTGTCAGTCGTTGCTGGTGTTGTTGTAGCGTGGTGAGTAATTCCGTTTTATCCGGTGTGGCTAGTTCTGCCGCTGCAGAAGGCGTTGCAGCGCGTTGATCGGCAACAAAATCGGCAATGGTAAAATCAATTTCATGGCCTATGCCACTGATGATGGGGATAGTGCTTTGATAAATACTGTATGCCACACTTTCTTCATTAAATGGCCATAAGTCTTCGAGTGAGCCACCACCTCGTGCCACAATCAATACATCGCAATCTTGGCGATGATTGGCAAGATTGATGGCATTTACAATCGTGGGTGCAGCAGTATTGCCTTGTACTAGGGTGGGATAAATAATGACGGGCACGCACGGGAAACGGCGCTTTAATACGGTCAGAATATCGCGAATAGCCGCACCGGTTATCGACGTGACAACACCAATACAGCGTGGCATAGTGGGGATGGGTTTTTTATGTGCTGGATCAAATAAACCTTTTGCTTGTAATTGTTTTTTCAAAACCTCCAATGCTTTGCGTAGTTTTCCTTCGCCGCGTTCTTCCATGTCTTCGACAAGTAATTGAAAGTCTCCACGCCCCTCATACAAGCTGACACGTGTACGGACTAGTACATGCATGCCATCTTGCGGGGTAAAGGTCAGTTTGCGATTATGCGAGCGGAACATGGCGCAGCGGATTTGTGCTTGGTTATCTTTGAGTGAGAAATACCAATGACCAGAGTTGGGCGCAGAAAAGTTGGAGATTTCTCCCTCTACCCATAATAAGGGGAAGGCTTGTTCTAATAATGTACGTGCCTCGCGGTTAAGGCGGCTAACTGTATAAATTTCTTCACGTATTTCTGGGGTGGTAGTGATCATGAGGGAATAATAACCTTATTGGGGGCGAGGGTCTACTTAGCCAGGAGTTTTGCAGGAATTCTCGGTGAATAAAGAATAGCATGCAAAACTCCTAAATGCCGATGACGGATTTAGCTCGTCTTGCCAATGCACAATTAGCGCTGGAGCCTCTTACAGGTGATGAAATGCAACGTTTGGGATTTGAATTTAAATATAGGGCTTGTTTGAAGAGACGGAAGGCCCACCCTAACAAAGTGGCTAAATTCTGCTTGCATGGATAGATTTTTTCGTCTAGTGTCAATAGACGATCTCTCAACGAGATAGATAAAAAATTGACCAATTTGCGCAAATAATGTATCATAAAAGGTCATGTCAGCGGGTTTTGCCATTTATCGACCAAGATGTGAGCGAGGTGACTTATGAGCTCTCCGAGAACAGTGCCGGCGCTAAAGACTCAAAAGACTCAAAAGGAGCATCTAGAGGGGTTAGTTAAGTCGGTTAATGGTGTTATTGATAAGGTTGAGCAGCTATTTTTAGCGCGTTTTTCCGAAGGAGATCTGGAAGGGGAGCGCTTAGCCGAGACTGCGCCTAAGAAACCCATCGATGATACTGTGCAAGTAAAGTTATTAGTGTTTCGGCGTACTTTTACTAATTTGCGTGATGCTGATACCAACATTTTCGCATCCATTCAGGATCTCGATCAGCACTTTAGCCAAGTTAAAAGAGGAATAGAGCAAGATATTCAAGCCTGTTGCGACGCTGCTCAAATAGATAGACAAAAAATTCCGTCCCATAAAAAACAATTACTAGAAGCCATAGTTGATCTTTATCATACCTTAGCAATATTACGTTGGTCTGCACAACAATTGCTGCAGAGAAATCAAAGTCCATCCGATATGGAATACCTTTGTACGGGATTTCAGCAGTCTGCACAAGCCGCTCAGAAGCCGCTGATTGATAGAGAGTCGCAACAGGCTTATGAGCAGGCAAGAGCAGATGATTTAACTGCTCTTGAGAGCAAGGTTACTACCATTGCACGTAGCTTTGCTGAGTTTGCTTCCTCTATCGACGCTGCACAAAAGGTGTATACACAGTTTCAGTCTGCTGAGGGCTTATTACAAGAAGATAATCGGCGCCTGTATGGGGCACTTACGGCGCAGATAACAGAAACACAACGTCAACAAACAGAGTTAGAAAGGTTAATCGAGCAGTTACAACTGCGTGCTAAACAAGGTAAGCGTTTTGCTAGTGATGTTAACGATGCGCAGCTTGATAAATGGCTAGATGAAATATCAACGTCGCCAGCTACGACGTTGGATGTTATTTTAGATAGGTACTTGCCTAAACTCGATATAGATGAAATACCTCAACAGGGAGCCGCATTATTGACCCTTGATGAGGTAACGCAGAGTTATGCACGATTAATGACACAAGTGCAACAATTACAACAGCAGATAGCAACCTATCGCTATATCCCTGCACTACCAGATGCGGCAGCACAACAACAGCTAGCTGGGCTAGCTGATACTCTACAGCAAGTTGTGCAAACATATCGGGGAATCGCTCGGACGCTGATGGAGCAAGTGCAGCAGCGAATTACTGAGGTGCAGGCACTACAGCGGCAACAGCCGGATTTACAGCCCTGTCAACAGCGGGTTGCTTCTGTGCGGCAAGCAGAGCTAACATTAACACAACATCAAACTAATCTGCAGACACAGTGTCAGCAACAATCAATGTGGTCCAAGGTAAGATACTCTACCTGGGATAAGGCAGCTGAGGAAATTAATCAGCAATTAGCTGAGTTAGCTGGCGCTGTTAGGATGTTTTGTCGTGATATTGAAAATAGCGTGGTAGTTAATGCAGCTAGACAGCGTGGATTGCTGTACACTATTAATATGTTGCAAGAGAAGTTAAAAGAATGCCATACCAAATTGGCTATTATACCTCAGGAAATGCAAGATTTTTCAACTAAAATTCAAAGAATTAATAAAGCAATACAAGAACTTCAAGGTTTGTTGCAGAAACATAAGCAGTTACAACAGCAATTTACTGAGTTGCAGAAACGCATCCGAAAGCATCCCCCTGAGAAAGAAATTATGCGCGGCCGGGATGAGATTCTAGCAGCGGTAAGGGCATGCATTAAGAAAAAAGAACAACAAGCACGGGCGTTAGAGGCGTTACCTACAGAGATAGCGGTTTATCATCAAGCACGCGAAGCATTAAAACAACGTATCTTAGTTCGTCAACAACGACGCAAGCAAGAAGAGAGTTGGCGTGGTCACTACACGGCTATGACTGTTCAAGCGGGAGCAATATTAGCGACTATTCAAACGGGAGATGATGGAAAATATAAAGAGGTGCGAAATAAAGTGGAGCAAGCTAAAAAAGCACTCCAATTAGCTGAGCAGGCTTTTACTCATAGTGATTTTAAAGAGGCTAGTACGCAAGCAGTAGCAGCATGTGGTTATGCAGGAGAAGCAAATAACAAGTATCCATTAGCACATTGGCAAGCGCAAGGGAGTAAGGATTTAGAAGAGGCACACAAAATAGCGACACAAATACAGAAAGCTATTCGTAATTATCAACAAGAGACGGAATATGCGGCACTAGTAGGAATGCTAAGTAGTCTAGAGGCACAGCATCAACAAATACAAAGAAAACGGCGAGAAGAGCAATATCTTGAGGCAGTGCAGCTGGCAGCTACCTATCTGCAGGCAGCACGCGCTGCCCAGCAGACACATAGCAAATTGGTGGCACGGTTACAGCAGGAGCGAGCGGTACAACGTGGCGAAGCGGCTGTTGTAGCCATAGCTGCTACATCGCCGTTAGGATTACCTACTTCTCCGTTGCCTGTTTCTTCGAGAGATGCAGATGCAGTTAATAGAGCTGAAGAAGGAGACAATGAGGATGAGCGCGTACCATTATTAGCATCTAGCACTCATGCTCGCGCAGCTTCTCCTCAGCCACCTGCTAAATTGGGAAGGGGGCGGCGGTTTTTAAACTTCTTGAAGCGACATAAGTGGAAGATTTTAATTGGTGCACTGCTTTTGGCTGCTGCGGTAGTTGTCTGTGTGTTTACCTTGGGTGCAGCTCTTCCTGCGATTGTGGCAGTGACGGCGGCTGTGACTGGATTAACTGGTACAGCAGCGGCTGCAGTGGGTGTAACAGCATTAGCCGTAGGCGGCGCCATTGTCGGTGGAGTGGCTACGGCAGGAGCTTGTGCTGTGGTAGAGCGTTGCCGATCTGGAGGTGGCGGAAGCAGTGAGCGGCCATGGCAATCAGTGGATGGTGATAATAGCTATCGCGCTCCTTCTAGACTATCTTCTAGTGCAGGTGTACTCGCAGCAACGAGTGGTGTTGTACCTGCTGTACCACCCAGGACTGCAGCTGTAGTTTCTCCTGGATTGCCACAACAACAATCTACGCCATCTGCAGGGAAGGGGGCTTTATCTGCTGTAGGAATGTATAGCGCTACTATGGCGGCGGCAGTTGCTGAGAGAGGGGGTCTTCCTTCTGGTGAGAATCAACAAGTACGCAGGCAAATTAGCGTTGGTTGAATGACGCATGTGCTTATTTCAATGTATACCACGCGCCTCTTCCGCTACCGTGCAAGCTTAATAATTCACGTTTTATTAATAGGCGAAAATGTTCTTTTAAAGTATTTCTACTAATGCTTGTTAGCTTCGCAATTTCACCTATCGTGATTCGGCCGTGCTGTTTGGCATGATCCAGAATTAACAGCGATATTTCTGGCAAATCAGCGACAATTAATTTTTCTTTTTCTATTTTGGCGCTAAGTCGTTTGATTTGTTTTTGGAGTGATCGCAAGAAAAATATCATCCACGGATTCCAGTTGGGTTTTTTAGTTCGTATGGTTTTTTGCGTCTGACGCAATGCCAGATAA
>MGYC01000020.1 GCA_001801575.1 Gammaproteobacteria bacterium RIFCSPHIGHO2_12_FULL_41_20
CGAAGGATCAGCATCCTTGTCACAATACAGTCAACAAGGATGCTGATCCTTCGCTAACGCTCAGGATGACGACACCAACTGCCGCTTCTAGGATAATGTACTAGACATACTTCTCTCGAGCATAAACGAAAATGAATTTATTTAGCAACTCTTACACGTCCAGGAATTCCTGCCAAATAAAGTATGACAAGCGCACGGATTAGGCGTAAAAGCACAAATAAAGCGCAGGAAGCTGGGGGCAGCTTGTCCCCGCATGCTTTTAACAGGGAAGCCATTGTGCTTTTACACCTAAAATATCCGTGCGCTTGTCATACTTTATTTGGCAGGAACTCCTGTTATACGTCTACAGGCCTAGCCATCGCCACATCCACATGATAATTCCAATACGAATCTATTCCCCAAGCATAAGCAGAAGGTTGGCCAGTTATAGGATTAGCCTTAAGCAGCAAGCTACCAATACCAATGCCGGAATCGTGCGATTGTCGGGTATCCTGACTATGTCGAGTTGGAGCAGAGTCAGCGATGCGCACCAGAAAGGTATTCTTATCGCGCAATGGCTTACTCATAACAATCATGACATGCCCGCCAGTTACACCACCACGATGATTTTTATAACGAAATACAAGAATATCTCCGGGCTGCAACTTCTCTACATTGTCTACCACTCGCCAAAAATGGCTGGGGTCTTCTTCTAAGCCAATAAAAAAATCATAATAGTGCTGGGATGTTGGAGTATCGGCTCCGGTATAAGAAACTAAACTGGAATAGGCTTTGGGATTAACTAGTTTCAACAAACGATCAACATAACGCGAACAATCAACAATATAGACTCCTCGTGCTATATCAAAATATGAGCCGCCTAACTTATAAGCGCTATAACTCACGGTTGATACTGTCTTTTGCACAAAATCCACCAAATTATGGCCTATAGAAGTTACCAATTCTAACGAAGGCTTATGTTGATTTTTCGCAACATAAGAAGAAACCAGCGTATGGGAAGCTACTTTTTTTACATGCTTTGCTACAGCATGGCGCTGCTGTTTATGCAAAGAAGAAGCTCTCTGATGATTTTTCTTTTTCGCTGTTTTCACTATCTTAACATGAGAAGTAGATGGGGTTTTTTTATGTTGTGCTGCCTTAGCAAAACAAAGTGTTGCCGCACAAAACGTACTTATCATCAAGATAATGACTAGGGTCTGTTTACAATTCAAACCTCGCACTTTGTTACCATCCCTATTGGTTCTTGTTGCCTTCTTGAAACCCAAGATAACGATACTATAGCACCCAAGCTCATAAAGATAAGCCATATGGAAATAGCGCTAAATTTCCCAGTCATCTGATAAAGATAATGTTCAACCAGAGGAGTCATGCCACCAAATACTGCCATCCCCAAACAAAAGCTGAGTGAACTGCCGCGATAACGAACTTGCATAATAAATATATTTTTTAAATAAGCATTTGTTGGAGCTAATATCATTTCATTACCCATAATTAATAGTAGAAAAGCGGTGATAATCATTAACCATGTGCCACCATCTACTAGTTTTAACAAAGGATAAGCAAGCACCACTAAAAACCAACACCCAGTTAGCATCACTTGTATAGGCGACTTTTTATCAGCAACAATTCCCACCAATACTAAAAACAAGATGGCCATTATCATTAAAAACATATGTAACCACATTAATTGATGGCTAGTCATGTAGCCCTTTTGCATTAAAATTGGATTAATAAATACTAAGATAGTAGTAATAGGCGCGGTAGTAAGGCCACCAAGAAATACTCCTGATAAAAGCTCAATAGGATAGTGTTTTATTAAATAACGCAACCCATGGTGATACGTATCTGCACCTTGAAAGTGCGGCGACTCTAATAAATTGCGACGATATGCAATACCTGCAATACCAATTATTCCTCCAAAAATAAATGCCAGTCGCCAACTCCAGCTTGGCATGGCCGGCAAAGTTAAAATCACCCCTATCAAACAAGCTAGAACAGAGCCAGTTACCGCAATGGCTGTCAATAAGCTACCCGTTAATAGCTCTTGTTTATTTTGCGCATGCTCAACCACATAAATACCCGCACCATTGTATTCGCCACCAAAACAAAATACTTGTACCGCCTTGATCACAGTAATCATCACTATCGACCAGACACCGATCACTGCATAAGATGGAATCAACCCTATCATAAACGTTGCTATGGCTATACCGTACATAGAGCTTAATAATGCAGTACGACGACCATAAGTATCACCAAGATAGCCAAAAACCACAGCTCCTAAGGGACGTGTTAACATGGATATAAATAATATGAAATAACCCATCACTAATGTCTGATACGTAGAAGCTCCTGGAAATAATACGGGCGAGAAAATCGGCAAGAAAATAATAAACAAAACCACATCGTAATATTCGACAAGGGTGCCAAAAGCGGCGCCTAAAAAAGCTTGGTTAAATAGTTTTTGTTTTAACATGTCATACCTTAGATATAGCTTACCAATTAAAAGAATCCGTTGTTGCATTGTTAAGGTTATCTGAATAGATAACGCTATCCGATTGATTACCTTTATTACTACAAGCATAAAGAATATTAGTCGGTCTATCCTCATAAGCTAAAGGTATCGTCATACAGCTATGAAATACTGTGCGTATCGTATTATCCACACGCTTGGAATAAGCATCAGCAAGCAGAGGATTAGCAATAATATTAAAAATCACCACGCCGCTTGCGGATAATCTTAATTTTATTATCTGCATATATTCCCGTGTTAACAAATAAGCAGGCATTGACTTAATATCGCTGTATACATCGACTATAATCGCATCATATAAATTATTCGTTGTTTGCAGATAATGTCTAGCGTCATCAACCACAAAATCACTCTGCATTTCGTTAAGAAATTGGGGAACAACAATGTTTTTTATTTTACTATCAATATCTACATAGGTAATATGATTATGGTAATCACTTGCTGCTGTTAATGAAAACCCACCCGCTCCTAACACCAGAATGCTTTTGTCACGAAGTTTTAGCTCATGAAATAATATTTTTTTTATCCGCTCAATATAAGCAAATCCCTGTTTATCTTTATTCACAAAAGAACTGGGTGCTTCGTTAATAAATAAAATCTGTTCATCATTTTTTAATGGAGAATTATTCTGGTTAGAAATCTGGTAATTTGCATAATGATTAGTTAAAATAAAAAAGTGTCTCTCTATTAATATATTCAATGGATAAATTAAACTAATCACCACTAGCATTATGCATAACAGCAACAAAAAAGCTTTAGCACTGTCCGCCAGAAAAAACACTAACAATAGCAACAAAAAAACATTAATTATTATTGTCCAAGCTACACCGAGAAAAGACATCAATACTAGCGTAGTCAACGTTGCGCCCAAAAAAGCTCCTACCGTGCTTAGCCCCAATGTCTCTCCACCAATTTTACCGGCTAATGCATCTTGTTTAACCATATTCATAGTAATAGGGATGGTTTGACCTAACAAATAGCTTAACGGTGCAATGACAAATAACAAGTAAGCAATTAAAGGGTAAACAATATGTGGGCCGGTAATACGTTGCACAGCATAAAAAAACAAAGTAATAAACGCGTAAGACAACCCCACACCTAACCACACGGCACTAATCAGGAAATTAACCTGTAGAGACTGACGTAACTGTGTACACAAACGTCCACCACGTTGATAACCACCAGCAAGAAACAGTAGAAAAAAGCCTATAATTAAACTTGTCACGATCACGCTTCCACCCGCAACTGGTAACAATTGGCGAATAGTAAGAATTTCCACCGCAATAGAAACAAATCCTTCTATAAATATTATAAGGGGTAAAAGATAACGCAATGGTAACGCTCTAGATATATCCATGGTTAATATTTACTCGTTAGCCTGTCATTCTGAGTCCGTTTGTCATCCTGAGCTTGCGAAGGATCGTATGCTTGTCATGATAGCTAACAAGTATACTGATCCTTCGCAAGCTCAGGATGACAAATGGACTCAGAATGACGACTGAAACACTCAAAGCGAGTCTATTTTCATCTTTGCTTCCACATCCATCTCATAATCAACATTTTTTGCATTAAATCCAAACAAGCGATAAAATTCGTCACAGTAACCTTCCACATCAGTCAACTGTGTTAGCGTTTCTGAAGTTATTTTTGGCCATAGCGCGGCTATTTTTTCCTGTATCGCTTCTTGCATTTCTAAATCGTCAATACGGATTTGCCCTTCAGCATCACAACCTAATCCGTGTGGAGAATAGAGATGATCTTTAAACAATCTATATATTTGCTCAATGCACCCTTCATGTGTCCCTTGCTCCTTCATTACTTTAAACAATAAAGAAATATATAATGGCACAACAGGTATCGCGGCACTTGCCTGTGTCACTACAGCTTTATTAACTGAAATTAATGCTTTACCATGCAGGTTTTGCAATTTTTTTGTTAACTGCTGTGCCGTCATCCGCAAATGATCTTTAGCACGACCAATCGTACCTTCTTTATATATAGGATAAGTTAAATGTGGACCAATGTAAGAATACGCTACCGTGGTTACACCCTCTGCAAGTAAATTTTCCTTAGCTAGAAAATCCATCCATATTTCCCAATCTTCTCCACCCATCACTGCCACCGTATTTGCAATCTCCTCTTCTACCGCCGCAGATAAGGTAATCTCTTTCACTTCTTTACGAAATGCATCTACTGTCTTGCTTGTAAAGTCGCGGCCAATGGGCTTTAACACAGATGAATAAACTTGGCCAGTATCTGGATGTATGCGGCGCGGTGACGCTAAACTATAAATAACCAAATCAACTTGTTTTAGATCTTTACGAATTAGCTCTGCGGTTTGTTGCTTGATTTCGTGAGAAAATGCATCGCCATTAATACTTTTTGCAAAATAATGATCCTGATGCGCTATCTTTTCAAATGCCGCTGTATTGTACCACCCCGCCGTTGCCGTACGCTTTTCATCCGCCTCTCGTTCATAAAATACACCTATGGTTTTTGCACCGGCTCCAAATGTCGTTACAATACGACTGGCCAACCCATAACCGGTAGATGCACCAATAACCAGTACACACTTAGGGCCCATAAATTGGCCTTTCGACTTTACATAATTAACTTGATCCATAACCACTTGGTAGCAACCTAGCGGATGCGCCGTAGTACATATAAATCCACGAATTTTAGGCTGTATCATCATAACAACTCCTTAAGAGCACCTCTAGAAATTACCATTTCGACTTTTGTCATTCTGAGCGAAGCGAAGAATCTGATTATTTATCAAGCACAAACCAGATCCTTCACTTCGTTCAGGATGACAAATTCTAGAGGTGCCCTTAAACATCAGCATTTATAAAATGCGCTTCTCAAAACAACAAACACCAACAATAATATCCAACACTGCCAGGCAAATGCACTAATATAATTAGCCCATAATAGACCGCGAAACTGCACACTAATTAGATTATCTCCCGCCTCAGGAATAAGGGCAGTCAACAAACGATTACGGTAAAATACACTAAAATAAGGAACCACTTTATTATTCAGCGTAATAGTTAATAGCTGCGGATAATAAAATACAGGTAACTCTAACAAATGCACATTGGCTGGAACCTTAAGGCGACAAGTCATATTTGATTGTTGTTGGCAATAAGGCTGAACCTGCTGTACCTGAAGTAGTGCTTTTTTCGACAGAAATCCCTCTAAAATAATTTCATCCAATGGCATAGCAAAAGCATGCTTTTCACAATTGCGGCCGTTACAATTTTGCACAGAAAATTGCAGAGATAGTATCGATACGTGTTTTAATGATGATAGAATTGTACGTAAAGAGATATGCCATTGAAACTTACCTGGCATTAACAAGAACTTCTGTACTGTCACGCCATTTGCTGACAATAACACTGTTTGGTTTACCATGGCACCGAAAACGTGTCCGCTTACAGAGAGCACAGGCTCATGCGCACCTTGTAGTAAAGCAACAGGAATAATAATCGGTGATAATGAACGAAGATCTAATTCTTGATGAAAACGTACCGAATCAATTAATAAATTATCCACCATATTCACAAACTGCGGAGATTTTCCGGCATCGATAACATAAAAATCAGAGTCTTTTATTAAAGGCAGTATCTCAGAAAAACGAGTGGATTGCAGATTCGAGGAAACAAACCACGTACCAACACTAAGCACTGATAAAAACGCAATAATGATGCCAGCATTTTTTGTGATTTTTCCCTGAAAAAACCAACTCAAGCACCAAGCAAACAACAATGCGCCAATCCAAGTTATTTGCCCCAGCAACCGCCAACTATATTGTAAAAACAGTAAAGAAGGTGGCAACCATTGCCAAAAGTTAAATGGAGACCACGTTAGAAAAAGCATAAGAAAAAACAATAACAACAATGGTTTTAACCAATTATCTATTGGTCGGTTTAATGGTTTTACTCGATATAAAACAGCATAAATAGAGATACTCACTGCTATCAATATCGGTAATCCTATATTAGGATGAATATACGCAATAGAATCCATTAGCCTGCCCATGCCACTGGGTAGATCATTCGCTGTTGCCGCTTGTGGTGATAGTAAATCCATTAATGAAGGGCTATAAGCATAAAAATAATCCGCGTTATTAAAGGTACGATTCGCGACGAAATACCGAGAAAAAAATCCGATGGGCGCTAGATACCATATTGCTAATAAGCAACCAAATCCATAGGAAGCTATAACAGCTGTCACGTTACGCCAATGATAAGAAGATTGACTACTTTTCATGATTAGCAATATTACTATAGAAAATGAGGTGACAAGAAAAGTAAGAAAATGTGTCGTTGCCAATAAATACCACACCAATGCTGTTGGTAAGATACCTTTAAGATTATAAGAGCAATCAGCGCAACGTAATGTATAAAACAACACCGCAGGTAACAAACCTAGTGCAATAGTTTCATTAAAAGCACCAATATGATTAATGACAATAATCATATAAGGAGCAGTTAGATAAACTAACCCTGACAGCATGGCGATGGGACGTGACAGAGTAAGCCAATAGCTTAAACGGCTCATATAAATGCCACCGACTACCAAAGCACCCCACACTGTCATCTTATAAGCAAGAAAAGGATTGGCCACACCCCAGCGATGAATAATTCCCGCCACGGTATAACTAGATGGCGAATAAAATTGAAATAGAGGATATAAAAAACCATCGCTGTTAGTAATGGCACGTAAAGGGAATTGCCCCATCAGCAATGCCCAGCGCGCATGGATAATAGCGGAAATATGACTCAAGTAATCTAAATTATTAGGAACCCAAGTATTCGATGCTAGCGGCATTAAAACAAAAATAGCCACGCTAGAAAAAATAAAAAACGGTAAAAAATATCGTCGCCACCAAGCCATTATATGGGTTCCTAATGCGTATTATGCAGCAGTTCCTGCCAACACTGTCATCCTGAGCGTCAGCGAAGGATCTTCTTAATAAACACCGAGGATTTATTAAGAAGATCCTTCGCTGACGCTCAGGATGACAGTGTTAGCAGGAACTGCTGCGTATTATATGAGGTGATATAAGCGTTTCTCCATGAGAAGAGAGTCAAGGAGAAGCCGCATCAATACCTCGCTGTCGCACTGCTTCGAACAAAAAAACGGCAGCTGCCACAGCTACATTCAGGCTACTCACCGCTCCATACATAGGAATATGCAATAATTCATCACAATGTTCACGGGTTAATCGGCGTAATCCTGCACCTTCAGCGCCTAATACAATCGCGGTAGATAAAGTAAAATCTGCCTGATAAAGACTTTTCTTTGCTTCACCAGCCGCACCAAAAATCCAAATATTATGTTCTTTTAAATCACGTAATGTACGTGCTAAATTCGTTACTTGGATAAAAGGCACAATCTCAGCAGCCCCACATGCAACTTTGCTAACAGTCGACGTCAATCCAACCGACTTATCTTTGGGTGCGAGCACTGCATGCACCCCCGTTGCCTCAGCACTACGCAAACATGCGCCTAAATTATGCGGATCTTGAATATTGTCCAAAATTAAAAAAAACGCAGGTGCAACAAGCTCAGACAATATAACTTGTAATGCAGCTTCGTTAAGACTTTTTGCCATCGCACACTGTGCCACTACCCCTTGATGAGAGGCTCGTTGCGTAAGATGATCAAGTTTTTCACGTGACACTAGCTCTAAAGGAATGGCGTGCTGCTTGGCTAGCTGTTTAAAGAGCTGTATTGTTTGTTCATCGCGTTGCACTTGCATATAGAGTCGCACAATACGCTCTGGTTGCTTAGCGAACAGCATTTCCAACGTATGAATTCCATAAAGAAAAGATGTAGT
Organism: Gammaproteobacteria bacterium RIFCSPHIGHO2_12_FULL_41_20; assembly: GCA_001801575.1. GTDB lineage: Bacteria > Pseudomonadota > Gammaproteobacteria > DSM-16500 > DSM-16500 > 2-12-FULL-41-20. The sequence continues at coordinate 8,379 of MGYC01000020.1, forward strand.
CACGATCTTTTCCTTGCCTTCTTCTTCCTACGAGTATTCGGCTCAGGAATTTCAGCTAATACAAAATCAATTTCACGCTCATCTAAATCAACACGTGCCACCCTAACCTTCACTACATCACCCAAGCGAAAACGACGACCAGAACGCTCCCCACGTAATGTATGTTTGATCGGATCAAATTGATAATAATCATCAGGCAACGTGCTAATGTGCGCTAATCCTTCCACAAAGATTTCTGCCAACTCAACAAAAATACCGAAATTAGTGACGCCAGAAATAACACCAGAAAATACCTCACCTACTTCATCTAACATAAACTCACACTTCAACCAATCAATTGCTTCTCGCGTGGCTTCATCAGCACGACGCTCGGTAGAAGAACAATGTTCTCCGTATCTTTCTAAAACAGCCCCGGCGTCTTCTGCATAAGCTTTGCTGTGTAACACCTCTTTGATAGCACGATGCGTGATCAGGTCTGGATAGCGACGAATCGGTGAAGTAAAGTGCGCATAAGCTTCATACGCCAAGCCAAAATGCCCTTTATTTTCTGGGCTATATACTGCTTGACTTAGAGAGCGCAGCAATACAGTTTGAATTAAATGTGCATCTGGTCTATCTTGAATCGACTTTAATAGTTTTGCATAATCTTCAGGTTTGGGTTCACGGGCTACCGGTAGTTTTAAACCTACTTCACTGAGGAACCGGCGTAAATCATTTAATTTTTCTTCACTAGGACCTTCGTGCACACGAAATAATGTTGGATGTTTATGTTGAATCAGAAAGCGTGCAGCACAAATATTCGCGCACAACATGCATTCTTCAATCACACGATGCGAATTAAACCGCTCTGTTGCTACAATTTTTTCTATTTTACGATCTTCACTAAAAATAATCTTGGTTTCTGGTAAATCAAAATCAATTGCTCCGCGTTTTTCACGGGTTTGATGTAAAGCATCAAATAAATCATACAAACGCTGCAAATGCGGAACTAACTCTGCATATCGCGTACGCAATGCCGCATCATTTTTTTCTATCATGGCATGCACTTGCGTATAAGTCAGGCGAGAATACGATTCAAACACTGCCTCATAAAATCGGCAACGACCCAGTTGCCCCTTGGCATTAATAGCCACTTCACATACCATCGCCAAACGATCCACATGAGGATTAAGTGAACACAAATCATTGGATAACACTTCCGGCAACATTGGAATAACCTTGCCAGGAAAATACACAGAATTACCGCGATTCAATGCTTCGCGATCAATGGCTGTTCCAGATTTCACATAATGACTAACATCAGCAATAGCCACATATAATACCCAACCACCTCGTGCTTGCGATTCACAATAGACAGCATCATCAAAATCCTTGGCATCTTCGCCATCAATGGTAACAAAAGGCAAATGACGCAAATCAGTACGACCTACCCATGCTGATTTTTCCACAACAGGAGAGAATTTTGCAGCTTCAGCTAACACATCCTCCTCCCAAGTGCATGGCAAACTATGGTTACGAATTGCCACATCAATTTCCATGCCAGGAGCCATATGGTCCCCTAACACTTCAATGATTTTACCTAAGGCTCGCGTATGCAAACTAGGCTGCGTAGTAATGGCAACCACCACCATTTGCCCGTGCTTAGCACCCCCTTTTGCATCAAGAGGAATAAGAATATCATGTGCAATACGCTGATTCACTGGCTCGACAAATGCTGCGCCTGATTCTACAAAAAATCGGCCCACTAATTGTTGAATAGCATGCTCTAGGATTTCCACCACTACCGCTTCACGGCGACCACGAGTATCTACACTCGATACCCGCACCACCACACGATCTCCATGAAATACTGTGCGCATTTGACGCGGGCCAAGAAATAAATCGTCACCACCATTATCCGAAGTCACGAAACCAAACCCATCTTTATGGCCTATTACCCGCCCAGTGATTAACTCCATTTTACCTAATGGACCATAAGCACCGCGGCGATTTTGCAATAGCTGCCCATCTCTGACCATAGCAATTAAGCGCCGCCGTAGCGCTTCTTGATCTTGACCATCCGCCAAACCGAGCTCATCCAATAGCTGATGATAAGTCGCAGGCTGTCCGCGCTCTGCAAGAAAATCTAATATAAATTCGCGACTTGGAATAGGATTTGTGTACTTTTTTGCCTCCCTTTCCGCGTAAGGATCTTTTTTATTCTGTTGTTTATCCATGACTCTCCTATTTTTAGTTTAATTATTTGTGCTTTTACAACCGTTCCCGCTAACACTGTCATCCTGAGCGTTAGGCTGTCATCCTGAGCGTTAGCGAAGGATCAGCATCCTTGTTGACTGTATTGTGACAAGGATGCTGATCCTTCGCTAACGCTCAGGATGACAGCCTAACGCTCAGGATGACAGTGTTAGCGGGAACGGCTGGTGCTTTTATACCCATCCGTGCGCTTGTCATACTTTATTCAGCGGAACTCCTGACACTACATTGCCATACTATTAGGATCTGTTGACAATTTAAATTGTCAACAGATCCTAACATAAAATAACTTTTATTTTTTCTCTATGAAACAATACAATACTATTCTCATCAATAGGAGTAACCATGAATTATATTACTAAACTAGGAGTGCTATTAACTATTGCCAGTCTTTATGCTTGCCAAGGTTGGTATCACCCGCAGGATAATAAAGACCCTGTCTGCAAAGAGTTAAATCGCCAAATTGTGCTTAATGGAGCAACAACCGATCAACGTCAAGCAGGGATTCAACGTGCACAGCGCGAGAGCCTAGTTCAGGCTTATGATAAGCGCGGCTGCTAAAAAAATGGGTATATACATGCCAATTGCTTTGCTAATGCGCCACGATTTGCCTCAACTACGGCATATGCCTTCGTACCTTGTTGCTGGCGCAAAGCTGGGTCTTGAAATAACCCTTGTACTGCATCCGCTAAGGTTTGTGCATCGTGTACTTTGGTTAATGCATTAGTAACAGCCAACATATCACTAATCGCTGAAAAGTTAAATAAAGAAGGTCCGCTTAGTACCGGTTTACTTAGCATAGCTGGCTCCAACAAGTTATGGCCACCACGTGCAATTAAACTGCCCCCAACAAACGCCACATCGGATGCTGCATATAGTAATAACAACTCTCCCATGGTGTCCCCAATATATACTGCAGTGCGCATGGCACAAGGTGTAGCTTGGCTACGCCGCACTATATCATAGCCTTGCTGCTGTGCGAGTAAAGCCACTGTGTCAAAACGTTCTGGATGGCGTGGCACCAAGAGCAATAAAGCATGAGGAAAGTTCTGACGAATCTGTTTATGTGCAGCTAGAATAATTGCCTCCTCACCCTCATGCGTACTAGCAGCAATCCAAACCAACCTATCCTGACCAAGCTCTACGCGTAACGTGTCTGCACGGGCTAATAAATCAGCTGGTATCTCCATATCAAACTTAATATTACCTGTTACAGCAATGCGTTCTTTCGGCATACCTAATTCAATAAAACGCTGTGCATCTGCAGAAGATTGTGCAGCAATAATGCGTATAGCCAATAACATCTGCCGGGTAAGAGTGGAAATACGTTGATAACCAGCTTGTGACTTGGGGGACAATCGTGCATTGGTTAAAATAATGGGAATACCGCGTTGTTGGCATGCAGAAAACAAATTTGGCCATAACTCTGTTTCCATAATGATGGCAATACTAGGCTGAATTCGCTTTAAAAATCTGACAACTGCCCCTGGAGTATCATAAGGAATATATGCGTGTTTCACTTGCTCTCCTAACGCCGCATGCACACGCGCAGCACCCGTAATAGTCATAGTAGTCACTAATAAAGGATACTGAGGGTAGCGCGCCAGTAAGGCTTTAATTAATGGTACAGCTGCTAACGTTTCACCCACAGAAACTGCATGCACCCAAATAGTATTTTGTAATCGATAGGGGCAAAAACCCAATCTTTCTGCCCACCGTTGTCGATATTGCGCATTATGACGCGAGCGCCATAATAACCGTAAAAAAAAGCATGGTAAGGCAAGATAAAATAAGATCGTATAAAAATACCGCACTATGGCTCCTACAGGAGTTTTGCACTCTATTGATAACACGAATTCCGGATAAGAAAATTGTGGCTAATGGTGCAAGAGAGCCGCGTAAATTGCAAGAGTATTGTATATTTTCTTAGCTAGGGCCTTATATGGTCGAGTCCATATGAGGCCCTAGTCTTGTCTCTTATCGAGAATGCGCACGGGATGGTGATATTTCTGTTTCTAGTTGCAGTACTCCCTGCTGTATCAACTGCTGCGCATGTTGCACTAAGGCATGAATATGGGCAAGACGCGCTACTCTTTTAGGCTGCGACACATCATCAAAATATCGCCATCCATCGGCAATATACACATCATCTGCAGTCACTTTTTCACCGCGCGCTAAGCGATCAGCAATTCTCAAGTCACTCATTAACTGCTCTATTAATCTAACACGCCGGCCTTTACGTGGGTCAGAGTCTTCTAGTGCTACTGCCCGATATTCTGCCGTTTCATCCTCACTATCTCTCTCTTGCCTATGTGTTGCCACCCAAAATGCCCTCGCTGTGTCTTGAAAAGAATGAGAGCGTATTGTCACGAAAGCTAGTTTATTTATATCGTGTAAATCCCCTAACACCTCATCTAAAGGTTTGGTTACGCTTGCTGCGTAATCCATTGACAACTCAGCATTCCCAAAGAAAACATGATAGCTATCTTCATTGCACATAGCAGGATATAACTGTTCTCCTCCCGGCATATGTGAGAATTTCCCTATAGAGACAATAAACATTTTCTCTTCACACAATAAAGTATCCCAAAAACGCTGAGTAATTTGTGCTCTTGCAAGACCACTCACCGCTGCCAACTCTTCTTTAGGCAACTGCCCCTTCGGCAACAACATAGCCTGCAACGCTAAAATCTCCATACTCTGTTTTTCACACTCTAACACTGTATCCGCATAAAACCCCTGCCATATCTCTGGCTTATATGCAAGACCTAAAGAGTATTCTTTCTCAGCCTCTACAACAAACGCCTGATAATCCGCATTATCAAGCTGAGCCCCTTTTGCTTGTGTCACTCTGTGAGGGTGATAACCCAATGCGCGACCAGGTTTTCTACTTAACCCTAGTGCAGCACCAGAATCCTCTTCTAGTGCTGCTTGATAATTATCTAATAGCATATAATGCCACTGAATTAACCTCTTTCTTTCATCTATCCAACTATATAACTGACGCAGTATTTTCTGGCTAAGATCACACTCTTGCAGTAACTCTCCCTCACGTCCACCGCCATATTGAGGTTTTTTACTAGGATGTATTTTTGCATGCTTGGCACATAACCGCTGATACTTGCGTAAAAATAAGATTAGTTGCATTCGGTTAGTAACAGGTATAGCAGCAAGTGCAGAAAGCTCTTTCACAACTGCTATTTTTTGGCTATGCCGTGGTTGGCCAAAAGTGGTAGATTGATAATAACCACTATTAGCACTTAGTTTTTTTTCTTTTAATGCTTTCTCTATCTGGCGTTGCCATGGCACAACAAGCAACGCAGGATGAGAAGAGATATTTACTATAAGACGATTATTCTGTTCTAAAGCACGCTTAAATTTATCAATAAGCTGTTGATATTCTGTCGCAGTCTCTGGGTGAGCCACCATTAGTTGAGTATTAGCCCCAATTCCACTCTCTAGCCCCGCATTTTCTTTACGTAAAAAACGCAATTGATTGCGCAGTTGTTCTAACACACTATCCCTATTACTCATCACGGCTAATTACTCACTATAACGGATTCAGCAAGGCTACTAACTCATATAATATAATATCGGTTCAGGCTTAACTCACCATTAAGGTAGGCTTAAGAAAAGATTAAGTAGTAGTTACACGTGCCGCACTAGAGAAAACCCTCGCTTGCCCCAAAAACGCATACCTCTCCCATAAGTAGGAAAGGTGATTAAGGTATGAATTCGCCTATTGTGCCAAAAAGAACTGTTACCGAAGGGTGGTCATAAGTAGGTGTCGACGTCGCTTTCTGTTCTTTCATAAATCCTTAATACAAAATATGTACAATTTCTACCCATGACGAGAGAAAATAAATGGGGGGTTAGCAAATGTCATCAGATCGTCGCCATACTGAATCAGCTGCTACTGAACAAGAAGCACAAGTTCATCGTGGTCTTACCCTGAGATACACCGGTGGGAAAGCCACTAATTTTGCCGAGGGCACCGGACTAACAGGAAAAGAACAGCTACGACTCCTTTTTATGAATATGGGCGCATTTGCTATGCGAGTGCAACTTGCTCAAGCACAACGTGCGGTGTTATTGCAAAGTGCAACCAGAGAAAATTATTGCGATGATCCTGTTGAAAAACCCAGTGATGGTGGAAATGAATCAGCATTATTTACTCCCCGTCAGGAAGCAAGCCCAGTCCGCCGCAGTATTTGTCAATTAGAACAATACGCCCATTATCCCCTAGGGAGAAGCAAAATACTCAATGACCGAGCTCAACCACAAAAAAACAGAAATACCGCTAATTTACGCGGCGAACAATATCTTTGGGATATATTACATGCGCCGGTTTGGAGCACAGGTCTTAATTTAGCTGGCCAGCTTGCAGCGCAAGGATTTATTTACATCTGCCACCCAGAAGGAATAGATCTCGATCAATATAAAAAAATTACTGACGAATTACAGCATGGATTATTTGAAAGAATAATTGACGGTGATCAATATATTATTATTACAAAATCAGGACATAAACTTAGAACAAATACATTTTCTGCATTAGCTATTTCCTTGGACGCCGAGCATCGTCTTACTACACAAAGAAATGGTTTTCTCGTTAATTCCAACGGCAGCACTGCGCCAGTAGGTTGGACTATGCATATCGGCGAGAAAGATACTGTACTAGATCAGCAATGTACCGTGGACTTATTACGGGTTATACGCATAGCGCAAGGCGGCAGTCATAAATTATCTCGTGAAGAATTTCACCTGTTACTAGTGCAAGATAATCGCGGAGTAACAGGTGAAATTAGGCATACTGAAAATAGAAATCTTACCCTAGTAGATATGATGATAGAAGTGCTTGAATGTCACGGCCAATTTAATGGTGCACCGCTATTAGGAAATGCAATCACCCTTTCCTATCAGAGAATACAGCAAAGAATTAAAGATACTGATGTTACCGAAAGCTTTTTAACAGGAGCACTCCAGACCGAAATGGTACAACCACTGAAACAAACTCTACCACAAAGCACTCGCCCCGCCATGCCGTATGAATTTAGAAATACATTTGATACTCTACAAAATACAAACAAAGCGTTTGCGTTTGCTTACGATATTACAAGACAAAGCGGTGAATTAGTTTTTCAAGCAGAGGCTGTTCCTACCTCCCCGCCAGATAGCGGTTTGATTGATGTACGCATGCACGGAAAATTATTAGATCCAGATTTAACTGACCCCAGACATGTTTCTGCATTGATTGCGACAGGTGTCATTGTTGCCGAGCAGATTATACTGGAGCAATTGTTACGAGATGCAGCTCAACATGGAATAGGTCATCCTAATGCACAGGCCTTACAAAAAATATTACACGATGATGCCATGTATGCTCGATTAGTAGAAATGGCTAAACAAGTACCCAGCGATGAAAAAGGCCCTATCCTAGGGCTACAGTTGCCTGCTTCTGAACCCATTCTCGAGGTATTACGTCGCGCATTAGGCTTTGACCAACTAATCCACATGGCTAATGAGTTATTTAATGCCGATGGACATTATAATATAGAAGAAAGCAAAGGAAATATTGCCGCACTTCGCCAGCTCTATGAAGTAGGTAAGATTTTTCAACAATTAGAGGGAATTTCAGTACAGGCACAAGGATCACGAGGCCTTAATGCTGGTATCATTCCTGTGATTGCCCGTATAGCGCCAAGCTTACATAGTGAATTAGTAACTAGAGATGGCCTTACTCCCGAGCCTAACAAACACCTAGCGCCTATGCGGATAGTAACAGATGAACCGAGAATAACTACAGCAACCAGTGCTGCAGCTGCTCATGATTCTGCAGCGCATGCGCTACCAGTTGCTGGCACCAGTAGTAATGATAATAGGCAATGCCCATTTTTATCCGGAACTAGATCAGCCGTAGCAACGGCTGCTGCGCCTTCCGTCTGTGTTCCCCCTGCACACCCTACTCCAGCTGCTGTATCAAGACACCCATGGTGCTACTTCTTTGTGCGCAGAGTAGTACCTGTTGCAGCAGCAAGTGCCGTTGTTGCTGCGTTGAGCTACGCTGCTTTGAGCTAATTTGTAATTGATGTGCTAAGAGAAGAGACTAGTCTTTTATTTCTTATAGGAACTGTGCTAAAGTAGCCCCTTCCACAAGAGGTAGGATGATTATGGCGCGCGTCACCGTTGAAGATTGCTTAAAAAATGTCAAAAATCGCTTTGAACTAGTCATTATTGCTACGAAAAGAGCACGGCAATTAATGAGTGGAGCAGCAGACCCTAAAGTGCCATGGGATAATGACAAAGCAACTGTAGTGGCTTTACGTGAAATAGCGGAAGGCTATACTAATTTTGATCAAGAAGAACCTGTTGCCCCCATTGCAGAGGATAGCAGCGGTACCCACGAAGAAATGAAATAACTCTCCAATCGCTGTTTAAAATCTCTCTCCACATAGTTCTGCTATTAAACGATAATGCTGTTTAGTTTGCCGTAAGCTAGAAAATTGTCCCACTTCAATAATAGTTTTTAAATCATGCAGCGCTTTTGAGAAGTCATCGTTAATCACTACATAATCATACTCATGAATATGTGAAACAGTTTCTTTCACATCACTTAAGCGTTGCTCAATAATGTTGGGATGATCTTGTTGACGTTTTAGCAAGCGCTGTTTTAAGTCTTCCAGTGAGGGGGGTAAAATAAATATACTCGTAGTTTCCGGAAATAGAGTTTTGATTTGCTGATGTCCTTGCCAATCAATTTCTAGGATAACATCTAAGCCACGGGTGAGCGTGTTTTCCACGCTGTGTCGTGACGTCCCATAGAGGTAATTGAAAATAGTCGCATACTCAAGAAAGTCGCCCGCTTTAGTCATGCGAGTAAATTCAGTTTTATCAATAAAAAAGTAGTTAACGCCATGCATTTCTGTGGAACGTTTAGGGCGCGTAGTATGTGAGATGGAGATGGTAATTTTTGGGGTCACTTCTACCAAGTTTTTTACTAAGGTAGTTTTTCCAGTTCCAGAAGGCGCTGAAATAATATAGAGATGGCCGGGTTCTGTCATAGCGTTTTTTCTTCCTGGCTGTGATGGCTGTTTTTGATAGATTCAATAATGGCGGTGGTGGAAACGGGTGCTATCGGCCCAACGACACGTACTTCTCCCCCGTAAGCATAAACAATATCCGCACCAACAACGTTGTCTACACTGTAATCACTGCCTTTTACTAAAATATCCGGTTGCATACGTTTTAATAGGCGTTCAGGAGTGTCATCAGGGAAAGTAACAACCCAATCTACCATGCCTAATCCAGCTAGGACGGCCATGCGTTGCTCTTGATTGTTAATAGGGCGACCTGAGCCTTTAAGGCGTCGCACAGAAGCATCGTCATTAATAGCAACAATGAGATAATCGCCGAGTTGTTTTGCATCTTGTAAATAGGCAACATGACCTGCATGTAGAATATCAAAACAGCCATTGGTAAAGACAATTTTTTTTCCTTGTACACGGGCAGTTTTTACTGCTAGCCACAGTTGCTCCTCATTGACGACACCAGAAATATCACTGGTTTTTCCTGATAATGCAACTTCCAATTCTGGAGCGCTGATCGTGGCTGCGCCGAGTTTGGCAACCACCAAGGAAGCTGCAAGATTAGCTAAAGCTGTCGCGTGTACCGCCGTTGCGCCTGTAGCTAAGGCGGCAGCAAGCACGGCAATGACGGTATCGCCTGCACCAGTAACATCATAGACCTCACGAGCATAGGCTGGTAGATGAGTTGCTGTCCCCCCTTGTTGGCAGATTAGTGTCATGCCTTGCTCGCCGCGTGTTAGTAATAGCATATCAATCTGGTAGTTTGCTAAGAGGGTTTGGCCTTTTTCGAGAATATCTTGCTCGCTGTGACAAGGGCCGACTATATCCTCAAATTCTTTAAGATTAGGCGTGACCAGGGTAGCGCCACGATAAAGGTTGAAGTCCCTATTTTTAGGATCGACAAGTACAGGAATGTGCTTTTCTCTAGCACATTGAATAAAAAATTGTGGGTTACATAAGGTGCCTTTGTTGTAATCCGAGAGTATTACCATGTTTGCTTGTGATACATGTGCTTGATAGCGTTCCTCGAGTAAGCGCTGACTTTCTACCGGTAGAAGTTTTTCCTCAAAATCTAAACGGATGAGTTGTTGGTGTCGGCTAATGACACGTAGCTTAGTGATGGTGTGTGCAGTAGGGTGTTTTACAAAATCATGTTTTGCGCCTGCTGCGGCTAATTGCTCTTCTAGGATCGTAGCGGCTTCATCTTGCCCAGTAATGCCGATAAGGGTGGCTTTTGCTCCTAAGGCACTGATATTTAAGGCTACATTACCCGCACCGCCTGGTCTGTCATCATTAGCATCAATAGTAACGATAGGTACAGGTGCCTCAGGAGAAATGCGCAATGCTTTGCCAAACCAATAGCGATCTAACATCACGTCACCAATGATTAATATAGACGCTTGTGAAAAATCTGGTAGCTTTTTTGGCAAAATGGATTGCATAGGGGTTATTCTATTTATTCATTAAATGGCAAAAATTCTATCATTCTCTACAGAAGAAATATAGTTACAAATTACAGAAGTTCCTGCTACTAACCCTGTCATCCTGAGCGTCAGCGAAGGATCAGCATCCTTGTCACAATACAGTCAACAAGGATGCTGATCCTTCGCTGACGCTCAGGATGACAGGGTTAGTAGCAGGAACTTCTGTACAAATTAAGACGGTGCTGAACAAAAATACAATACTTTATCTAGTAAATCCGGTGCCTCGCCATCAAACCAAACCACATTAGGCCAAGACCGTAACCAAGTTAACTGGCGTTTCGCTAGCTGCCGAGTAGCAGCGATGGCTTTATCACGCATGGTTGTATAGTCTACTTCCCCTAAAAAATACTCCCACATCTGCCTATAACCAACGCAACGTATTGCCGGTTGCTCTATAGACAAATCTCCACGCTCAAATAAACGTTGTACTTCTTCCACAAACCCTAATGCCAACATACGATCAAAGCGATCCTCTATACGTTTATGTAATACACGTCGCTCTGCAGGAGCAATCGCTAGATAATAAATTGGACATAATGTGGATAATTGCGTTGCTGATTGCTGCCAATATGTAGTTAATGGCTGCCCAGCTTGTAAATATACCTCTAATGCTCGCTGAATCCGTTGACTATCATGGGGATGAATACGCTTAGCTGCCTCTGGATCCACACTAGCTAAACGCGCATGCAACCCTTCCCAGCCTATTTTTTCTGCCTCTTGCTGTAATTCTATCCGCAATAAAGGATCCGCCACTGGCATTTGCGCTAATCCTTGCTGTAATACCCGGAAGTACAGCATAGTGCCGCCTACTAGCAAAGGAATTCGTCCTTGCGCATGAATAGCAGCAATTTCTTGTAGCACATCACGTTGAAATTCACCCGCAGAATACGCCTCTGCAGGATCACGAATATCAATGAGCCGATGAGGTGCCACTTGTAGTATGTCTGGTCCTGGCTTGGCCGTGCCGATATCTAGGCCACGATATACCATGGCTGAATCCACACTAATAATGTCACATGGCAAACGTTGCACTAATTGCACGGCAAGTGGCGTTTTACCTGCTGCAGTTGGTCCCATTAGGCAGAGAATATAGGGTTTAGTTAGCATTACTGTCCACGCAGAAAAAACTTATCCAATTCAGGCAATGTCAGTTGCACCCACGTTGGCCGACCATGATTACATTGCCCACTATGCTCGGTTTTCTCCATGTCACGCAATAATGCATTCATCTCCATCAAGGTTAATGCATGATGTGTCTTGATCGCACTACGACAAGCTAATGTTGCCAGCCAATGATAATAATATTCTTGCGTACGTGAGCTAACTTCTTCAGTAAGCAAGTCCGCAACCATATCACGCACTAATGTTTCAGTTAGCTTGGCGGATAAAAATTGTGGAACAGCTCGTATTGCTATAGCTTCCTTGCTAATACGATCTATTTGAAAACCTAATGTAGTAAATAATGTAATATGTTCTTCAATACAATCACTCTCACGTTCACTCACAACAAAAGTAAAAGGTAGCAATAAAGGTTGCGATGGCATAGGTCCCGCTGCTGCTTGCTTCTTTAATTTCTCATATAAAATACGCTCATGGGCGGCATGCATATCTACCATAATTAACCCTTGTGAATTTTCTGCCAGAATATAAGTGCCGTGTAATTGGGCAAGTGCATAACCTAATGGCGGGCACATTGACGTTTCCGCTGAAACTGTCATTACAGGCTGCCACGTCACAGCAGAAGTTTCTCGCGATGATGAAGTGTCGCTTTCAGCTATTTCCATCGTTGCTGCCATAGCGCACAGATACTCTTCGCTGTGACTAACGCCATCTTGACATTGCGTATCTATTGTCACCGATTGCTGTAACGCCTGATAGATCGCGAGTTGTTCCTGAACAGCCATAGGACGCGATATTTCTCGCCATTGTGCTGGATTATTTTCTTCGTCAACAGTAACAGTATCTGCAGGCGCTGCAACAGCACTCGCAGGTATTATCTGCTCTAAAGCCTCATGAATACTATGCTGAATAAAATCATGTATCATTCGTCCTTCTCGAAATCGCACTTCCAATTTTGTAGGATGCACATTGACATCGACTTGATCTGGATTCACCTCAAGAAACAAAACAAAAGCCGGATAACGATCGCGATACAATACATCGTGATAAGCATGGCGCAGCGCATGTGTAATTAATTTATCACGCACCATCCGCCCATTCACATAAAAATACTGCAAATCTGCCTGACTGCGCGTAAAACTTGGCTCAGCAATCCAGCCATGCAATTTCAATAGCGCACTCTCTGCCTCTATTTTTAACGCATGCCGCATAAATTCCTGACCGCATAATACGCTTAAACGTTGTTCGTGTTCAGCTAACGATTGCGCTAAAAAATACTGCCGAATTAACCGTTCATTATGCCGCAAGGTAAAAGCTATACCTGCTTTAGATAAGGCAATTCGCTTCACTAATTCGTCAATGTGCGCAAATTCGGTTTTTTCTGAGCGTAAAAATTTACGGCGTGCTGGGGTATTAAAAAACAAGTCTCTGACTGCAACTGTACTGCCAGTTGGGTGTGAAGCTGGTTCCTTCTCCGGTAACATTTCTACACCATCTATTTTTATTTGCCAACCTGTATTTCCCACGGTTGCTGAGGTTAAAGTAAAGCGTGACACGGAGCTAATACTAGCTAACGCTTCGCCTCGAAATCCTAAAGTCAAAATCCGCGACAAATCATCGAGAGCATGAATCTTGCTGGTTGCATGACGACTCAGCGCCAAAGGTAAATCATCAGGATGAATACCATGACCATTATCACGCACCTGAATTAACCCTAGCCCGCCTTTTTCTATGTCTATATCAATCTCGCTGGCCTGTGCATCGATACTATTTTCGATTAACTCTTTGACAACAGAAGCCGGCCTTTCTATCACTTCTCCCGCTGCAATTTGATTAGCTAACCAGCTGTTTAATTTATGAATTCTCTGCGCCATAATCGTATGTTATCCAGAAGTAAGAATGGTGTTCGGGAGTTCTACAAAACACTACCAAATCCCTCTGTACATGACAAAAACTATTTAGGTCACCGTTCGTGCTGAGGAAGCGTACGAAGTGCGCTATCTCGAAGCACAAAATGCCACTGAAAAGCCCTTCGAGACGGCGCTTCGCGCCTCCTCCCTTCGACAAGCTCAGGGCGAACGGTTATATTTTTTGTCATGTACAGAGACCGAATCCCATCTATCAGCAAATAATGCTTCACCCCCGCTAATAATGCTCTAGCTAACTGATGTTGATAATGCACATTAACCAACCGCCGCTCTTCGCGAACATTAGATAAGTAGCCTAATTCAACTAAAATAGAAGGAATATCCGGCGCCTTTAATACCATAAACGGCGCTTGCTCAACGCTTCTATAATGCAATATGGTAACCTTATGCAAAGCATGTAATACATGCCGGCCTAATTGCAGGCTTTCATTCATCGTAGCAGTTTGTGCCATATCAATTAACGTTGAACGCACAACTTGGCTTTGATCAGGTAACTCTGCAAAAGCAACCTCATCTAATGAAACATAATTTTCATGCTTTGCCAACCAACGTGCCGCCTCTCGACTCGCACCACGTTGCGATAATGTATATACAGAAGCACCCTGTGCAGCCTTATTAGCCTCAGCATCTGCATGAATAGCAATAAACAAATCAGCTCGGCCACGCCGCGCTAAGGCTAATCGAGTACGTAATGGTATAAAATTATCCCGTTGCCGAGTCAATATAGCGCGCATGTTCGGCTGCGCATTCATCTGTTTTGCTAAGTCCCGGGCTACTGCTAAAGCGACGTCTTTTTCTTTTACACCGCTAAACCCTATCGCGCCCGTATCCTTACCACCATGGCCTGCGTCAATAACAACAATATAACGCTTAGGTTTTTTAGTACTAACCAGCGAGCGTTTTTTAACCGCATGATTACCCAGTGTTTGCGAAGTTGTCGCAGCAAATGAGGTAATACTACATATAATAAGAAATAATCCTAGGGTCAGTTTACAATTTAATCCTCGAAGCGAAAAAAAAGGGAATCGAGACAACATGTGTAGAAATTTGAGGAGAATATGGAACATATTTGATGAAAATTTTTGCATATTTTAGCTCGATCCTTCTTTTTTTCCTAACTTCCAGATTTAGTATGTATTTTCAAGGTTAAGTATTTTTGATGTTGAGAAAATCTAGCAATTGTTGAATTTCATCATTACCCACTATGGCGGGGTAAGGCAAGTTTAATGCTAACTACTTGACTTTGCTTATACCAATGTATATACTTCATGTATATATAGAGGCATCTACCGTGAAAATAGCAAAAGTGTTTCAGTGTGGTAATTCACAGGCCTTACGGCTTCCCAAAGAATTTCGATTTTCGAGTCAAGAAGTCGAAATTTTTCAACGAGGGGAGGAAATCATACTTCGCGCAAAACCCAAGAACTTACGCCATGCTTTTGAATTATTAGCGGATATGCCTGATGATTTCTTTTCACACCCACGTGAAGATATGCCCCCACAAGACAGAGAGTCTTTTAAATGACATTACGATATTTGTTAGACACAAATATTTGCATTTATATTGCGAAGCAAAAGCCTGTAGGGGTATTACAGCACTTTGAAAAATTAGTGGTAGGAGAAATGGCCATGTCAGCCATTACCTATGGGGAGCTTTTATATGGCGTTGGAAAAAGCCATCACCCTAAAAAAGCGAGGGATATATTGGAGGAGTTATCGAATTTAATTTCTCCTCTACCCTTGACTGTCAAAGCGGGGGAATATTACGGTCACATTCGACCTATTCTCGAAAAAAAAGGGAAGCCTATTGGCAATAATGATCTTTGGATAGCCGCACATGCCTTGGCGCTGGAAGTCGTATTGGTGACCAATAACTCAAAAGAATTTTCAAGAATTCCGGGTTTAAAATTAGCCAATTGGGTCTAGATTAAAACAGATAGACACTCAGGGTGGACACCTTGCGCAAATCACCGCATAAACTTCAACTTATCTAAACAACGATATACTAATGCCTCACTTAAATGCTGTGATGTAATCATTTCATCGTCGGCCAAATCTGCAATAGTGCGTGCAATCTTTAATAAGCGATGACAAGCACGTGCTGATAAATTAAGTTTTTGTACAACTTGATTTAATAAATGTTGTGGCTCTACGCCAAGTTGACAAAATTTCTCTAATTCCTGAGTAGTTAAATCCACATTACATTTTCCCTGTCTTTGTAACTGTCGTTGCCTTGAAAATAGGACGCGTGCACGTACTTGTTGGCTATTCTCACGTTGATCCTGTTGCATATTCACAAGTATTTCATGCGGTAAATTTGCCACCTCAACGTGCATATCAATACGATCTAATAAAGGCCCAGACAATTTTGCCAAATAACGCTCTATGTGCTCTATCGTACATCGGCATTGACTCTGGCTACTCCCCGCATAACCACACGGACAAGGATTCATCGCAGCTACTAATTGAAATTTAGCCGGAAAAGTTGTTTGAAATGCGGCACGTGATACTGTTATCTGCCCAGATTCCAATGGCTCACGTAATGCTTCTAATACGCTACGACTAAATTCAGGTAACTCATCAAGGAATAACACCCCATGATGTGCTAGCGAAATTTCTCCTGGTTTAGGTGGCCGGCCACCCCCTACCATGGCCATACTCGAACAACTATGATGCGGCGCGCGAACAGGAATATGTTGCCAAGTATTCGGATCAAACCCTCGGCTACTAACTGAAGCAATGGTGGCTACTTCCAATGCTTGCTCATGCGTTAACGAAGGCAAAATAGTAGGTAAGCGCATAGACAACATTGTTTTCCCGGTGCCCGGTGGCCCCACAAACAATAAACTATGTTTTCCCGCCGCAGCAATTTCTAATGCACGCCGCGCATATGGCTGTCCTTTCACTTCAGCAAGATCATAAGATAGTGTTGTTTTAAATACCGGATTGGCAAGCGCACATGTAGATAATGTTGCTTGATTACGCAAGAAGGCACAGACCTCTAATAAGTGCTGTGCTGACAATACCACACTGTGTTGTGCTAAGGCCGCTTCAGCTACATTAGCATGCGGCACAATGAGTGTTCGCCCTGCTTGTTTAACACTTAATACCATAGGTAAAACACCACTGACTGGACGCAACCCTCCTGACAACGCAAGTTCACCTGTAAATTCATATTGTGCCAAACTTTCTAATGGAATTTGCCCTGATGCTGCAAGAATTCCCAAGGCAATTGGTAAGTCAAATCGTCCACCGTCTTTTGGTAAGTCCGCTGGCGCCAAATTGACCGTCATGCGTCGCGCTGGAAATTCAAACTCCGTGTTCATCAATGCACTGCGTACCCGGTCTTTACTTTCTTTCACCGCTTTTTCTGGCAATCCAACAATATGCAGACCTGGCATGCCGTAAGAAATATGCGTTTCAACTGTCACTAATGGCGCGGCAATACCTGCATGCGCACGCGTGTATACAATAGCTAATGTCATGAATAGAGGGTCCTTGAGAGTTTGACAGGAGTTTTGTGGGATACAGGGTAAGCTGTCAAGTTATGGGGGTCAGACCCCCAAAGTTATCGGGGTCTGACCCCCATAACTTGACAGCTTACCCTGTATCCCGCAAAACTCCTGTCCTGTTAGAATAGGAAGAATAAAACTAAGATCTAGGGCCTATCGTCAATTGCTTACTATGCAAATAACGTGCTAAAACATGCAGATTATACAAATGCGCCCGTAGCTCAGGTGGATAGAGTGTTGGTTTCCGAAGCCAAAGGCCGGAGGTTCGAATCCTCCCGGGCGCGTTGATTCACTATGGCTAAATCATCAGGAGTACCTACATTGAACCACAAGCCTTGATAATGCGTACCCGTAATTTGGCCAGCGGCGATGGCTGGCATAATCACATCCGTTAAACGAAATTTCTCTGGTTTACATTTCGCAAACAACTCTGGTTGATAAACCCCCATATTTGCAAACGTAAAACGAGGTTGCGCATGTAAATCAACCTTACCCTCGCATAACCCAAAATCACCGCACGGATGATAAGATGGATTCGTCGCCACAATGAGATGCGCCAAGGCTAAACCATCCAGCGCTGCCAATAAATTTGCTAAAGGATAATCGGTAATAATATCACTGCTGACTACTAAAAAAGGCTCATTCTTAAAAAATGGTAGTGCTTGAAAAATACCTCCACCCGTCTCTAATAACTCCTCTTCTTGTGAGTAAGTAATATTGGCACCGTAGTGCGCACCATTGCCTAATGCTTGCTTGATTTTATCAGCATAATAATGAACATTAATAATAATCTCGCAAATGCCCGCCTTCACTAAAGCACGCAATGGATATTCAATCAAATAACAATCTTGCACGCGCAGTAATGGCTTTGGCGTATCTTGGGTCAACGCTCCCATGCGTTTACCCGCTCCTGCCGCTAAAATCATGCCACGCATTGTGCGGTTACCTTCTGATAAGCAGGAACGACTTGTGTCTGCAAAAAGTCAGATAATGCCGTTAACTCTGGATAAGCATTAGATACCTGGGTTAGATACTGCAGTGTACGAGGGACGTGTTGTAAATACTGCGACATATGATCACGAATATGTTTACGTGAAAACGTAAATAATGCTTTTAAATGGCGCTGCACTCCCATCCAATCAAACCAACGTAAAAATACTTCTGCCGATACTGACGCAATTCCAGTATCTTGTAAACGGTCATGATAACTTAGCACCCAAGCGTGTACTTGTTCTGTAGACCAGGAAATATAACAATCACGCAGCAAAGAAACCAGATCATAAGTTACCGGACCGATAAAAGCATCTTGAAAATCCAATATACCAACGGATTGCTTTACCAGCATGAGATTAGCCGAATGATAATCACGATGCATAAACACTTGAGGTTGGCTGAGTGCGCACTCAATAACAAGTTGCATACAATCGTGTAATTCTTTGGTTATAGAAGATGGAGCAAGTTGCAAATAACGCCCGACAAACCAATCTTGAAACCATGACCATTCTTGCCACATTAATTCTCTAGTAAAAAACGGTACCACCCATTCTGGCACATTACAACAACGCTGTAATACGGCTAAAGCATCCAATGCTTGGTTATAAAGAAAATCCGCATTAGAATCATTAAGCACATGCAGATAAGTACTAGCACCAAAGTCGCTCAGTAACAAAAAACCTCTTGCTACGTCAACAGCAATAATTTCCGGAGTCAACAAACCCATCGCACGCAAAGCATTAGCAATGGCAATAAAAGGACGTACATCATGCCCTAACTCCGGTGCTGCATCCATCACCACATAGGAGACTTTGTCATGAAGTATCCGAAAATAACGGCGAGAACTGGCATCTCCTGGCATAGGCAAAATACCCATTGGCCAAGATTGCAGCGGCCCTTGTAGCCATACCGCTAAATCATTTTTACGTACATCGATAGGTTCCATCGAGCGTCTCTTTTCGTTACACTTACGTAAACAGCTATAGAATAGCAAAAATAAGCGCATTGCGCATGAGGGTACAGGGAGAGGAGGCTCAAAAATGACAGCCCAAGTACAAAACTCTTATTAATAAGAATAACATTCATGTATGTAATAAAAATCAAACCCTATCTCTTCATCCTAATAAGTTTATTGATCTTTATTAGCACACGCGGGCACGCCGCAACACCCCCTATCCCAACCAATAGCTCCCTGACTCGAGAAGCTATTGCAAAACAATTAGGCTGGGTGAATAGCACTGAGAATCGATGCAATGGATACTATCTAGAAGCTCCTTTTATTTATCCACAAAATGCTAACAAAAAAAATCTAGTTTCGGTTACGACTGATCAAGTGGTATTTTCCTCACAAGGAACTTCTGTACTCCAAGGGAAAATATCCATCAATTATGCTGGCCAAGAAATCACTGCAAATAAAGCTTATCTGTATCGCGATCCGCAAACCCAAAAACTCACGTCCGTAGAGTTTATTGGTAATGTGCGATTACGCGCACCAGATAATCTAGTCATTGCCAAGCAGGGTAGTTTTAATTTTCAAACTAAAGCCAAATCACTACGCGACTTAACATACCGCACAAAAATTTATACAGAGACAACAAAATCTACAAAACATGATTTTTCCCGCGAAGAGTTACAAAAACAACGCCAGACTATGGGAGTTAATGCCTGGGGACAAGCAGCTGCCTTTAGCCAAATCCAACCTAAAATCACTGAGTTAGATCAAGCCAGCTATACTACTTGTTCACCACTGAATCCCGTATGGCAAGTGAAAGCATCCCACATTGAGCTCAATAAAAATACTGGTCGTGGTACAGCCTCCCATGCACGCCTGGCCGTACGTAAAGTACCTATTTTATATATGCCTTATTTTGATTTTTCTATTGATACCCAGAGAAAAACTGGGTTTTTATGGCCTACTTTCGGGACCTCTAGTAAATTTGGCCACTATTTTACCGCGCCATTTTATTGGAATATTGCGCCCAACTATGACACGACAATTACTCCTGCCTATCTAAGCTTACGTGGGGTACAATTCACCGACCTGTTTCGCTATCTGACCCACCGCGGTTCCGGCAAAATCAATGCCAGCTTTATCCCGCACGATAAAGCTTTCGCTATTTTTAAAGATACCTCACAAAATATCTACCAAGACTCGTCCAGTTCCGCAGTCCAAGCAGAATTAAATAGACTGCAACAAGATAGCGCCACTCGATATAGCGTATCATGGCAAGATAGTACAAGCATCAATCATCATTGGTCTACACACATTGACATTAACAATGTTAGTGATGATTATTATTTGCGAGACTTTGGTAATAACACTGCGGAAATCACGCAAAACCAATTATTACAAGAAGCTGATCTTAGCTACAAAGGAGAAAATTGGGATTTTCTAGGCCGTCTTCAACAATATCAAACCCTACACCCCCTGGATAGCGATCACATAGTACAGAATCAATATCAACGTTTGCCACAGCTAGTTCTCAATGGTGAATACCCTGATCAACCCTATGGATTAGATTACTTTATTAACAATGAACTCACGCATTTTAATATCCACAAAACCCCGGGGGTAAATATCACCCAACCCACTGGTCAGCGCATACATACCCAACCAGGAATCTCCTTACCGCTAAACTGGCCATATTTATTTATTACGCCGCGTGCGCAACTATCATTGACAGAATATGTCTTAACTAATACAGGAGGCACTGTTCCCACGCCATTACGTCGTACTATTCCTATTTATGATATTAGCTCAGGGCTATTCTTTAGCCGTGATATAACTTTATTTAGCAACGACTATCAACAAACCTTGGAACCTCAGCTTTATTACACCTATGTCCCTTATCGCAATCAAAGCAGTGTCCCCGTGTTCGATACTGCTATTAATACACTCACTTATGACCAATTATTTACTTACAACCGTTTTAGTGGCATTGATCGAGTAGGCGATGCAAATCAAATCAGCATAGGATTAACTACTCGCATTATTGATAGCAACTCCGGCTCAGAAAAGGTTCGTGCCGGTATTGGTGAAATTATTTATTTTGCAAATCGCCGCGTCACCTTATGTAATAACTTAAGTTGCACCGACAATCCCACTAATCCTAGTAACCGGCAAACTTTATCGCCGCTATCTGGCATTCTTAACTACACGCTAAATCCACAATGGAACGCCAATGGTACAGCAATTTGGAATACCCAATCTAAGAAATTTGATAATGAAACTATAGTGTTACATTATCAGCCAACGGAGCAACGCATTCTTAATCTTGGGTTTAGCTATGCCCGTAATGGGGATATTTTCTCTGGTGTTTCAACCAATACTTCCGCCAATAATTTAATGCTCACTGATTTTTCATTCGCTTGGCCCATTAAGTATAACTGGAGCGCAGTCGGTCGCTGGAGCCAGGACTGGAATAAAAGCCATTTTCAGAGTCTATTATATGGGTTACAATACGACAGTTGCTGCTGGGCAATGCGTTTTGGCGGTGGCCGACAATTTACAGGATTAACTTCAAACAATACATTTCAATATAATACCCAATTTTATATACAGTTTACTCTAAAAGGATTAGGTAGTGTCGGCTCGGGTAATCCAAACACATTATTAGGCAGCAGTATTTCTGGTTATCAAACAACCTTATTTGGTCAGGATGCATAAATGACAAAGTACTTAGAGTCTGTTGACAATTTAAATTTCGACTGCAAAAAGAGGCATATCGGCCAAAATATGCAAAAATTTTCGGCAAATATGTTCAATATTCTCCGCAAATTTCTACGCATTTTGTCTCAATCTCCTCTTTTTTCGTTACGAAATTTAAATTGTCCACAGACTCTAGTATCAATTATCTGCGCACTTAGCATGCTCATTACTACTATGGCGGTTGCCAAGACACATACTAAAACACAACAAGAAGAGTCATTGGATCACATTGTTGCTACCGTCAATGATGAAATTATTACACAGTCCGAGTTAAACCAAGCCATACAGAATGCCCGTATGCAAATGACCCAAAACCAAATGGCAGTTCCTGCAGAAAAAACCCTTAAGGCACAAGCGCTACAGCAATTAATTGATAGAAAATTACAATTACAATTAGCTAAGCAAGCAGGCGTTACCATAAGCAACGCTGAACTAGAAAGCGTTCTGAATAATATTGCCAAAAACAATGACATCACTTTAAAAGAAATGTATGCCAAAATTAAAGCAGAAGGTTTATCCGTAGAGAATTACAAAAGTAATATTCATGATGAACTGGTTATACAAAAGCTTGAACAACAAGAAATTGCTAGCCGTATTACTGTGACACCTCAAGAAATACGTGAATTCATGCGCACACAACATAAATCACTGCCAATAACTGCGTCCACCGATGTGAATATCTCTTACCATCTAGAGGATATTCTTATTCCACTTACAGAAACCGCCACTCCAGAAGAAACATCAAAAATACAAAAATTGGCAGATTTTGTCCTCAATGAATTACGCCACGGGAAAACCCCACATGATCTTTCTGTAACAGCACCCACTATCGCTAGTAATGATTTAGGATGGCTCAAGTTAGATGAATTGCCTTCTGCATTTACACAATACGTTTCCACCATGAAGATTCACGATGTAGCTGGTCCAATTAAAACCGGCAATGGGTTGCATATTATTCAACTGGCGGATATACGTAAGAGCGGAGATGAAACGGCTATTTCTAAAGAACAAGCTCAGCAAATGGTGTTTCAAAAAAAGATGGGAGAAGCTTTAGAGAATTGGATGTCGAAATTGCGTAGCCAAGCTTTCATTGTCACGCCAGATTGATATGTCATCACGTATACTAATTACCCTTGGTGAACCAGCCGGTATTGGCCCCGATATCATCATCCAACTTGCGCAACAAGCTTGGCCAACTGAATGTATTGTCATAGCAGATCCCCAATTATTGCAAGACCGCGCACAACAGTTAAAATTACCTATTAAATTGCATGAAGTGACTATACACTCTTCAACCCAACCAGGTTGTATCAACATTCTTCCTGTGCAACTGGCTGCACCGGTACAAGCAGGGCAATTGAATCCGCAAAATGCCCCTTATGTGATTAAAACTTTAGAGCTAGCCGCCGAACACTGTTTAACCCATCAAGCACAAGCGATCGTCACCGGACCCGTACATAAGAGCGTGATAAACCAATCTGGTATCGCGTTTAGTGGACATACTGAATTTTTTGCGCATTATGCTAACGTACCACACACTGTGATGTTGTTTGTTGTTGAAGATAAAATGCGTGTTGCCTTAGCCACAACACACCTACCCTTAGCCAAGGTTCCACAAGCTATCACGCCACAACGGTTAACCCTCACATTGGACACATTATACCACGGACTTAGCAACCAATTTCACATTGTCGATCCGCGTATTGCCGTGTGTGGTTTGAATCCGCATGCTGGCGAAGGTGGGTATCTAGGGCGAGAAGAAATTGATGTGATACAACCTATTATTACGCATTACCAACAGCAAGGCTGGAAAATTGATGGGCCATTTGCGGCAGACACTCTTTTTACTACCCAACATGCTCAGTCAGCTGATGCTATTTTAGCGATGTATCATGACCAAGCATTACCAATAGTGAAATATCTTAGCTTTGGTCATGCTGTTAATGTCACACTAGGGTTACCTTTTATTCGTACCTCGGTAGATCATGGTACCGCCATAGATATTGCTGGCCAAAAAGGCCGCGCAGACCCCAGCAGTATGCGGGCAGCATTAGCACTAGCGATGCGGATGGTTCAACACCGCCATAGTTAGTCGTGTAATAGAAACTAACTTGCCTGCATCATCAACAATTTCAATGCCCCATACTTGCGTACTTTTACCAATATGATATGGCTTAGCTACCCCTGTCACGTAACCTTGCCGCGCTGGTCGGATATGATTGGTATTAATATCTAACCCTACACAATAGTGTTCTTCTGTGTTAACACAATAATTAGCCGCCATACTACCAATCGTCTCTGCTAATACACACGATGCCCCACCATGCATAATCCCTAGCGGTTGTTTAGTGCGCTGATCGACTGGCATGCGCGCTTGAAGATAGTCATCGCCTAGTTCGGTAAATTCAATGCCTAAATGTTCGACAATTGTGTTTCTACCACGTTCCGTCAATTTTGCTAAGGTAACGTCTGTTTTCCATATTTTCATACTCTTATCTCCTCTTAAATTATTTAGATCACCGCTCGTGCTGAGGAAGCGTACGAAGTATGCTATCTCGAAGAGCGAAACTCGTGACTGAAAAACCCTTCGACAAGCTCAGGGCGAACGGCCAGAAATTTTTGTCATGCGCAGAATGACAGCTTCGCCCTATTCCCTGATTATGGTATTCTAGGCAGCCAATTAGCTTACGTTATATATCCTAGAAATTGTGATGAGGTTTTTCAATGATACATCGATGCACTCTGCTCGTTATTCTATTATTTAGCTGCTTACTATCTAGCATCGTAGCACAAGCACAGCCTTATGACCCGAATACTGCCGACTTAATCCAAGTATATCAACAGGCATTAGTCAGCGATCCTACTTATCAACAAGCTATCGCCCAACAACTGTACGACAAACAAGGCGTGCCGATTAATGTTTCTGCACTATTACCTGCGCTGTCATTTCAAGGTGCTCCATCTATCTCCAAGTCACAATACACCGGTAATACAGTACAACCTGTATCGAATACCACTAAACAATATATTCTCAACTTAAATTTAACCCAAACCGTTTTTAATATGGCACAATTCATGGCTGTAGCAGAAGCAAGATCCTTATCAAAGCAAGCGGATGCCACACTGAATGCAGCAACTCAAGATCTGATGACCCGTGTTGCCTCTGCTTATTTTGCTGTACTGCAAGACGAAGACAATATCGCTTACGCTGACGCAGCGAAAATGTTTTATGGGAAACAGCTAGAGCAAATTAAACAACAATACGCCGTGGGATTAAAAACTGTCACCGATGTATATACTTCACGCGCCTCTTTTGAAAGCGCCTCGGCCAATTATATTGCTGCTGTCAATCAATTCGCCATGGATAAAGAAAATCTACGCGTCATCACTGGCACCTACTATCCTAAACTGGCTAAATTAAGCGATACATTTCCGCTAATCTCGCCACAACCTGCAAATATCGAAGCCTGGGTAAAAAAATCCATACAACAGAATTGGTCGATTAAAGCTGCGCAATATGCTGCAGACGCTGCTTTACAAAATGTGAAGCAACAATTTTCTGGTCACCTACCAACAATTAATATTGCTGGCACAATGAGTAATACGTATGTAACCAATACGGGAGACTCCGTGGTACTAGACGAGGGCTCTAGCAGACAAATTAATCGTGCTGCCACTATCAACCTGAATATACCGTTATTTCAAGGCGGTTATGTCACTGCCACCACGCAGCAAGCCCAGTATGCTTATCAGAAATCCCTACAAGGATTAGAGCAAGCAACACGTATGGCCATTAATATGACAAGGCAAAGTTATCTCAGTATTATCGCCAGCATTAGTCAGATCATTGCAGATAAGCAAGCCATCAAATCTGCCACTAGTTCTGTACAAGGACTAGAGGCCAGCTATCAAGTAGGCACAGGTACGTTAATCGACGTACTAAATGTTCGCCAAGCCTTATTAAACAATGAAAAAGAATATGCGGCAGATCGATATAGTTATGTGAATAATTTGCTTGCGCTAAAAAAAGCAGCTGGTACGTTAAGCACGAGTGATTTGCAAGCAATTAATAGTTGGTTAGAAACCAGTGCTAAATCAGCACCTCATCTTAAGCCACATAAAATGTAGCTAGTACAACAATTTACATTGGTCGACAAAGCGGATTTCTTTTTGATACTGCATTTTGTTCTCTGCGAAATACTTTAGCCAGCTCACCAGCTGGGTTACCGACAAGATCGAGTTCTTGTAGTACCGGATTATCTTTAGCTGCTTGAATCAGTGCAGCAGCACCTTCATTGCCAATTTTGTTAGACGTTAACTGCAGTTTTTTAAGGGTCTGATTAGATCGTAGTGCTACTGCTAACTGCTTCGCACCTTCATCGCCAATATTGTTTTTAGTCAGCAGTAATCTTTCCAGAGAGGAATTACTGGCTAATATTTCTGCTAGCACTCGCGCACCTTGATTAGTAATATCATTGAGGTTTAAATTTAGAATACGTAGAGAAGGTGTTTGAGCCAGCGCCTCTTTTAGATCTGCTAAAACTTTATCTATTATACCATTATTAAACAAATTAAGATTAACAATTTTCCCTCTTTTTAGGCTATCTATTAGCGGAGGAAGATAGCTTGTTTTAAATTCGCCAAAAGATAAATCCAAGGTTTCGCCTTGAAATCGACAGCCTCTATATACAGTAACATACGAAGGACAATGCGCTGCTGAACCATTACCACCGAAAATACTAAAAAAATTTCCCATAGATAGGCACCCCTGGATTGGTTAAACCTAGAAACGACGGTTAAGCACAAGTTTTAGCAGTCGAAGTTTATATTGTCAACAGACCTCAAGATTTTGTTTCTTTCTTTTGCATTAACTGCTGATACTTAGCCAATAGCATCTGTGTTGTTTCTGGATAGGCTTCGTCTTTAATAATACAGTTAACCGGGCAGATCGCAACGCATTGTGGCTCAGAAAAATGCCCAACACACTCCGTGCATTGCGAAGGCTTAATTTCATAGATATTATCACCCTGGAAAATTGCCTCATTAGGACAAGCCGGTTCACATACGTCACAATTAATACACTCATCTGTAATACGTAATGCCATAACATCAGCGCCCCAGTTTTTTGTGTACTGCCGCAACCACATCCGCCGGCACAAATTGGCTAATATCTCCGCGTAATGCAGCAATTTCCCGAACCAAGCTCGAAGAGATATACATATAGTGTTCATCTGGCATTAAAAACACGCTTTCCACCTGTGGCGATAAACAACGATTCATACTAGCTAGCTGAAACTCATAATCAAAATCTGCCACTGCGCGCAATCCTCGCAAAATAACTTTAGCATTACATTCTTTAGCAAAATCAGACAGTAAATTAGCAAAGCCCTTTACGCTTACATTACTATGCGCTGTTAAAACTTGTTCCGCCAATACCACGCGCTCTGGCATTGTAAATAATGGTTTCTTTCCTGGGCTCTCCGCGATTCCCACAATCACATGTTCAAAGAGTTTTACAGCACGGCCAATTAAGTCTATGTGCCCATATGTGATAGGATCAAACGTTCCAGGATAAATTGCTATATTTTTCATAAAAATACCTTCAGCATCGGCAAGTATCGAGTACACCTCAATAACTTATTCTACACTATAATTTATACTAGAAGCTCCTTAGATTAAGCTAAGCACAGGAGGAGTTCCCGTTGACGTATCGTCAGAGAAGCGTTTTTTGCGACGCAATGACGACACATAGCTGAACTCCTGAGCTAAGCAAGTATGTCGCTTGTTGAAACACAACGAGGTGATTATGTTGGAATTGAATATCCTGCGTGACGATACCGGGAAAATTTCCTCGCTTGTAACTTGTCTACAAGACTACGATTTGCTCCATACCGCGCTGCTGAATAAAGGCTCTGCCTTCACACAAGCAGAACGCCAAACCTTCCTACTTGCTGGGCTATTACCTCACAATATAGAAACACTAGAACAACAATCTGCACGCGCTTATCTGCAATACCAAAATCAACCGACCAACCTCAGTAAAAATATTTATCTCAACTGGTTACACGATCATAACGAAACTTTATTTTATCGGCTGGTTACTGATCATTTGGAGCAAATGTTACCTATTATTTACACGCCCACCATCAGCCAAGCAGTGGAGTATTTTAGCTTGGAGTATAGAAACCCTCGCGGTTTATATATTAGCTATACCGATCAAAAACATATCGAAAAAATTTTAGATCAACAGCTATCTCCACATATTAGCTTGATGGTAGTCACAGACGGTGAAGGTGTATTAGGCATCGGTGACCAAGGCATAGGTGGTATGTGTATAGCCAATTCCAAACTAATGGTATATATCCTCGGCGCAGGGGTTCATCCTTATTATACGCTACCCGTGCAACTGGATATGGGCACCAATAATCAACAGTTACTCAATGATCCGCGTTATCTTGGTTGGCGGCACGAGCGTATCTCTGGGCAAGCTTACGATGATTTTATTGAGCAATTTGTACAAGCAGTAAAGAAAAAATTACCGCATGTATTTTTACACTGGGAAGATTTAGGACGCGACAATGCCCGACGCATATTAGAACGCTATCAAAACCAATTGCTCACCATGAATGGCGATATTCAAGGCACCGGAAGCACTACTGTAGCCTGTGTTTTAGCCGGAACTAAAGTAGCTAACATACCACTCACTGATCATCGAATTGTGATTTTTGGCGCTGGAACCGCCGGTATTGGCATCGCTGATGAACTCACGTCGCTATTTCAATATCATGGCTTATCTGCTGAAATAGCTAGAACTAAATTTTGGCTGATCGACAAACCAGGCTTATTAACAACCGCGATACCTACACTCTCGCCAGGACAAAAGCCGTATGCACGTCAAATAGAAGAGATACAACGTTGGCAAGTAAAAAATCCCTCTTTTATCAGCCTCGAAGAAGTCATTCATAACATCAAACCTACAATTCTCATTGGCTGCTCTGCTGTCGCCTCTGCATTCACGCAAGCTAGCATTACTGCCATGGCCACGTACGTAGAGCGTCCTATCATCATGCCACTGTCCAACCCAACGCACAAATCAGAAGCGACACCCGAGGAGTTACTGCACTGGACCGAAGGTAAAGCCATTATTGCCATTGGCGGCCCCTTTCCGGATGTTACTTATAAACAACGTCGCATCCGCATTGCGCAAAGTAATAATGCGTTTGCTTTTCCTGGAATTGGATTAGGCGTCATGGCGGTAAAAGCAAACAAACTAACTAATGACATGATGCGTATAGCCGCCCAAGCACTAAATGAGTCTTCGCCCGTACACCAAGATAAAAATGCACCATTACTACCTAAGATATCTGAAATCCAATTGGCTAGTCACCGTATTGCTCATGCGGTTGCAACTGAAGCCCGCCAAGCTGGATGCGCACAAATAGACCCTTCTATTACTATTGATACGGCTATTCAACAAATTAGCTGGGAGCCGAAGTATTATCCTTATCGGTTAAAAAAAGAATAGTTACATCTTATACAACAGAAGTAGTCTTGCACCTTGCTATGCATTTTATGCAATAGCAAGGGGATGTGACCTGTGATTAAATGTCATGCTGAGCGTCAGCGAAGGATGATAGTGTTAGCGGGGACTAACTTCTGCTGTTACGAGGGTATGTTGGTGGTGGTATTGATTTTTCTTGTGATCCTTCTTCATCACCCCTACTACTAGCAGCTTGGTTTACAACACCAAAGGTAGAAAGTTGCATTAAAGGGGGGCGACTAGCAGCAGTTGCTTGGGAATGGTAAAGTTTTTCATCCAATAAGGAAATTATAGCAGGTTCACTACGTTGTATCTCAGTAACAAATCTTAACTCTTGTTGCATTGTTTGATCTTTACGTTGATAGGCCATATAAGCAAAATAATAGTCACGCAGATGAGGTAACCATGTCGCCATTGAATACCTTGGGTTAGGCTCCGCACGCCCAGAAAGAATAGCGTGTAGGTGAGATCGAAGTGAATTTGCTTGGTCTGTATGAATATATTGGATAAGAAAATAAGCTTGAAGTGCTCGCATTATAAGACTCTTATGAAAAAATAACATTGCATCTTTCGGGTTGTTTAATGGGCTATTCTCCTCATCCAAGGTTATCTCGGATCCTAATAATATATGAGCAAGTGACAATCTTGCTTTTTGTGCAGCCAAAGGCAATGTCTTTTCTTCCCGAATAGCATTTATACAAAGTTCTATAGCTTTTTCGGCATTAAGTACTGTAAGTAGATGACATGCTGGTTGGCTCCAATAATTTTGATTATCCGTAGTGATTTTCTTAAAACTATTAAAAAGACTTTCCCAGTAAGTATTCTGCTCCCTATAGAGCTGGGTAATTGCGTTTTCGTAATAGGAAAGAATTTTTTGTCGAGTATCCTCATCTCGTGAACTTTGATATTGATGTTCAGCTATCTCTAATGCAGCCTCAAAAACCTGTGGATCTTCGGTAGCACTAAAGCGTGAAAGAAAATGCGGCATTATTTCTGCAAATACTTGACTAGAACAAGAAGAGAATTTTTGTATCAATTGAACAATAATCTGAGTGGGAGCGTTTTCTAGTAATTTTCCCCACAGAGATTCCTCTTGTTGCAATAATCTTATTAATGCACCAGGAGCCCCGCGCGCGCGTGCTTCCTGCATAGCCAAATCTATTTGTTGGCTTACTTGGTCTACTGTTTCACGTATATTGTCATTTGTTGCATCGCTAGAGGGTAGAGGAGGTTCTTTTTGAAAGAGTTGAAGCAAGCGTATTTTTTGAAGTATTTCTCTACTGCGATCACTCGTTATACTACCGTTATTGACTATCCTCTCCTTAAAAAGAGATTCTATCTCTGCCAATGGTAAAAACCTTGGTCCTATAGCTGATATGTTAACGAATGCATTCAAAAGATGAAGAGGTAAAGCCCTTGTATTCCAGTCCATCGGCCATGCCTGCTCAAGGAGAAGAACATATCTTAGTATATACTTTGCAATAGTATTTACATCAGGTGAAGTATCTGTTGTAAGTAAATCAAGGATTTTTTCAGCTTCTGGATTTGTTAACTGTCTGCTGGGAAAATTCAAATATAGAGTGGTTTGGGGATTTGACAATTGGTTGGCTACTTCTATTAGTTTGGAGAACACATGCTGAGAAGTAACTCTTAGTCTCCTTGTATACATTTGTCTGACCAAAGGATTACCATTATCGCCAGCAGCAGTGGATAGTAAGTTTTCAACTTGTTGCTCGATCTCTTGTTCTACTTCTTTGTGAGTTCTTCCTTGAGTTAATAGAGTTATTATTTGTTGGCGTTGTTGAGCTTTTCTACTGTGCATTGATAATATCCCCTATGCTTTTATCTCTGTAATATGTAAATTATAGTGGAAATCCCGACTTCTGCTAATTTTGAGATTTTTAAACATCATCAAAAAATTCTCATTATTACAATGAACTACACTTTGCCGAGATAAGTATGCGTATTATTGAGACAGCTTCCAACTTATGAAAAATACCACTCTTCTGCCATATCTCACTGCCATGGGAATAGATGTATTCGCACCCCGGCAATCCACTGCTGCGACCACTGCTATCATCCCTCCAACACTAAACTGGGAACGCTTGCAGCAACAAGCCGCAACTTGCCAACGCTGCTCACTACATCAAACCCGTACGCAAACTGTATTCGGTGTCGGTAATCGTCAAGCAGCACTCATGATCATTGGCGAAGCCCCAGGCTTTTATGAAGACCAACAAGGCATGCCCTTTGTAGGGCGTGCCGGACAATTATTAACAGCAATGCTACAAGCCATCGGTTTAGCGCGCGAGGATGTTTACATAGCAAACATCCTGAAATGCCGTCCTCCGAATAATCGCGATCCTCTCCCAGAAGAAGTGCAATCATGCACACCTTTTTTAGAGCAACAAATTACTCTCATTCAACCAAAACTATTATTAGCGGTAGGACGCATCGCCGCGCATTATCTATTAAAACAAAAGTCCTCTCTAGAAACATTACGCGGCAAAATACACTATTTCAGTAAAAGCCATACTCCCTTAATTGTCACCTTTCACCCCGCATATTTACTACGCAACCCGCAGGACAAGAAAAAAGCACTTATCGACCTACAGTTTGTTCATGATACACTCCAGCCCATACACTAATTCCGTTAACCCCTGTACTTTTCTGCAAGCTAATACAATCCCGCCCATAAAACACTGTCTATCGATAGCATCATGTCGCAACGTTAATGTTTCACCTTGCCCGCCAAAGATAATCTGTTGATGTGCTACCAATCCTGGCAAACGCACCGCATGAATAGGAACATGATGATGGCTTGCGCCGCGCGCACCAGGAATGGTTTCTCGCGCTTTAGAAGTGGATAAACACTCGGCAGATAAATTAGTTGCTAACTGCTCTGCTGTATATAAAGCTGTTCCTGAAGGACTATCTAACTTGCCATCATGATGCATTTCAATGATTTCTACATGTGGATAATAATGTGCTATCTCACGCGCATATTTGATCATCAATACCGCAGCAATAGAAAAATTAGGCGCAATAATTCCACCACGTCGCAAAGCCTTGCTGTGCTGCTGCAAGGTATGAATCTGCTCTGGCAATAATCCGGTTGTACCAATGACGGGGTTAGCACCACAATCGAGAATCGTGCGTGTATTTTGCAACGCTGCGTCAGGCTGAGTAAAATCCACAACCACTTGGGCATGGTACTGTTTAATTGCATGCGCTAAATTATCCTGCCGCCCCGTTTGCCCTACTAAAGAAAAATCTGCTTGCTGAGAAATAGCCTGAATAGCAATTTGCCCCATGCGCCCTTGTGCCCCATTCACTAATACCCGTATCGTCATGCGTTATTTCCTATTGAAAATTTAATTTACCCATAACTGAGATTAGGGCCTGCCGTCAATTAATATTTCGATCAATGGTCTGATTTAAGAAGGGTACAGATTCTTCGCAAGCTCAGAATGACCGTTGTCTATCAGAATGACCTAAATCAAAGTTACCTACATGATAACAATAGCTACACACACGAATGATGCTTGCTCATCGAGCGTGATTTTGGAACAATGCATAGGGTCTGTTGACAATTTAAATTTCATAACGAAATTTAAATTGTCAACAGACCCTATGCATATTTGCCATTAAAAAAAGGTATTAAAAGTGATTGACAAAGAAGGGTATCGACACGGAGTAGGAATTATCTTAGTAAATACCAATCGCCAAGTCTTTCTTGCGAAACGTGTAGGCATGCAGGCTTGGCAATTTCCACAAGGTGGTGCTAAAGAAAATGAAACACCTGAAGAAACCATGTACCGCGAGTTAAAAGAAGAAATTGGTTTACACCCTGAAGATATTACCATCCTTAGCTGCTCACAAAAATGGCTCCGTTATCGCCTGCCAAGTCGATTAATTCGCCGTTATACCAAACCATTATGTATCGGCCAAAAACAAAAATGGTTTCTGTTATGCTTGACCAATCCGCAAGCTAAAATTGACTTGGCTGCTACTGATGATCCTGAATTTGACTCTTGGGCGTGGGTATCTTATTGGTACCCTATAAAACAAGTCGTTACTTTTAAACGCAAAGTCTATACTTTAGCTATGCAAGAATTTGCTCCTCTGGTCTTATCGCGTCAGTTCTGGGAACGAATAGGAAAAAGTAGAGGTACTCCAACCACATGCTAACCACCTTACGCCAAATTATCCAAGAGGTTTCTAGCGCTCAAGATTTTAAAGAAGCGCTTAGTATCATTGTGAGGCGTATTGTAAAAGCTTTAAATACCCAAGCTTGTTCTATTTTTCTATTAGACCGTCGTCATGGTGAATACGTATTAATGGCAACCCAAGGATTAAATACCAAAGCGGTAGGAAAAATTCGTATTCCCCTTAGTCAAGGTTTAATCGGCTTAATTGGTGAGCGCGAAGAACCACTGAATATCGATGATGCATCAAAACATCCACACTTTTTACGTGTCGCTGAAGCAAAAGAAGAAGCCTATAAAGCATTTCTGGGCGCGCCAATTATCTATCATCGCCAAGTTTTAGGTGTCCTAATTGTCCAACAAGAAGAGCCTCGCCGTTATGATGAATCTGAGGAAGCCTTTCTTGTTACCCTTGCAACCCAATTAGCTGCTATCATTGCCCATGCTGAAGCAACGGGTGCGTTAACAGAATTACTCGAAAGCTCAAAAAACAAAGCGTATGCTCTAGTCTTATCGGGTATTCCAAGCTCACCCGGCATAGGCATAGGAACCGGTGTCGTCGTTTATACACCGTTTAATTTAGATACCATCCCCGATCACGAGCCCGATGACATTGAAGCAGAGGTAGAGCTATTAGAATATGCCCTTACTGCAGTACGCGAAGACCTACGAATTTTAAGCGAACGTCTCTATTCCACCTTGCCCTCTGAAGAGCGTGCACTATTTGATGTATACCAACAAATTCTTAGCAGCCCAGAATTGTTAGATGAAATTACCCAAGCCATTCGTCGCAATAATTGGGCACCAGGTGCACTTCGAGAAATTATTCAGACGCACATTCGCCGCTTAGAGAGCTTAGAGAATGAATATATGCGCGAACGTGCTACCGATATCAAAGACCTTGGACATCGTATACTCACCTACTTACAAAAAAATGAACGGGCACTCCCTCAGTACGCGGAGAAAACCATCCTAATCGGCGAAGAGTTAACACCCGCTAATCTTGCAGAAGTGCCAACAGAATGCTTAGTCGGCGCGATATCTGCAAATGGTTCCAGCAACTCGCATGTGGCTATTCTTGCCAGAGCCATGAAGGTGCCGACTGTCATGGGTGTCAGTGATATACCCATTCATGAGTTACAAGATAAAGAAATCATTGTGGATGGCTACTTTGGGCAAATATACCTTGCCCCTAGCCCTGCCTTACAGACAGAGTTCCAACGTCTTATCCAAGAACAAAAAAAAATAGATGCTACGCTAGAAACCACGCGTGACAAACCTGCGGTAACAAAAGACGGTTATCGCATTACGCTCATGGTAAATACTGGGCTAGACGGTGATATTAGTTTATCCCTGGCTGCTGGTGCAGAAGGGGTGGGCTTGTACCGCACAGAAATTCCCTTTTTGATGCGCGATAGTTTTCCTACCAGTGAAGAACAGCGCATTATTTATCGTCAATTACTCGCCTCCTTTTCCCCACATCCGGTAACCATGAGAACGTTAGATGTAGGTGGAGATAAACCATTACCGTATTTTTCTATTCGCGAAGACAATCCCTTTCTAGGTTGGCGTGGCATGCGTATTACGCTGGATCATCCGGAAATATTTTTATCACAGGTACGTGCCATGATGCGGGCCAGTGAGTCCTTGAATAATTTACATATATTATTACCCATGATTACTGATGTGAATGAAGCCGATGAAGCTATCCGCCTAATAAAAAAAGCCTATAAAGAAGTAGTAGATGAAGAGCATGCTATCATCATGCCGCCCATAGGATTAATGATTGAAGTGCCCTCTGCAGTCTACCAAGCCCGTGCATTAGCTAAACGTGTCGATTTCTTATCCATTGGTAGTAACGATTTAACTCAATACATTCTCGCGGTTGACCGCAATAATGCACGCGTCGCTAACTTGTATGACTCGCTACATCCTGCTGTACTACGTGCACTCATTCAGGTGGTGGAAGGCGGGCACCACGAAGGTAAGCACGTTAGTATCTGCGGAGAAATGGCAGGTGATCCTGCGGCCATCATATTACTGCTCGCCATGGGATTTGACTCATTAAGCATGAGCCCCTCTTCTATTAGCCGGATGAAATGGATTATTCGGCATTTTACGTATAAAAAAGCCACTAAACTATTACAAGAAGTACTTATGATGGAAAGTGCTGTCATCATCCGCACACATATGGAATCTGCTCTAGAACGTGCTGGTTTAGGTGATTTAATTCGTGCAAAGAGATAACTTAGACAGGAGCGCCCAAAAACAACATGCCCATTTATTCTTTTATCGATCCAGTTGCCTTTCATATTGGTTCTTGGCCTATATATTGGTATGGTTTAATGTATTTGTTAAGCTTTGCTGCTTGCTGGACTGTATTAGCTTGGCGCATCAAAAGAAATAAAAACCTGCTCTCCCCAATCACATCAGAACAATTATC
Source organism: Gammaproteobacteria bacterium RIFCSPHIGHO2_12_FULL_41_20 (assembly GCA_001801575.1). Lineage (GTDB taxonomy): Bacteria > Pseudomonadota > Gammaproteobacteria > DSM-16500 > DSM-16500 > 2-12-FULL-41-20. Next base: position 44,653 of record MGYC01000020.1, read on the forward strand.
TGATCTTGTTTTCTATATTGCACTAGGCGTTATCCTAGGTGGACGCCTCGGCTATATGATTTTTTATAATTGGCAAGGACTATTCGTTGATCCATTACTTATTTTTCAAACTTGGAAAGGTGGCATGTCCTTTCATGGCGGCTTAATCGGTGTCATTATTGCTATGTTGTTTTACGCTCGTAAAAATAATCTGGCATTAATCAATCTCACTGATTTTATTGCACCAGCCATACCTATTGGCTTAGCAGCAGGACGATTAGGAAATTTTATTAACGGCGAATTATGGGGACATGTTACCACCGCACCCTGGGGCATCATTTTCCCTAATGCAGGTCAAGCACCGCGCCATCCCTCACAACTTTATGAACTTATTCTTGAAGGAGTAGTCTTATTCATTATTTTATGGCTGTTTTCACGTTCACCTCGACCACGCGGGGCTGTATCCGGGTTGTTTTTGCTCGGGTATGGGTTATTCCGCTGTTCTAGCGAATTTTTTCGTGAACCTGATATACAAATAGGCTATATTGCTTTTGATTGGGTCACAGAAGGGCAGCTACTCTCTTTGCCCATGATTATGCTAGGGATAGGTTTATTGATTTGGGCTTATCGTCGCAAAGGTATCGCAACATGAAACAATATCTCGACTATCTACGCTATATTCTCGCACAAGGCATAAACAAAACTGATCGCACCGGTATAGGAACGCTCAGTGTTTTTGGCTACCAAATGCGCTTTGATTTAAGCCAAGGCTTTCCACTACTCACCACCAAAAAACTCCATACCAAGAGCATTTTCCATGAGTTATTTTGGTTCTTGCGCGGTGAAACTAACGTGCATTCATTACATCAACATGGCGTAACTATTTGGGATGAATGGGCCGATGCCAAGGGTGATTTGGGCCCCGTTTACGGCAAGCAATGGCGTGCATGGTCAACTGCTGACGGTAAAACTATCGATCAAATCAGCCAACTCATTCAGCAAATTAAAGCCAACCCTGACTCACGGCGATTAATCGTCAGCGCTTGGAATGTAGGCGACATCGAGCAGATGGCGCTGCCTCCGTGTCATTTGTTATGCCAATTTTATGTGGGCAATGGCAAACTTTCTTGCCAACTTTATCAACGTTCTGCTGATTCTTTTCTTGGCGTACCATTTAATATTGCTTCTTACGCATTACTAACGCATTTAATTGCTCAACAGTGTGATCTTAACGTCGGTGATTTTATTTGGACTGGCGGCGATTGCCATATTTATTCTAATCATCTAGAGCAAGTACATTTACAACTGAGCCGTGAACCCTATCCATTACCGAAATTACAATTAAAACGTCGACCACCTTCTGTATTTGACTATCAATATGAAGATGTGGAAATTCTTGGTTATCAAGCACATCCACATATTAAAGCATCGGTAGCAGTCTAATTAAGTCAGGGCCCACCCTTTTACGTCTCTAATTTTATAATTCTGTCATCCTGAGCCCTTCGCTTCGCTCTAGGGTAAACTCCGTGAAGGATCTATTTAATCAATTAGATAGATCTTTCGCAGGGCGTTGTTGCGTAAATCATTAGGAAAATGAATGAGATAGAAATAAGCGGAGACTTTTTGTAAGATTGGCTTTGCGAAAAGTTCAGT
>MGYC01000021.1 GCA_001801575.1 Gammaproteobacteria bacterium RIFCSPHIGHO2_12_FULL_41_20
TTTGATAGTTTAATTGCCAAATTGTCATCCTGAGCGTTAGCGAAGGATCAGCTCACCGTCTTCAGCGGGAACTCCTGGTTTTTTGCGAGTGGGAGAGGTCGACACGCGTTGTTTGCGTGGCGGGTGAGGGTGTATTGCCCGCATTATTAAATCTATCTTAACAGTAGGGTCTGTTGACAATTTAAATTGTCAACAGACCCTACATTTTTTCATTTATAAAAACCATAAGCTTTTGCCTGCTATACTATAATTGAGCATGCAAAAACGATAAGAGTGGACACTATGACAAACGGTAGATCTCCAGAAAGACAACCTATTCGCTGGGAATTATGGCATACCTCAGGAGTGCCTTTTGACGGACTTGATGAACCAGACTTGGAAGGAAGTAATAATATATTGGCAGACTGGAATAGAGGTGCTGAGGAAATAACTATTAACGGAGAATCCGTAGCAAGTATACGTAGGCGCGAGCTCGGAGCTGCCCTTGTGACAAGAAAGGGCGAGTTATTTGATACAATGCAAGAATTAAAAACTTTTTTTAAAAGGTACTTGCTACAATATGTAGCTGAAAAAAATCGCAACGCAGCTCTAGAATATCTTATGTCTGCGTTACATCAGGGCGGATTACTGCACCCTGTTGGCTTCGCAGTTTATAAGTGTATAACAGACGCTAAGTATTGCTCGCCTGGCGAAGGGTCGAATCCAATTTACAGAAACTCTTCAGGTGAGCTATATTATGTGCAGTCTGGGAAGAACCCCTTATCTCCATTTGATGAAAGGGTTAATTCGAGGACTACATATACAGCGTTTATTACTACATCCAGTGGGTTTAACGTACAAGAAAAAGTAACGCAGAATGTGCTGTATTCAATGGATGACCTAGAGAAAGTGATAGGTCCTGACGCCGGACACAGTTTTGTCTTTGCTGCTCAAGCGACGTTAGCTGTTCGATTTACTGGAAAACCCAAGCCCACTGTTACGATAGAAAACGCTACAATTAGCTATGGCAATAAAGCAGTAAAAAAAGTCTTAGACCAGAGAAGCCGGCCGAGAAAATGGCTTGAGCGTAAACTGGGGAGGGCTGGTAAGGTAGAAATAGCGGATTACACAGCGCAACCACCAGTGCATGAGCAATTTCAGCTAGTGACGGCACTAGGAGAAACGATAGGTGAGCTAGAGAAAGCTATTAATGCTATGCGTGCATTAGAGCAAAGATTACAGGATCTTGGATTGTTGCGTGATGATGCGGCGCCTGCTGCACATGGTAGTGTTCCTCGCTCTCCTTGAGAGGGTTTATTAATACAATGACTCTTCACCTTCTGTTGCAGGCTGCGCGACATGGTTACTTGCGTTTTGTGCCGGTTCTTCCTCAGGTTCTGCTAGCCTATTACTTGCTTCGGGTAAATACGGTTTCATAAAATATTCAAATATTCCAGCGGAGCGTCGTGAAGACGCGCGTTTGCCGGTGGCGGGGTCAATACGAATGCTAATCACATCCGGTGGTTGTTCTAAAGGTTGCACGGGGATGCCACGTAATGCTTCTTGCATAAATTGCATCCAAGTAGGTAACGCAGCTTGCGCGCCGTATTCATGCAAGGATTGTTGTTGATCGAAGCCAATCCAGGTGACCGTGACGAGGCGGCTATTATAACCAGCAAACCACGCATCAATCTGATTATTGGTAGTGCCCGTTTTCCCTGACAAATCTTCTCTATTGAGTGCTTTGGCTTGTGAAGCAGTGCCGTGCTGGATCACATCGTGTAAAGCCGAAGTGATGAGAAAAGCATTTTGTGAGGAGATAACACGCGGCGCATAACGGTTGTCATTGGGATTTGTGCACTTATTGCATAGCGTTAAGGGTCTAGCTTGGTAAAGTACTTGGTCCTGTGAATTTTTAATATTATCAATTACGAAGGGGGTGACTCTAAATCCACCATTAGCAAATACGGCATAGGCTTGCGCTAACTGTAGTGGGGTGACACTGGCGGTTCCTAGTGCGAGCGAGAGTACAGGCGGCAATTGACTTGGGGCAAAACCAAAACGTTGCGCATATTTCACTGCATAACCGGTGCCAATATATCCCATCACACGAATCGATACTAAGTTACGAGAATGTACTAAGGCTTCGCGTAAGCGGGTAGGTCCATAGAAACGATTTTCAGCGTTTTGTGGTCGCCATAAGCTATTATCCAGGGGATTTTCAATGACGATAGGCGCGTCATTTACAATCGTAGCTAAAGTATAACCTTTGTCTAGCGCAGCCGAATAAATGAAAGGTTTGAAGCTAGAGCCAGGCTGGCGCGCAGCGCTAGTAATGCGATTAAATTTACTGATTTGATAATCAAAACCGCCTATGAGTGCTAGGATAGCGCCATTTTGTGGGTTTAATGTAACTAGAGCGGCTTCTGCTTTAGGCAATTGCGCTAAACGGTAGCTATTTGCAGCCGGCATAATTCGCACCAAGTCTCCCAATGCCACGATTTGCTCTGCGGTTCTTGGGCGCGGGCCTAAATAATCGGCATTGACTTGCTTACGTGCCCACGATAAGCCTTCCCATGGTAGGGTGGTGAGAGAGCCATTAGCGCGCAGCACAGTAATCGAGCGTTTTGTCATTTCTACTACGGCAGCGGGTTCTAAGCTATTAATCGTGGGTGTTGCTGCAAGTTGTCGTTCCCAACTTGCCATATTGGTCAGAGACGGTATACCCAAGTTGCCTTCAGGTCCTCGATATCCATGGCGTTGGTCATAAGCGAGTAAACCATTGCGTACGGACTGATTGGCGATGGCTTGTAAGCGGCTATCAATGGTGGTGTATGCTTTAATGCCATCGGTATAAATACTATCACCATACATTTGTTGCAGTTGTTCGCGTACTAATTCTGCTACATAGGGGGCTTTAACCTGGGTCTGCAAATCATGATAAGCCGCACCTAGTGGAGAATGTAGCGCATTTTTATAGGTTTTTTGATCGATATAATTTAGCTCATACATGCGCGTGAGTACGTGATCGCGGCGTTTTTTAGCGGCAATTGGGTTAGCTAAAGGATTTAATGTAGACGGTGCTTTAGGTAATCCTGCCAGCATAGCGTATTGATCGAGAGTAAGTTGATCCAAGGTTTTTCCATAGTAGATTTCTGCAGCAGCTTCTACGCCATAAGCGCGATTACCAAGGAAAACTTTATTAAGATACAACTCAAGGATTTTTTGCTTAGTTAATTTGTTTTCAATTTTCAATGCGAGCAAAATTTCACGTAGTTTACGTCCAAATGTTTTATGCCGTGTAAGATAAAAGCTGCGCGCTACTTGCATGGTGATGGTGCTGCCGCCTTGTGATTTACGCCCAGTTAACAATAATTGAATGGCAGCACGCATCAGACCTGGGGCATCGACTCCAGGATGCTGAAAGTAACGTTGATCTTCTGTAGCGAGAACAGCTTGAATTAACGGTTGTGGTATTTGACTATAGGGTAATGGAATTCGGCGTTTTTCTCCAAAGGTAGCAATGAGTTTATTGTCTTGAGAGAAGATCTGTAATGGTACTTGCAGTTGTACGGTATTCAGAGCATCAATGTTGGGCAGCTCAAAAGTCATGTAATAGGAGGTGCCAATTATGACTACAATGAGTAACAGGAAAAGCATTAAAAATAATTTTCGGAAGAAACGCAGAAAGTGTGTCATAAGCTAAAAGTAATGAATACTCAATTTAGTCCAGGAGTTTCTGCTAACACTGTCATCCTTCGCTAACGCTCAGGATGACAGTGTTAGCAGAAACTCCTGAATTTAGTTCAAGGGGCTTGCATTTCATGCAGTATACAGTATATTAGGGATCCTTTTCCAAGAGCAACTTTCTATTTATCTATTGTTATTATTGTCGCGGCTGTCATCCTGAGTGTTTTCTCAGCTGGTTTCTATTTTTTATCTCGTTACATAACATCACATAAGGAGTTTAATTTTGCCTGTTTGGCCGTTTTTTACATCATCCCTGGTTTTAGATATTCGTACTAATGAAATACGTTGGCTAAAAATACGCTATGGACGTCAGAGAATAGTCGAGGATTTTGGCATTATACCCTGGCGTGGTTCGCTAGAAGAAAGCCATTCTTGGGGTGAGCTAACTGCTGCGTTGCAGCTTTTTGTGCAGGCCCATCGTTTGCAACAATTAGCCACTGCCATTGCTTTGCCAATGCATGCGGTATTTAGTAAGCGCATCCAATTGTCTGCATCGTTAACAGAGCAAGAGTTACAAGAAGAAGTATATGCACATATACAACGTGATTTATTAGGCATGGATGAGCAGGTAAGTATTGATTTCTCTATCCTCGACAGCGATGTTTATGTAAAACATATTTTAGTGGTGGCTGCAAAAAAGGATTATTTAAGTCACTATGTTGGCGTGATAAATCAAGCGGGATTGCAGGTAAAAGTTGTAGACGTAGATGGTTATGCATTAGTGCGCGCTGTTTCTTATGTCTCTGCTTTATCATCGGAAATGACAGATGCTATCGCTGTGTTTGACCTTTGCCATTCTGGTTTTATGTTGGTGGTTTTTCAACAACAGTATATTGTGTTTACGCAGCGAGAAGATTTAGCAGGAAGAGATGTTTATTTGCAGATTAAACAAGCACTACAATCTTATGCAACTACTTGTCGATATGCGCCTATTCAGCAGCTAATATTGTGTGGAACACATATTCAATGTGAAGAAATACGTGATTTTATCGCTAAGGAGTTTGCATTCTCAGTGAGTTTTTTGAGTGCCTTCCCACGGATACCTATAGCCGCTCATGTGGATTTACAAGCATGGCAAAATAGGCTGCCTGATTTGTTAGTGTGTTATGGCTTGGCTATGCGCAAAAGAATATTATGGTAGAAATAAATTTACTGCCATGGCAAGAACATAAACTAGCCTTTTATAAATACTTCACGGTATTAAGTCTGCTTCTTGTCGCTGGGTTGATTAGCATCATGTTATCTATTGCGCATGGCGTTCTAGTTTATAAACTGCATCGGCTGCAATCACGAATTTTTATTTTACAGCAACAGGCTGTAACATTAAGAAAAAACGCTGCTTATCTTAATACAACTAGCCATATACCTAGAGAATCCATGGCAGAAAGAATCAAGTTGCATCAACTGAATTTTATAAAACTGTTATTTGCATTACGCGGCATAGCTGCGCAAGGAATATGTTTAACCCGGCTGGACTTCAAGAAAGCAGATGTACAGTTATTGGGTATGACAGATTCTTTGTTGGATATTTCTCGTGTTATGGCTTATTTACAAGGATTAACAATATTGCAGAAAGTTGCATTGGAGAAAGTCGGTGTGCGCAGAGGTAATTATACGCATTCTTTTAATATACATGGGTTACTGCAGAGTAATCTAGGCTGGGATCAAAAATATGTTGTGGATGCGGATATTATCGAAGAGTAGATATCGATGGTTAAGTGTATTTGGCTTTGGTTTTGTTTTTCTGTTACTTGGAGTGTACATAGACATTTACCCACGTTGGCTGCAGTGGAGAGAGTTACAGCAAACAGAACAACGTTGGCTGCGCGACCTTCATGGTTATACCGCACCTTCCAAGGGGTTAGGCCGCTCACAACCTACGTTGATACATGGTGAACAACCTTATCAAGAATTTATGTTTTTACAATCGTTATTTCTCATTAGTAAGCAGAGTGATGTTTTCTTAAATAAGCTAGAATTTTTTTCGGTGCAATCGCAAGATGATTTAGAGGGTGTGTCATTACGCGTAGCTATAACAGGAAGTTTTGATAAGATCATTCATTTTATTTTGTGTTTGTTAGAGGCATTTCATTTGCTATGGATTAATCAATTTGTTTTAACCATGAGTAATGATGAGCATTTTCGACTTGAATCTGAAATAGTGTTTTTTCCTCGCTATCGTATTTTTCTGCCAGATGCAGATAAAAAAACCATAGATACGTTACGACAATCTTTATTTTTAGAAACGCCATTTTGTTTTAAATCAGCAAACGATTTTTTTATACATCGCGTAGATCATCATTAGAATTACTAGCCCTTCCTCTAAATAGGAATACATCGCATGCAATGGTTTAGTTATTTTTTCATTTTTCTCATTACTATTTTATCCATAGCTACACGCGCACAAGCGTTTCCGCCGTCATCAATTGATTTGGAAAATGTAAAGCTGGCTGATGCGATACGTTATATTGCTAAAACCACACACCATGTTGTTATTATTAGCCCCAGAGTCCAAGGGTATATCACCTTGCATCTAGAAGAATCTAATCTAGAAAAAACTCTAGATTTATTGTTAATGGCGAACAAATTAGCGCGTTGGCGTGTTGGCAAGATATGGTATGTAGATTTACAAGAGGAATTAATTAAGCGCAAACAAGAGCAAGAAAAATGGCGTGATGCCAGTGAGAATGCCGCGCCATTACTGACTAAGCTATGGCAGATTCACTATGCAAAAGCAGAGGATATGGCGCGATTGTTGCAAGACGAGCATTATTCTTTGCTTTCTAAGCGCGGACATGTGCGTGTGGACACGCGTACCAATATCTTATGTGTGCAAGACAATGCCGAGCGTATTGTACAAATGCATATGTTAATTCAACGTGTCGATGTACCAGTAAAACAAATACTGATTGAGGCGCGGCTAGCGAGTGTTGATAGTGATTATGAGCGGGAATTAGGCATTCAATTTATTACTCAAGCGGCAATGAGTGGCGGCATGCCCAGTACGGCTTCTTTAGCTTATCCTGAAGTTAATAGCGGTCAATATAGTGTGACGCTAGCGAGACTCGCTAACGGTTCGCAGTTAGATATGCGCTTATCTGCGTTAGAACAGGCCGGTCATGCTAAATTAATTTCTAGCCCTAGTTTATTTACCGCGAATCAGCAACCTGCTTCCATTGAGGCAGGAGAAGAAATTCCCTATCAAGAAATTAGTCGCAGTGGTGCAACGGCAGTAGTTTTTAAAAAAGCGGCTCTGCGCTTGCAAGTGGTGCCACAAATTATGCCGGGCAATAAAGTATTATTACGGTTGCAAGTGAACCAAGATAAACCAAGCAGTCGTATGATATTGGGAGTGCCTACTATTAGTACGCGCCGTATTACAACTAGTGTATTGGTGAGAAATGCGCAAACCCTGGTTTTAGGGGGTATTTATGAGTCTAATTCAGAGCAAGGGGAGGAGAAATTTCCTTTTCTTAGCCAAATACCATTGCTTGGTTTATTGTTTCAGCAGCATAATACCCGAGAAAGTAAACGTGAATTACTGGTATTTGTAACACCTAAAATTATAGCGATGTCAGGATGACAGTGTTAGCGGAAACTCCTAGCAAAGCGCGCAACTCCTGAATAATAAAAATGCAGCGAGGGGAGATGGAAAAAGTGTTTTTTCAAGAGGTCAAGAAACATGCTTAAACGAATCCGTCGCGAGGTAGTGTCTGCACTGCAAAATCAATATAACGTACATACTCCACATATGCGACTGATTGCGGCAGGACTATCCCAATACGGCATAGAAAAATTAACATTTGATCACTTTGCAGTGATTGATTTGCCCAGTTTGCATAGCGGTATTTCAGTATTGCAGCAATTGTTTTCTGCTATTGGATATTTAGTACAAGGTCGAGATTACTTGCCGGACAAACAGAATGCATTTCTTTGGATGACGGAAGTGGATTGTTTGGATACGCCAGTAAAAGACGTATTGCCGCAAGTAGTAGTCGCAGATTTTTGTTTAGATGATATGCCAGTAGAAATTAAGAAAATCGTTGAAAAATATAGTGCTTATATTCCCATTCCACCACTCACGGATATTCAACGGCTTATAGGCAAGGCTTTTTTAGGGGATGGGGATGCAGCAAGCACTATTCGTGACCGATTAATTACTTATCTTTCTGGTCGTGACTGGCCATTACCGACAGTAGCAGAGTTTTCTACTGTCAATGAGTTTAATGAGTTACTAGCCTGGGTGTTGGTATTTGGCCGCCGGCCTAATCATTTTACTATTTCAGTACACTTATTAGAGTCTTTCACTACGCTAGCAAAGTTCATTCAGTTTGTTGAGCAAACATTACCCATGCCTTTAAATCATGAGGGTGGGGTAATTAAGGGTGGAGAGAGGATAGGTATTGCGCAATGTTCTACCCAAGGGGCATTACAACTTATTGAGCTTGCCGATGGTTCGGTGCAATTACCAACAGGGTTTGTGGAATTTGTTTGGCGCTATGCCCGTAAAGAGTGTCCTATGTTATGGCAAGATTTTTATACGGGATTTGTTGCGCAACATGCGAATCGTGTAATTGAATCATTGTATGTGCATGCTTAGGCGCAGGATAATTTAACGGTTGCGATTTCTTCCATCCTCATGGCATGATCAAAAGTCGCTATCCAAATTATAATTGAGGAGTAGTATTATGCTGAATTGTCGTACTAAATTAGCTGTATTATTAGGATTATCGTTTGTTGCTACCTTACCCACTTTTGCAGCTACCCCTGTTGATCTTAGTCGCCAGCATTCATCCGTATTGTTGTCACTACCAGGATTAAGTCCTAATGTGACGATGAAAGAAACCAGCCGTGATACCGATTTTAATCGTACGTTACATATGCGCGTACAAGAAATGTACTCGGGTTATCCAGTGTGGGGCGCAGATGCAGTCGTGCACGTGGCGCAAGCGAGTAATGCTAAAAAATCGCTGGCTAATTTAGCTGGATCACCCACCACTATGAATGGGATTGTTTATAAAGATTTAGCAGCTGACTTACAAAATACCCCCGCTTCGGCGTTTACTTCTATGCAAGCGGAAAAAGCAGTACAAGAAAGTATTAGCACGTATCAACAAAAATCAGCAGTAAAGTCGGATGTGAAAGACAAGCATAGTGAGCTCATGGTCTATGTCGATGGCAACCACAAGGCACATTGGGCCTATCTTGTTAGTTTTCGTGTAGAAGCGCCAACACAAAATGCTATGCCTGCTAAGCCTATGATGATTGTGGATGCCGTTACTCTGCAGGTTTACCAACAATGGGATGAAGTAAAAACAGCAGAGGCTAATAATCGCGTAGATGACGTACAAGGCGGTGGCTTTGGCGGTAATCGTAAACTAGGCAAGTTAGTTTATGACGGGTTAGCAGGTAATTTACCAGTAATGGAAATGGAGCGTGACCCAATAGATAAGATGTGTTACCTGAAGAATACTGAGGTGACAGTGAAAGATGTAAAACGCCGTAGTGTGGCACGATTTAAGTGTGAAGTCGTTGATGATAGTCATGGTGGTGTTTTTTGGAGCGGTGATACGGATGCTGTGAATGGTGGTTACTCACCCAGTAACGATGCATTGTATGCGGGTAAAGTGATTAAAGCTATGTATCAGCGTTGGTACGATGTGCCGGTGCTGGTGAAAAATGGTGAACCTATGCTGTTAGTGATGAATGTCCATGCTTCTATGGATAATGCTTATTGGGATGGCTCGGAGATGACGTTTGGTGATGGTCAGTATATGTTTTATCCATTGACTTCACTCGGTGTAGCTGCACATGAAGTAAGCCATGGCTTTACTGAGCAACACTCTGGATTGCGTTATTACGGACAATCAGGAGGGATGAATGAGGCATTTTCTGATATGGCTGCGCAAGCCGCAGAGTTTTATTCATTTGGCTATAATAGTTGGCAGATTGGTCCAGAAATCATGAAAGAAGATAGGGCATTACGTTATCTCGATCAGCCTAGCCGTGATTGCGGAGGTAAGAAGCCAGGGGATTGGTGTTCTATTGATCATGTATCGCAATATACCAATTATTTAGATGTACACTTTAGCAGTGGTATTTATAACCGCGCATTTTATGCACTTGCTACAACGGAAGGATGGGATACTAAAAAAGCATTTGATGTCATGGTCAAAGCCAATCAACATTACTGGACTTCAACTAGTACCTTTGATCAAGGTGCTTGTGGGGTGGTGAAGGCAGCTCAAGATTATAACTATGATGTGGATGCAGTAGTGAATGCCTTTACCGTAGTCGGGGTAGATGCTAGCAAATGTGCGTAAGAGGTTGTATATTTTTGCGAGTTTCGCTTATTTCAGCGAAACTCCTGCGATGCTTATGTCTTTTCAGCGGGTGTAGTTCAATGGTAGAACGGGAGCTTCCCAAGCTCTTAACGTGGGTTCGATTCCCATCACCCGCTTTCTTCTCGAGAGTGTTTATTGAACTGTGTTACCCCAGCAACTCGGTGAAGGCGAGATGGTGTTACTGAGTCACGAGGTATAAAAGCACAATGGCTCGTTGGCCTCCGGCCTCCTGCGCTTTATTTGTGCTTTTATACCTCGTGACTCAGTAACACCATCTCGCCTTCACCGAGTTGCTGGGGTAACACAGTTCAATAAACACTTTTCTTTTCATGTTAGGGGTTTGCATGTTTCGTGTTATCACGTTGAACCTCAATGGTATTCGTTCTGCAGCTAAAAAAGGTTTTTTTGATTGGGTGCAGCAACAGCAAGCAGATGTTATTTGTGTGCAAGAACTAAAAGCACAGTCTGCGCAATTAGCACCATTTCAATTAGCGGGATACCACGCCTATTTTCATTGCGCAGAAAAAAAAGGCTATAGCGGTGTAGGCATATATACTCGGCATTTACCGCAAGATATTATCACTGGCCTGGGTTGGGAAGTAGCAGATCAAGAAGGTCGCTATGTGGAAATTGATTTAGGTACATTGTCCGTGGTTTCACTGTATTTGCCATCTGGTACGTCTGGCGAGCATCGTCAGGCGGTGAAGTTTGATTTTTTAGACCGTTATGCCCAGCATTTAGATGCGTTATCTCAGCGGCATCACGACTATATTATTTGCGGAGATTGGAATATTGCACATAAGCCGATTGATCTTAAGAATTGGCGTAGTAACCAAAAAAACTCCGGATTTCTTCCTGAAGAACGTGCGTGGATGGATAACTTATTTGGCGGGCATGGGTTTGTGGATGCGTTTCGCCAGGTATGCCTAGAGGCAGATCAATATACCTGGTGGTCGCATCGAGGGCGAGCACGCGAAAACAATGTCGGGTGGCGTATTGATTACCAAGTGATTACACCTGGATTAGCCAATAAGGTAAAGTCTGCGGCCATTTATAGGGAGCAGTGGTTTTCTGATCATGCACCGTTGATCATGGAGTATGAGTTGTAGAAGTAGTTGCTGACGTCCCTCATTTACATAGGTAACCTGACACAGTTCAATAAACACCCTCCTGATGCAGGATAATTATTTGTCTAATATGGAGAAAGCGTTCTATTTTCTCCCCTATTGAGACTAAATTCTTAATGATCTCTTAAGAAGACGGAACTAAAATAAAATTAACACTAAGAGGTAAATGCTATGCAAGGATCTCAAGCCAATCCAGGATATGATACAGTAATAGGTCCAGAAGGATTAGAGCGAGCATTAATGGATCTTTATGAACAGTCCCAAAAAGACCCGGTATTTGCAGCAGAAGGACATTATATTATTTATCAATTTGGCCAACAAAAATCCTTAATTAAGATTGACATGAGCGCCCATCCTTACAAATTCTGGTATTATGATTTATGGGGGCGACCAGCAACATCAGTGGTAAAAGAAACCATCGCGCAGTTTCTGTTGGATAAGGAAAGCGAAAAAGAGGGAGGTCAATTATGACGGATTATAGCCAAAAACAGCGAGAGAAAGTATTGAAAGATTCTTTTTACGATGTCGGTGCGGAGAGACGTCAAGCACTGGGTTTTGTTGGCGCAGACTTATTATTAGCAAGGTTTCCTATCTCTCCTGCGGGTGCTGCCAAGGAAATCGAAGCTTTTATAGCTGGCAGTACATTAGAAGCAGAAGCCAAAGCTAATCAAGCTTATTATACTAGTAGCGGATTATTAAGTAGGCTTAGCCTATTTGGCGGGCAGCCTAATAAGGCTACAACAGTACCTGTAGTAGCTCCTGAGGCAGAGCACAAGCCACGTAATAAGTAGAGTTCCCCTCTCTCCTCCCGGAGCGTTTTTTGCGAGGGGAGAGGGTCAGGGTAATGATATGGGTGAGGGTGTCGCAAGTCTGCAGGGTTTCGATTATACACTCAGTTTTTCTTAATAATTTTTTGCAATTAAAATACTATACTTAAAGTTAGAGTCTTAAACCTAGAAATGGCAGTTGAGTTCTCGTACTCAACTGCCATTTCTAGGTTCAAAATAAATAAGGTATATTTTATGTCATTAAATACTGCTCAACAAGCCTTGAATACCAGCATGATTAGTGACTTGCTCGAAGGGCCATTATTGGGAGTCGGGGAAAATGCTCGTCGCCAGCAGATTCAGGAGCAGGTCCTTGCATTTGCACAAGATAGGGAAATTATTCTAGGTGAGTTACTCGAAGGGATAGTGCGTGATGAGTTGTATTGGCAAGAACGTACGGCATTGTACGAGTTATTGCTTAAGGCACTTCAAGACGAGCGAGTGGACATAAATCGTGAGCTTGCTCGCTGGGCGCGAGATTTATATCAGAAACAGTCTAAACCTAAGCCATTCACAACGGCATTACCTTTATCCACCGAGTCCAGCATGGTAGTGGATTTGCTTGTGCGCGGTTACGTGCCGGCATACAAATGGGGAACAGATGTGGATGTGGTGGGGTGTTTGGGCAGTGATTTAGCTAGTCCAGCAAATATTCAAGTTCCAGGAGTATATATTCTATCCCCAATGAAAATCGAGGGATATACATATGGGGCGGCTGAAGAAGAGTTAGAAAAGTATAATTTTCAACAAAGTCTTGAAACAGCCCGAGGTATTCGAGGCGGTGCAGTCACATTATGTATTCCAGTCAGTTGTGCGAACCGACATTGGCGTTTAGCCGAAGTGACGGTGTATGAGGGTCAAGTGACCCAAGCTAGATTGTGGGACTCATTACAAGGTACAAGTGGTTCTCAGGATGTGGCAACGCGAAATTTATCGAAATTTATTACAGAAAAGACTGGAACAGCGACAACGGTAACCGTGCGGTATGCCGGTGTACAGCGTAATGGGTTTAGTTGTATGGATTTCTCTCTGCAACGTGCTTATCAAGTGAAATACCCACCTACATCTCTTCCTACATCAGAAACAGCTCGCGCTATTCTTGATGCAAATGCTGATGCAACTCAGCTTAGATTAGCCATAGTGCGGAAAGCGGTGGCGCGTTCTCCGCTAGCCGGCGCAGACAATGTATATGCCGTAGTTCATGATGGCCGAATAGTAGCGCAGCAGCCGCCTAGGGCTGCGGCAGCAGCAGCTGCAACCGTGCCAGTTTCTTCTCCTTCTCCTAAAAAACCGACATCGGCGGTTCCCCATCCCCAGCCAGTACTAGCAGCAGTTGAACAAGTACAACTCTACTTGTCTGTTAACCCAGGAAAAGAACAAATCGCTTTTGATGAGTTATATGCGCGAGCATTAGCTGGAAAAATGAAAGAATTTAGTCATAGGGCAGAAGCGGAGTTAGATAAAAAAGCTTTTGCAGAAGCTTATCAAAGGTTTGATGCGCAACATCAGCTAAGTAATAAAGTTACCGCTTTTTTTAAGCAGGCACATCCATCTGAGCCAGGGGATGATCCGCATGATTATCCTCCTCGTCACACACCTTGATGTTCAATAGCGGTTTTCTGACTGCGGATAAGTTCACTGATCCCTGATTTGGCCAGTGTTAATAAATTATCCAACTCTTCCTGTTTAAATGTATCACGTTCGGCGGTACCTTGGATTTCAATAAACCCACCGTGCTCTGTCATGACCACATTCATGTCTGTTTCTGCAGTTGAATCTTCTGCATAATCTAAATCTAGAATAGCGGTACTTTGATATAGTCCTACAGAAACGGAAGCGACAAATTGTTTAAAAGGATTAGCCATTAATTTACCACGTTTTTTCAAGCGTTGAATTGCATCATATAAAGCAATGCAGCCGCCGGTAATCGAGGCAGTCCGTGTTCCTCCGTCTGCTTGAATCACATCGCAGTCGACAATAATGGTGTTTTCACCTAGCTTTTGCATGTCGACGGCGGCACGTAGTGAACGCGCGATTAAACGCTGAATTTCTTGTGTTCTGCCAGTTTGTTTACCCTTATTTGCTTCACGCGCTATCCTCTCATGTGTAGAACGCGGTAGCATGCCATATTCGGCTGTTACCCATCCGCGTCCGGAATCCTTGAGAAAAGCCGGTACACCAGATGTTAGTGTGGCTGTGCAAAGCACTTTTGTATCCCCAAACTCGATGAGCACCGACCCTTCTGCATGCTTGGTATAATGGCGGGTAATGCAAATGTGGCGTAATTGATCGTTGGCTCGTTGGCTAGGACGCATAGTCTTCTCTCTTGAAAGTGGGGGTATTATAGCCTATCTGTTTGTAAAGGGACTGGTAAATAAATGAAATTCACATACAATACACTACACAATCGAGTTAAGCAGGAGATATGTTCTTGAAACAAATGCATGGTACCACCATACTTTCAGTGCGCCGTAATGGTGTCGTAGCGATAGGCGGTGACGGTCAAGTTACATTAGGGCATACCGTATTGAAAGCGAATGCTCGCAAAATTCGTCGTTTGTATAATGACAAAATTATTGCCGGGTTTGCAGGCGGTACCGCTGATGCGTTTACTCTATTTGAGCGGTTTGAGGCCAAGCTTGAAGCGCATCAAGGGCATTTGGTGCGTGCTGCGGTGGAGTTAGCTAAAGATTGGCGTACCGATAAGATATTGCGTCGCCTTGAGGCCATGCTAGCGGTAGCGGATACCCATGCCTCACTTATTATTACGGGAAATGGTGATGTGCTAGAGCCAGAGAATAGCCTGATGGCCATTGGTTCCGGTGGTCCTTATGCTAAAGCAGCCGCCCAGGCGCTACTTGAAAATACCGAGTTAAGCGCCCATAACATAGTAGAGAAAGCACTATCGATTGCCGCATCCATCTGCGTTTATACAAATCATAGTCTTACCATTGAGGAATTGAAGTAAAAAGCGAGTAAAATCATGTCTGTAATGACTCCTAGAGAAATTGTTAGTGAATTAGATAAGCACATTATTGGTCAGGCGGATGCTAAGCGTGCTGTTGCCATTGCATTACGTAATCGCTGGCGTCGTATGCAATTACCCGCCAATTTGCGTGAAGAAATCATGCCAAAAAATATTTTAATGATAGGCCCGACCGGTGTTGGCAAAACGGAAATTGCGCGGCGTGTCGCAAAATTAGCTGATGCACCTTTTATTAAAGTAGAGGCAACTAAATTTACCGAAGTCGGTTACGTTGGCCGTGATGTGGAATCAATCATTCGTGATTTGGTCGACATGGCAGTAAAAATGATGCGTGAACGTGAAATGGCCAAAGTGCGTACTGCGGCGGAAGAAGCAGCAGAAGAGCGTATTTTGGATGCATTATTGCCATTACCGCGGGCTAGTTTTGCAGGCGAACCGCATGAACCGGAACGAGAGGATAGTTCAACGCGGCAAATGTTTCGTAAAAAATTACGCGAAGGGTCATTAGATGATAAGGAAATTGAAATTGAAATGGCTGCCGCACCGCTAGGCGTAGAAATTATGGCACCACCGGGTATGGAAGAAATGACGAATCAGCTACAAAGCATGTTTCAAAATTTGAGTTCTGATCGTAAAAAAACCCGTAAAATTAAAGTAGCCGATGCGAAGAAAATCCTTCGTGAAGAAGAAGCAGCAAAACTTATTGATAATGAAAACTTGAAAACTAAGGCCATTGAAAGTGTAGAACAAAACGGGATTGTATTTGTAGATGAAATTGACAAAATTGCTAAACGTTCTGAATATGCTGGTGCTGATGTATCGAGAGAAGGTGTGCAACGCGATTTATTACCTTTAATTGAAGGTTCAACCGTTTCCACGAAGTTTGGCATGGTGCGTACCGATCATATTTTATTTATAGCCTCGGGTGCATTTCACTTTGCTAAACCTTCGGATTTAATTCCCGAGTTACAAGGACGTTTGCCAATCCGTGTTGAATTGCGTTCTTTAACTACCGATGATTTTGTGAAAATTTTGACAGAACCTGAAGCTTCTTTAACAGAACAGTACAGTGCATTACTGGGGACGGAAGGAGTAAAGATTAAGTTTTTGTCAGACGGCGTGAGACGTATTGCTGAAATTGCTTGGCATGTAAATGAGCGCGTAGAAAATATCGGTGCACGGCGTTTGCATACAGTAATTGAAAAATTACTGGAAGAAATTTCTTTTGAAGCCCCGGATTTTCAAGATAAAGCGTTAAATATAGACGTAAACTATGTCAATGGGCGTTTGCAAGATCTCGTGAAGAATGATGATTTAACTAGTTATATTTTGTAAGAGGAATACGTCTTCTTACACGTGCTAGTTTCCCTCTCCACTTACGGGATGAGCTAGGGGATTGCTAGTTCCCCTCTCTCGCTCGCGGGAGGAGGGTGAGGGTGTATAAATATCTACTGATAGGAAACATTCCATGGATGCACAAGCAATGAAGAAAGCGGCGGCAGAAGCTGCATTAGAATTCATTCAACACGATAGCATTATCGGTGTCGGCAGCGGGACCACTGTGGATTGTTTTATAGCCGCATTAAAATCAGTAAAAAACCGTATTGAAGGCGCTGTTGCTAGCTCTGAAGCAACAGCCAGTAAATTGCGGTCTCTGTCTATTCCGCTCGTAGATTTAAATTCGTTAAGTGAGCTTTCCATTTATGTAGACGGTGCTGATGAGATTAATGAACATAAGAAAATGATAAAAGGTGGTGGCGGTGCCCTTACTCGTGAAAAAATCATTGCTACTATGGCCAAAAAATTTGTTTGCATTGCTGACGAAAGCAAGTATGTAGATTTACTGGGGACTTTCCCGGTGGCAGTCGAAGTTATTCCCATGGCGCGTAGCTATGTAGGGCGGCAAATTGTGAAAATGGGGGGTGATCCCGTGTATCGGCAGGGGTTCACGACTGACAATGGCAATGTGATTTTGGATGTCTATAATCTCAAGATTTTAGATCCCTTACATTTAGAGCAAGAATTAAAAGGTATTGTTGGGGTGGTAGAAAACGGCATTTTTGCTCGACGTCCGGCCGATGTTTTACTTTTAGCGACACCGCAAGGGGTGCGGCGATATTAAGTTCCAGTTATTAGACGTCTTTCCAAACCTCGGCCAAAGGCCAATCTCTTTGAAAAAATTCTCTCGAAATCCTCATTTACTCTATGTAAACTCCGGTTTCTCATGCATTTTTTCTTCGACCTTGTCGCTTTGGTCGAGGTTTGGAAAGATGTCTATTCAATAATACTCTTAAAATCACCCATTTTTAGGCATATCTTTGGTTATATTTAACCTTTTCTTAACTTTTCTAGCATAAAATTAACTATAGATTAATCGAGGCTATGATGCATAACCGCCAATACCCATATGTTTATACACCCAGTAAGCTCGAAGCAGAAATGCCGCGGCTACGCCGTATTACAGAGGTGCATAAACAGTTTGCGCTTGCAAGCGTACCACAAGGGCGGCAAGTGCAGGCAAGGCAAGAAATGGATAATAAGCCATCCTTATTACTCCAATTACAAGCGCATAATTGGTATTTACCGAATGGTGTATCCCACAAGGATCCTTCTGTTATCACGGATACGGATTCATCTGGCTCTGCTTTGCTTTGTGATGTTCCTAGAGCTCGCGTGCATGGCCATAATTGGCCGAGGGGCACAGCCAGTGAACAAGAAGTAAGGTCGTTTTTAAGCTTGCTGCGTTTACCCAACGAAACGGAAACAGAATTTGATGCGCTCTTCAAAGATTTGAAAAAATTCTGGAGCCAGGGATTAACGAATGGCATAGCTGAAATAATAGAAGATAGAATTGCAGCTGCAGATCGACTATTAATAAAAAATTCGGATATAAATATCTATCGTAATTCGCAAACGGGCACGGTTTATATAGAAGTGGAGCTTTATAATTTACGCATAAAAGATACTCGTGCTACAGATAGCTCTGAAATCGCCCTTCCTGGTGCAATGCGTTATCGATTTAAACTTACTCCTCAAGATCGCCAAGCGCAGAAAGGTTTTTGCTTTGACTCAATGGAATTATCTAACTCGCTGCTGCAAGATATCTGTTTCGATCCTACGTGGACATTGGAACAGTTACAGCAGCGGATCCCTATTGTTGAGCAAGAAGAGCAAGATGATACGGTGCGCCGGCAGCTTGCGTTGGAGCTGGCGACTCTAGAAGCCAGCGCTGAAGACCTCCGTTTATCGTCCAGTGTACGTGCAACGAGTCGAAACTTGCAGCATGACTTAAGCGCAGCGAGTAAGAAACAAGATGCCGATTTTGTGTGGTTAACGCAGTCTGCTCAGGCATGTAGCCAGGTTAATGAAAAGGCGGTCAATGTTTTGCAACGGTATACCCCCGAGATCTTACAAGCCCAGATGGCGGGCCAAGAAAAGGATCAGTGGAATTTAGGACTGTGTTTATTGCAAGAACAGGCATGGCATTGCCGGGTGGATGATAGTGAGCATTGCGATTACATTCTTGTCGGCGATGTGCGTAGACAAACGCGGGTAACCGATGATGTGTGTCATTGCAGCAGTGATATCGAGGGTGAGCAGTTTATACGGCAGCGTTTGCGCAGAACGGGTGAAGATGACCAACAATTTGATGCTTATTTTGCTGCCCTAAAAAGGAATTACAATCAAAGTCTATCCTCTTGTTTTAGAGTATTCATGGAGGTGACGCACTTAACCGGTTTGAATGTAGTGGCGGAAATAGGCAGGGCCGAACCTCAATCCAAAACCAATATCTATCGTGACCCTGAAACCGGGGATACTTACATAGAGACAGAGATTTTTGATATTCGATATAAAAACATAAGCACGAATCAAGTCATTACTATCCCGGGTACTTTACGTTATCGCTATAAACTCACGCTTGCAGATATCCAGAGTGGAAAGGGGTTTCGTTTGGACTATGTTGCACCGTCTAATTCTCTGCTACGGGATTTATGTTTTAAGCCGGGAGAAAGCTTTACACTGGAGACATTAACATCCCGAATTACACAAGCGCAACAAGAAGAGTATGAAGCGTCGCGACGACGTTTTTATCGTGAATTAGCAGAGTTAGAAACAGTAGTGGAAGATAGTAATGTGGATCCTTTATTGCGCCGCCACGGCAAAGCGGTGTTGGCGGGCTTAAAACAGTTCAAGGGTGAAAAAGCGGCGGATTATGCTACCTTGGCAGAGGTTGCCCAAGCGACGCAGCAGATGGTGAGAGAGCCTTTGCGCAGTGATTATGCTCGATATTTGCAGTTGAGTGAGCGTGTCCCTACGCGGCGTTCCAAAGGCAAAATACTGGTGGGCGCCATGTTAGTGTTATTGGGTGTGGTTTTAGTTGCCGCAGCTATAGCGTTAGCAGTAACTACGGCCGGAATAGGTACGCCATTAAGCGCTGTGGTTGCAGCGATAGGTGTGAAAGTGGCGATTGCGGGTGCAGTGGCAGCGGGGGTGGTGGGAGTCGCTGCAGCAGCAGGTGGCGGTGCATCATTATTTAGTGGCCAAAAAGCACAGCCTAGACGGGCGATGGAAGACTTAGCAAATACCAGTCGTACCATGCGAGCATAACAATTCTTCCTGCTTGACATATCTCGATACAAATAGTAGTTTTATTGAACAATAAATTTATTTATACATAAATTAAAGTCAAATCTAGCGAGCGAGTGGCCTATGTTTAATCGATTTACATATTCTGTAGCACAGCTACCTGAGGCAGCAAAGAGCCGTCTTGGTTTGTCACAATTGTCCCAACAGCAGTGGCGTTATACAGTCAATAGCGATCCTATACAAGCAGCACAACAATTTTTTTCAGCAGTTTACAATAAAAAAATAACCGTTAAGGGTGAAATTTTTCAGTCGCAAATAAATG
This sequence comes from Gammaproteobacteria bacterium RIFCSPHIGHO2_12_FULL_41_20, assembly GCA_001801575.1. Lineage (GTDB taxonomy): Bacteria > Pseudomonadota > Gammaproteobacteria > DSM-16500 > DSM-16500 > 2-12-FULL-41-20. Next base: position 19,923 of record MGYC01000021.1, read on the forward strand.
AGTTAAGCAGATCTAATGCACAGCAACAGTTACTCCAGTTCTTAATGGATAATTTACGGATTTCTAGTGACACAGACGAACAGTTACATAATTATTGTTCTGCTATACGGATGAAATGGAATACGGATATAGAACAAGCATGGCAGTTCCATGTGCCAGGCTACGATAATACGAGCTTTTCAGAAACGATTGACATTCGCCGTGATCCCACAGATGGCGCAGTATATATCGAGGTAACTTATAGTGATATCAAGTTGGGGAAGCGTGGCCAGACGTTTCAGTATACACTTCCTGGCGCATTACGTTTGCGTTTAAAATTAGCTCCGGCGGATGTTTTGAACTTCCAGCTAGGATTGCAAGTGGAACAGATAGAAGCCTCTAATTTTTTATTACATAGGTTATTTTTTTCTGAGCAGCCTGTCGATGAGACGCAATTGCTTACATTAATAGAGCAAGCAAAATGGGTAGAAGCTTACCGTGCCGCAGTTGATGAATTACGTAAGACCCTTGTTCGCGACACAGTGTCTTCTACTTTGCGCACCTATGCTAATGATGTGTTACAGAAAGTGAGATATATGGCAGCACAAAAAGGGGCGGATCTAGAGCAGTTAGCAGATGTGGTGCAAGCAACGAATAAATTGGTTCGTAATCCAGGGAATAGTCAGGTGCAGGCTCGTTATCTTGATTTAGCTGGACAAGTGCGTAGCAAGCGCTCATGGGGAAAGATTATAGGTGGGGCTATGTTAGTATTATTGGGTGTAGTGTTAATTGCTACGGCAGTGGCGCTAGCAGTGACTACAGCCGGAATAGGTACGCCGTTAAGTGCAGTGGTTGCGGTAATTGGTGTTAAGGTGGCGATAGCAGGAGCAGTAACGGCAGGTGTCTTAGGTGTTGCTGCAGTGGCAGGAGGGAGTTACTCGTTTTACAAAGGCAAAAAGCTGCAGCCAGCACAGGCAATGCAACATCTCGTGGAAGAGTCGCGGAGCGAGACTAGGCCATTGTTGCGATAAAAATAACAGTCTTCTCCACCCATTTTTGGCGTACTGCTTATCCTACATAGAAATCTTCGCCTTTTCCTTTCACTACTTTCCAATCACATTTAGCGCCGTGATAGCTATTGACAGCCACATCGGGATTAGCAGGGCCTTTGGCTGTAATTACAAACACACAAGCTTTTGACGTGAAGTGCGAGGTAGCAGGGTTTTTATCTTGTACCAAGGTTAATGTGTATGCCACATCAAAATCAGCCTGGCTATCAAAACCAAAGCCAAACTGTGCTAAATTCATTGGGCTGACACCAAGGGAGTGAATTCTTGAGCAACTTTGATCAGTAAACCATGCATGTTCCATTTGGTTAATCACTTGTAGTGTGGCTTTCCAATTACCTTCATTAGAAATAATAGTATGCCAAGTATGCGTATCGCATGTATTAAGAGCACCAGCTTGGCAGATAGAGAGTCCTGTAGCGAGAGCAGTGGTTGCTAATAGGCTGATAAATTTAATTGGGGTGGCCATGAGATTATTCCTATTTTTAAAATAATGGAATCATTAACGATGTGGTATTTGTTTGTCAATCTGAAAAGAGGGTAAACAGGAATTCCTGCAGATTAGCTAGTTAAGTTGCTATTTTCCTATTTACTCATATAGAATCGCTCGCTAATACTCATGCTGGCGTAGCTCAGTTGGTAGAGCAGCTGATTTGTAATCAGCAGGTCGCGGGTTCGAGTCCCATCGCCAGCTTAGTAATGAAATCCAAGTCTTAACACCAGTGGGGGTGACTCTAATACCGAAGCCTCCACCTTCGTATTCTTCATAGCGTGAGGCTTTTGCTTTTAGGCTTTTGATGTATGTTTTTGTAAAGCTGCTCATAAGTGATGAAAGTGACGAAAATGATGCTCTAAAAATATTTTATTTTTTGTCAACTTCAATTGCTGCTTTTATCTTCTTCAAAACTTTGGCTGTCACCTTGCTTTGAGCTTCAAGTTTGCTGATGTATGCTTGGGTAACATTCATGCGTTTTGCCAGTTCTTCTTGCGTCATACCAGCATTAATGCGAGCTAGCGCAACAGGGTTATCGACATAATCTGTTAATTCAAAAGATACATAATCATCGTTGCTATATTTTTTCTTTAAAGCGGCTTCGATTTCATTACGTAAAGTATGATAGATGTTGACAGGGAGTAGGACATACTCTGCTTTCCCGTCAACGGATTTAATAATTTGTAAACTCATTTGTAAGCACCTCCACGTGGCTTGATTTTCTCAATAGTAATAATTTTTACTTCATCATCTCGGTCGAAAATAATGCGTCATTGCCCAACACGTAATCGATAATAAGGTTGTCCTTGTAGCGGCTTAATGTCTAAGCTCGGGTTGTCAGGGTTTTCTCCTAACCAGTGAATCTTTTCAGCGATTCGATTACGTTCAGCTTTTGGCAGGCTTTGTAACACCTTTTTTGCCTGCTTCTTTATTAATAATGTGTAGCGCATTACATCTCCCTATTGGTTATTATAAGTTATATTTAGTTATATTGCTATAACCTCTCCGTGGGGTACACTTCGGGTACACTTTTTTGTGTTCTTATGTGAACCATATAGCCTTTATACATTAACATTTAATATCTACCTCTTTTAAAAATCGTCTCATTGAAACCACAGCACCTTTATCTGTTTCCTTAACAATGACTAGCAACTGCCGTTTCTAGATTCAAGGAAGAGGGTCTATACTTTAGAGTACATGACAACGCCGAGATCTAACATAGAAGAGTCTACAGTGCTGCAAGAATTATTACGTACTGCTTCCGGAACTACAGCAGTATCACGTAGCGATTCGTTTTGGGCGTTGGTTAAAGAATATGGAACGCCATTGACTGAAGGTATTGAGGGTGATGATGCGCATAGAAGAGTAACATTTCTATGGCGGGGACCCGCAATACCTGCTGATTCTCAATCTGAGCAAACTGTGTACCTTGTTCTAGAACCTAGACGCTACTGTGATTTGACTGAAACTCCCATTAGTGAGAGTGAGCGCTTAGTTAATCTTCCTGGAACTGATATATATTCACTGACGCTTACTTTGCCTGCAGATATGCTAGCTAATTATTCGTTTTATGTTCAGCCTGATGGTGTAAATATGCGAGAAATGATTGAGCTAACGGAATATGGGCTTTCTAGAAATACAGATCGTCAAGTCAAAAAGTATATAGCGAAAGGGATTAGAGATGAGGTAGAGAAAAATGGCAATCATCCCGATGAAAACAATCCCCAGCGTTTTTGTCATCCGGATCCTGATCAGCGTGAACGTTACTCCATTCTGGCTATGCCTCATGCGCCTAAAAGAGATCATGTCCCAGTTACTGCGGAAGAGGCTAATACGACATTAGCAGAATTACAGCAGGGCAAAAGATTCATAGAACGTAAAATCGATTTTTCCAGAGAAGAATCAGTGAATCCTCAACATCTTTATCAAGCAGAATCAGTGGCGTATATGTTTTGTGATAATCTCGATGAGATGATTAAGGAGTTTGATAAGTGGGGAGCTCGCAACAAAGGTACGCATAATATTTTACTTATAAAAAATCGAGCTAATGGTGAGTGGGCCATTGGTCGTTCTGAACCAGAGCTGCTCAGTGACGATGATTATTATGCAGGACCCATAGCCGAGTGTAATCGATGGACTAGAATGCAGGGGCCACCTATACTTGTAGCAAGCTTAAGTCATATTAATACCCCTGAAGAGTTTGAACAGCATCGATCTGCAATTGAGAGGGATGTGGCTACGCTTTTAAATGAGCGTCAATATTATGTTTACTTGCCCAAAGACTACGACCCACATCGCCAACCACCTTACCCACTTATATTGCAGCTGGATGGTGGACAATATGTTGATTTAGCTATGCCAGCTATTCTTGATAAACTAATGGAAGCAGGAACAATTCCACCTGCGGTCGTTGTTTTTTGTCCGGCAGCTGGCCATAGAACTGTAGAATACAATTGTAATGATACTTTTACAGAATTATTAGCAGATGAGTTTATTTCACACCTGCGCAGCCAATTCAATGTTGCAAGCGATGCTGGACATACGGTGATTACTGGCGCTAGTTGCAGTGGTGAAGCGGCTGTTTATGCGGCCCTGCGGCACCCGGAAGTTTTTGGGAATGTAGTATCCCAAAGCGGGGCTTTACAGTTTAGCCGCGAAAAAATAGCAGAAGCTTTCACACATTTTGCGCAGCAACATCATGATACGCATTTTGTCATGGACGCGGGAAGTTATGAAACTGGGCTATTTGATGAAAGTGTTAGCTTGGTAGCTGCAAATCTCGGCATGCAGGCGAAAATGCGTGAATATGGACATGCTGTAAACTATCACTATAGTGAATTTACTGGTGGCCATAGTTATTTGTGTTGGCAGGCTTCATGGCCGCATAGCTTGGCAGAAGTCTTTAGCAATATGTTCAGGGTTAGAGAAGAAGCACGAACAGATCTTGCGACTTCTACTACAGCTATTTCTCAATCACTGGGTGCTGTACCAGTTGCAGCACAAGAAGAAAGAAAACCACAGCCGGTTGAACCAAGGGTCTCACAAAGTATGTCTGAGGTAGTAATACCTCATGAAGCTGACATGCCAAGACAGCAGCTAGTTTCTCCGCGGGAAGGAGAGAGGCTAAGAGGCCCGAAGAGGTGATGGATTCACCTTCGCCCATACTGCAGAGGTGGGCGATAACGATGCAGCAGCTGCATCTATGGTAGTGAAAAAAACGGGAGCAAGCTGATACCGAATCGGCTTAGCCATTGCCTCTCAAAACTGATCAATGTTTAGCGCTTGGTCCTTACTTTATGTTGGGATGTGTCTTATATTGACAATATACGATGTAGCGGGATAATGTTGTTCACTAATTTCAGAATAATAGAGGATATCTATGAAACTTTTAAAACATGCGGCAATATTACCGCTGGTGCTTTTATTCGGCGGAGCTGCTCAAGCTAAAGGCAATATTTTTTACACGGTGCCCTTCCATAATGTTGAAGTGAAGGCTGCTAGTAAAATTTATGTAGACTATGATTTTAGTGCTCACCAACAGACACTGGTTTGTCAGACTGACTTAACTAATGATGCGCTTACCTCTGTTGAGTGGAACTATAAAAATGCAACTCGCAAGATTGAATTGCCTGTTACTTTGATGGATGATGATCGTTTTGAAGGCCACTACGCTGATCCCGCAGGTACATTGAGTATTACCAATGATTTTGGTTCCAGTTCTGAAAATGGCAGCATCTTTGTGACGTGCGAATATCGTAATATGAAGTAATGATATTAAACCCTTGGGAAATTCTCCCAAGGGTTTTTATGAAATCTAGCCGTATATACCCAAAGCGGCGTTAAGTCATTGTGGCGTTCCTCAGCTGCAGGACGGTCGAGGTGTATAAATTGTGTCGCGTTAAGTTTTCGCGCGCCGCAGACAGGGACGCTCTAAGCGGCAATTAGCGAAAATAGTGACATGCTTGTATGGTAAAAATCATATGTGTTAGCTTACTAGTTAGCCTATTATGAATATTCCTTTATTAATTGGCGGAGTGCTTGGCTTACTGTCAGTGATAATGGCTGCTTATGTTGATCACGTATTAGTCTTGTATTTGACTGGTAAACCCTTAAGTAGTGTGTTAGTGGCTATTAGATATCATCAACTGTATGCCCTTGCTGTTTCTTTAATTGGATTAACATTGCCGTGGCAAATGCACAATCAAGTGAAATCCTGGTTGACTAGAACTGCTTATCTATTTTCAGTTGGCATCATATTATTTAGTTTCAGTATCTATATTTCAGCCATATTTAATATACTAGGGATCATTCGCTTGGCGCCAGTTGGTGGGATATTGCTAATAGTGGGATGGCTTTGCTTAATACGCGCAGCATTATTTAGAATAAACACCCTCTAATTTTAGGATTATTTTCAATCTTGCGTTGACATCTTACGGATCCTGAAGGAGAATTCAACACTTGTTTTTTTCGGTTGCCGGAGGGGTTCCCGAGCGGCCAAAGGGAGCAGACTGTAAATCTGCCGGCTTACGCCTTCGAAGGTTCGAATCCTTCCCCCTCCATGCTGACAGTGTTTTGTTTAAGTTCTGATTTCTAATGTGCGGGCGTAGTTCAATGGTAGAACTTCAGCCTTCCAAGCTGATAGCGTGGGTTCGATTCCCATCGCCCGCTCCACTTAGAAATCAGAACTTCAGCACGTGGTATTCTGAATTTTGCCATCGGAATTTAATTTCTGATTGCCCATATAGCTCAGGCGGTAGAGCACTTCCTTGGTAAGGAAGAGGTCACCGGTTCAATCCCGGTTATGGGCTCCATTCAGATAAGCATATTTATTTGGGTGTAAACTTTGATACAATACTGCCCTATTTTGGGCTGAATAACTTAGCGAGAAGGAGCAGGCAAACATGGCCAAGCAAGTATTTGAGCGGACGAAGCCGCACTTAAATGTGGGGACGATAGGGCATGTCGATCACGGTAAGACGACGCTG
>MGYC01000022.1:0-41201 GCA_001801575.1 Gammaproteobacteria bacterium RIFCSPHIGHO2_12_FULL_41_20
TATGGTTATGCCAAAGTCGGTTATCGCCAGGCTCCTACCCCTAACCCCTGTTAGCTGAGTCAATTAGCTATCAGGGGTTTTTTTGCTTTATTATTCTATTTCTATTCTAGAGGCCACTATGTATTCACGCCAGCGAGTTTCCTATAAAACAACTCCTAGAGGGAGGCATAAACCGCAAGAAATGAGGGAGATAAGAGAGCGGCAAGCGTATATTCCGCCTCTTATGCGGCGGCCCCCCCCTTCTTTTGTTGATGATATGGCACCTTTGGGCTGGACAGGGATATTTTGTTTGCTGGTCATAGTAGATGCGATTTTAATTGCAGCATTACAAACCTCTCAATCCAATGCTCCCAAACATACGTTAGCCTATGATGGGGGGGCGCGAGGCAACAGTACCGTAGAGACTATGCGAGCATTATTCAATGTAACACGAAATGATATAGATCGTGTACGTGAGGTTTGTACAGATGCGTCATCTGTTACTTTTAATAAGCCTAATATTACATTAGGAATGCGTAATGGGGTAATGTTGCCCAAATCCTGTGTCCTTGATGAACGATCTCATCAATGTCAAAAAGAGGCCGATTTGCTTTACTCTTTTTCGCCGAATTTTCACGTTTTAGATGAGATGAGATATGATTCAAACCAAGCTTATCTTACTTGGCAAACTAATATCTCTAAACTCATTGCTTCGCTAAAACACTTAATAACTACGCCTGCTGAAATGGAAGCCGTAGATAAAATGCAAGCCATTTTGAATTTTTTAAAACAAGTGCAATTAAGGTATCTGTCTGTTCAACAAGTAAAAGCAGGAAATTGTGGAGAGCATACTCTTCATGCTCTGTTTAAGCTGATACATGTAAATTTAAATAGCGATCACCCAATTAAATTACAACAAGTGAGTGTATTGGCGAGCACAAGTGGAAATCCCATTGTTGACCATACCTACTTGCTTATCAATAGTGATGTGGCTGATGTCGAAATTACAGCCGATGAAGGCGCAGTTAGTCAATATTTAAATTCAATTCGTAAAGGGCAAATATGCGATCCTTGGAATGGGGGTTACCACAGTGATTTGGCTGAAGATGATAGTGGATTTTATAAAGATCAAGCGCGGTGGGATTATTTAAAGGTTCGATCAGTTTCCTTGGATTTGCGTAATCTAAATGTTTTATCAAAGGAGATACGTCGATATTTTTGTTGTCAATTTGCTGAGCTTGGACTTCAGATAGAAGATAAAGTACCTTGCCCTGAGTTTGCTTCCTCTCAAGAGCAATCTTGTTCAGACCCTGTCTCCGCATCTTCTGCTTTCGCTTTGAGGCATGCGCTTTGAGTAAGCAATTGACGACAGGCCCTAGACATTATCATCTTTTAATGTTAGATAAGATTTATTGACGTTTCGATTGATGTTTCGGTAAGAGAAGAATAATAAACATGCAAGCTCGAAATGATGATATGGATTATTTTTCTGAACACACTGTTTATTATGCACCTAAACCGCGTATTTCTACCCCTTGGACAACGTGGGCTAAACGAATTATCGCGCGTCTATTTTTTCCCCCTCTTTTGCTCTGGGATTTATTAAAGTTTGCGGTGCGTCAATTAGCAGGAAAAAAAGTAGGTAATTTAGTATTTCTAGCGCAAAACCGTCCTCTAGAGCAGGTGGAGCTACCTGAGCTCAGCAAATTCTTGTCTAGAAAAAAAATTAAAATTATTACCCATGATCATGCTGAACTCGATACCATGGAGATTCAAAATGAGAATAATACGGAAGGAAAATATATTGTTTACTTTCCTGGTGCCACAGCCACCATGGAAAGTGCATTAGAATTTACGCAAGAATATGCCCAGCAATTTCAATGTCATGTGGTGATAGGTAATTTTCGCGGAGTTCAATATAGTGCGGGTAAAGCAAAGTCCATGCAAGATTTAGTGACGGATGGCATTGCTCAGGTACAGCGTTTAATTGATCAAGGTGTGCCTGCAGATAAAATTACTATAGTGGGGTATTCATTTGGTGGGGCGGTCGGTGCAGAGGTTGCAAGATATTTTCACCAACAGAAACAAAAAGTCTCATTATTTTGTGACCGTACATTTTCTAATATGGGTAATGTTATAACAGGTTGGATACGGGGTGGCGGATCTCTACGACCATTTCGGCCACCTGAAACAGGTCATAAAGAGACGCGCGTAGGGAAAGTACTGGGTTTTTTACTGAAACCGTTTTTTAAGTTTATCCTGTACTTAACCCAATGGCAGAGTAATACTGTTGAGGCCTTTAGATCGATACCCGCATCGCACAAAGAGTACATTGTGGTAAGATCCTCGAAACAAGATAGACAACACTCTTCTCACCCCCCTGCAGATGACCACATTATTCCTCACTATAGTTCTTTACATGCGGCTTTAAAGCCAGAACGTCAGCAACAAAAAACAAGAATAGATGCACGTATTCAACATATACAGGCATCAGCTGATAAGGTTACATGGACTACGGCGCTTATTCATAACAAATTAGGAGAAACCGTTGAACCTCTGAAAACAGCGCGCGAGGCATTCAAGGATAGGAAGATGGAAGCGGTAAACCCGCAGGAGCAGCAGGAAAATGCTCACTTTTTACGCTGGAGTCAGTTACAAAGTCGAGGAACGCGTGCTTCAGCGAATAATTTCTTTCTTCGTTTTTTTAACCGAGAACAGCCGATGTCTCAACAACCTGCATTAGCAGCAGCGCCTTCTTCTGGTGTTTATTATGGCAGCACAGCAGCTAGGTAAGTAATGCTGTACTAAAGGTCTTATGTGGTCGAGTCCATATAAGACTCTAAAGTTTTATATAAATAAACTGTACAACATTACCATCTGGATCTTCACAATAAAAACTGCGGGTGCCATCACGATGATCTTTTGGGGCAACTTTTATTGTTATCCCTTGTGCTCGTAAAAATTCATGCCATTGATCTACATCCTGGCGTTCTCGCAGAAAGAACCCAATGTGATCGAGATGTTGATGCGGTGTAGGAATAAATTCTTGCGGTGCACGATGCAAGGCCAGATTGTCGGTGCCGGAAGACAAATAAACATTATCGATATCCGGGTGCCAGACGATGTGCATGCCAAGTAATTCAGTGTAAAAGCGCATGCATGCATCAAAGTTTTTTGCGAACAATGCTACGTGGTGTAAACCGGCGGTAGGATTAGGTATTTGCATGCGTTAACTCACTGCGTAAATCGGCGATGGCTTTTTTATAATCTGACTGTGTAAAGATAGCGGAGCCAGCAACAAAGAAATCTGCGCCAGCTTGCGCAACTTGTTTGATATTTTCTTTGTTAATGCCGCCATCTACTGCCAAATAAATGTTTCTGCCACTGGCTTGAATAAGCTGTCTGGCTTTTTGAATTTTCGCTAATACAGAAGGGATAAATGCTTGGCCACCAAATCCTGGGTTGACGGACATAATTAAAAGGATATCGATTTTGTCGAGTAAGTATTCTAGATAGTGCAATGTAGTGCCAGGATTAATAGCCAGCCCAGCTCGACAATGATGACTGTGAATCAGGTCTAAACTACGGTCTACATGCTTAGACGCTTCAGGATGGATGGTAATATTACTAGCCCCAGCTTGAGCAAAGTCAGTAATTAATCTATCTACAGGGTTTGTCATGAGATGAACATCAATAGCTGCGTTTATGCCGTAATCACGCAATGCTTTGCATACCAGTGGGCCCACAGTTAAGTTGGGCACATAATGATTGTCCATGACATCGAGGTGTAATAAATCAGCGCCTGCTTCGAGTACATGCTTAGATTCTTCGCCAAGTCGGGCAAAGTCTGCGGATAATAATGATGGTGCGATTAGATGAGTATGCATAGGGCCATAATATAACGGAATTTTCAATCTTAATATACTCTTGCCTCTCCTAGTGGTCGCGTCTTAAAGCGTTTATATTGCCAAATATATTGTTCAGGAGTATTGCGAATCGCTTTTTCTAAGGCGGCATTTAATCGCGTGGCATCTTTTACCCAGTCAGAAGAAGGAAATTGTTCAAGAGCAGGAGAGAATTGGATTTGATAGCCTGTATTATCATCGCGACGATAAAAGTGTATAGGCACAACTAAAGCACCAGTACTTTTTGTGATACGGGATACAGCAGTTAATGAAGCGGTGGGGATATTAAAAAATGGTGCGAATACACTACGTTGTCGACCTCCATCTACGTCATAGGCATACCAGATGGGTTGATTCTTTGTTAGCGCATGTAAGAGTAAGCGCATTTTGTGACGGGGAATATAATTAATACCATAGCGTTGACGAAAGCGTGATTGAATGTGATTTATAATTGGACTTTTATGCGGGCGATACATGGCAGTAAATTGATAACGCATGCCAATAAGTCGTCCCATCATCTCTAAGCAAGTAAAATGTGGACTCAATAAAATGACACCTTTATTTTGTGCTAGTGCTTGTTCTGCGTGCTCAATGCCAGAGATGTGTAATAAGGATTGTAATTTTGCATCAGGTAACCACCAAGCCATCGCTGTTTCAATAACACCTATACCCAAGGAATCAAAATTTTTTTTTATTAATTGTTGCTGTTGCTCTGCTGTGAGAGAGGGAAAGCATAAGCGAATGTTGACGGTAGCTGTTGATCTTAGTTTACTGGGGAGAAAGTATAGAAATTGTCCTATATTTTTGCCGATGCTCAGCTGCATATTATAGGGCAGCCGAGTGATAAGCCATAATATCCCCAAGAAAAACCAGATAGGCCAATAAACAGGCATCCATGGGTGTAACTTTTTATTTGCTATATTCATGCGGTTTATGCAACTTCAATCATTTCAAAATCTTCTTTAGTGGCATTACACTCTGGGCATTGCCATGTTAATGGTACATCCTCCCAGCGTGTACCAGGAGGAATGCCATCGTCTGGCCAGCCTTTCGCTTCATCATAAATGAATCCACACAGTAAACAAATGTAACGTTTGTAATTCATGTTTTTCCTCTGTCGTAATACCTACTATTTATGTTATTTTGTGAGCAATATTATCTCTAGGATTATAAATCAGGACCCAGCAAGTATGAACCATTCTGAAAGACTATTTTCCAAGGCACAGCGTTATATCCCTGGCGGTGTTAACTCACCAGTGCGAGCTTTTCGCGGTGTAGAAGGTACTCCACTGTTTATTCGTTCAGGAAAGGGTGCATATATTACCGATGTCGATGGGAAGCATTATGTGGATTATGTGGGTTCTTGGGGGCCTTTAATTGTCGGCCATGCTCATCCATATGTCATTAAAGCAGTCAAGAAAGTTATCACAAGTGGAGTGAGTTTTGGAGCGCCGACAGAAATAGAAGTAAAACTAGCGGAGAGAATTTGTCATCTTATGCCCTCTATTGAGTTAATACGTTTTGTAAACTCGGGGACAGAGGCAGTGATGAGCGCCATTCGTTTGGCAAGAGGATATACATGTAGGCAGAAAATTATTAAGTTTTCTGCTTGTTATCATGGGCATACAGATTCCATGTTGGTTGCTGCGGGCTCCGGTGGTTTGACTTTTGGAATACCAAATTCAGCCGGAGTCCCCGAAAGTGTCGCATTGCATACTTTGGTAGCAGAATATAATTGTTTAGATAGTGTCAAAGCTTTATTTGAAAAAGTAGGTGATGATGTCGCTGCAGTGATTGTGGAACCGGTAGCAGGAAATATGAATTGTGTACTACCCAAGGCAGGGTTTTTGTCAGGGCTAAGAAAACTTTGTGATACTTATGGCAGTGTATTAATTTTTGACGAAGTGATTACTGGATTTCGCGTTGCTTTAGGTGGTGCACAAACCTATTACGATGTGAAGCCCGATATTACAATATTAGGTAAAATTATTGGTGGCGGGTTCCCCGTCGGCGCTTTTGGTGGCACAAAAGATATAATGGAGTGTATTGCTCCATTAGGCCCGGTTTATCAAGCAGGAACTTTATCCGGGAACCCAGTCGCGATGACCGCGGGGTTAGCCACATTGGATTTAGTTTCTGAGGCTGGGTTTTATCCAAGATTAGAGGCAAGATTACAAATACTCATTAATGGTTTGGGTGAATTAGCTAAACAATATGGATTACCTTTTTTTGCGACCCAGGTAGTGGGTATGTTTGGTTTGTATTTTACTGAAAATGACACAGTAGAAACGGAGGCAGATGTAAAGACTGTCGATGTTGCCTTATTTAAGCGCTTTTTTCATGCTATGCTGAAGGAGGGTATCTATCTTGCCCCTTCTGCTTTTGAGTCAGGGTTTATTTCTTCTGTGCATGGGGAGAAAGAAATAAATCAAACTCTACAAGCAGCAGAGCGGGTATTTAGGTCGTTAGCATCAATGAGGTAACCATATATATGGAACGGATTCTCGCAGGGGCCACAGGATTAATTGGCCAATACTTAGTAACCGAGTGGCTAAAACAAGGCAAGAAAATTACAGTTATTGGCCGTTCAAAAGAAAAAATGCAACGAGTATTTCATGGCCAAGTACAAGCACTGACGTGGGACGAGTTAACAACGGACACTTTTCGCCAAGCCGAAGTGGTGATTAATTTAGCAGGAGAAAGTCTAGGCGCAAAACGTTGGACTGCTGATCGTAAGCGAGCAATTCTTGATAGCCGTACTAAAACGACAGCTATACTTGCTAAGCTATTAGCTCCTCTAGGTAAAAAGGCGCCACGTTGGTTTAATGCAAGTGCAGCCAGTATTTATGGGTTACAGTCAGAATTTTCCGGGTTGCCGCCACGTTTTGATGGGGCAGTAGACCTTAATGAAGATACATCCTCTGATTTTTTATCTTTAGTAGCTAAAGAATGGGAGCAAGCAGCTAAACCTGCTGTGGATCAAGGTGTGCCAATAGTGTTTTTACGCTTCGCAGTGGTTTTATCCAAAACCGGCGGTGCATTGCCACGGCTTATTATGCCATTTCATTTCTTTCTAGGCGGGCCATTAGGTACAGGAAATCAACCTTTTTGTTGGATTATGCGCGAAGACGTTATTCGGGTGATGGATTTTCTTTTGGCGCATCCAGATATTTCTGGGCCGGTTGATATTGTGGCACCCAATTGTGTATCACAGCAAGAGTTTGTACAGATAGTGGGAAAAATACTGCATCGTCCCACTTTTTTTGCCATGCCAGGATGGCTATTAAGATTATTGTTAGGTGAAATGGCCGAAGAATTATTGCTACGCGGTCAGTACGTGTATCCCAAGCGTTTACTGGATAAGGGATTCACTTTTACTTACCCAGAGCTTGAGCCGGCATTGCGCGCTATATTGTAAGAGCTGTTGACAGCCACTCCTATACCATGCCCCAAGGCTTAACAATAGCCAAAATAACAATGGCAACTAAAAATATTACGGGAATTTCATTGATAATGCGATAAAACACATGGCTATGCGTGTTGTTATTATGTTTAAATTTGTTCAATAAATAGCCCAGGTAAACATAATATAGGATCAGCAGTAGTACTAACGATAGCTTGATATGTAGCCATTGCATATGCATATACGCTGGTTCCGCATATAGCATCCAGATGCCAAAAAATAGCGTAAAAATAGCGCCAGGCGTGGTAATGCCATAATATAATTTTCTTTCCATAATTTTGAATCGAGCTAGGCTAGTCTCATCAGTGGCCATAGCGTGGTAAACAAATAGACGGGGCAAGTAAAATAACCCAGAAAACCACGTTACCATGAAAATAATATGAAACGACTTGATCCATAACATGAAAATAATCTCCTCTTGTTTATGTTATACTGGGGTCTTGATACTCGAGAGTGTTCATTGAACACTCTCTGATATTCTCTCTCCTGAGAGCGTTTTTTTCTAGAGGAACAGCATAATGCAAGATCCATTAACTTTCACTGACAATGCAGCAGCTAAAGTATGGCAATTGATCCAAGAAGAAGGTAACGCCAATCTAAAATTACGTGTTTATGTAACAGGTGGCGGATGTTCAGGGTTCCAATATGGGTTTACCTTTGATGAAACAATTCAGTCTGATGATACGGTGATTGCTAAAGTGGTGCAGGTAACAAAAGATGAAGATGACGAAGGGGAGAGTGGTGGAACCGTGCAATTATTAGTGGATTCATTGAGCTTCCAATATTTAATGGGAGCTGAAATTGATTACAAAGAAGATATAGAAGGGGAGCAGTTTATTATTCGCAACCCTAATGCTAAAACTACGTGTGGTTGTGGCTCTTCGTTTACGACGTGATTTTTAATAGCACAACACCGTGAGCAGTAACCATAGTTTGATATTGTTTTTCTAATACGCCTAAATCTTTATGTAACCAGATATCTCTCACTTTTACTGGATGGTTAAAGCCAATATCTTTGAAAGAAAGCTGAATATCTTGCGGAGATTGGCTGCGATTGAATAAGCCCACTGCTTGCGAGCCATCCGCGAGAGTGCGAGCCCAGATTTCTATGTCATCATTTGCATAAACTTGCTCGCCTTGTTTGCCGGCTAGATCTTGATCGATAGCGAGTACTTCTGCATTCGTGAGTAATGCAATGGTTTCAGCAGTCATATGTGTCAGATCATTACCAGCAAATAGCGGTGCTGCCAATAATGCCCATAAGCTTATATGAGTTTGATATTCGTCGGTAGTCATGCCGCCATTGCCAACTTCTAACATGTCGGGATCATTCCAATGCCCCGGCCCTGCATAGCTGGATAAGCCTGCTTGACCAAAACCAATACGAGCCATGCTTTTATAATTATCCTCAATATCGCCAGTAGTACGCCAGAGATTGCCACCAACGGTAGCACCCCATTGCCATACATCGTCAATGCCGTATTCACATAAGCTAAATACAATCGGACGACCGGTTTTTTGCAAAGCTTGATGCATTTTTATATAGGCATTACGTAGTAGCTGCCGTGCTCGCTGTTCGTTTTCTTCTTCGAGAATAATATTAAAAAAACTGCAAAGATCGTATTTCAAATAATCAATACCCCATGCAGCAAAGGTTTGCGCGTCTTGCTCTTCGTGTTGATAGCTGCCTTCATAGCCGCCGCAAGTTTTTGGACCAGGTGAGGAGTAAATACCGAGTTTCAATCCTTTGCTATGCACATAATTTGCTAGCGCTTTCATATCAGGAAATTTATTATTGGGACGCAGGATACCATTTGCATCACGCTCACCTTCCCAGCCATCATCGATATTGATATACACATAGCCGGCATCACGCATGCCGCTTGTTACCATGGCGTCTGCTTGGGCTCTTACTGTGGCATCATCAATACCTAACCCAAAATGGTTCCAACTGCTCCATCCCATGGGCGGTGTGTTAGCGAGAGTTTTGTTGGGGGTAGCGAAGGTATAGAGAGGTAGACTGGATAATAACATTGCCAAAGTAAGTTGTTTAAGCATGAGGCTCTCCTGATATTGTGGGAGATTAGCATAGCAGTAAGCTTGCATTATTAGCAGCAGTTAATTTATGCTCGCTAGGTATTTACAGGAATTCTCGGTGAATTAAAGAATGGTAAGCGAAAAGGTAAATATAAAAGCACAATGGCTCGTCGGCTTCCAGCCTCCTGCGCTTTATTTGTGCTTTTATATTTACCTTTTCGCTTACCATTCTTTATTCACCGAGAATTCCTAAGGTATTTATTGTTTTCAGGAGAAGGGTTGGTGAATATAAAAATGTTATCCCTAATAGGAGCTTTAGAATGAGAGTAAAAAAATGGCTTGCTGTAAGCGTTGTTGCGATGAGTATGCTGCCTGTATTAGGTAATGCGATGGATGTGGTGATAGAAAATAAAACATCATCTTACGGGACTGGAAAGTTTGAGAGTATTCTATGTCCTTGTTCTGGCTCAGTGGGTGGGGTAGCGGAACCTAATGGGGCGATTACTGTGCCAGATGGTGTAACTAAACTCTTTTGCATTGTCGGACGGGATTGTTATGCAAAGGTGTTTGTAACAAAGAATTGCACAGGTAGCCCTGTTGTCAGGGTGAAAATGCATCGAGATAATGGAGTGTTAAGTGTTGAGAACCTTGATCCAGCACATTATGTCGTATCAGGTAGTGGTGGGCGTGTGGAGATTAATGAAGTTCCACGCGGCTTCTTGCATTGGCTGAAGTCTTGGTTTTAGTTTTAGCGAATTACAAAAGGTAAATTTACGGAGCAGGTCTAGTTACTACTAACCTATCTACCCACTGTTGTGCCTTACCAAGCAATGTAGATAACTCTGCTTGCTTGGTATCCCGAAGGTTTGGTTGCCATGTTCGCATATAAGCGTCTAAAGGTGTTTTTAATCTTTGTAATTGCTCAGGAGTGACATCAGCAGGTTTCTCAGGATGTTGAACTAACATTTTCAAGCCATCATTTACTATTAGAGCTTGTAAGCCGATTTGTAACTTGATTTGCTTTACCTGGCCTGTTTCTTTTTCCCAAGTAGTCAGTAATTTTATTATTTGTTCTATCACCTCTGATGGTTTGAGCTGTCTGTCACGTTGTTGCAGAAACAAGCGTTGCTGCTGAGGTTCAGACTTTACTACGACTACCGGGGGGGTGGCCGGTGGCAGTAAAGGCGCGCGCGGCAATGTCTGAATGGTGGACCTACTATCATCTCTGATAGTTCTGAAGGATGTGAATGACGCATCAGTTAATGTCGATGCAGTGGATACCGGGCTTGCTCTGCCACTGTCATGAGGTGGTGGCGGGGCCGGAGTTGCAGGTGGAATAACAGATGCGGCACTAGCCTGCTGCATTGGCCGACCTAGGCCGCGAATGGTAAACCATAATGCATCAAACATGACTTGTTCTTGAGTGCTACCTAGGGCATAAAAAAATCTTTCTGCTGCTTTTTCAATTGCCTGTTCATGGCTTCCTGGTCTAGCTCCTTCTTCTTGGCGTAAGTGAGTTTCACCTTTATAATGACGGGCTACCCATTTACCAAAGGCATCAGCGACTTCGCTATCATTATCTCTGTTGACGCTAATACCAGCTACGCGTGGAGTATTAGGCTTAAGTAAAAAACCACCGCCTGCTAGTTGAGACAGAAATTGTTGTAGGCAGCGAATTGTTAATGCTTTTCTATCTTTTTCTGCCCAGTCTAACCACTGTTCTAACCGCTGTTGCTTTTCATCTTGTTGGTGTTTTGCTGAGGATGCGGGCTTTTTCTCATCATATACGCTACGCGGCTGATAATTCTGTAATCGTTCTAATCTTATTCTACTAACTAGTGATGGGAATAGTTCATCAACAGCATATCCGTTGATTGCATCATCTATTATTTCTTGGATGCTAGCGGTTAATATTTTACGGTCTATGCTTGGAAACTTTCTTGTTGAAGTGATTTCTGGAATAAGTGCAGCTAAAATAGCTGCATTTCTACGAGCTGGATCTTGCCATTCAGCTAGACTGAGATGGCGTATTGTGTTTACAAATACGTTACCGATTCTCTCTGCTAATTCTCGCCCTTGGTCTTTATCTGGACAATTACTGGGTAGAGCGTATAGCTGTATGGCTTCCCGTATATGCTTTTCTATTAAACTGCATTGTCTAGCCATTTCTTTTTGTTGTAGTTGCTCAATGAATTGCTGATCCAATTTTTCTTGTGCGGCTTGAGATTTGCGACGTCTGCCGGTGCTCATTAAATAACACTCCCCTTTTGTGTGTTTTATTATTTTAACTATAGCGCATAGTTAACTTTCTTTCTGACAGGGATATATAGTGTTGTATTAATTGGTTTTTATTTAATTCTCTTTTTCTGACTCTCTTCTCCAAAGGGTCTGTTGAATAAAGACTGTCTGTCGATTGTCAGCCTTTATTTAACTTGACTTTGGCCATTTTTGATATGGATGGTCATGAATTTTCCATCCCGAGCGTAGCGAAGGATCTCAATATGTATAAAAAGAGATCCTTCGAGCAAAAAACGCTCTCAGGATGACAGTGTTGTTGAGCATTTTTTAAAAATGGCTAAAGTCGAGTTCAACAGACTCCTTGGAGAAGAGGAGATTTCTTGGTTACTTCCCTGTCGTCATTTTTTGTAAATACGCATGCCACATAAATTCGCATTGTTTTTGGCGTACCTCAATCCTACTTTTTTGCATATCTTCATCAGGGAGTTTCTCTGTAGGTGACAAGCCTAATTGTTTTGCTGTTAAGTGAATTTTTGCTGCTATATCGACGATGATCATATCCCATAATGCGGTTTGAATCGTGGTTCCAGTGGTGAATATGCCATGATTTTTGGCAATGACTAAGGACTTTTGTGCGAGCGCTTGGGCAATAGCCGTGCCTTCGTTACTGGTTCGTACTGGTCCGGTAAAACCGTGATACACTCCTTGGTCATTGTAAATAGCAGCACCGAGTTGGGTAATTGGGTCGATAGTGCAGCCAAGCAGACTCATCATTACGGTATTTTCTGAGTGGGTATGCACAATCGCATCCACGTCACTGCGTAATCGATAAATTTCACGATGAATAAATGTGCCTGGATGAGGAGTATGTTTGCCATCAAGGAGATTGCCATCTATATCGGCACAGACAATATCGTGGATATCCAGTTGCTCAAAAGTGAGACCTGCTGGATTAACCCAAAATGTTTGTGTACCAGGAATACGGATGCTGATATTACCAAATGGACCGGAATCTAATTGTTGCTGAACGATAATTTTGCAAGCTAATAACACGTCTCGGCGTAATGCTTGGGAAGCGTCTAGAATATTATATAAGTTAGTTGTATGCATAAGTAGTCTTACCTTGTTTTGTTATTGCGAGCAGATGCAAAGATATGTTGCCAAAAGTTATCCCATGCTGTTTTACTTTCCAAATAACCGTTAATCAAATCAGGTGCAACGTCGGGGTCGGTTGCTAGTACATCATTAATTGCTGCACGTACGATTTCCTGGTGATGTAAGTCGACTTCACCAATATGAATATCCCAAAATGTCCAAGCTATTTGTGCTTGTATGTGGGTAATTGCGCTGTTCTGCGAAAAATACTTATGCATGGTACTTAAATAAATTTGGCAAAGACATTCGCCGCCTAGGCCACGCAGCCCTACACCATAGGCCCACGGTTTATTAAGTAAGGATTGTTGTATTTGATGCAGGCTTTGTATGCATTGTAAATTCACTACATTCAATGACTCTTGTGGTATCCCGATACTCATCAGGAATTGATCATATAAATTAGGATGTGCCTGGGTTGCATTTCCATTGCCTAGTTCTTCATTTAATATTTCTGCCAGTATGCTACGCAGTTGGCCAAAAGGAAGCTTACTGATTAAGAGTGCTAAATCTGTGATGTAGTATTGCGTAAAGAAGCGATATTGAATAAAAATTTTTTTTAGCGTTGCTAGAGGAGCCCATTTTAAATACTGGAGATTCTGGTCGATTTTGTACTGTTCCGCAAGTTTGGTTATGCTGGTTAATTCCCAAAATGATTGGCTAGTATTGGCTTGATGATGGCGAGAGGTAAGCATAATGATACCTTTATTGTAGCTATTAAATAATTAACCTCAATATTGCATAAGCGTAAAATATCAATATGCTTCTGCAATATAAGGTTATCCCAGCAAATTGCGCAGCAATTTATAAGTTGGGATACACAAGTTAGCTATTATAAATAATAACAATATGGAAGTTAAATAATTATCTTGTATGACTATTATAAGAAAAAGCTATGGAGTAAATCTAAGTGTTTCTTCGTTAGGGAGCCTAGATTCTTGTGTAAATAGAGCTGGAAGTAATATGTGTAATTGTGCCATGATTCCCATTTCATCATTATCAATATTGTTAGTAAGAGTAAGAGCGGGGTGTGTGGGAGATTCAAAGTTTGCACTGATTTTTCTAGCATAATCTAGGTCATTAATTTTATTGCGCATCTGTAAACGAGTAGTAAGAATATCAGGATCAGATTGTACTTGTATAAATTGGCAATCAGGAAACGCTTCTGCAATTCTTTTTCTATTACTATTTTTATATAGGGCTTGGACTAATACGATATTCGGTCCTGATATGGTTTTCACTGCAGTAATGAGGATTTCTATAAAACGATCACGTTGCGCTTGGGTGAAAGGTATTTTTTTCTCAACAGAGTTACGCATGTCATCAGGTAATAATGTATCTCCATCTAACACAGAAAAATGTAAATGCTGTTGTATAATTCTGCCAACATAATTTTTGCCAGTACCAGAGAGTCCAAATAAAACGATAAGCATAGCATTATCCATTATGTCAATAAGGGGTCAGGTGCTAACATGCGGTATGTTTAATTAGCAGACTTATTTGATCAATATGCTGTATAAATACTGGATCAAGTTGTGCCAATTTCTTGCATCTTAACAGCAAAGAACCAATGCTAGTTGATTTTAAATTCCCAAAATAACTAGCAATCTCTGAATGAGGAATATGAGCAAGACTCCGAAGCAAATAAATAGTAATCAATCGGGCAGTATTTTTTTTACCCCATTGTGACTTCATTAATTCTTTAGTTGTAATACTAAAGTGCATGGCGGTGCAGTGCATAATAATATCGGGAGTAGGAAGGATTTTTGTTCTATTTACATCGGTTGCAACTGCACATCTATACTGCTCACTTAAGCCATTAAGATGCTTAGTAATAAAATCGTCACTTCCCATGATAGACCCTTTCTGTTTTTTATCATAAAAATCTTGTGTTATTTGATCAACTCCTTGTGAAACAAACTGCAAATAACTCTTACGCGGATCATCCCCCATCATTTGGTTTAAAATATAGCTAGAATGTAACCATGATGGCATATTTTCTTTATTTAAATAGGCGATATAACTAGACCACTTATATTGATTAGGCTTATGACAGATTTTTGCAGAAACGGGATTGAGATGAATATAACGACTAACCGATAATACATATCCATCTTCTTCAACTAAGATAGCCTTATAACGGCCTCGAAATAAAGGCCCATCACTTTTTGTGGATCGATTGTAATGCTGAACATAAACACCGTTTAAATGGCGCATACACCTACTTAGATTAGCGAGCGGAGTTCGAATTAGTAAATGATAATGATTATCCATCAAACAATAAGCATGGATTTCTACTTGATATTGACTAGTTACTTCCTCAAGTAATGATAAAAACAAATCACGATGAGAGTTAGATGTAAAGATGGTTTGACGATGAGCTCCTCGGTTCATTACATGATACCAGGCATGTTCATACTCTATTCTTAGTGGACGCGGCATATTTATCCTTATTTGTAAACAATTAAGAGATATAGAAATAACCCTGATGTAATAGGCCAAATAAAAGTCGGATTAATACGTTGGTTAAGTTTTAAAAAGCAAGAATGAATTAATAATTGGAATAAGTATTCTAACTATGATCAACAAAATAAAACATACAGCATGTTAGCACCTGACCCCGATGGTCCGATGGTTTTGATTTTCCTATGGCCAGAGACAGAATTGAACTGTCGACACAAGGATTTTCAGTCCTCTGCTCTACCGACTGAGCTATCTGGCCGTAGAAGTCGCTATTAAACCGAGAGGTGGTGTCGTAGTCAAGCATTTATGTCAGCAGTCATGGGGGTGACTGAGGTGGCTGTTTTATATAGGCGTATATAATAGATAGCTATCCCTAAGGCTAACCAAGATAGAAACCGTATCCAAGTATCAAGCGGCAAGTTAATCATTAAATAACTGCAGAATAGAATTCCTAAGACAGAAATGATAAGGGGGGCTTTAAACGGGCGTGGTCTGTGCGGTTGTTTGATGCGCAAAGTAATGACACAAGCGCACACTAATACGAATGCCATCAGCGTGCCAATGTTGACTAATTTTACAGCGGAGTTTAAGGGCACAAAGCCAGCTAATAGTGCAATAATTATCGCTGAAATGAATAGGTTTTTAGTAGGGACACCTTTTTTCGTAGAAAGACTAGAAAATAACGTGGGCAATAAACCATCGCGTGACATAGCAAAAGATATGCGTGTTAACCCATATAAAAAAGCTAAGAGTACGGTAGTAATACTAATAATTGCGCCAGCACCTATTATGGAGGCAACCCACGGCAAATGTAAACTGAGCAAGGCGCTAGAAACAGGGGAGGCATTGTTTAGAGTATAATAGGGAACAATACCGGTTAACAATGCAGCAACAGCGATATAGATACATACACAAATAACAAAAGCGAGCAGGATAGCTAAAGGAATATTGCGCTTGGGGTTGTTTGTTTCTTCAGAAGCTAACACAATTACATCAAAACCAATAAATGCATTAAAAGTCAGCGCAGCACCTTGCATGACGCCTAGCCAACCGAAAGGCAGAAATGGTGTCCAATTATGTGGATTGACATGAAAGCTAGCTACACCTACAAATAAACCAATGGTGGCCAACTTTAAGGTAACTAACAATGCATTAAAACGGGCACTTTTCTTAGTTCCTAACAACAAGATGCTGGTTAAAAGTAGCACGACAAAAATAGCGGGTAAATTAATGATGCCACCTTCATTGGGCGCGTGTAGTAATGCTGGTGATAACGGTATTCCAATGTTGGTAAGAATATTGGTCATATAACCTGACCAGCCGATGGATAGCAATGCTGCGCCTATACCGTATTCGAATAATAATATCCAACCAATAATCCAGGCGGTGAACTTTCCGAAACATTGATAGGCATAATTGTATGCACCACCGCAGCCGTCAATACTGGAGGATAGCTCAGCATAAGCGAGAGCGGTTAATAGACTAGCCATACCAGCAATGATGAATGAAATCATAACCGCCGGACCGGCTTTAGTTGCGGTGGCAATGCCAGTAACAATAAAAATTCCAGAGCCAATAACCGCGCCAATGCCTAAGAAGACCAGATCCGGTACATTTAAGCAGCGTTTGAATTGCTGGGGATTGCTGGTCATACAGTAAAGCCCTTCTGTTTTTATGGCGGGGTAAACAAGCAAGCTCAATATTTGAACAAATATATCCTGATATTGGCATTAATGCAAATACTTTTACCAAATGTCAACTCTGGTTGTGATGTCTTTGGTTTACATAGGCAGGAGTTTTGTGGAATATACGATAGGCTGGCATGCCAGCCTATCGTATATTCCACAAAACTCCTGATGGGTAGTAGATGCAATGTAATTAGAGAATTCCTTGCATCATTATGATACTGCAGGCGGTGGTATATATCCGGTTGGTTTATCACTGCCCTGGCCGAAAAGAAATCTTTCCATTTCTTGTTGTAGAAAAGTACGCGCTTTAGGGTCAATCAAACTTAGGCGATACTCATTGATTAACATAGTTTGGTGTTGCAGCCATAATTGCCATGCTTCTTTCGAGACATGCTCGTAAACTCTTTTCCCTAACTCACCGGGATAGGGCGGTTGTGCCAATCCTTCAGCGGTTTTTTTGAGTTTTATGCATTCAATCATGCGCGTCATAGTAGCGATCTCAATAAAGAGTTAACGGGAGCTGGTATGCCTAGTGCTGGCGGTTGGCGTAAGTTATACCAAATTTGCTGTTGATCCTCCATGCATTTTATGGTTTTTTTACTTAACGTAATCAGTACTGGAAAAACATTTAAATGAAAATGGCTAAAAGTACGCTGGAATGCAGGGAGAAATTGTAAATCATGAATATCGATATGCCATTGATAACAAAATTGCCGTATAGCCGCAGGTGTGGCTTGTTCTGGTATTTCCGGTACACACCACAATCCCCCCCAGATGCCAGTCGGTGGGCGCTTTTGTAGTAGTAGTTGCTGGCGATAACGCAGTAATAACCAGGTTTTTGTACGCATAGGTAAACGATTCGTCACTTTTTTTTGTGGAATTTGTGCAGTTAATCCTTGCTGATAAGCACAGCAAATAGCATTAACTGGACACTGTTGGCATTGCGGATGACTGCGTATGCACAGGGTGGCGCCAAAGTCCATGATAGCCTGGGTATAGTCAGCAATGTGTTGTGACGGAGTATGATAATCAGCTAATTGCCATAATTGATTTTCCACAGATTTTTTTCCTGGCCATTCGGCAATACCATATAGGCGTGTTAGTACACGTTTGACATTGCCATCTAGAATAGGAGCACGTTTATTAAACCCACAAGCTAAAATAGCTCCAGCTGTGGATTTACCAATGCCGGGTAATTGTTGTAGAGCGACTAGATTATCAGGAATGTTGCCATGATATTGTTGCTGAATTAGGCGAGCAGCACGATGTAAGTTCCGTGCGCGGCTATAGTAACCCAATCCAGACCAGAGATGTAATACTTGTTCCTCTGTAGTGCGCGCTAGATCGCTCGCATCAGGAAAGTGTTGTATGAAGCGCTGAAAATAGGGGATTACTGTATTTACTTGCGTTTGCTGTAGCATGATTTCTGCTACCCATACACGGTAAGGGGTTTTATTAATTTGCCAGGGAAGGTGTTGACGACCATGTAGATTAAACCAGGAGAGTAGCGTGTTAGAGAATGCTTGTTTTTCAATGAGTTTTACCATGATATTGGAGTGCTATAATTAATAACGAATGTGACATACATGATGATGGATGATTTCATATATCATCAATGCGGCAAGTTTGGCGGTACAGTGATGAATATCATAACGGGGACAAAGTTCAGCAATATCATAGCCAATGACTTTACCGGACCCAGCAATTTGCCGGATTAACGGAATGACATGCCAAGGGTTTAAGCCTAATGGTTGCACAGAACTTACTCCTGGAGCATAAGGAGTGGCAAATACATCCAGTGCTAGCGAGAGATAAATAATTTCATTTTGATCTATAACTCTATCTACGAAATCAAGGCATTTTTCCTGCTGACCTTGATGCAATTCATCTGCCAAAATAATGTGAGTATGGTAGTGCTTGGCGGTGTCAAATAATTGCCTGATGTTGCCAGCATGTTGGATGCCAATACAGTTATAATCAAAATGCCGTCTTGCCGCTCGATGTGCTTCCGCGATTTGTGTGAAGGGAGTAGAGGCACCGGCTTGGTGACGAGGGTGCATAGGTTCCATATCGAAGTGGGCATCAAAGTTAATAATACCGAGATGTTGATGCGGGTAGGTTTTTGCGATGCCTTGAAAGTGTCCCCAAGCTAACTCATGTCCACCGCCTAAGACAATGGGGGTAATACGGTTTTCTAGTAAAAGAGCGATGACTTCACCTAAAGCATATTGGCTGGCTTCCAGATCATGATCTAAGCACACAATATTGCCGACATCATAACAAGTCAGAGGCGATTTTTGGATGGGTAATTTACCTAAACTTTGCCTAATTGCTGTTGGGCCTTCTGCCGCACCAATGCGACCAAGATCGCGTCGAATTCCTTCATCACATTTAAATCCAACAAGCGCAAAACGTATTGTTTCTGCTTGTGGTGGATGTTCGAGTAAAAGATTCAGTGAGGTAATCGCTTGAAAAAAACAAGCAGCAGAAGGTAAATCTTGACGTCCCTGCCATAAAGTAGGATCAGGTGGAATATAGCGAGTAGCCCATTGCATAGGCAGGGACCTGTTTTACCCGTGTTTAGGCTGTAGCCATAGCTTTTGTTCCTAACTTTTGCAAACACTGTGCGGTATTTAATACAGTCGCATAAGTAGGTTGCAAGGCAGCAAGAAATGCATGCTGTACCTGTTGCGCGGCAATGGTGTCTTGTTCAAACTGTAACGCTAATGTAGCGCACGCGTCATGCAAAACAGTACAGCTGAAACCAGCATCATAGGCTGCACGTACAGTAGCATCGACAGTCAAGTGTGTGGTCATGCCGCATATGAGCAAGTGATTAATTTTACTTTTCATAAGCGTGTTGAGCAAGGAGGTATCCTTAAAACTATTAGGGTAATGTTTTTTAATTACCGCTTCATTTTTTGTCGGCTGTACATGCGGATGGAACTCTGCCCCTTTTGTGCAAGGTAGTAGATAACTTGCATCAGGCCGCGTAGAAATATGTTGTACGTGAATAATAGGTAATTTTTTATCCCGAAAAGCATGTAAAATTGCTTGGGCTTTTTGTACAGCATCATTACTTTTTTCTAGGGGCATCTTGCCCATAGGAAAATAGTCGTTTTGAATTTCCAAGAGGAGAAGGGCCGTATTCATTGAATGCATTCCTTTTATGCTAAATAATGTCCATATTTAATCGGTTTTGTTAAATTTAGCAATAGGTAATATCGCAAATCTTCTACCTAACTAAGCACATGAATGATAAAGTTTTATATTATCTTGCTTAGAGGGTGTCTATATGTCAGGGGTTAAGGACTATTTTTTTTGTATTTACATTTCTGGAATTTCTAAAGAAAATCAAGAAATTATATTGAAATTCAAAGGGTTGGCAAACAAAAAGCTTAGTGGTCGCTATTTCCTAGAAGTGATAGATATTTTAGAACATCCTGAATTGGCAAAAAAAAGCAAATTATGGTTACTCCTACTATTATTAAAGAAAAGCCCAACCCAGTACAAAAAGCAATTTTAGATTTTACAAGTGCAGAGAAGTTAGAACAGGGGATGCGTAAATTATTGAAATAAACCTTATGAATGAGCCAACCTCCGATATTATTCATGTTTTGAAAAAAGAGCTTATAACCTTGAGAGAGCGTATAAAAAGGTTAGATGCGCAGCTTGCGGCTAGTAATGCGGCATTTTTAAATGTGGTTGGCAAGAGTTTAGAGGCTATACTCGTTATCGACAGTGATAAACGCGTATTATTTTCCAATCATGCTGCTATTCAACTATTCGGCCGTAATCTGGCTGATTTATTAGGAGAGCCATTAGATATTCCACTTAATTTAGCCGCAGTAGCAGCCAATAATGCGCCTATTGCTGAAGTTATTATTACACAGCCACACGGAGAGCGAATTATTACTGATGCCTCTGTAATTAGTATCGAGTGGAATGATGCGCTCAGTTATTTGGTTAGTTTTCGAGATATTACTGAAAGAAAAAAAACCGAAGAAGTGCTGGAATATATGGCGCAACATGATTATTTAACCGATCTTCCTAATCGTATCATTTTTGAGAAACAAATGTCCGTTGCTATGAGTGAAGCTAAGTCTTATCACAGTTATATGGCTTTACTGTACCTTGATTTGGATGACTTTAAGAAAATTAATGATACTTTAGGCCATGATGTAGGGGATTTGTTACTCAAGAAAGTTTCGCATGTGTTGCAGAAAAATACGCGAGAAGGCGATACAGTGGCACGACTAGGTGGTGATGAGTTTGTGTTGATTCTACGTCACTTACGCAAATTGGAATATGCGGCTACGGTAGCGCGTAATATGCTGAAAAAATTAAGCCATCCTTTTTATTTAGATGGAAGCGTAGTGTATGTGAATGCTAGCATCGGCATTGCTTGTTATCCACAGGATAGTACAACGGCTGTTGACCTGATTAAAAACGCAGATGCTGCTATGTATAAAGCTAAACATAAAGGGAAAAACCAATATTGTTTTTTTAATGAGAGAGATGTTTGTTGAAAGCTGTAGCATTAGATGCAGTAAAAATCATGGCAGCCATGTCTTCTCGTGCGCGTAGTGGGATATCGCGCTTAGAGGTGTTTTCTATATTAGACTCAACAAATACCTATTTGCTACAAGAAACACAGGTAGACACACCTTCGGGCTGGGTTTGCTTTGCTGATCAGCAAACTCAAGGGCGTGGGCGCCAGGGTAAAACTTGGCACTCACCAGCAGGTAGTAATATTTATGGTTCATTGTTGTGGCGTTTTTCTCCAGATTATGATTTATCCGGATTAAGCTTAGCAATTGCGGTGATGTTGGTAGAAGCGTTACAGCATTATGGCATGCCTACTGGGATACAGCTAAAGTGGCCTAATGATATTTGGTTTGCGGGGCGCAAATTGGGCGGCATTCTACTTGAGCAAGCACAGGGTGGCGTAGTAATTGGGTTCGGATTGAACTTGCGATTGCCACGCGATACACACTTTTCACCTGCGTGGATTGATATTCATGAGATTACTGGAAATATACCGCAACGCAATCATTTAATTGGGTTATTACTGGATAGCCTTTTCACGCAATTACCTGTATTTGCTACGCAGGGGGTAGTTAGTTTTTTATCGCGTTGGCGTAACTATGATGTTTTATATCAACGGCATATTGATGTGCAAGCGGGGCAGCGAAAGTATAGCGGTATTGTCCAGGGGATAAATGAACAGGGCGCGCTATTATTGTGTGATGATCAAGGGGTGATGCATACATTTTATGGCGCGGAAGTCACCCTGTCCGATTTGTAAAATTTGTAACAATTAAGGCTGTTTATCACAGGTTTTTCAAAATAATGTTAATTTTAAGCAGCAGATTTATATTTTCGGACGTCTACTTGGATACCTGCTTTAACGGCTTCTTCTGCTTGTTTTAATAATTGTGCAGAAATTGCTTGTGACAGGTATTCTTCCCCGCAGTTATCACAAACATCTGCTGGCACTTCTTTAACCACAATCGTTGTGTCCGCTCTTTCAAGAGTGGCTGTCATGGTTCCTGGTTGGGTGTGCCCATGGTTACATACGATACATTTCATAGTTATTTCCTCTTTTCAAATCCGGGTTCCCATCGTGCTAGGTCAGGTTCATATACTGTGTTATTATAACGGTAGTTTCTTTCATCTGTCGCTTCTGCTGTGACAATATGCAAAAGGCGATTTTTTACAAATCCAAGCCTTAAGCAGCTAGGGTAAGGCTGATCTGTTGGATAATCTTCAATGATCTTGCCAGTGGTTAAGACCTGTAATACATCGGTTTCAGATATTTTTCTTTCAAACATTCTGCTTAAAGCGTGAAAGCGAAATTTTATGTTCAAGTTATTTCTTCCTTTTTTAATTAACTACACCATCCAGAAAAATAAGAATCACATCCTTTTTTTGTTTTTAAGTTTTCAAATATCCAGCCATGTTCTGTGATTTCTTTTCCATCTTCCATTTTCTTATGCGTGCTTACATAAACTCCGCCAATGCAAGCGTACAGCTGATTTTTTATAAGATGCATCCAAATGGACACCTTTTGTTTGGCATAATCAGAAGAGAAACTTCTTCTTGGAACGTAGTCATGTATTATTGTGGGAGTAATGCTTACTGTAATGTGCGCATCACCCCTTTCTCTTTTTTCATAGGGGTCGTCATTTTGTTTTTCATACCAAACAGTTAAATTTTTAGTTGGATAACATTGCCAGTAATCAAGTCCATTAAATTTTCCTGTAAATGGTTCTACATTTACTTCTTTTGTGTATATCTTCAAATTTGCTTCATTTAAGATTCCGTAATCATTTGTTAGTAGTTGATATGGATATTTTTTTAAGGCTTCTGGATTAATAGCCAAGAGTTTTAATGGCGTTATTAACAGGAAAATTAGAAAATATTTCTTCATGAATTCATCCTTTATATAAAACATGAATAATGATGTAAAAATGTTTCAACTTCTCTGGGAGGAGGATTTATTCCAAGTTTACCTTTATATTGGATTGCTGCATCTACCCAAGTTGTAGCATCACCTAATTTAGATTTTGCAATAATCATGCATCTAAATAACCAACGAATTCCGGCACAAATGTTTGCAGTAGGATTGAGTAACTTGGGATGATCGAAGCAAATGAGGTAATTGCTTAGTTCGCCATGATGATTTCCGAGGATACTCATTGTGTAGTCAGTGACTTGCATTAATCCACGTGCACGTCCATCCCCTTGTCCTGATGGAATGTCAGTTTCTGGATGAAAGCTAGATTCTGATGCAATTAATGCTTTAACTAAATCAGCCGGAAGCGGGTTAGGGAAAGAAAAAATATCATTCCAGTATTGAGTCCAGCCACGAATTTCAGCATCAAATTTATCTGCATTAGCGTAACCATTCAATACTCCAGCCTTTGGTGGGCCGCTTAATTGATGAAAATATTTTTCTGTCATTGCTTGAGTTTCATCAAATGACAAAATGTCTTTTTTTGATGGATTGATAGCGCAATATGCGTGTTTTTCTATGACTTTACCATCTGGATGCTTTTTGCTAGGCGAGATATGCACGATATGTTTTTTGACAAAATGTTTCCCAATTGGACATATTCGCCAGGGATGAATTTTTTCATCAGATTGTGTTGTATCTTCAATGATATCTTCTAAATCATTAGTGATAATCATCAGTTTTTCCTTTTATAAAATTGGTTAATTATTTTTCTGTTTGACCCCGGTCAATACTAGGCAATGCTTTATTAAGCTTGTGACTATCCAGCCCATGAGCATGGGCATTATACTGCCATACGACAAATTTCTGCAGTAATTGAGCATTTTCACGCTTTAGACGTTCATTTTCCTGTTCCAGTCTATTAATTCGTTCAATGGCCACTCGCATTGATGGAAGTGGTCGTAATTCTGGAAGACCTTCTTTAAGACGTTTTTTACAAGCATCATAAGCATTAGTGATTCGTGCAAACTTTATGAGTGTTTGTCTGGCGGGTTTTGTATTAATAATGGGTACACAAGCATCACATAAAGCTTCCCATGTTAGCCTGTCTCACGAGATTGTAAATCTTCATTAAAAAAACAAACCCCTTAAATATCAAGGGGTCTATTATAAAAATTAACAAAATATACTATGGTGGGAATTAAAACGGAATATCGTCATCAAAGTTGTTATTAGCTGCATTAGCAATAGGATCCGCGGTTGGCATCGGTGCTTTTTCAGCCATTGGTGTGACTTCAGGTGTGCTGCCGCTGCTATTTACGGAGCTGCCTTTGCTATCTAGCATTTGCAATGCATCAGCAATGATTTCCGTCGTATAGCGGTCTTGTCCGGTATTTTTATCTTGCCATTTACGGGTTTGTAAGCGGCCTTCGACAAAGACTTTGGCGCCTTTGCGTAAATATTCGCCGGCAATTTCTGCCAAACGTTGATACATCACAATACGATGCCATTCTGTGCGTTCTTGGTTTTCGCCGGTTTGTTTATCTTTCCACATTTCTGAGGTTGCTAGCGTTATATTAGCAACAGCCAGTCCTGCAGGGGTGTAACGTAGTTCTGGGTCTCGGCCTAAATTGCCAATGAGAATCACTTTATTCACACTACCTTTTGCCATATGCTTCTCCTATCATTAATGCGATGATTGTAATGTTTCTTGTAGACGAAAGAAATCCGGATGTTGTAAGACGTGTTTATCCATGCGTAGATACAGAGTGGCTTCTTCAGGAATATACGTGATTTCAACTAGGCCGGGATATTGCTTCACTGTAGGTTGAATGGTTTGCCAGTGTTGCGGGGAAAGTTTAAACAAACGTGTGACAAGATGGTGGGGCGGTTTCATGAATATTGCTAACACTAACCACATGCCACTGAGAATAACACAAAAAAGATAAATACTGAATAAGGAAAAGTGTTGATAGAGCCAGCCACCGACTATGCCGCCGATAAAAATACCAAAAAATTGTGCACAAGAATAAATACCTAATGCCGTACCTTTGCGGGTTGCTGGTGCAGTTTTAGAGATGAGCGAAGGTAGAAAAGCTTCTAATGTAGAGAATCCGGTAAGAAAGACGGTGAGACCAATAGCTGCCATTGTCAAGCTATTCGGTGCGATGAAAAACAGTATTTCACTTACTCCTAATAAAACAATAGCGATTAAGAAAAAAGGTTTCAACTGTTGGTTTTTTTCTGCAACAATGATGCCAGTTAGGCTAAACATAAATGCAATCAATAACGCCGGACCATACAGCCATCCTTGTTGATGTTCAGCTAAATGTACGTAGTTTTGCAAAGTGATGGGGATGGCAATAAAGCTGGCGGTCAATATAATGTGCAAAATGAAGATGCCACTGTTTAAACGCATGAGATCTGCATTTTTAAACAAGGTAACAAAAGCAGCTAACTCTGGCTCTGTTTCTCGATGCCATGTAGATGCAGCGGGTTGGGGTACTAGCGTATACAGTATGACAATGGCAACGAGGCTAAATAGCATGGCTAAGAAAAACAATTGCCCTACTGTTATCCAACGCGTTAACAACGGGCCTAAAATCATGGCGATACTGAATGATAAGCCTATGGTCATGCCGGTAATTGCCATAGCTTTAGTGCGATGTTCTTCACGGGTTAGATCGGCTATCATTGCCATGATGGTACTACCTATCGCGCCGGCTCCTTGTAATGCTCGACCGATAATCATGCCGACGATAGTATGTGCCATAGCAGCCACGCCACTACCTAGTGCAAATAATAATAAGCCGCAAAGAATGATAGGCTTACGACCAAAATGATCTGACAGTGCACCAAAAGGAATTTGTAGTAAGGCCTGTGTTAAACCATAAATCCCCATTGCTAAACCAAGCAGAGTAGGAGTAACACCGTGTAAGTGTGGCGCATACAATGCAAAGACCGGTAAAATCATGAACAACCCTATCATGCGCAATGCCATGATGAGAGATAGCGCGGATACCGCGCGTCGTTCATTGGATGTCATGCTGACGCCCTCTCCAACAAAAATTCCTGTATATTATCCTAGAAACGGCAGCCGAGCGCGAGCTTTAAACGTTGTGATCAGGAGTTCCTGTTCAATAAATATTCTCCAAGAATCAGGTATCAAGCATGAAAAAAATCAGTATTCGTGGGGCACGTACCCATAACTTAAAGAATCTCAATGTGGACTTGCCTCGCGATAAACTAGTGGTGATTACTGGTCTTTCCGGGTCAGGAAAGTCATCCTTGGCTTTCGATACACTCTATGCAGAAGGCCAGCGACGCTATGTGGAATCCTTATCCTCGTATGCGCGGCAATTTCTATCGATGATGGAAAAACCCGACGTCGATCATATTGAAGGCTTGTCTCCGGCTATTTCCATTGAGCAAAAATCCACTTCACATAATCCACGCTCCACCGTTGGCACGATCACCGAGATCTATGATTATCTACGTTTATTATTTGCAAAAGTTGGGCAACCGCATTGTCCTGAGCATCAACATAAATTAGCAGCGCAGACGATTAGCCAAATGGTAGACATTGTACTCATGCTACCCGAAGACACTAAAATCATGGTATTGGCGCCAGTAATTCGCGAGCGGAAAGGTGAGCACCTCGAGGTGTTGCAAGAGTTACGTACCCAGGGGTTTGTGCGTGCGCGCATTGACGGTCACTTGGTGGAGTTAGACCAAGCGCCTAAGTTAGATTTACGCAAAAAACATACGATAGACGTAGTGGTTGATCGCATTAAAGTGCGCCCTGATGTACGTTTGCGTTTGGCAGAATCGTTTGAGACGGCACTACGTTTGTCTGATGGCATTGCTGCCATTGGCTGGATGGATGAGCCGCGACGGGCTATACAAGTGTTTTCTGCGAAATTTGCTTGTCCAGATTGTGGTTATAGTTTACCGGAATTATCGCCACGCCTATTTTCATTTAATAGTCCTCAAGGCGCATGTGCCACCTGTGAAGGTATCGGGTTAAAAGCTTTGTTTGATGTGGATTTAGTAGTGGATCGTACACGTAGTCTAACGGACGGTGCCATTCGCAATTGGGATAGACGTAACACCTATTATTATCAAATGCTAATGTCATTAGCAGAACATTACCATTTTGATTTAGATATTCCTTTCGAGCAGCTGCCCAAATCCATTCAAACTATGCTGTTGGCGGGCAGTAATGACAAGATACGTTTTCAGTATCGGGACGAAACAGGAGAAGTGCATACACGTGTTAGTCGCTTTGAGGGGGTATTACCCAATATGGAGCGACGTTATCGAGAGACAGAATCAGACATGGTGCGCGAAGACTTGTGTCGCTATATTTCTAATAAACCTTGCGAAGAGTGTGCAGGAACCCGTTTAAATAAAGCAGCACGGCATGTATATATCGCAGGGAAGAGTTTACCAGAGATTACAGCATGGCCGGTGGATAAAACCAAAGTATTTTTTGATGATTTACATTTACCTGGCTATCGTGGTGAAATTGCAGAAAAAATCGTTAAAGAGTTAAGTAGTCGCTTGCGTTTTTTAATCGATGTGGGGTTGGATTATTTAAATCTAGGCCGCAGTGCAGAAACTTTATCGGGAGGTGAAGCACAGCGTATCCGCTTAGCTAGCCAGATTGGTTCTGGTCTGGTTGGGGTTATGTATATTCTCGATGAGCCTTCGATTGGCTTGCATCAACGTGACAATGCACGGCTGTTAAAGACACTGCAACGGTTGCGGGATTTGGGTAATAGCGTGATTGTCGTTGAACATGATGAAGAAGCAATTTTGAGCGCAGATTATGTGTTGGACTTAGGGCCAGGTGCCGGTGTGCATGGCGGCCATATTGTGGCGCAAGGTAAGCCTACCGATATTCTGCATAGCAAACAATCACTGACTGGGCAATATCTTTCTGGCAAACGGCGTATTGCTATTCCGCAACAACGTTTAGCGCCTAATCCTGAGCGCAGCTTGCATTTACAAGGCGTATGCGGGCATAACTTAAAACATATTCAGGTGAGTATTCCTATCGGCTTAATGACGTGTATTACCGGGGTGTCAGGTTCCGGTAAGTCGACATTAATTAATGACACATTGGCGCCGGTTGCTGCGCGCGCCTTAAATGGCGTGGCAGGGCAAGAACCAGCAGCACATGAGAGCGTGCAAGGCTTGGAGCACTTAGATAAAGTGGTTGTCGTGGATCAAAGTCCTATCGGGCGTACGCCGCGTTCTAATCCAGTGACATATACGGGGATTTTCACAGCAATACGGGATTTATTTGCGGGTACGCCTGAGTCACGCTCACGCGGTTATCAACCTGGGCGTTTTAGTTTCAATGTGCGCGGTGGGCGATGTGAAGCGTGTCAAGGCGATGGTGTAATCAAGGTTGAAATGCATTTTCTGGCAGATGTGTACGTTACCTGTGACATATGCCAAGGTCGACGCTATAACCGCGAAACCCTGGAAGTTCTATACAAGGGTAAGAATATTCATCAAGTGTTAGAAATGACAGTGGAAGAAGCGCGTGAATTTTTTAGCCCTATTCCTGTTGTCGCGCGTAAATTACAAACTTTGCTAGATGTGGGTTTATCGTATATTTCCTTAGGCCAAAGTGCGACGACGCTGTCGGGCGGGGAAGCGCAACGGATTAAATTAGCCCGGGAATTATCACGCCGTGATACTGGGCGTACCTTGTATATTCTGGATGAGCCGACGACGGGGTTGCATTTTTATGATATTGAGCAATTACTAAAAGTGTTACATCGTTTGCGCGATCAAGGCAATACCATTATTGTCATTGAACACAATTTGGATGTAATTAAAACCGCAGATTGGATTATTGATCTTGGCCCGGAAGGGGGAGATAAAGGTGGGCGTGTTGTTGCAGTGGGCACGCCGGAACAGGTGGCCAAGCATGCATCCTCTTATACCGGGCAATTTTTACGCGGCGTATTGGGATCTTTTTGCAGGAGTTCCGCTGAATAAAAGATGATAAGCGGATAGGTAGCAGTTCGCTAACACTGTCATCCTGAGCGTCAGCGAAGGATCTTCTTAATAAATCCTCGGTGTTTATTAAGAAGATCCTTCGCTGACGCTCAGGATGACAGTGTTAGCGAACTGCTGTTTATTCAGCGGAACTCCTGTCTTTTTTAGCCTTTATCTAGAGGATGTTCATTGAACTCCGTCTATGGTGATGACGGCGGCGTTGTCTTTGGCAGACCCGTTTCCGGCATGATTTCCGGTAGACGTTGTTTATTTTCCGCAAGCCAAGTAAAGGCTTTGTCGAGTGCCCTTCTATCTTTGTCAGTTAGTTCTATGTCCGTTCTATTTACTAATTTATATCCATATATTTTTTCGCAATACCATAGGATAGCTTTTACCGCGTTTTTATCAAATTTTGCATGTCCTTGGGTTTTTCCACCAATTTCCGTAGGAGGTTCGCCACAAGCATGATGATGACTTTGCACAACACGATAAGCATAAGACACGTATTCTCTAGCTGCATTATCATCCTGTAAATTTTCACCAAATAAACGTTGTCTTACTCCTTTAGGTTGTTTTGATGAAGTTACAATATGAGTGCGGGAGCGATGTTGGGTTTGTTGGTGTACCAGTACAACCGTTCTCCGTGAAATAGGCTGTACCATTTGCGTGACTAAAACATTTTCGTCAAAAAGCGCTAAGCTTGGTGGTTTTTTTACTGCGGTAAAACCAAGGCCAGTTTTTGGGGTGCTGATGTGTACAGCATCTTTTAAAGATGCGTCTGCGTCAGCTAATACTTTTTTAACATAGCTATCTGCTTTTGCCATAGGAATAGTACGAGTTTCACCATATTGAAATATGTATTGGTGTTGGTGTTGCTCATACGCTTTTAGCGTATCATGGATGAATTGTTGCAAATGCTGGATTTGCATGATTTCTCGATAATTTCTTGCTCTATCTTCAGCGAGTTTTTCTAGCGCTGTTGTTAGCTCTTGTAAGCGATGGGTGAGATAGAGAATAAAGTCGAGTATTTGAGGTATGGATTCTTCTTCTGATGCCGCACTCTCCAGATCAGCATTGAGATCTGCTCGGCGTTTTAATATTCGATAGGCTTGCCTACCGGCACGAGATTGTAGATATCTTTTTAGTATCTCATTGTCGTCTCTTACAGAAACATTAGGATAAGACTGTCGTGCTAATGGCAATAATTCATTGCGTATAGCATCTTCGAGATCTTTTATATCAATAGGTTTTTTGAGTTGACGGTCATAGGTTGGGCGTAAATGGGCTGTATGGAATGTAACATCGCCTGTTATCGAGGAAGTTTCTGCTTTGTGACGGCGTCGGTCAGCTGCAGCTAAAGTCTCATCTGCCCACTGTTCAATCTCAGTGAGGCGTTGTTGTTTTGCCGCTAAGTTGGCAATTATGCTATCTAGAATATCTTTTTTTTCTTTCCATAGAGCTTGCTTGTGAGTCAATTCGCGAGAGGGGGGTTGAGTGATTAGATCTTCTTCTATGGCCTCTGCTTGTTTTTGCAGCCGTTGCGCAGCACTTAATGAATCTGGGATACAACAAGTCTGGCCTGAAAGCAATTCTTTTCTCTCGCGTTCTGCTTGCTCAAATTCTTGTTCACCTATGGCTTTTTCTAGTAACTGCATTTGTGTGTCTAATACCTCGATTTCTTTTTCTAGAAAAGTGAGGTCAAGGAGGAATTTATAAAAATGCTCAGCTTTAGTTAACTGTTGATCTAACGCAGTTAATGCAGCCCCGGCAGCGCTTTGTACTATTCTCTGTTGTTGCGGAATAAGCGTAGCAACAGCCGCACGCTCCGCATCGCTCAGGGCTTGTTTAGCTTGCTCGGTTATGTGTGCTATTTGCTGTAACTGAGGTGCCCATATTTGATATGTTTCTTGGGTTTCCGGGGATAGAGCGTTGAATATCGCATCCCAGTTAAAATCATCGTTAATCGCAGGCTGCCACCCGGGCCCTTGTATCTCCCTTTCAAATTTCTGCAACCTAGATAAAACCGTTTTTTGGAATTGCTTATATTGGGCATCTAGTTTTGCTAGTTCTGCGTTGATATCAATAACCTCAACCTCTATATCATCATCTTC
Organism: Gammaproteobacteria bacterium RIFCSPHIGHO2_12_FULL_41_20; assembly: GCA_001801575.1. Classification (GTDB taxonomy): domain Bacteria; phylum Pseudomonadota; class Gammaproteobacteria; order DSM-16500; family DSM-16500; genus 2-12-FULL-41-20. The sequence continues at coordinate 31,509 of MGYC01000022.1, forward strand.
TATAGCCTCTTCTCTATCATCGTCGGCGACAGCAGCAGCCGCAGTACCCGCCGCGGCAGCGGCTGCAGCTGCTCGATGAGTTGCATCATATGCGTCGAGTTCTTGTTGTGCGTGCGCGAGTGCAGTACGGCTAGGCTTAATATAGTTTTCTTGTAATGTAGGAAAGTAGCGATCGACTATCCCTCGCGTTGGCGCTGTGGTAGCAAGCATTTTTGCTATCCGCTCAGTCAATGCTAGTTGCTCTTGGTATACTCTTCGCAAATCAGGCAAGACGTCTGGCTTGGGAGCGGTGTGCTCTTCTGCATCACCTTGGAATTGGCTGAGAAGAGCCCATAGCCTTGTATTAAGGGGTTCTAATTTATCTAAGTAATCTTGCAGCAACTGTTGAATAGCGGGTATGCGGTCTGTGAGAGGAGAGGGAATGGCGCTCTCTGTTCCTAGCAGTTGCAGATAAGGAGTGATCTCTGGTTGCAGCAAACGAAGCAATCGTATTTTCTCCAAGTCGCGATCTGTAGGTTCATCTAGGAGAAATCCTAAGTCTATGAGGGCATTTAATTGTATCGTTTCCGTGATGAGGCTGGTTAAATAAGGGTGTTTTGAGGTTATTAAAAATCCAGTGTTTATTCTTACGGATAACATCCAAGGTATATCATTAAATATTTTTTCTATATTGGCTTGTGTTAGGGTATTAGATCGCACGAGAGTATTAAGTTCTGTTATTAAACGTGTATCTTGGCTTTTATCATCATTGCGATGGCTAATAAAAAACGGGCTACCCTCGCCTTCGAATAGAAACCGCAGGCAGGGATGTAGTTGATCCACTATTTCTTGTGGTGTTGTTCTAGGCATTGCCATGTAAAAACTCTTTAAGTTTATATAGTTAAGTTAATTTACCTTATATCCATGAGTATAGAAGATATTTCTTAACAGGGGATTATCTCACTGGCCTAGCTCGCGGCACATCTGGCGGACGTGGCTTAAGCGCTCTTATTTGCTCATGTATCAAGAGATAAGCTTTCTGGAAGTTCTTTCTATCACCATTATCTAATTGGTAGCCGGTTTCATTTTGTACTTTACGACCTAGTTTTTCACAAAGAAAAAGCATAGCGAGTATAAGAGTTTTATCAGTTTTTGATTCTCCACCATGACCAGAAAATTTATTCGGCAATTGCCCATAAGTATCACGATGGCTTTCGAGTACACGCAAAGCAGCGACCAGATAGTCAGCAGTGGATTTTGCAGTGAGAGGTTTGATTTGGCTAAGGCGGCTGGTGGGTGGCCCGGGTAGAATTGTTGTTACGCCACGGCGTTGTGAAGCGTTATATTCATGCACCCACCCTATTTTTTGCTGAGTTAGAGGTAATTGGATAACACTGATAATAGCTTTGCCTTCTTGAAATTCAGAGCGTGGCACTCCGGATGTGGGGCTATCGGAGCTGAGTACGACCCCATTGTCAGGGAACTTCTTTGCTAATTCCTCATGCGCTGTTGCCGCATCAACTATACACGTACCGGGAGCAAATTGTGCGATATAATTGGGTTTGTAACGCGTATTCTGGCGTAACACTTTAATCTCTTCTAATAAGCGGTGCATCTGGTGTTGTTCTTCTGGTGTAATAGGTTCCATACGCCATGCGGTAATCATAGAACGCTGCGCTGCGGTGAGAAAAACATGTAGTGCGAGTTTTTTTCTTTCTAATTCTTTTTCTAACTGTTGTCTCTCATGTTCTGAGAGTGAGTCCCTTGCTAACTGTCTTTCTACTTCATCCACAGCCTGTTGGCGTTTGATTTTTTCATAAGCCAAGCAACCTGCGCGAGTATCTAGAATATAATCTAGCTCTTTCACTAGTTGATCAAATTTGCCATCTGCACTCGTTATGGCTGTGGTGAATTCTTGTTGGGTTTCCTCCACAGATTTTTTTCTATGCCATGCCAATAATTCGATAGCTAAGGTAGGAGGCATGGATTGTGCATGTAACTGCGGACGAACACGGTACTGGCTATGATAAAACTTTCCAAGGCGAATAGTTTCTGCTGTAGTATGAGAGGCTACTTCAGCGGCGGGTAGGTGAGGGGATAATAGAAAATCGAGTTGTCTCTGAAGTGTCTGTTGATACGTAACCAATTTTGCTGTGGCAGCAGGAACCCCTTGTAGTGCTGTAGTAAGTTCCTCTGTAGGATGCCGGCCTGTAGCTAGTTCATCAAGAGATCTATTTAATTGCTCTACCTTGTCAGAAATTGTACGTATCTTAAGCAGCTGTTCTTTAATCAGTTTGATCGCTGCCATATCATTGTCTGTTGGCACAGGAGTAGCAGTTAACGTTGTGACAGCAGCATCAATTTCTGCAGCTGATTTTTTAATGGCAGCGGCGGCAGCAGAGGCAGCAGCAGAGGCAGCAGCAGAGGCAGCAGCAGAGGCAGCAGCAGAGGCAGCAGCAGAGGCAGCAGCAGAGGCAGCAGCAGAGGCAGCAGCAGAGGCAGCAGCAGAGGCAGCAGCAGCATCTGCGCCTACGCCTGCACCTGCATCGGCATCTACGTCTGCATCTGTGACCTCATCATCTGTATCGGGAGGTAAAGGCATAGCTGCAGCTGCAGTTAAAAGCAGTTGTTCTTGAATCTGCGCTCTGACGTCCACAAGTGGATCTGCTGCGCCAGCAGGATGGCGGTCTAAAACTCCCTGGATATATTGATGTAGGGGGTTGGGTGCTAGGGCGCGCTCTGTAGCCAGTTTTTTTACCCATGTATTCATTTGTTCTTGTAATGCTGCTGTATCGCCAAGGGTGCGTGCGTCTTCTAGTGCTTGCAGTAGTGGCCCATAGGTAATAAGTAAGCGGATGATGTCATCGGAGTTCTTCAGTGTGCCGCTGTTATCTCTACAACTTAGTGTTAGGCCATTCCCCCCAAGCTGAACTTCTAGGTCGTCGGTTCTACCTATAATAGCATTGCTAAATGGAGTAAAATTATCTATGACAGGAATCATGCCTGTATCTGTAGGTGCAAAAACGAAAGGTCCATTCTCTGCAAATAAAAACCGTATCGCTGGAGATAATTGCTCTAACTGTTCCGCATTAAGATCAATTCTCGTTGCTGCCATATTGCATTCTCATTGTTGTGTTAAATGTTATATCCTCACCCAAGCCCTCTCCCAGGAGAGGGGTCAGACCCCACAAAGACCCGCGGGGTCTGACTCCGATAAAACCACCTAGTCCACTAGGGCCGGCTTCCCCCGCGGCGGGTGGGGGGCGGCGGCGGTGGTTCGGGTATCTCTTCTATATCTTTATTTAATACGCGAGGGTCTGACCCCGGTAATACTGTTTCGTGTTTTTGCCTTTGTTGTGCTTGCCGGGCCCCTGGTGATTCTTCGGTGAGGGTAAGATCCACATATGCTCGTCGTAGTAAATGATCCCGCATAGTATCTCGCATGCGCTGCGCTCTAGAAGGAGAATCATGACTGGGTGTTTTATTGGCAATGACTACCCCATATCTTTCTTGGCAATAAAACACGATGGCTTGCGCTAATCTTGCATCGAAAGCGAGGTCATCGCTTTTTCCAGTTATTTCACCAGGTAACATACCGCCGGTTGCTTGTCGAAAGCCTTCTACTAAACGAATAGCCGCACCTAAGTAATCGGCTGCAGAGCCACTTCCTGGGTGTATATCTTTAGCTGGATGTATTTTACAAACAAATTCTTCACTGGTTTGTTGCATGGCCCACGTTATGCCGCCAACTTTACCAAGATCAGTTTGGCTGAGTATTACCATTCCAGGTGTAAATCCAGTTACGGCAGTAAATCCAGCTTCGCCGCTAGATGCTTTAAATGTGTTATCACGGGGTTGACTTAATAATCGTTGCGCTTCTTCTTCGGTGACAAGTTGTGATGTGGAGAATTGTATTGTGTAGTGAGATTGATATTGAGTCATACCATGTAATCGATGGACTTCTTGTTGTAAACGTTCTATGTCACGTTTTTCTGCAGTCAGTTGTTTGACTAGTTCAGCTTCTTGGGCATCTTGCATTTTCGCGTTAATTTCTTTCTGGCGTTTTTCTAATGAGGTGGTAGCGGCATCCAGGAATATCTTCAGATGAATTTTTGCTCTTTCTAGTGCTTCTTGTGCCGCTTGTTTTTCATCGCCAGGTAGTGCTGCATCAAAAACTTTTTTTGCCTGATCGACAAGAGCGCTACGTTTGATGATTTCATAAGCTAATGATCCTGCAGCGGTAGCTAGGTAATCCTGAGTTTCGGTGATGAGTTTAGCTTGTTCTTTTAACTGGGCTTGCTCTGTTTCATCCATGCCTGCAGGAGGTGTTGCTGCTGCAGGAGGTGTCGCTAATTTCTGTTGAGCTTCTTTAGCGGATTGATATTTACTTCTCGCATCTGCTTCTGTACTACCTTCGCGAATACGAATTAACTCGATGAGCAAGGCATCTTGGACAGCCGCTTGTTTTTGTTGAAGGGGAGCTGTTGCTTCCAGCTTAGGCTGAGGTGGATGTTTTTCTAGCAATTGCTCCTGTAGTGGTGCAGGTAATCGAGTTATATCGATTGTACGTGTTTCAGACGTGGTGCTAGTAAAGAGAAACCCGCGAGCACGATATTGTTCTCGTGAATACCATTTAGCAAAATGTAGTTGTTTGGGTAACTCTGACGGTGCCTCTGCTGGTTCGCTATCCCTACCACTGGCTAATTCTCCTGGTTCGCTATCCCTGCCACTGGCTAGTTCTGCTGATTCGTCAGCAGCATCATCAGCAAGCACAGCTGGCGGCTCGGCATCTGGCGGCTTGGCACCTCTAGAATCTGTCATATTGCGCTCTCATTATTGTGTTGAATGTTAAAAGTATAAGCGATTTTTGTTAAATGCAGCTTAACTTTACACCTAAGTCACTATGCCGAGAATTAATTTTTTTAGAAGTAGACAAAGGAAAACAACCCCTTGAAGCTAAGAGGCGGTACCTCTAACCTCTAAGGGCATCTCTAGAATTTGTCATTCTGAGCGAAGCGAAGAATCTGATTATTTATCAAGCACAAACCAGATTCTTCGCTTCGCTCAGAATAATAAAAGTCGAAATAGTAATTTCTAGAGTAATTATTCACGGCCTAGCGGCCTCTCCCCTTCTCCCGGAGCGTTTTTTGTGAGGGGAGAGGGTCGGGGAGAGGGTGCCGCAAATCTGCAGGGTTTCTAGAGGCACCTCTAAGATACTCTTAAGTTTTGGTGTGGTACTATAGCATCCTAGATCCGGTTCTTGAAATCGCGGAGAGAGCACCTAATCGTTTGAATATATACGTGATTTTATGAAATTTTTTCACCGTATGGGCGAGTATTGCCTCAAAAAATTTTATAAAAATCACGCACATCTTCATTACGATTTCAGCTGCTGGATCTAGGATCATTTTTATTAAATTAATACCCGTGGCTTGATAAAAACTCCGGAGGTGTAACCCATGTTGAATCGTTGGTTTTCTCGGTGGCGGAAGGTAACGTCACCCTATACTACACCTGCAGAACATACCCCGGAGGCTTGTTTTTCAGCTGCGCTGCGGGCATTCGCAGCAATTTGTCCCATGCAAAGCCAAGCTTTAGTCAGTGATTTTTTATTACTTGTAGCGCGTTTTGAGCGGCAGCGGTTGCCTAAACTTAGCCAAAGACAACCTAGCCGGTTTGCCATTATAAAAGAATATTATGAGGCGGCCGGGGCTTTAGGATCACAGGTAGCACAACAGGAATGGGAAGGGGTTCGGGACAGTAAGTTTTCCGCGGCATTCAAGGCTTTGTCCAGGATACAAGGGTCAGCTGAAAGATCAGAACCTTTTCCATCTATTAATAACTTAGAGGATTATTGGCGTGATCAGTTAGAAAACTATGTTATTCAGCTTACTGTTTTATTTCCAAAACAGGCTCCGCAACTCATTGCTAATTTGCTGTATACAATGGGTAATGCGCGGCAAGATAATGTTGAAGCTAGTGTGTTTATGGCGGCAGCTGCTGATCTCCGACATACCAGGGCGCAAATGTGGATTAAGCGGCAGCAAAATGATGGGTCTTATCATGTTCAATGGTTTAACTGTCGGATATAAACCTAGAAAAACGGTAGGCCCACGTTCGTTGTGGGGGAGAGGGTGAGGGGGATAACCCAAACTCACCGTAGATGAGAATGATTCTCAATTGTATTGACAAGCATTTGCGGGAGAGGGATACTATTTAGGAGGCAGTAATGATGGCAAGAACTCCTGAAGAATAGAGTCCCTTAGGAATTTAAAATATGCAGTTAAGCGAATTAACAGTCGGTAGCAAAGCCCGTATTGTTCGGGTGCAAGCAGGAGAAAAAAGCTACCGTCAGCGTTTAATGGCGCTAGGCTTGCTACCTGGTACCGAGTTAACTTTGACGCGTGTTGCGCCGCTAGGAGATCCAGTGCAGATCACAGTGCGTGGTTGTGCGCTTAGTTTGCGCAAAGCAGAAGCGCGTATTCTGCAGATTGAAAAGGTGTAAGTATGTTGCGCCAAAGCCTTTCTTCGTTAGTCAAATCCTGTTGTGACGATACCGATGAATCAAGTCGCACCCCATCTCTACGCGTGGCTTTAGTGGGTAATCCCAACTGTGGCAAAACCACGTTATTTAACGGTTTAACGGGCGCAAAACAACACGTAGGTAACTGGCCGGGGGTAACTGTCGAGCGTAAAAGTGGCTATTTTACTTATCAACAAACTACAGTCGAAGTGGTCGATCTTCCTGGCGTATATTCATTGACGGTAGCGGCTGAAGTAGGTGCTGTTGATGAACGTATTGCCTGTGAATTTGTGTTTAGCCAGGTTGCCGATGTGATTATCAATATTGTCGATGGTAGCCATTTAGAACGCCATTTATATCTAACCGCACAATTGGTAGAAATGGGTGTGCCGATGATATTGGCAGTCAATATGATGGATACAGTACGTGCCCGCGGTGTACGAATTGATTTTACTGCTTTGACTGAAGCTATAGGTTGTCCCGTGGTGCCATTAGAGGCACACAAAGGCAAAGGCATCCAAGTATTGCAAGCAGCCGTATTAACCCTCACGCAGCAGCCTGTTGTCCCGAAAGCCCTGACATATCCATTAGAGCTAATGAATATCGTGAATGCTTTGGCAGCAGAATTAACCGAGGCTCATGTACAGCACGACAACGCAGAGCGTACATGGCTAGCCATGCGTTTACTCGAAGATGATGTATTCGTACAACGCTTTTTGGCGCTAGAAGTCAAACAGCGAGTACAATTTTATCGCACCTCTTTTCGCCAAGCATTAGGCGAAGATGCTGATATTGTGTTAGCAGATAGCCGTTATCGCTGGGTGCAAGAGGTATTAGAGCAATGCGTAGACCAATCTGCAATTACTGTATCGAAGTGGACTACTCGGTTAGATAATGTAGTTTTACATCGCATATGGGGAATACCTATTTTTTTAGGCGTGATGTATTTGATGTTTTTATTTTCTATCAATATTGGCGGTGCATTTCAGGATTTTTTTGATATTGGTAGCGAGACACTGTTTGTAAGTGGGTTAGCTGCGGCATTGCATGCGTTGCAGATGCCGGGATGGTTGGTTGCCTTGCTAGCGAACGGTATCGGTAAAGGTATTAACACAACGGTGACGTTTATTCCGGTTATTGGTGCGATGTTTTTATTTTTAGCCTTACTGGAAGACTCTGGTTATATGGCACGTGCCGCGTTTGTGGTGGATAGGGCAATGTGTGCATTAGGATTACCAGGGAAAGCGTTTGTCCCTATGATTGTCGGGTTTGGTTGCAATGTGCCTGCGGTGATGGGTGCGCGCACTCTTGAGCATAAACGCGATCGTATTTTAACAATTATGATGAGCCCATTCATGTCTTGTGGAGCGCGGTTAGCGATTTTTGCAGTATTTGCTGCGGCATTTTTCCCGAGCTCGGGACAGAATATGGTATTTACCTTGTATCTAATCGGTATTGGGATGGCACTACTGACAGGGCTGGTGTTGCGCAAAACTTTGTTGCAAGGAGAGCCTTCGCCTTTTGTATTGGAACTGCCGTCTTATCATGTGCCCCATGTCAAAACATTATTGTTACATGCCTGGCAGCGCTTGCAGGGGTTTGTTGTGCGTGCAGGTCGCCTGATTGTGCCAATTTGCATGTTGATCGGTGCACTCAATGCCATTCAAGTGGATGGTTCTATCAGTATGGGGGAAGGGAATGTGAATTCTCTGCTGTCTGCATTCGGACGTTGGGTGACGCCGGTATTTACCCCCATGGGTATTCATGCCGATAATTGGCCGGCGACCGTAGGGCTAGTGACAGGTATTTTAGCCAAAGAAGTAGTAGTGGGATCGTTAAATACATTGTATAGCCAGATAGGGCATCTGACGGCAATAGCACCCACCGATGGGTTTCAACTATGGGCTGGATTAGTAGAGGCAGCACGATCTATACCAGAGAACTTGAGTCAACTAGGTGGTGCAGTAGCTAACCCTATTGCAGCACAAGCCCCTATACACACGTTAGATCAAGGGGTTTACGGCGTGATGTATCGATATTTTGATGGAAAGATTGGCGCCTTTGCTTATTTATTATTTGTGTTGCTGTATTTTCCTTGTATTTCTACCACGGCGGCAATGTTGCGTGAGTTACATCGTGGCTGGGCAATATTTTCCGTATGTTGGATGACGGGGATAGCGTATGGAGCTGCAGTATTTTTTTATCAGGCAGCAACCTGGAGCCGACATCCGTGGCCTTCAAGTTTGTGGTTGGGCGGGGTGATAGCTGCATTTACAGCCACAGTATGGACGATTCGCTGGATAGCGCAGCGTCAATTTCAAACAGCCAAGTTATTTTCCCCTCTCCCGCTTGCGGGAGAGGGTTAGCAGCCGAGTTATTCCCCTCTCCCCTTGTGCGGGGGAGAGAGGGTGAGGGGGAAAGCGAACCATGCTAAGCTTAGTCGACATAAAAAAATATCTCATGCAAGTTAAAATTACCACGCTCAATAGCTTATGTACCTATTTTCACGCCGAACCAGAAACCATGCGTTGTATGTTGGCACATTGGGTTCGCAAAGGATGTATACGTCAATGCATGAAGACCCCAGCTTGCGGTACCCAATGTTTCAAGTGTAACGTGGCTGTTACTGAAATTTACGAGTGGGTTGATGGTTCTGTCTCAGCGGTTTCTATGCCATTGCCGGCTTTGTAGTAGATTGCTACTGCGGGTCTAGCAGAAATCGATGGTATTTTGTCATCCTTATAGAAGTGCGTTATTATTTAGTGAAATAACTAAGGAACGATATTTCCATGGATGATCCTAATTTAACAGATTTTTTCAAAACCCTTCCTGCGCAAGTTATTAATGAAGGGACAGCATTTGGTCCTTTTTCTATCCGTGATTATATCCAAGCCTCTCCTGATGAAGCAGTAAAATTTCATTTTCAAGCCACATTATCCAATGGCGAGCCTTTACCGAGTGGCTTAAGTTGTACCGATATGGGTGTAATTAGCGGTACGCCAGGGAAAGGGACCCAAGGGTATTATGAGATTGATATTACGGCGGACAATCAAGCAGGTGTATTTCATACCGCTACTTTTTCGCTCACCATAGAACCTAGTTTAGCCGCTGCAACGACGGCAGAAGCAGCAAAGGCAGAAGCAGCAAAGGCAGAAGCAGCAAAGGCAGAAGCAGCAAAGGCAGAAGCAGCA
>MGYC01000022.1:41217-45735 GCA_001801575.1 Gammaproteobacteria bacterium RIFCSPHIGHO2_12_FULL_41_20
AAGAAACCGGCAGAAGTGTCTCCGTTACCCGTATCAAAAAAGCGAGTATGGGAGGCATTAGAAAAAAATCTTGCTATTCCCGATTTGGCACAGCTTATGGAATTGCCTGTTACGATAAATGAAGTTTATTATCTGCTAGAGCGCTGGGCCATGTTAACCATTTGGGATGCATTTAATTTAGACCCAGCAGGCGAAAAGCATCCGATAACGCTAGAAGGTGCCAGCCCGCATTATCATGTATATGATTGCGGTAGTTGTTTAGTTGCTGCGCCCAAGGATTTATTTACCTATAAACGTACCTTAGAAGATGCTCTCAATACAGCACGTGCCATGGCATGTGAAGTGTATAAACGCAATTGGACGATTGAATTTGCTGGTTTTGATAAAATGGTCCGTGCTGCCTGGTTGGAGTTGCAATTATTGGCAGATAAACATGGGCACGCCTTAGATATCTTGCATTTTGAAGCACGCCCCGAAGATCTTAAATTATATGCCTTTAAGTTAGGTGGTAATGTTCCCACTAAGAGTAGTAGCGCATAATTCCAGCATTTCGCCACTTCGTTTTTTTGATGGCGCTCGTTTAATATATAATATCGCGAATTCTGAGTAAAACTTTAAGACTTAACCTATTGTGCCAAAAAGAACTGTTACCAAAGGGGTGGTCATAAGTAGGTGGGGTTATTTATAGAGTAACTTGTATGCCCCTGATCACCCCTCCCGGAGCGTTTTTTGCGAGTGGGAGAGGTCGACACGCGTTGTTTGCGTGGCGGGTGAGGGTGCCGCAAGTCTGCATGGTTTTGACAAAATAATCACAGCATTAAATAGCTACATAAGCAGGGGCTCACTCAGGATTTGTTAAGGAAGAATCGGATAAAATAACTTATACTGAAGCTAGAAATGCGAATTCTGGATAAAAATTTGACATGATAGAATATTCTTATGAGTTTCTGAATTCGCACCCCTGTGTCATGCCAGCAGGTTTTTAGCTGGTATCCAGGTAGAGTGGCCAATAAAAGTACTGAATGCCAGCTTGCGCTGGCGTGAAAAAAAATAGGCTTCAGCAGGCAGGTTTCTCAAGAGATTTATGTAATTATATAATATAGGCAGATTGTAGAACTAATAACAAGAGAGGGTGGCACAACATGGGAACAATGAGATCAACACCAGAGAGGGGAGGATTGTTTGTTAATCTCCCATTGGTGTTTAATGATGCAGATTATCCAAGCGGATTGGGAATTAGGGACCAAGCAGCGCAGATACTACGAGTGGTTGCCGAGTTTTCTAAACAGTACCCTGACAAGAAAATCGGCATTACCTATTCTGCTAATCATGGGCAGACCCGAGATATAAGAGCAACTTACGCAGGTGGTGGCCCAGCAGGTTCAAATTGGGATCCACAAGTGACTGGTGATGCTCAAGCAACAGTGATGCAGGAGGTGCTAAAGCTTTTGCGAAATGAAGATCTTTCAGGGTTACGTAAGGCATTGCCAGGTATTATTCCATCAGGTGATGGAGAAGCCATACAATTTCGTGATGGCCTACGACAAGCTTTCCGTATTTTACCTATTTCGACTATGGGAGGCGCTCCAAAGACAGAAGGACTTGATGCTGCTGATACGGGTGCTGTATCTACTTGGATACCCGAAGATATGGAGGCGATAAGGGATTTTATTGGGGCGGGTAACATTATATTGGGATGGCAAAATCAAAGCTGTGTTGACCAGCCAGAGGATAATGTTAATACTCACCAGAGAAGATATGCTGTAGGGGGGAAAAACGCTATAAATTTTGACTTGAATGGGAGGGAGAGTCAACAGGTTCAACGTGTGTTGGCTGAATTACATAGAGACTACCTGCCACCGCCTCTATCCCTGCCGAGTAGTATTCCCATTCCCACCCTAGCCGAGGCTAGGGTGGTGGCTGCTAGGGCGGCGGCGAGGCAGCCTCGGCCTACTCCTCCTCCTTCTGCTGCTACAGGTACAGGCGGTGCAAGTGCAACAGAGCAACAACGTCAGCGTGAGCGAGCAGCAGAACAGCAACGAGCAGCAGAACAGCAACGAGCAGCAGAACAGCAACGTCAGCGTGTGGCGGCGGAAGAAGCTAAACGTCGAGCTGAACAAGCAGCCGCAGCAAGAACTCTAGATGAAGCTAAAGAGAAATTAGCTCAAGCCCAGGGAACGGTCGATACATTACAAAGTGCTAAACGGCTTTTGGAAGAATATCAAAACATGCTAGTAGCTCATCGGCCAGCTGCTGCAGCACCAACAGCGCGGGGAGAGGGCGCAGCTGCCGCTGCTGCAAGTGAGACGCCAGCTGCTGCAGCACCAACAGCGGGGGGAGAGGGCGCAGCCGCAGCTGCCGCTGCAAGTGAAACACCAACTGCTGCTACACCAGTTACACCAATGACTGCAGCAGCAGTAGCAGCAATCGCCGCAGCTGCTGCAGCCGCAGCTGCCGCTGCAGTACCAACAGCGGGGGGAGAGGGCGCAGCAGCTGCCGCCGCAGGGGGATCTGTTGCTGCGCCGCCAGCCGCAGCAACTGTTGATGTAGCCGCGGGTGAAGAGCTTAGTAGAAAAAAACACGAATTAATTGCGGCACTTCAAGCGGCGGGGGTAGAAGTATCAGCAGAGACAGCAGATTTTTCTGGGGCTGAAACAACTATTACCGCTAAGTTAACTGAAGCTGAACAAGTGCTCACACAAGCGCAACAAACAGTTACTAGATTAGAAGCGGAACAAGAAGGAAAAAAAGTAGAAGCTGTTACACAGCCAGCGCAACAAGCTAAGGAATTAGCGGAGGGAATAAATCAAGCGCTAGCTACCATACAGCAGCAAGTGGAGCGAGTTACTCAAGCGCAAGAAGCAGCCGTAGCTATAAGAAAATTAATAGATACACAAACTCCCCCCTTGTCCGCAGTTAAGCTTGCAGAAAAAATAACAGAGCTTAAAACCCATGCTGCCGCTATTACAAAGGCACAAGAAGCAGCAGAGGCAGCGTTTAAAACAGCACAAACGCAGCTCGAACAAGCTCAAAAGGCACTTGCCGCGGCCAATGAAGCCTTGAAGGCGCTCTCCTCTGCCCCATCATCTACGCCGCTAGCGGAGGGCGAAACAGCAGCATCTCCAACAACAGCAACAACAGAGAGTGAGAAAGTTACCCAAGCAAGAGCAGCCGTTACTGCTGCTCAAGAAGCTTTAGCTGCAGCACAAGAGAAAATAATACCAGCTAGAGAACAAATAAACTCCATCCGCACAGCAGGAACAACGGTTCAGGCACAGGTGGATGCAGTAAGTACACAAAAAAGTGAAACAGCGGTATATGAACGGAAGCAGCGTGAGCAAGCACGGCGTGAGGGAATACGCAATCGATGTGGTGAGCTCGGTGTGGCTCAACGTGAATATATGCAGAGCGTCATGCAGCGTGAATATCGCAAAGCCAGCGATCAGCCACCTAAGTCAGGAGAGCAGCAGCCTCCCATTACTCTTGAATGGACTTTGAAAGGGGCAAGTGCTGATGCAGAGGCAGAAGAAGATCAAAGGAGGGCAGAGGAGTTTGCATTGCGTGCGGGTAGAGAAGGAAAGGGTGAGGACTTAGGTCCCGGCTTATATGAAAATGCCGCTATTCACTCCGAGTTTAACATTCGCGTAGAGAAAAGCCATTCTGGGGAACTTCTAGCGCATCCTGTACCGCCGCCGAGGTTTGGGATTGGAAGTAAAAAAGAATTTGCTGCAGCTTATCGACAGACTTTGCAATTTTTAAGTTTGCATGGTGTCAGAGATGTGACGGTGGATTTTCCTCCTCCTGCAACGGTGGATTTAGCTCAGGTGGAAGTTATTATGCGGCAAGCTAATGATCTAGGTATAACGGTGAAATTTGGAGCAGAAGTACAGAAAACACTGGATAAAATGTCAGTAAAAGATAGCAAGAAATATTATGACTTGCAGAAACAATTAGAAGCAAAGCAACAGGCACTCTCTGATAGTCCTGAGTATCGCAAGGCAGAGCTAACCGTAGCACAACGTGAGACACAGGCAAAGGTGGATCAAGCGATGCATGCCGTAGTAGAGCAGTCAAGGAAGTTAGGTGATGAAGTGGTTAGTGGTTTTGATGCAGCAGAAAATAAACTGGGGTATGTCCAGCAGCAGTTGCAGGCGGTAGATGAGCAACTGAAGCGGTTAGATGAGGCAAAGAAAAAAATAGAAGAAGAAGCGAAGAAGTATACTGATCAATTAGCTACAGAGGGTAAACGAGCAGATACAGATACGGATTTGGCGAGAAGAGCGAGAGATGCTCTAGATGCATCGCCGGAAAAGTGTTTTGCGGAGGCTCTAAAGAAAATTCAAGAGGAAAAGACGCGGTTACTTGAGCTGCTAGGCAAACTAGAGGCGGCAGCAACACCTGCTCCAGCAGCAGCGGCATCTGCAGCAACCGGAGGTGCAGCAGCTCCAGCGGTACCTGCAACAACAGCAACAGGCGCAGCAGCTCCAGCAGCAACAGGCGCAGCAGCTCCAGCAGCAA
>MGYC01000022.1:45768-132122 GCA_001801575.1 Gammaproteobacteria bacterium RIFCSPHIGHO2_12_FULL_41_20
TGCGCGCTAGAGTAGAAGGGTTAGTGGTAGACATCGATAGTGTAAGAGACAGTAGCTATGGACCTGCTGCTGAGTCACTACGAAGTAGAACAGCCCCCCAGGAGTCAGCAGCTAGAGCGCCATAAGATTAAAACGAAGCTTTGTGCCGCGAACAGGATGCGTTGAAGGCAAGCTGTTCTTTACGTGTTTAAGGTGAAGCAAGCCTTTTTGCAGGTCGATTTGACCCTACTGCATGGCGATGATTTCGCTTCATTTTTTTAAATCACGGTAAAAGTTTTCATGTACACCAAGAACAAGTAACAACCTTTCTTTTGGATTCCATTCATATGCCAGTAATATTTCTTGGCGGTATATTTTAAACTTGCAAACAAAAACGCCGGCTAAATCTCCCTTTTTTTCTTCACCTATTTTTGGATTTTTAATAATAGCGCGGATTGCATTGTTGACCGCCGATTTTTTATTAGCAAGAAGCTTTTTGTATGCTTTTTTAAAGGCTGGCATTTGCTTAACAATAATATCAGTCACCGTCTTTCCCCCAGCTGTTCCCGCTAACACTGTTATCCTGAGCGTTAGGCTGCCATCCTGAGCGTTAGGCTGCCATCCTGAGCGTTAGGCTGTCATCCTGAGCGTTAGCGAAGGATCAGTGTCCTTCTTGAATTCGTTTAACAAGGACACTGATCCTTCGCTAACGCTCAGGATGACAGCCTAACGCTCAGGATGGCAGTGTTAGCGGGAACAGCTGTTTTTTCCCAAGTTAAAAGGTTCAGCTAATGACCGATCTTGATGTTTTGAAATTAAAAGATCTTTTACAAATTCAATAGGAAGATCTGGATTATCTAATGCACACTTCCCTATCATAGCCCAAAATTCAATTTGGTTTGGAATTGAGCGACATTCAGCGCGGGCCGTTTTTTTAGCCTCATTATAAATCGCTTCATCAATTCGTATCGGAATGCCCATAATGCGAACCTACAAAAGTGTTTTTTTGCTACAATTGTAGTATACAAGAAGGTGGCACAAATTTCAATAACTTTTCCCGAAAAAGGTCAAAGACGCCAATGTTATTCATACTTTACTCAGCGGAACTCCTGAAGTCCTATAAGGCCCTAGTGGACCACTAAGATAGGCGTTGCCATTCCTCATCCCCTTCTTTAAAATTCGTCACAATTCACTTTCAAGGAATACCTACATCATGCATAGACGCTTTATTGTTGCTGGCAATTGGAAAATGCACGGTTCGCGGGACACGGTTATGCGCTTAGTCAAAGGCATTACCGACGGCGCTGCTGTTTCTTCAGACATTGACATTGTACTTTTCCCTACTTATGTGCATCTTGCCCAAGTACATGCTTTATTGCAGGGCACAGCAATTGTTTGTGGGGCGCAAAATCTTTATCCGGGTACACAAGGTGCATTTACCGGGGAAGTGTCAGGCCCTATGTTAGTGGATGCGGGTTGCTGTTATGCATTGATTGGCCATTCGGAGCGCCGAGCGATTCTTCATGAGGGGCTAGAGTTGGTGGCTGCCAAGTTTCAGGCCGCACAGCAAGCCGGTTTGATCCCCTTGCTCTGTGTAGGCGAAACACAAGCGGAGCGTGAGCACAAGCAAACAGAGCAGGTGATTGCGCAGCAATTAGCCTCAGTGATGGAGAAAGTTGGGGCAGAAGCCTGGAGTCAAGCGGTGATTGCCTATGAGCCGATATGGGCGATCGGCACTGGTTTGACGGCCACACCGGAGCAAGCGCAACACGTGCATGCTTTTATCCGTGCTTATATAGCGAAACAGCATGTTGCTATTGCAGGTGGAATTCGTATACTCTACGGCGGCAGCGTTAAGCCAGATAATGCGGCACAATTATTTGCCATGCCCGATATTGACGGGGGGTTGATTGGCGGCGCTTCGCTGGATGCCAAGAGTTTCTTAGCCATTTGTGCGGCGGCGAATAAGAGCGCAGTGATGGCGTAAAGGGTTATTATAATATTTAAGTTATTGAAAGCGAACATAAAATAGGCAAATTAAGTTTATGTACCAATTAATACTTATCATTCATGTGTTTGTTGCCGTGTGCTTGATTGCATTAGTGTTGGTTCAGCAAGGCAAAGGGGCAACGATGGGTGCTGCATTTGGTAGTGGTGCTTCACAGACCGTATTTGGTAGTCGTGGCTCGGGTTCATTTTTGTTGCGGCTAACAATAGGGTTTGTCGTGGTGTTTTTTGTAACCAGTATTAGCTTGAATTACATTGTATCTCAGTCGTATAAAAAATCTGCGGTTATTACCTTACCTGCTCCAACGCAGGGAAAAGAAGTGATGCCGTTACCTGCTGCACCAACGGTTCCTGCGCTACCCAGCGAGATTCCTTCTAGATAATCTATGCCGATGTGGTGGAATTGGTAGACACGCTACCTTGAGGTGGTAGTGGCGAAAGCCGTGACGGTTCGAGTCCGTCCATCGGTATTATTGAGGATATTATTCAGCTTTTAAAATGGAATCAATGGAAATGCGCGATGAAACAAACAAACAAACAAACAAACAAACAAACAAAGTAGATACCCTGTAGGGTTAGGGGTACTAACCTTCGCTGAATTCTGGGATAGATTTAGTTTTTGCGGCACACTCACCGTGTTACTTCTGTATGTGACTCATATCCTTCATTACTCTGATAGCAAGGCTTATGCGCTTTGGGGTACGTATGTGGCGTTAGGCTATATTACGCCGGTAATAGGTGGGTGGTTAGTCGACCGTGGGCTAAGTTTTAAACTGGCCCTTATCGTCGGCTTGTTGTGCATGATCGGGGGTAATAGCGTGCTGATGTGGATGCATCCTCAAGGTTTTTACTTTGGGCTGGCATTAACGTTATGTGGCATAGGCTTATTTAAAGGCAATATTAGTACGTTAGTGGGTAGATTATATCCCTCTGGAGATACCCAGCGTGATCAAGGTTATGCGCGTTTTTTTATGGGGATTATCTTAGGCGCAACCTTGGGCCCTTTGGTATTAGGGTTCCTTGCCATGTATGTGGGTTGGCCTATGGTTTTTCTGGTTAGTGCGGGTGGTCAGCTGCTAGCGTTGGCATTGTTTTGGCATTATCGGGCCTGTTGGGAGGTCATTCGAGAAAATAAAAACATGGACTTATGGTTTTTTGTCACGGCTGTCAGTTTGCTGACGATATTGTTGGGAATTTTGTTGGCGTATCCTGTGCACAGTAATAATTTACTGGGGCTCAGTGCATTAGCGGTTTTTCTGGTAATGACCGGCTGGATAGTGAATCAATGTCGCGTGCAAATAAAAAAAATCGTGGGATTAACATTAATCAGCTTGCTGCTTATTGCTTACTATGCCGCAAGTATGCAAGTGAGCGGCTCCTTGGTGATGGCGATTGAGCGTTATTTCCCTGTTTACATTGGCCATTGGTTGCTGTCTCCTACAGCGTTTGCTGCATTAGAAGCAGGATGTGCATTTTTATTTATTCCGCTATTTGCACGGTTATGGAATTATATGGCTGCGCATAATCATGCTCCTTCATTATTCTTTAAAATGGGGCTAGGGCATGTATTGGCGGCAGCCAGTTTTGCGATTTTTTCCTGGGTGTTTTTCACTAAGAGTGCATTACTGCTTGGATTAATTATCGCGAATGTTTTATTAGGCATGAGTGTGGTGTGTGTATTCCCTACGCATTTATCCTTAATTAGCCAGTATGCTCCCGTCGCTATTCAAGGCACATTGATGGGCATGTCATTTTTACCGGATGCGCTGGCAGGATATGTCGCTTCTGTTGTCACGCAACTACCTGTCACCTACACCTTAGGTGGCGCATTGTATACACATATTTATCTGAATATTGCAGCAGTTATTTTTGTGATTGGCATGATTATTTTTTTGCTGGCACCGCTATGGGGATTGCTTTTTCATGAGCGAAACAATCTCGCATTTATAGGTAGCTAGCAACATGATCGGTCCTGCATTACAAAAACTAACATGGGCAGCATGTCGCGAGCGAGTGCAAGCAGTGAGTCAGCCATTAGCTGGGATTATTGATGCATTGTCGCCAGATAAGGCCATGCCATTATGGTTAGTCAGTTACCCTTATGGCGCGCAAGTGGATGATGGGCAATTTTATTATCCATTGCATGAAAAACTTGCGTTATTGACAGATGCCCGCTTACCTAAAGAGTTAAAAACCGATTTTAGTTATGCTGGACTCGAAACACCCGCTGGCGTGATGTTGCGTAATTCCATTGAGCTGTATATTGAAACACCGGGTCGAGTGATTCCCCATGCGGTATTTATGCCTGGCGATGTGTTTGCACTGTGGAAATGGTTAGATCCACAACCCATAGTGCATCCTACCCCGCTGATGTGTGGGACAGCTGGGGCACGTTCCATTTTTATGTTGCCCAATATCAGTGATGTGGCAGCGCATAAAAAATTACGCCAGGATTTTAATATTCGCCACTTAGCGCCTAAGCGCTTAGTGGATCAATGGCCTTTATTTACAGCATTGGTGAATCGCTCTGCCGTGGCTGTATCGTGGCGTGCCGAGGCCCTATTATTTCCAGGAATATGGTTGCACCGCATGAAGCATGATGTAGCGTTTCAAGCATTATATATTCACTTCTTAGAGCGTGCATGGCGGGGGTCGGCTTATTGGCGCAATAAAGTGTTTTATGATTTTATATTTTCTTGTGTGCAACAAAATCGTAATTTAAAGCCTAACCCTTATTTGGTTGATACGGTGAAGCATTTAATTACCATGGCGATTGGTGCGGTGCCGGGATTTGGTGTGGCAGCCAATGATGTTACGGCACCAGTAGATTTTATCCAGCAAGTGTATGTAGAGAGTTACGGATTAAAAAAATACACACCTACGCTGTTGAGTCCAGCCTATTTTACGGCTGCGGTAGATAGTATGCCGGTGTATTATTCTTTACAATACCCGACAACACTGGAGTTTTCTCCACGTTCCAGAAAGTTAGGAAATACCTTGCATGATTTAGGAGAGTTGAAGCATATTCTCGATGTGTTTTTGCAAGAAATCACGCGGCGTAAATTAAAGGTGGCACACGGTGTGATTGCGAAAGTGGCAGATGAAGTGAAGTTTGATTTTTTTCACAGTAAACCAGATCGCTACGGTGATATAAGGTTAACACATACGATGCCAGCAGAGGATGCGAGTCTAACGCAGTGTAAGCTTGCGCATGCTGCGACGCGGTTTGCAGATACGGGTGCTTTTGTGCGTGGTTGTGTGCGCATGGCGCGAGGGCAAGAGCAGGAGGTTGATGAATAACTGAATCTCCCCTCTCCACGTTGGTTAGTGGAGAGGAGGAGGTGAGATTATTTTCTCCTTGCAACAAAAATGAAGAGGGTAACAACGATGAATAATCCAGAGAATCAATACACTGATTTACTGACAGATTTACCTGCAGAAGAAACCTATACTCTGTCGCCATATAGCATGAACAAGGTGACACTCATTCCGCCTTTGCCAGGAGGATTATCCACCCGAGTGAATAAACCCTAGGTTATTCCAAGAATTTTCGGTGAATAAAGAATGATAAGCGAAAAGGTAGATATAAAAGCACAAATAAAGCGCAGGAGGCCGGAGGCCGACGAGCCATTGTGCTTTTATATCTACCTTTTCGCTTATCATTCTTTATTCACCGAAAATTCTTGAGGTTATTTTCTATGCATGATTTTTCGGCACAAGAACGTGAACATTATCAGCGTCATGTTAATTTGCCCGATGTTGGTGAAGCTGGGCAACAGCGCTTAAAGCAAGCGCGGGTATTGTATGTGGGCGCAGGTGGCTTAGGCTGCGCAGCCCTGCCTTATTTAGCTGCGGCAGGTGTGGGCACCCTTGGTATAGTTGATGATGATTGTATTGAGGTGAGCAATTTACAGCGGCAAATATTGTATGCTTATGCAAGTGTGGGGCAGAAAAAAACTCAGGTGGCAGCAGCACGCTTGCGTAGCTTGAATCCGCATATACAAATTGTTACCCATGACACACGCTTATCGCGCGCGAATGTTTTAGCATTATTTCAGCAATACGATTGGATTGCTGACGGCAGTGATAATTTTGCCACGCGCTATGTAGTGAATGACGCCTGTTTCCATCTGCAGAAACCGTATGTGTATGCCAGTATTGCGCAATTTTCTGGGCAATGTTCCGTGCTTGCTGCCGCGCCGCATGGAGCTTGTTTACGCTGTTTATTCCCGACACCGCCGCCACCATCCGCATATATTCCTAACTGTGCAGAAGGCGGTGTGTTAGGAGTATTGCCTGGTATAATTGGCACGATTCAAGCGATGGAAATCATCAAGTTAATTTTAGGTATTGGCAAGCCATTGGTAAATCGCTTATTACATTTAGATGCATTAACTATGCAATTTCGCGAACTAGAGCTAATGCAAGATGCGACTTGTCGCTTGTGTCATGATCAGCAAGCGTTTGCAAGTTTGCCAGATTATACGCAGACGCTATGCTCGACACAGACAGATATTTCTGCGGCGATATTGCATACCTGGCAACAGCAAGGCAAAGATTTTATGTTAGTGGATATACGCGAAGAGCAGGAATACCGTGCTGGTAACTTAGGGGGTGTCTGGATTCCTTTGCGAGAATTGTCAGCACGTTTATCAGAATTAAATAAGCAACAACCCATTGTTGTGCATTGTCAGCATGGAGTACGCAGCAAACACGCAGTGGCATTATTGCAGCAACATGGATTTGCACACGTTTATCATTTGCAAGGAGGCATGGTAGCTTGGATGAGCTATTATGCCAGTTGCTGATCATGAAACTTCTGATGTCAGTGCAGACATTCTTGCCAAGTTGACGCCATTATTCCCGGTTTTAGGTATTACACGTGTTGCTAATGTGACTGGCTTAGATCGCATTGGTATTCCAGTAGCAATGTGTATACGTCCCAATGCAAAACACTTATCCGTATCACAGGGCAAGGGCTTAACTTGGGAGCAGGCAAAAATAACGGCTATCATGGAGTCTGTTGAAGCTTATCACGCCGAAAATCCTGCGCTTCCTGCCTTGGTGGGGACTTATCAACAATTGCAATCACACTATCACTTATTAAATCCAGCCATCTTGAGCGGTGGCTTTTTTCAATGGCAGGCAGATAAACATGTGTTGGAGTGGTTGGCTGCTACGGATTTATTTAGTCAGCGTACATTATATATTCCGCGAGAGATTGTGTGTTTGGATTCGAGTTATTGTCGGCTTTACGGCGCATTATTTGCAGTGAGTTCGACGGGATTAGCGGCTGGCAGTACGCATGCTGCGGCGATATTGCATGGGTTGTATGAAGTGATTGAACGCGATGCATTGTGGCATTGGCGGTCATTATCGCGAGCGGCACGTGATGCCACGAGCGTGGCGTTAGATAACGTAGATTCGGTAGTGAATCGAGAATTATTGAAGCAACTTTTCGCGGCGGAATTGAGAGTATCTGTGTGGAATATGACTTCTACATTAGAAGTGCCGGCTTATTATTGTGAGCTTGCAGACGAGAGTGTAGGAGTGTGTCATGGTTCGGCAGCCCATGCGAGTGCGGAAGTAGCGTTAACCAAAGCCTTATTAGAAGCAGCGCAAGCGCGTTTGACTTATATTTGTGGTACGCGGGAAGAAATTTTTCCTGGATATTATACGTTGCACCATAGGATTAAATCATACACTCGAGGAGCAGAAGATACTTCTCCTGTATCGACAGCAATCTACTCCACTTTGAGTATGCATAAAGCCCAGAATAAGAGAGACTCTATGGCGGTAATGCTAGAAAGTCCAAAATCTACTAGGGCATGTGAGGTAAGGGGGGTAGTTACTCAAGCTGACGATATGCTCCAATGGTTGATGCAACGTTTGGTTGCACATCAGTTTACGCAGCTCATTGTGCTAGACCATACCAAGCCAGAGTTAGCGATACCTGTGGTGCATGTTATTGTGCCAGGGATGCAGCAATAGGGTGAGGGAGAGAATGAGAGCGTTTCTCATATGACATGTATACAGCAAGACTTGGGCTACGTATTTCTTGGTCCTACGTTATCCGTAACCGCGGCAAAAGAAATTTTGCCGACAGCGCAGTATTGCCCGCCAATACAATGCGGCGATTTGTTGCGACTATTACCTTTACATCCTGCATTCATTGCCATTATTGATGGTACATTTGCCGGTAATGCAGCGGTGTGGCACAAGGAAATTTTACTGTGTTTAGAAAAAGGCATTACGGTATATGGTGCGAGTAGTATGGGTGCCTTGCGTGCTGCCGAATTAACAGATTACGGCATGATAGGTATAGGCGAGATTTATCACGCTTATCGCGATGGAAAACTCAACGACGATGATGAAGTGGCATTATTGCATACGCCAGGTCCAGATTATATCGCCTTGACTGAGCCGATGGTGAATATTCGTGCCACTTTACAGCGAGCAGCAGCGCTTGACGTCTGCTCTTTAGGGCAAGCAAAACGTTTAGATCAGCTAGCAAAGCAATTATTTTATCAGCAGCGCACCTGGGAAAACATCATGATATTAGCGGCAAACGACAACATAGATACACACATGTTTTCGCAGTGGTTAAGAAAAAATGGCAGTGTAGATAAAAAACGTGAGGATGCTATTGCATTATTGCAGCATATTCATACTGTAAATTGTCACCAGGTGCGATCCACGTTTTCTGTACCCAGAACCGTATACGTGCGCGCGATGTTAAGAGACCTTTCTTCAGTAGATATGCCAGATAACCCAACTGAGACGACTGTGCTTGCCTCACTGCTCGCAGTTGTGTCTGGATTACCTGTCTCACCAGATCGTGAGGAT
The DNA here is from genome assembly GCA_001801575.1 of Gammaproteobacteria bacterium RIFCSPHIGHO2_12_FULL_41_20. Lineage (GTDB taxonomy): Bacteria > Pseudomonadota > Gammaproteobacteria > DSM-16500 > DSM-16500 > 2-12-FULL-41-20. The sequence goes on from MGYC01000022.1 coordinate 54,601, forward strand.
TTCACGGACGTAAAAACAGAAACCCAGCAGTATTTTGTTATTCTGTATGGATGGCATGCGGCTTCGCCAATATTACAACGTATAGTGCATTTATGGAGAATAGTAGAGTGTGAAATGGCTGCACGGCATTGGGTGCCTCGCGACGCGGTGATTCAACAGTATTCACAACAATTCCGTCGGCAGCGGCAATTACTGACAGCGGCTGCATTACAGACTTGGCTAGATGCGCAAGGCTGGAGCGTGCACGATTATCATCGCTTCTTAGTGTTTGCCGCGACTTTTACTTTTTTGATTGTTGAAGGACATGTAGATAGTCTCGGTATTTTTCTTGATGATAATGCAATGCGATTTTCAAAAGCCGTGCAGTCTATCACAGCAGTGACAAATTGCACATAGCAATATATTCACGTTTTTTTGTTGCAACAATTCTCGCGTGGTTATTCAGCGTAATTCATGTTTCATTTGTCATTTAATAAAGCCAGGAGTTTCGCATTTTATCAGGAGTTCCCGTTAACGCTGTCATCCTGAGCGTTAGCGAAGGATCTTCTTACATAAACACCGAGGATTTATTAAGAAGATCCTTCGCTAACGCTCAGGATGACAGCGTTAACGGGAACTCCTGATAAAGTGTGAAACTCCTATAAAACTCAAGGATACGTAACAACACAAGGAACTATACATGTCAGCATTGGAACCTTTGTTTCGTTTATTAAATGTGAATGTGACTGAGCTTGCGCAAACAGAGCATCAATTGCTAGATGCATGGTGTTTTGCTTATGTGTGTGCAGAGCTGAAGGATTATTTTCGTCAGCAATATCACGATTATTTGCATTTGCTAAAATTAACACCTGAACAGGAGGAGAATATGTTAGAAGCGAATTTGGCGCGTATGTTAATTCAAGATATTTTAGCAACCGAAGAATATACCATTACCGGCATTGCTTATTATACCAATACGCATGCCGATATTATTGATGAAGTGATGATGGGATGTAATACTAATCCTTCAGCTTTGTTATTTCGCAAGCTAGTGGAATTACACGGTGCAGTACGCCGTGAGTTGTACCGAACTTTGTTAAAGAAGGCCCTAGGTAATGGTATTCGCGAAACTTCTGAAAATATTTAAACTACCTCGTAAATCCCCGAGAGGGAGGAGGCAAGTTATCTAATCTGCTCTGCGCATCTGTTACGCCAAGGCTAACTGCTTCTGTATAGAGGTTTCTTGCAGTTGTGTGATCATTCCTATGTTCTGCGATGATCCCCAAACAAAATGCAGCGTAAGCTTTTGTGGGTTAATGGGTTGAGAAAAGAGCCGATCAGAAAATTGTGGAGGAGCGTCTGATGGACGCTGATATAGGGCTTGCAATCTCTGTGTCACAAGGCTGTCTGGTTGTGCTCCAGCTAATAAAAGTAAAACTGCGTTAGGGAGAAAATTTTGCGTGGCAAGGAAGAGAGGGGCATGGTGTTGATTGGCTTGATTAGGGTTAGCTCTGTGTTGTAACAACAGCATAACCATATTCGCATTGGGCTGACCAGCAGCATTTAGCAGGGGAGTATAGCGAGAAGGGCCACCTTGAAAATTCACATTAGCGCCATGCTGCAAGAGTAACTTAGCGCATTCCACTTGCCCATGCTGTGCTGCAACAGATAATGCAGGATCAGACCATGTTGTTATCGTATTCGTATTATTCTCTGTATTTGTAATACCAGGTCCTGAAAATGTTATGGGGTATTGTCCATCTACGGTGATACCGAGCTGTGCTCGATTTGTGAGTAAGAAACTTAGTATAGGCGCGCACCCTATTTCGGCAGCATGACATAGCGCGCTTTGTCTATGCGCGATATCTATTTGTTTCCAGTCTAATGCATCTATCAGACGGGCTGCTTCTTCAGTGTTTCTGCTGTATAAATCTATCGCTCTAAATAGGTTACGCTCGTCATCCGTCATACGACTCGTACTCATGGCCATCCTCGTTAGTTTTAATGGAGCTTCTTTAAAGTATAGATGATGAATATCAGTCTGTGGCTTTTATGGTCAACAAACTGATTTATATCTCTGTAGACGACAAAAATAAAAAATCTATAATTCTGCCATCCTGAACCCTTCGCTTCGCTCTAGGGTAAACTCCGTGAAGGATCTATTTAATCAACTAGATAGATCTTTCGCTAACACTCAAGATGACATAAGGTTATTTTTGTCGTGTACAGAGGATTATGTAGATGAAATTAAAATGAAAACAGCTTAGATCGTCCCTTCCCCCCATTTTTGTGGGGGAAGGAAAGGATGGGGGGGCAATACAACAGGATTCCTTTATCCCTACAGAAACGTTAGAATATTGGGACACTTTAATGATGGATCGAGGAGCCAGCATTGCTATTAGATTATTTGCCCGTGCTGATATTTATGATAATGGGGGTAGGAATAGGCTGTGTTGCGCCTGTTTTAGGTTATTTATTAAGCCCTAAACGCCCGAGTGCTGAAAAACTTTCTGCATACGAGTGTGGATTTGCTGCATTTGACGATACACGCTCGCCCTTCGATGTACGGTTTTACCTTGTAGCTATTCTTTTTATTATTTTCGACTTAGAAACGGCATTTTTAGTGCCATGGGCCGTGGTATTCCGCCACATGGGTTGGTTTGGCATGATTGCCATGGCAGTATTTCTGGGCTTATTAACCATAGGGTTTCTCTATGAGTGGAAAAAGGGGGCGCTGGAATGGGAGTAGCGGATTTACTAAAACCAGGTTTTTATTTAACCACTCTGGATGATATTTTTGCTTGGGCGCGTTCTGGGTCAATGTGGCCAGTAACATTTGGATTAGCGTGTTGCGCGGTAGAAATGATGCATGCTGGCGCAGCGCGTTATGATTTGGACCGTTTTGGTGTGATGTTTCGTCCAAGTCCACGCCAGTCGGATGTGATGATAGTAGCGGGGACATTATGTAACAAAATGGCACCGGCTTTGCGTAAAGTGTATGACCAAATGGCAGATCCGAAATGGGTGATTTCCATGGGTTCCTGTGCGAATGGCGGGGGTTATTATCATTATTCTTATGCTGTTGTGCGTGGCTGTGATCGTATTGTGCCTGTGGATATTTATGTGCCAGGTTGTCCGCCAACGGCAGAGGCGCTGATGTACGGTGTGATCCAGCTGCAAAATAAAATTCGGCAAAAAAAGGTAATTGCAAGGTGAAGCCGACATTCCTATTCTCACTGACCTTTACCTCCATGAAAAACTTATCCCTGCATATTTTTAGCGGGTATAGATAATAAGGATTCGTGATGTCAGATATTTATGCTCTTCATGAAAATATAACAAAGAGTTTTATGGCTTGGATTGAGGTGGCCAATGTTAGTCACAATGAGTTGACATTACAGGTCAAGGGCGAATTTATTCGCGATATGTGCTTGGCTTTGCGTGATCAAGCCGACCTTGCATTTAACATGCTGATCGATGTATGTGGTGTTGACTATTTGCATTACGGGCTAGGGGAGTGGCAGACGGAATCTACCACAGGAACGGGTTTTGGTCGTGGTGTAGAGGGGCATGAATTTACCACTGCTACAACGATGACGCCAACACAACCCCGCTTTGCGGTTGTGTATCATTTATTGTCTTTGACGCACAATCAGCGTATCCGTTTACGCGTATATTTACCGGAGTCACAAGAACCTCCGGCTATTCACTCGGTTACCGATATTTGGCCCGCCGCGAATTGGTTTGAAAGAGAAGCATTTGACTTATTTGGTATCCATTTTGTTGGGCATCCAGATTTACGCCGTATTTTGACTGATTACGGGTTTGCCGGCCATCCGTTTCGCAAAGATTTTCCACTCAGCGGTAAAGTGGAAGTGCGCTACGATGCACAACAAGGACGGGTTATTTATGAGCCGGTAAGTATTGCGCCGCGGGTGTTAGAGCCCAAGGTGATTCGCCATGATCATCGCTATGAAATCCCTCCAGGCACAGGAGCCTAATATCACATGGAAACCTTGCCTGAAATTCGCAACTATGTCTTTAACTTTGGCCCACAACATCCAGCAGCACACGGTGTGTTACGTCTGATTCTCGAAGTGGATGGGGAAACCGTGGTACGTGCAGATCCACACATTGGCTTGCTACACCGTGCTACGGAAAAGTTAGCTGAAAGCAAGCCGTATAATCATACCATTGGTTATATGGACAGATTGGATTACGTGTCCATGATGTGTAATGAACACGGTTATGTATTAGCTATAGAAAAATTATTAGGGGTAATGCCGCCGATTCGTGCGCAATATATCCGTGTGATGTTTGATGAAATTACGCGCATATTAAATCATTTATTATGGCTAGCAGGGCATGCTTTAGATATTGGTGCCATGACCATGTTTCTCTATTGTTTCCGTGAGCGTGAAGAGCTTGTTGATTGTTATGAAGCCGTGTCAGGTGCACGCATGCATGCTACGTATTATCGTCCAGGCGGTGTGCACGCAGACCTCCCTGATAACATGCCCAAGTTCAAGCCAACTAAATGGCATAACACCAAAGAGGTGGCGAGGTTAAATGCCGCACGTGAAGGTTCTTTATTAGATTATATTTGGGACTTTACCGAGCGCTTCCCTGCACGTGTAGATGAATATGAAAGCTTGCTTACTGATAACCGCATTTGGAAACAACGCACCGTAGGCATAGGTGTTGTTTCTCCAGAACGTGCCATAGCCTTGGGGTTTACTGGTCCGATGTTGCGTGGTTCGGGTGTGGAGTGGGACTTACGTAAAAAACAACCGTATGCAGTCTATGATCAAGTGGATTTTGCAATTCCCATTGGGAAAACCGGTGATTGTTACGATCGTTATTTAGTCCGTATCGAAGAAATGCGTCAATCTAACCGGATTATTCGCCAATGCGTAGAGTGGCTGCGTAACCATCCAGGTCCAGTGATGGTAGATGATTATAAAATCGTGCAGCCGCCGCGCGTGGAAATGAAAAAAAGCATGGAAGCATTGATTCATCATTTTAAACTCATGAGTGAAGGTTATTGTTTACCGGCAGGGGAAGCCTATGCAGCGATAGAGCATCCTAAAGGTGAATTTGGTGTGTATTTAGTCTCGGATGGTGCTAACAAGCCGTATCGTCTGAAAATTCGCGCCGCAGGGTTTGCGCATTTAGCCGGATTAAACGAGTTAATTCGTGGCCATATGATTGCTGATGTGGTAGCCACCTTGTCCAGTCTAGATGTGGTGTTTGGGGAGATTGATCGTTAATGACAGAGACGAATAAAACACTGTTATCAGCTGCTGTACGTGCCAAAATTGATGCATGGTTACAACGTTATCCTGAGGAACACAAACGTTCTGGTGTATTGGAAGCGTTGCGTTATGTGCAAGAAGAACGTGGCTGGCTGAATGAAGAGTGGATGGATGCCGTGGCCGATTATTTAGGCATGCCACGTATTGCAGTATATGAAGTTGCAACATTTTATAGCCTTTATCATCTTAAGCCTGTCGGCCGTCATGTAATTAGCGTATGTACCAATATCTCATGCATGTTGCGTGGCTCAGAAGAAGTATTAGCGCATTTGAAAAAACGTTTGGCGGTGGATGTGCATGGGACTACAGCGGATGGTAAATGCACGTTAAAAGAAGTGGAATGTTTAGGTGCTTGCGTGGGTGCTCCCATGTTACAGATTGGAAAAAAATATTATGAAAATCTCACGCCGGAAAAAATTGATGCGATTTTGGCATCTTTGGAGTAAGCATCGTGGCGAATGAAGTTTGTTTCCGTACTTTGCATTTAGATAAGCCGTGGAGTTTGCAGGCGTATCAAAGTGTTGGCGGTTATACACAGTGGCAACGTATCTTACAAGAAAAAATGCCGCCGGAAAAAATTATTGCCGCATTAAAAACGGCAACATTGCGTGGACGCGGTGGCGCAGGCTTTCCTACTGGATTGAAATGGAGTTTTATTCGTCGTGATGTGCCAGGGCAAAAGTATGTATTATGTAATGCCGATGAAGGCGAGCCAGGCACATGTAAAGATCGCGATATTTTACTCTATAACCCACATCAACTTATTGAAGGCATGGCCATAGGTGGTTATGTGATGGGAGCAACGGTTGGTTATAATTATATCCGCGGCGAATTTTGGGAGCCTTATGAGCGTTTTCAAGCGGCACTGGACGAAGCTTACCATTTGGGATTGTTGGGTAAAAATATTTTGGGCTCAGGCGTAGATTTTGATTTGCATGTGCACCTTGGTGCTGGTGCCTATATTTGTGGTGAAGAAACGGCATTAATGGAGTCATTAGAAGGGAAAAAAGGCATGCCGCGTTATAAACCACCGTTTCCTGCTGCACGTGGTTTATATGGGAAACCTACAACGATTAATAATGTAGAAACTTTTGCTTCTGTGCCGGTGATTCTACAGCACGGCGCAGAATGGTTTTTAAAGCTAGGCAAGCCAAATAATGGCGGATGTAAAATTTTCTCTGTGACTGGGCATGTGAATAAGCCAGGTAATTATGAAATTCCATTAGGCACGCCGTTTAAAGAGTTATTAGCGATGGCAGGGGGGGTGCGTACTGGGCATCGCTTAAAAGCGGTTATTCCTGGTGGCTCATCCATGCCGGTATTGCCTGCAGATAGTATGATGTCATTAAATATGGATTTTGATTCTATACAAAAAGCCGGTTCTGGGTTGGGTTCTGGTGCTGTGATTGTAATGGATGAAACGGTATGCATGGTGAAGGCGCTGGAACGGTTGTCGAAATTTTATATGGAAGAATCCTGTGGACAATGTACGCCGTGTCGTGAGGGCACAGGTTGGTTATATCGTATGGTGCACCGTATTGAGCATGGCGAAGCGAGTGTAGAAGACATCGACAACCTAGCGCGCGCAGCAAAAAATATTGAAGGCCGCACGATTTGTGCATTTGGGGAAGCCGCCGCTTGGCCGGTTGGTGGATTTTTAAAGTATTTTCGGGATGAGTTCGTGTATCACGTACAACATAAGCGTTGTATGGTGACAGAGACATAACCATCCCCTCTCCCGGCGCGTAGCGCGGGGAGAGGGTGAGGGTGTAGACAGTTTCGTAAAGAGAAAATCCATGGCAGATATTGAAATAGAAATAGATGACCGTAAAATTCAGACTCATTCTGAGCAAATGATTATTCAGGTGGCGGATGAGGCTGGCATTTATATACCCCGATTTTGCTACCACAAGCATTTACCGGTAGCAGCCAACTGCCGCATGTGTTTAGTAGAAGTAGAAAAGTCACCCAAAGCATTACCCGCTTGCGCTACACCTATCACACCAGGTATGAAAGTCTTTACTAAATCTACGAAAGCCATGACAGCGCAACGTAGTGTTATGGAGTTTTTATTAATAAATCATCCTTTAGATTGTCCCATCTGCGACCAAGGCGGCGAGTGTGAATTGCAAGATTTAACCATGGGCTTTGCTTCACCATTGTCACACTTTGCTGAGGGCAAGCGCGCCGTTAAAGATGAAGATATTGGGCCGTTGGTGGCGACAGAAATGACCCGTTGTATTCAATGTACCCGTTGTGTGCGCTTCGGGGAAGAAGTGGCAGGATTACGCGAGTTAGGCGCAACTGGTCGTGGTGAGCATATGACGATAGGCACATATATTAAACATGCTATGCACTCTGAAGTGTCGGGTAATATTATTGATATTTGTCCGGTTGGTGCCTTGACGTCAAAGCCTTTTCGTTTTCGTGCGCGCGCTTGGGAGTTAACACAAGCTCCCAGTATTAGTCCGCATGATTGTGTAGGGTCGAATTTATTCGTGCATTCACGTAATGGTAGCGTAATGCGCGTAGTGTCACGAGAAAATAATGCAGTGAATGAGACGTGGATTTCCGATCGTGATCGCTTTAGCTATGCTGGCTTAGATCACCCGGAACGCTTAACTCAACCATGGATACGTCGCCATGGCAAATTAGCGCCAGCGACGTGGGAAGAAGCACTCACAGCGGCTGCCCAAGGATTGCGTCATAGTGTGGATCAGCACGGAAGTGGCCAACTGGGTGCATTGATTTCACCGAGTGCGACGTTGGAAGAGAGTTATCTTTTGCAGAGCTTAGTACGACAATTGGGTAGTGCGCATATCGATCATCGGTTACGTCAAGTTGATTTTCGTGATCAAGCCACAATGCCGCTTGCGCCTGGATTAGGTATGAGCATGGCCGAGCTTGCACAATGTGATGCAATTTTACTGATTGGATCGCACATTCAGAAAGAACAGCCATCTGCGGCGTTGCGAGTGCGCAAAGCCTGGAGTAACGGTGCAAAGATTATGGCGGTGAATATGCTGGATTATCATTTCCATTTTCCATTGCATGCGCGAGTACTTGTTTCCCCGGCGCAGTTAGTGGATACGCTAGCTGAGATGGTGGAGGGGTTAGAAATCCCCCGAACACTGCGCGACAAAAAACACGCCTGTATCTTGCTTGGTGCTTTAGCGATGAATCACCCACGTGCAGCAGAAATTCGCTATCATGCCGCCAAATTGGCGCAATTAACCGGTGCGAAATTAGGGCTCCTCACTGAAGGGGCAAATGCAGCAGGGGCATGGTTAGCAGGTGCAGTACCCCATCGCACTGCAATGGGTCAGGCAGTGGATGCGCCAGGATTAGATGCCCAAGCCATGCTAGCGCAACCACGCAAGGCGTATTTGTTATGCAACGTAGAGCCAGAATTAGACTGTGCCCAGCCGCAGCAAGCTATAACTGCATTACAACATGCAGAATTTGTTTTGGCATTATCCATGTTTAATAATGCCACGCTAGAAAAACACGCGGATGTGATCTTACCTATTACGCCGTTCACAGAAAATACCGGTACATTAGTGAATGCTGCTGGGACATGGCAAAGCTTTAATGCAGCAGTTTCGCCTTTAGCTGAGGCACGGCCAGGTTGGCTGGTATTACAAAGTTTAGGTCAAGCGCTCCATCTGGAAGATTTTGATATGACGAGCTGTGCAGCGATTCGTGATAAAGTTCAGGGATTGTTATGCCCGGCGGATATCGCAGGTCCTGAGGTGGAATGTCCTAAGCGTGCCATACCAACGATGTCTGCTCATAACCAACTGGTCCGCATAGGCGATATTCCTATTTATGCCACCGATAGCTTAGTGCGTCGTTCACAGCCGTTACAAGAGGCACAACGTATTTTAGAAGGCGAATGTGCGGTAGTGCGCATCCATCCGCAACGTGCTGCACAATTGCATATTACCGAGGGTGAGATGGTGCATATTAAGCAAAATGGCAAAGCAGTACGGCTGCCTGCTATTTATGACACGCGCTTGCCCGAGGATGCCATCTTAATTGCCGGTGGTATACCTGAGACGGCCATGTTGGATGAATTATTTGGAATAGTGGAAATAGACAGGATAACTTAAACCATGTTAGATGGGTTACTGTTAGTTGCACTTATTGTTGCCAAGATTATCGCACTGGTGATTGGCATTATTGTTATCGTGCTGTATTTAACCTATTTAGAGCGCCGCATTATTGGGTTTATGCAAGCACGACTAGGTCCTAATCGCGTTGGTCCATTTGGGCTATTACAACCCATAGCGGATACAGTAAAACTATTAGGCAAAGAGATTATTGTTCCTACTGCATCCAATCGTTTTCTTTTTCTTATTGCACCGATTATTAGCTTCGGCACAGCTCTTGCTGCTTGGGCTGTTATTCCGCTGGATCAAGGTGTGGTGCTAGCGAATATTAACGCAGGCGCGCTGTATACGCTGGCCATTTCTTCCTTGGGCGTGTATGGCATTATCATTGCTGGCTGGGCGTCCAATTCCAAGTATGCCATGTTTGGTGCCTTACGTGCTGCAGCACAATCCATATCCTATGAGATTGCCATGGGGTTTTCTTTAGTGGGTGTGATGATGGCTGCGAATTCATTAAATTTCCAGCAGATTGTCCTAGCGCAAACGGGAGGATTTTGGCATTGGTATTGGCTGCCACTCTTGCCTTTGTTTATTGTTTTTTGGATTTCTGGAGTGGCTGAGACCAACCGCTCACCTTTTGATATGGCCGAGGGCGAATCCGAATTAGTTGCTGGATTCCATGTTGAATATGCAGGTGTGACCTTTGCACTATTTTTCTTTGCTGAATATGCCAATATGGTATTAATTTCCGCGCTCACCTCGCTTTTCTTTTTGGGCGGCTGGTTATCGCCATTCGAAGGTATCCCTTATTTGCAATCTTGGTTTGCCTGGGTGCCAGGATTTGTTTGGTTCTTTATCAAGTTTAGTTTTTTTCTGTACTGTTATCTTTGGTTTCGCGCTACCTTTCCGCGCTACCGTTATGACCAAGTTATGCGCTTAGGCTGGAAAGTGTTTATTCCCATTACCTTGATTTGGATTGTAGTGATCGGGCTAGCGGTACAATTTCATCTCGGGCCATGGTTTAGCATAGAAGGAATGGCATCATGATGCGTCGCGCCTGGCAGTATGTGAAAAGCTTTACGCTTTGGGACCTGCTGGTGGGGCTTACTGTGACAGGCCGTTATTTGTGGAAAAGAAAATTTACTATTCGCTATCCAGAAGAGGAAACCCCTACCTCGCCACGATTTCGTGGGATTCATGCATTGCGTCGCTATGCTAATGGTGAGGAGCGTTGCATTGCTTGCAAACTCTGTGAGGCGGTATGTCCTGCTTTGGCAATAACGATAGAAGCAGAACCACGAGAAGATGGTTCTCGACGTACGACGTTGTATGATATTGATACATTTAAATGCGTGTATTGTGGTTTTTGTGAAGAAGCTTGTCCAGTAGATGCCATTGTGTTAACACGTTTCCATGATTATCACTATGAGCAGCGCGGTGAAAACATTTTAACAAAAGAAACCTTGCTAGCAATTGGTGATAGATATGAAAAAGACATTGCCGAAGATCGCACAGAGGAGGCGAAGTATCGATGATATTGCATCTGATTTTCTATGCATACGCATTAGTTGCAGTAGCGTCAGCGGTGATGGTGATTGCCAGTCGTAATCCTGTACACAGTGTTTTATCGTTGGTAGTGACTTTCTTTGCGATGGCAGCGGTTTGGATGATACTGCATGCTGAATTTTTGGCGCTGATATTGTTACTGGTGTACGTAGGTGCCGTCATGACGTTATTTCTATTTGTGGTGATGATGATTAGCGTTAGGCAAGAGTCGCGGCGTAAGGGGTTTGTACGTTATCTTCCCTTTGGCATTTTAATCGTAGCATTAATTATTGGCTTGGTTGTGATTGGCATTGGTCCTGAGCGATTTGATTTGTCGCATTATCCAGCACCGCTATTACCTGGAGCAGACTATAATAACCTTACGCAACTAGGCAGTATTCTTTATACCGACTATGTTTATCCTTTTGAAATTGCCGGTGTGTTATTACTGGCAGCCATTATTGCTGCAATTACTTTAGCACACCGTGGGCCGGTGCAACGTAAAGTGCAAAACCCGGCTGCGCAAGTTGCGGTGCGTCGCGAGGATCGCATTCGCTTAGTGAATATGCCGGTGGAGAAAAAATGACGATTTCATTAACGGAATTTCTTATGTTGGCTGCCATTTTATTCGGGCTGGGGATGGCGGGTATTATTATTAACCGCAAAAATATTATCGTGCTGTTAATGTCCATCGAATTGATTTTGTTAGCAGTCAATACTAACTTCGTTGCATTTTCTTATTTTCTTGGCAATGTTGTTGGCCAAGTATTTGTATTTTTCGTGTTGACAGTGGCTGCAGCAGAAGCAGCTATTGGTTTAGCGATCTTGGTTGTGCTCTATCGTCGACGGGGCACCATTGAAGTTGAACAATTGGATACTTTAAAAGGATAAGTTGTGGATCAACCTCTCATCCTCCTCGCAACCATCATTATGTTATTGCCGTTATTGGGGGCAATCACTGCTGGCTTGTTCGGGCATCGTATTGGTAGAAATGCGACACATTGCATCACGGTTAGCTTAGTAGCTATGGCCTTTGTATTGTCTATGTACTTAGTCAAAGTCATGCTGCTGGATGCGCATCCTGCCATCGAGGGAACCTTGTATACCTGGGCGACAGCGGGAAGCGTGCAATTTGATGTGGCTTTACTCTTAGATCGACTAAGTACAGTCATGTTGTTTGTCGTGTTGTTTATCTCATTAGCCGTGCATATTTATACCATAGGCTATATGGCAGACGATCCGGGTTATCAACGGTTTTTTAGTTATGTATCATTATTTACTTTTGCCATGTTGGTGTTGGTATTGGCAAATAACTTCTTGTTATTATTTTTTGGTTGGGAAGGAGTAGGGTTAGTCTCTTATTTGCTGATCGGTTTTTGGTTTAATAAAGAGAGTGCAAACCAAGGTAGTTTAAAAGCATTTCTAGTTAATCGTGTCGGTGACATAGGTTTTTTACTGGCTATTGCGGCTGTATTAATGTTCTTTGGCACCTTAAACTATCACGCTGTATTTACCCAAGTTCCACAGGTAGTATCACGTAGCTTAGCATTATTTCCTAATTACGATGTACCCGTGATTGCGCTAATTTGCTTTTTATTATTCATTGGTGCGATGGGGAAATCTGCGCAAGTGCCTTTGCATGTATGGTTGCCAGAATCCATGGAAGGTCCAACGCCGATCTCGGCATTAATTCATGCTGCAACCATGGTAACAGCAGGCATTTATATGGTAGCGCGCATGTCGCCCTTGTTTGAATACGCGCCGGCGGTATTGAGCATGATTTTAGTTATCGGTGGTACCACCGCGTTCTTTTTAGGGTTGGTGGCATTAGTACAATTTGATATTAAGCGGGTGATTGCCTATTCGACAATTTCGCAATTAGGTTATATGGCGGTAGCCTTAGGGGCTTCTGCTTACGATGCAGCAATTTTTCATTTGATGACGCATGCTTTTTTTAAGGCATTATTATTTTTATCTGCAGGCTCAGTTATTATTGCCATGCATCATGAACAAGACATGCGTAAAATGGGTGGTTTGGCAGTGCACTTACCTGTTACCTATCTGACTTTTGTGATTGGTGGATTGGCGCTATCGGCGATCCCACCATTTTCTGGCTTTTTTTCTAAGGATGCGATCATCGATGCGGTGCATTTAAGTACACTGCCAGGCGCACATTATGCCTATTACTGCGTGTTATTCGGTGCATTCATTACGCCGCTTTATACATTTCGCGCGTTGTTTTTAACATTTCATACACGCAGTAGAGTAGAGGCAAAATTACGAGGGCATATTCATGAGTCGCCTTGGGTGATATTAATCCCCTTGGTGGCACTTGCTATTCCTAGCGTATTTATGGGGCAAATGTTAATTGGACCTATGTTGTTTGCGCAACCCAGTTTATTGGGAGATAGCGTTTTTGTCTTGCCGGAACATAATGTATTAGCACAAATGGCCAGGTCGTATGTAGGTGCAAGTAAAATGGCCTTAGATGCAGGCATGCATTTGACTTTTTGGTTCGCCATGGCTGGCATTGTCATGGCATGGATGTTTATTGCTGCTCATCCACAATGGACTGAGGTTTTGAAGCGGCGCTTCCATTGGGTATATGCCTTATTAGTGCGTAAATTTGGCTTTGATGATTTTAACCACACCGTATTTGTGAAAGGCACAGTGGAGTTAGGCGATGTGTGTTATGAAGTCAGTGATGTTAAATTAATTGATGGCGTGTGTGTGAATGGGTCCGGTCAAGCCATCGGTTGGTTAGCGCGTACAGTACGTTATGTGCAAACGGGATATCTCTATCATTATGCACTGAGTATGGTGATAGGAGTATTAGTCTTTCTTCTTTGGTTTATTTGGGGATAGTTACTTATGGCATGGCAGTTTCCCCTGTTATCGTTGTTAATTTGGTTACCCATAGTGGGTGCTGTCTGTGTATTGTTGACAGGCAGTGATAAACATGCAGGCACAGCACGAGGTATTGCCATTTTAGTGGCAATTGCCAATTTACTTTTATGCATCCCGTTATACTTGGGTTTTGATGTCACAAGTTATGCCATGCAGTTTCAAGAAGAGCATTTATGGATACGTGCTTATCAAACGCATTATGCATTGGGTGTAGATGGCATTTCTGTCTTGATGGTGATTCTCACCAATTTTACTGGGTTGTTAGTGGTTTTAGCGAGCTCACAAACCATTAAGCTGCGCGTGGCACAATACATGGCAGCATTTTTAACCATGCAAGGCATGATTGTCGGTGTGTTTTGCGCCATGGATGCCGTGTTATTTTATGTATTTTGGGAAGGTATGTTAATTCCTATGTATCTTTCGATTGGCATGTGGGGTAGTGCGAATCGTTCGTATGCATCGATTAAGTTTTTCTTGTTTACCTTTTTTGGTTCAATACTGATGTTAATTGCCTTGTTATACCTTTATAACCAAACGGGCACATTTCGTATTCAAGAGTATTATGGCTTACCGTTAAGTTTGCATGTGCAAAAATATTTATTTTTTGCTTTTCTTCTCGCTTTTGCTGTGAAAGTACCAATGTGGCCGTTACATACCTGGTTGCCTGATGCGCATACTGAGGCTCCGGCGGGAGGATCGGTTATCTTGGCTGCGTTAATGTTAAAACTAGGCGTGTATGGGTTTTTGCGCTTTAGTATGCCGATCACACCCTTAGCTTGTATGCGTTTGGCCGATTTCATGATTGGCATGTCATTGATTGCTATTGTGTACGTGGGCTTAATTGCTATTGTGCAAAAAGACATGAAGAAATTAATTGCTTATTCCTCTGTAGCGCATATGGGATTTTCTACCTTAGGCTGTTTTATGGTGTATGACATTATTCGCCGCATGGGCAGTTTTCAAGATGCATATATGAGTTTAGAAGGAGCGGTGATTCAAATGATTGCGCATGCGTTTGGCTCGGGTGCAATGTTCCTGGGTATAGGTTTAATGGCGGATCGTCTTGCCAATCACAGTCGTTTAATTAAATCTTACGGCGGTGTGGCGCATAGCATGCCGGTGTTTGCGGCTTTCTTTATGTTGTTTGCTTTGTCTAATGTAGGTTTGCCGGGAACCGCGGGGTTTGTTGGTGAGTTTATGGTAATTATGAGTGCGTTTCAAACCCACTTCTGGGTAGCAACCATGGCAGCATTAACATTGGTATTGGGCGCTTCCTATACATTATGGATGTATAAACGTGTCTTTTTGGGTCCGGTTACTAATGCGGCTGTAGCGACATTTAAAGATATTAATGTAATAGAGAGGATTAATTATATTTTGTTGGCAGCCGGCGTATTTTTTGTTGGGCTGTATCCATTACCAATTATTAATGTGTTGCGAGTGACCATTGGTCATTTGTTATTACAGAGTATTCCTACAGGGTTGGCTATGAATGTGCCAATGGGATGGGCAGCATGAGCGGTGGGAGAGAAGGTCTAAGCTAAATCCCCTCTCCCGCTTGCGGGAGAGGGTTAGGGTGAGGGTGTAAATAATGAACTTTACTTTGCCATTATTTTCGGCAGCGTTTCCAGAACTTATTCTACTAAGCATGACCTGCATAGTGCTCTTGGCAGATATTTTTTTGCCGGCACGACTACGCGGGCTGACTTATTATTTAACCCAACTCACCTTAGTCCTGGCCTTTGTTGCCGCTTTTATGCAATACCAAGATTACCCGGAACCTATTATCACTTTTCATCGCGGCTATATTGTCGATAAGCTGGCGATACTATCTAAGCTAATCATGTATGTGTTTAGCCTATTCGCATTTATTTATGCGCGTGACTATATTAAAGAACGCCGCATTGCTACTGGTGAATATTATTTGCTAGGTTTGTTTTCAGTGCTTGGCATGTCAATTATGGTTTCAGCGTATAGTTTGCTTACCATTTACTTGGGATTGGAATTATTATCCTTGTCTCTATATGCCATGGTGGCTATGTATAAGGACTCTACTTTAGCAACCGAAGCAGCTATCAAATACTTTGTGATGGGGGCGTTGGCGTCAGGATTATTTTTATATGGGATTTCATTGTTGTACGGTATTACTGGCGATATCCAAATTGCGACGATTGCTCAGACTTTACAATCGAATCTGAATTTAGTCGCCTTGGTAGCGTTAATTTTTATTATTTCAGGATTGATTTTTAAATTTGGTGCCGTGCCATTTCACATGTGGGTGCCGGATGTATATCAGGGTTCAGCTACGCCGGTAACGTTATTCATTGCCAGTGCGCCGAAAGTGGCTGCCTTTGTCATTATGGTTAGAGTATTAGTACAAGCATTACCTAGTTTACAAGTAGCATGGGAACAAGTACTCATTTTAGTTGCAATATTGTCAATGTTCTTTGGCAATCTATTGGCGATTGCGCAAACCAATCTTAAACGCATGTTAGCGTATTCATCGATTGCCCATATTGGTTATACGTTGTTGGGTATTTTGGCTGGACCGCAATCTGCGCAAGGCTATTCTGCCGCCATGTTTTATATTTCCACCTATGTGCTGGTTGCCGCCGGTGCATTTGCGATCATTGCTATCTTAAGTAAGCAAGGTATGGAGTTTGATCAGTTAAATGATTATCGTGGGTTAAACGCCCGCAATCCTTGGTTAGCTTTTATGATGTTATTGCTGATGTTTTCCATGGCAGGGGTACCGCCTACAGTGGGTTTCTTTGCCAAGCTAGGCTTATTACAGGCGTTGGTAGAGGCGCACTTGGTGTGGCTAGCGGTATTAGCATTAGTGTTTGCTTTAATTGGCGCTTATTATTATTTACGCATTGTGATGCTGATGTACTTTGAAGAGCCTGCTACGCCACAACATAGTCAACATATTGCGGTATCCCCAGGTTTGGCGGCCGTGATTAGTGTCAATGGTGTTGCTGCATTAGCACTGGGCTTGTTACCAAGTACGTTTATTGACCTATGCCGTATTTCCGTTGGGTGAGAGATAGATCGGTATAAAAATTAAGGTGACCTTCCTGCTGGGGGTTGGTATCTCTGTATTTGGTTGCGGCGAATGTTGTCATCAACACCCCCGTGTTTATGTATGAGAGCAATTGTTGCAGTGTCCCCATTCCTTTTAGCACACTGCATAGGGGTTTCCCACTCTCCTGCAGAAGGCGTAATCGCACCATTGGAATTGATGGGCATATAGGGCTGATTAATGTTGCCTCCCTTAAGCAGAGATACTAGCTGGTTTAAGGTGTTCCTGTCTGACTTAGCATCAATTGCATACACAAGTGCATTTATAATTAGTTGTTGCTTGGTTTGTTCAGAGAGATTTATTATGGAGTTTCCGTTTGTATCAACGACGTTTTGTTGATCAGTTATTAAAGAATTCAAGATATCGAGTGCGTGCTGGTCATTTCCTGTGGATATAGCATCTTCAATGTCATTTCTTGCCTCCAAAAAATAATAAACTGGCATGATTTGTTTCTCCTATTGTTTTTTTATAGTCCAATTTAATTTAAAGTATAGCTTATAGGCATCTATAAAGGAGTTCTCTTAAGCTCGACTTTTGGCCGTTTAGCGAAAGATCTATTTAATCCGTAGCAGACAACCATGAAGGCTCAATTTTTGGTGAACCTATTTTGTCATCCCAGAATTTAATGCTGAGGTGCGTAATTGCTGAATCAAGTGTTGAATGGCTGTAGCTAATTCACCATCATAACTGGAAGATACTGTGGATTCACGAGTCCGCTGTTTACGATATATAGCCAAATCAATTATATTCGTGGTCATATGAAAGTCCTTTTTCATAGTTAAACCTAACTCAGGTTAAAGAAAATATAATTTAAATTCATGTACTTGGCTATCAGCAAAAGTGGGCGGAGAGGTTGAGATTTAGCTTACAATGAAACTAAGCGATTTTTTATACGATTTACCTGCAGAACTCATTGCACAGCACCCATTAGCGGATCGCAGTGCTAGCCGTTTGTTGTGTTTAGACAGGCACACTGGGATTATTCAGCATTGTCAGTTTTCTGCGATTATAGATTTGTTAACAGCAAAAGACTTACTGGTATTCAATAATACACGTGTGATTCCTGCGCGTTTATTGGGCAGTAAAGACACCGGCGGGCAAATTGAAGTCTTCGTGGAGCGTATTTTAGATGCGCGGCGGATTAGTGCGAAAGTACGTGCGAGTAAACCACCCCGACCAGGTAGCAGATTGTGGTTGGGTGAGCAAGAAGCCTGTCTATTCGAAGTCATGCACCGTGAAGATGAGTTTTATATATTATATAGCCATGATTCCCAACCAGTGTTGACAGTGATTGAGAGTATTGGCCAAATTCCATTGCCACCTTATATTGATCGTTTACCGGAAAATCATGACAGTGAACGTTATCAAACGATTTATGCTCAGCACAAGGGTTCTGTAGCTGCGCCAACGGCAGGATTGCATTTTGATGAGGAACTGTTTAGCCGATTGCGCGCTAAAGGTGTAGCAATAGGATTTTTAACTTTACATGTTGGGGCGGGAACTTATACCCCCGTACGGACAGAAAATATTCAGGCGCATCGTATGCATGCGGAATATTTAGAAGTATCCTCTGCCTTATGTGAGCAAGTGCGTATGACGCAACAACGGGGTGGGCGTGTGGTGGCAGTAGGGACAACAACTGTGCGCGGCTTGGAGACTGCCAGTGCAAGTGGGAAAATTCAACCCTATAGCGGTGAAACAGCTATTTTTATTTATCCGGGTTATCTATTTCGCTGTGTTGATGCGTTGATTACGAATTTGCATTTACCAGGGTCTTCGTTGCTTATGTTAGTTTGTGCCTTGGGAGGCCATGCGGCGATGATGCGAGCTTATCACGCAGCGGTGGCACAACGTTATCGGTTTTTTAGTTACGGCGATGCTATGTGGGTGGGGGTAGATGCGTAGAGAATAATTTGACCCTATTCAGAAAGCGTCTATAATCCTGCAACTGGCTTAATTATCCTAGGAATAAACATAATGACCCTATTCGATTTCTTTATCTCTTCTGCTTATGCAGCAGATGCCTCAGTGGCAGGAACAGTGCCAGCAGGAGGATCCTTTTCATTCTTTATTATTTTTGCCGTATTTATTTTATTTTTTTATTTTGCAATATGGCGGCCACAAAATAAGCGCAATAAAGAACAACGAGATTTATTAGGCTCGCTTGCCAAAGGCGACGAAGTGATTACTGTTGGTGGAGTCTTAGGTAAAATAGGTAAAATCAGCGACCAATATGTGGTGCTAACTATTGCTGATAATACCGACATTGTCATACAAAAATCTGCAGTGGTTACTGCATTACCGAAAGGCACACTGAAGTCACTTATGTAGAAGTTATTAGGTGGATATTAATGAATCGTTATCCCGTATGGAAATATATCTTGATTGTTGTGGTACTTATATGTGGGGTTATTTATGCCTTGCCCAATTTGTATGGAGAGGTACCGGCAGTGCAAGTGGCAGCGGCGAATTCAGCAGTTACGATAAATTCGCAACTTACCGATACCATAAAACAAGCATTAACTACTGCTAATATTGCTTATACTCATGCGCAACAAGAAAATCGCACGGTATTATTTACTTTTGCTTCTCCCGATGTGCAACTGCAAGCCAAAGAAGTGATCCAGCAAACACTGGGGGAAAATTATCTAGTTGCTTTAAATCTAGCTCCTACTACCCCTGTCTGGCTAAAATCTCTGGGTGCCACACCGATGAAATTGGGGCTAGATTTACGCGGCGGTGTGCATTTTCTCTTGCAGGTTGATGTTAATTCCGTATTACAACAGCGTACAGAAGGAGACTTACACAATATTGCTCAAGCACTACGTGATGAACATATTCGTTATTCAGGCGTGTTCCGCCAAGGTAAAGAAGGCGTTATGTTGCAGTTTCGCACGCTGGAAGCGAGAGAGGATGCTTATACTTTTGTAACTCAGCGTTATCCGGAGTTTAGTTGGACTAAGCAATCATCTGCAGCAGATGAATTTGCTCTACAAGGTGCATGGGCGCCAGCCGCACTTTATCAAGCACGCCAGGAAACATTAGAGCAAGCGATGAATACCCTGCGTAATCGGGTGAATGAGTTAGGGATTTCTGAGGCTATTGTGCAGCAACAAGGGGATAGCCGGGTGTCGGTAGATTTACCGGGAGTGCAAGATACAGCACAAGCTAAAAGCTTAATCGGGAAGACGGCGACATTAGAATTTCACATGGTGGATGTAGAACATGACCCTGCATTAGTAGCGGCAGGTGGCATGGCACCTACGGATACCCGGTTATATGATTGGCATGGTCAGCCTACTTTATTAAAAAACCAAATTGTGTTGCGTGGCTCATCTATTGTGAGCGCGCGCTCTGGCTTTGGGGAGGATGGACGAGCAAATGTGGATGTGCGGTTAAGTGGTATGGGCGATAGTTTGTTTACCAAAACCACGGCTGAAAGCATTGGTAAGCCGATGGCAGTAGTCTATGTGGAAGTAAAGTCGACACCTAAATTAGTCGATGGTAAACAAGAAATTAGTTATCAAACTGAACGACATGTAATCAGTGTGGCGACCATCCAAAGCGCGCTCGGCAATGGTTTTCAAATTACCGGGTTAGCCAGTGCTGATGAAGCAAAGACATTAGCCTTGTTATTGCGCGCCGGGGCATTACCTGCTCCAGTGACAATTATCGAAGAGCGACAAGTCGGCCCTAGCTTAGGTAAGCAGAATATTCACATGGGAATATTGTCGGTAGAAGTGGGGATGGCATTAGTTGTTGTGTTTATGGCGGTTTACTATAGCATGATGGGGATAATTGCCGATTTAGCTTTAGTGTTAAACTTAGTGTTGATTGTTGCGGTTTTATCTTTGCTGGGAGCAACGCTGACTTTACCGGGTATAGCGGGATTAGTGCTAACCATGGGTATGGCGGTGGATGCCAATGTTTTGATTTTTGAGCGTATTCGTGAAGAATTGCGACGTGGCATGAGTCTACAAGCCAGTATTTATGCTGGTTATGAGCGTGCATTTGTAACGATTCTCGATGCCAATATTACCACGCTGATTGTAATGATGATTTTGTTTAGCTTAGGCTCAGGGGTGGTAAAGGGGTTGGCAATTACAGTGACGATTGGTTTGATTACCTCCATGATTACGGCAATTATGGGTACGCGTGCGATAGTAAATCTATTATATGGTCGCCGTGAGGCAAAACGCATTTCAATAGGAATAGCTTGATGGAATTTTTTAAGCAAAATACTAACATTGACTTTATGGCTCAGCGTAAATGGGCGGCGCTATTTTCTATTGTCTTGTTTTTACTTTCCATAGGTTCCTTGGCCGTAAAGGGATTGAATTGGGGTTTGGATTTTACAGGTGGAATACAAATTCAATTAAGCTTTCCAGAGGTTGCCGATCTTACTTTAATACGCAACAATTTGGATCAAGCCGGCTTTAAAGAGGCTATTGTAACGAGTTATGGTACCTCCAAAGATGTGTTAGTTACCTTGACATCATCAGGCAATGCAGAGAATCAGCAAGATAGGTTAACAAAACAAGTGGTGCAGGTATTGCCTAGCGCGAAGGTGGAACAAGTAAATTATATTGGCCCACAAGTCGGAAATGAAATGGTGACGAAAAGTTGGCTAGCTATTATTGTTGCATTGTTAGGGACAATGATTTACATTGCTGCACGTTTTGAGAAGCGCTTTGCTGTTGCCTCTACAGTGGCATTGATTCATGACCCAGTAATTATTCTAGGGATATTTTCGTTTTTGCACTTAGAGTTTAATCTTATTACCTTGGCAGCTATATTAACTGTTATTGGTTATTCGTTAAATGATACGATTGTGATTTTTGATCGTGTGCGTGAAAATTTCCGTAAACTGAGAAAAGCCAGTGCGCTTGAAGTGATGAACCAAGCCATTAATCAAACTTTATCGCGTACCATTATGACATCTGCGCTAACATTAACTGTGGTATTAGCTTTGTTTTTCTTGGGTGGGAGTTTGCTACACGGATTTTCCTTGGCGCTAATTATCGGTATTGTGGTAGGCACGTATTCTTCTATTTATGTTGCTGGTGCTTTGTCGATAGCATTGGGTTTATCACGTTTCCATTTATTGCCGCCAGTCAAAGAAGCATTGGATAATAGGCCTTAGCGATGCGCGAACCGATTATAAATATTGCTATACAAGCAGCCCGCACGGCAGGTAACTTGATTGCTCGTGCAGCCACTCGCCTCGATAAGGTAAATGTTACTGAAAAGAAGCCTAATGACTATGTTACTAATATAGATAAGCAAGCTGAAAAAGAAATTACTGGTATTATTTCAAAGGCTTATCCTGATCATGGTGTCTTAGGTGAGGAAGGTACGGAAAAATCAGGAAATGATTATCTTTGGATTATTGACCCTTTAGATGGTACGCGTAATTTTATTCATGGGTTACCGCATTTTGCGGTTTCTATTGCGGTGAAATACAAAAACAGGATAGAACACGGCGTTATTTACGACCCAATTCGGGATGAACTTTTTACAGCTAGTCGCGGTAAGGGCGCGCAATTGAATGAAAGGCGTATTCGCGTAAGCACACGTAAGCACTTACAAGATTGCTTATTAGGTACAGGATTCCCTTATCGGCACTCCCCACAGCATCAAACTGCCTATCTTTGCACTATTCAAGCCTTGTTACCGATTTGCGGTGATATTCGCCGTTTGGGTGCTGCCACCTTAGACTTGGCCTATGTAGCTTGTGGGCGTTTAGATGGATTTTGGGAGTTAGGGTTAAAGCCTTGGGATATTGCTGCAGGCGTTTTATTAATAAAAGAAGCAGGCGGTTTAATAACGGATTTACATGGGGGTGACGATTTTTTTTCTAAGGGTGATGTTATCGCAGGCAATGCGACAATTCTTCGACAAATGTTAAAAATCATTCGCCCACATATGCCGGTTGGTGTGTAGAACTATGAGTTAAATCCTAGATTAATGCC
The DNA here is from genome assembly GCA_001801575.1 of Gammaproteobacteria bacterium RIFCSPHIGHO2_12_FULL_41_20. GTDB lineage: Bacteria > Pseudomonadota > Gammaproteobacteria > DSM-16500 > DSM-16500 > 2-12-FULL-41-20. Next base: position 77,513 of record MGYC01000022.1, read on the forward strand.
AATAAAAATACTTATGATACCAGTAATAAGAAAAAATCGTTTAATACGCCATACCTCACCTGCTTGATTGGTTTCTATTAGCCAGAAAGTAATTATAGCGATGAATATAAGATAAGGAGAAAAATCGCTAATAAAGCGCTGCGTTGCGCCAGATAATATCAATAAAAAACCAAGAACCGTAATAGGAATGCTAGTGCATAACACAAGAAACCAGCATAACGGTAATAGCATATATTGACTAGGCTGCATGTGGTAATAAAGTAAACGTGGTAAAGCAAATATAATGACTACAAAAGGGGCAGTGAATAGCATACCCGCGCTGGCATCCCAAATATAGGTTGAGGAAAATGCAGTGAGTACATTGGTATGAGTTGCATGCACGAAAGGTAAAGAAAGCTGTACTGCATAAGGATTTAAAAAGTAGACAAACACTCCATAGATAATATGTGAGAAAATATTTTGTATGTCTAATATATTTGTTTTTGCGATAGGCAAAGCGGTTAACTGATAATGCAAGCCAAACTCCCAAATAGAATCAAATCGCAAATAATTATATAGCCCTAAAGCAATGCTAATACATAAGGGTGGGAGGAGTAATAAAACAACTAAAGTCACTAGACGTTGGCGAGGCGCATATTTTATTAAATAAACAATAGTCGCTAAAACAAGGATAAAGCAAACGAAAGCAAAATGTGGCCTGCCTGTTGCAGTGCAGGCTAAACATAAGCTAAATAAAAAACCATCTTGATAACGAAAGCCGTAATGCATGCATCGGTAAAGAAAATACAATGCCAGTGCGGTGAAGCAATAAGTGGATGCAATTGCAATTTCATAAAACATTGGTCGGGATAATAAAAATGGCGCATTGTTGGTCAGCCCCAAAATTAAACCTGCAAATAGCAAATGTGTTTCTGGTAGGAAAGGGAAGTAGGTTTCTTTAATGCGAATTAGCAATAAAAAGCTAATAACAAAACTCAAAAAAAGAAAAAATAGCGTAGCATATACTTCTGGCGGATAGGCTCCGGTGATTAACTTAAATGGCATAAAAAAAGTGAAGACAGGCAAAGTCCCAAAATACAGGTAGTATTTTCCTTTATAGAGTGATGCATCGTGTAATCTAAAATCTGTATTTTGCTGAGGATCGTAGGGATCTGCTAAAGCCAGTAAGGAGGGTGCGGGTGATATAGGAAGATGGAGTTGCCCCAACAGGAATGCCTGTGTTAAGTATTGGTAGTGGTTGTGTGGTGTTTGGCTAGGCGTGATAAGTTGCAGCGCATTCCAGGTGAAGAGCAGGTAAGTAGTAAGTACAAAGATGATGACGATTAGACGGCCTGGTAGTTTTGTAGTCATTGACGTTATTCTACGCTTTACCCACAAAAAATTCGAGGATAGCTAATTTGAGCTTACTTGGGCAAATTCGTATTATTTTAGTCAATACTTCACATCCGGGTAATATTGGTTCCGTGGCGCGAGCAATGAAAACCATGGGACTGGAGAAGTTATATTTGGTTTCACCGCAGCAATTTCCACATGCTAAGGCAGTAGAGATGGCATCCGGTGCTGTAGATATTTTAGAAAATGCCAGGGTGACTGAATCTTTGGCCGAGGCCATTGCCGATTGTGTGCTCGTAGTGGGAACCAGTACACGCTCGCGTACTTTGCCATGGCCATTATGCATGCCACGAGAGTTAGCCCAGCGTGTTGAGCAAGCACCCCAGCGTAATCCAGTTGCCATTGTTTTTGGTCGTGAGCAAACCGGGCTAACAAATGCAGAATTACAACAATGCCAGCTTTGTGTGCAAATTCCAGCAAACCCCGATTATAGCTCCTTGAATATTGCAGCAGCGGTGCAAGTGATTGCCTATGAACTGCACATTGCGAGTTTAGGCGGGAACGTACCTAAAGAGCGTGAGCATCAACCCGTTTCTTCAGAAGATATGGAGCGATTTTTTGTACATCTGCAAGAGGTCTTAGTAGAAACCGATTTTTTACGATTACGTGCTCCGCGTAAGCTCATGGCTAGATTGCGCCGTTTGTTTTTTCGCGCCTGTCCAGATGCGATAGAAATGAATATTTTGCGAGGGATATTAACGTCTGTGCAAGAGCGGATTAAGAATGCGAAACTCCCGTCTTAATCCACCCTAAAATCAGGCAGTTACCCGCCTGTTACAAGTAGCTATTCCGGCCTATACTTTATAAATAGACACAATAAAAAAGGAGGATTGCCATGAAGGTTGAGTTACAACGCAATGCAGGAGAGTTTCAACGACGCACTACTTCTACAACGCTAGTGCCAATTTCTCTTGTAGAGCCTATTGAACTAACTGTTAAAGGGAGATTAACAACACAGCACTGTGACATGCTCAATGATTTTTCTGTTCGATACCAGCAGCAATCCAATCCTGTTATTCTTAATTTATCTGCAGTAACTGACATTGAAGATCCACCCAAGTTTTGGGAAACACTATGCAATATGATAAAAGCGTCGACGGCACAGCCGCAGCTAATTATACAATTATCGGCTGCTTGTCGTGCTGCTATATTAGAAGATGTTGAGAGCATAGGTTTATTAGAATCCGCATTGAAAGAGCGGCACACTAAAATTCAAATTGGAGATTTTGAGAAATTTGTAGAGTTATTTCCTACAGATGCAGAGGCGATGCAACGCCTCATTAATATGGAGGAGCGCTTACTAAATAAAGTACCGCGTCCTCATGCGCAAGTATCAGCGCAATCTGCTGTTTCTACTAGCGGTGGATTATTTTCAGCTGGCGCAACTACATCATCTGCAGCGGCAGCAACAACAACAACTCATCAACAACCTTTGCCTGCTCAAGAGCAAAGGCTAACACTTGCGCAATTGGATTCTATAACACCGGTGACGCAACCACTTGTTATTATAATGCCAGATCCGGTGCGTGATGTGGATTGTGATAAGCTTTCTGCTGTTGTAAGAACACTTAGCGTATGTCCACGACTTACTATTGAGTTTGGCAAGGAGTTAGGCACCTATTATTTTTCTAGCAGAATTATCCAATTAGTTAACGAAATTAAGTTTCCATTGGTGTTACGTTTACATAAAGATACTCAATTCTTGAGTAACTCCTATCAATTGGAAGATTTTGTGGTTGCTTTGCGAGAGAGGCAGGCATATTTACATGTTGAGAGCGAGGGCGTGGATGGGCGTCTTACGAGGTATCTAAGTGATGACTCTCCTACTTCGGTAGTGCGACCAGCTACGGAACAAGCTATGGCAGAGTTGGAGCGTTTAGGACAGTTGCCAAATGTCGTTGCTGTTGCTTCCCAGGCAGCTAGACATCGGTGAGAAGAGGGTCCCCCCCCACTATAGGCTTGTGCTTGCGTGTTAATTCTGAGCTTGCCCCGCCCGTCATCCTGAGCTTGCCTGCCCGTCATCCTGAGCTTGCGAAGGATCTGTATCCCTGCCATGATCTTTAACAAGAATTCTTCATAAGCCTGGCACGATGCTCATGAATCTTTTGAAACATTACTGGTATATACGTCGACCATTATTGCATTTTACCATTTGGTTTTATTTAGCAAATGCCGGGATATTTTCGATTTTAGGCTTAAAATATCTCACTATTATTTTTTCTGCAAAAACATTATTTTCATCGGCTATTTATTCTTATACTACCCTGTTTGAAAAGTCGTTGGCTTTGCTATTCTATATTTCTGCCTATTTAGGAAATTTTACATTATTAGCTGTTTTGCCAGGTATTTTCTTGGTAATTCCGAGCGTTATTATTTTTAATAAAAAATTTCTGACTTTTTCTCTAGCTACATTGTTGAGCACGCTAAGTTGTATCACGTTGCTTGCTGATGAAATGGTTTTTTCTACATATCATTTTCATATTAACTTGACGCTATTAAGCATTGCTTTTGGAGAGAAGTATAATGTAATTAATTTTTTAGAACTTTCTACACATGAAATATTATGGGCAATGGTGATTTTTATCGTGGTTTTATTGTTACAAGGGTGTTTAGTCATTTTTATTTGGAAAAAAGTAGTTTTTAAAAAACCGTTATTCATAGCTAGACGTTGGTTGTCACGGTTGCTTGCATTACTAGCAGGATCTTATATGATTTTCATTATCACAGTGTCTCGTGATAATAATGTTTTTGCACTACAAACACCAAATCTACCTCTTTACAATAATATATTGGCGTTGCTGATTCCTGGAAAAAATACTTTAGCGTTAATCGAGAGATACAGTGAGACACGGTTTTCTCAGCCATTGTTTCCTGCTTTGCCATTGCAGTATCCTTTGCATCCCTTGAAATTTTCAGCGCGTAAAACGCTATATAATATAGTTGTGATTGGTATTGACGCGTGGCGGTTTGATGCAATAAATGCACAGCTTACCCCGCATATTGAGGAGTTTGCAAAACATGCCTGGCGATTTCAGCAACATTATAGTGGTGGGAATTCAACTCAAGCGGGTTTGTTTTCTTTGTTTTACAGTTTGCCAAGTAGCTATTGGGCGTCAATGTTACAGAAAAACCAAGGAGCGATTGTTATTCATGCGCTTTTAAACCATGGGTATCAAACGCGAGTATTATATAGTAGTGATATTAGTGTTCCGCCTATACATAAAACCATTTTTTATGAATTGAGAGATCTTAGGCCTGCGTCGCAGACAGGAAAAAGCAGCGCTGAGCGAGATCACATTATCACTAAGGGATTTCAAGAGTTTTTGCTGCATAGAGATAACAACAAGCCATTTTTTACCTTTCTATTTTATAATGCTGCGCATGCTTATTGCTTGCCCATGTCTATTCCATTGTTATATCCAGTAGATGGTTCCACGTGTAATCGATTAACGATCAATCATGATAGTATGTCTGATTACTTTAATCACTATAAGAATGCAGTGCACTTTGTTGATAATGAAGTTGGGCAAGTGCTTACGTTACTGAAAGAGCAGCGTATGCTCGATAATACGATAGTGATTATTACCAGTGATCACGGCGAAGAGTTTGATGATACTCGGCAAGCATATTGGGGGCATGGCAGTAATTACACCGACTATCAAATTCGTACACCACTTATTGTGTATTGGCCGGGAGAGCAGCCTAGAATGTTAACTCATCGCACCAGCCACTATGATATTGTGCCTACGCTGATGCAAAGAGTATTAGGCTGTGTAAACGATGTGAGTGATTATAGCGTTGGACGGGATCTTTTTGTAACAAAATCGCGGCGTTACTTATTGGTGGGGAGTTATGTGAATATGAGCGTGGTTGAGGAAGACAAATATACTACGCTCATGACTTCGGGTAGTATTCGTGTTTCTAATAATCAAGCCATGTACTTATTAGATGCCAAGCCGGATGCAGATATAATCGCACAAGCTTTATTAGATATGCGAAGATATTATTTGCCTTGATGTCATGGAGTGTTATGCGACAAGTAATATCGATATTGCGTGTGGTTTGGCTTCCTGGTGCTATAGCGAGTATCTATTTCTTTAGTTGGGTTAGCCAATCCAGTTTTTTAGTTAGTTGGGATGTGAGTTGGGGGTTGCACGAAGCAAGACGATTGTTAGCTGGCGGTGTATATGGTAAGGATTTTTTTGAACCCAGTCCGCCAATGTTTTTGTATTTATATAGCTTACCTTTAATTTTTTCTCAGCTATTTTTACTTAATATAGAAAAGGTCTTTCGTTGTTATGTTTTCTTGCTGGCAACTATGTCTTTATGCGGTTGTTATGTATTTGTTCGTCATATCTTTAACCCATGCCATGTTGTGTTTGGCAAACTATTTCTATTGGCTATAACGGTTATTTTTTTAATACTTCCCTTGCCATTTGATTTTGGCCAACGAGAGCATTTATTGGTTATTTTTGTTTTCCCTTATTTATTGCTAATTGGGTTACGATTAATGGGTGAATATGGCCATCGATATTTTGGTGTTTTAATGGCGCTAGCAGCGGGGATTGGGTTTCTCATCAAGCCATTTTTTATTATTACTTTTGTGTTACTAGAATTATTGTATATTTATCAAAGGCGCGACTTGTGGCCTTGGATTAAATTAGAGTTAATGATTATTGCAAGTCTTGCATTGGGTTACTTGATGGTGATTTGCTATGTGCATCTTGAATATATTACGCTGGTATTGCCCATAGTAATGAAATTTTATTACCAAGGAGTGGGAGATTCGTTTAAAGAGTTACTCATGCATCCGGCTATTATATATTGTTTCATTGTAATAGGGTTGTTTGCTTTTTTAAGTCAGTACTTAACGTATAAAATGTTGGGCGCAGGGTTATTTACTGTATTATGCGGATTTTTACTTGTCTATTTTTTACAGCGGACTTCCTGGTATTACCATTTATATCCGGCCTATTCTATAGCTTTTTTATTAATGATTTTTCTGTACGGATCAGTTATCACTCAAAAAAATATATCACCAAGGCTGAGTATTTCTTATGTGTCTTTGTTGGTGGCTGGATTTCTGTTTATCTTATTTCCTTTTTGTTATAGTAAGATGATGTATGCCGTTGCTATTTCTTATAAGGATGATGCACTTAGTTTGATTCGGTTTATGCATTATAATGCTAAACATCAGCCTGTTTATTTTTTATCAGCCAAATTAAGCGTAGCATTTCCAGCTATTGATTATGCACAAGTGCTACCCGTTTCACGTTTTGGCTCATTGTCGTGGGTACCTGGGTACGTGAAGCTATTGCAGCAAACGACGGGGCATGATTTACAAAATACCATTAAACAAGAAGGCGACATTTTGATAAATACAGTCGCTGATGAAATAATGAATTATCATCCAGCTCTGATATTGGTAGATGTATCAGAGCATAAACCCTTTATGCAGGGAATAAATTTTGATTATCTTGCTGAGTTTTTGCAAAGGCCAAAATTTAGAATGGCGTGGCAAAGTTACCAATTTCTTACAACCTTAGATAAGACTCCTTATTATAAATTAGCTGTGTATCAACGTAGAGTGATATATACCCAAAGCGTTTCATTTTAAATGTATGGACCACTCTCCTTAAGTTGACCGCGAGTTGTCAATAGGAATTTAATTTTAGGATTCGCGTTTATAAACCGTGTAATTATAGAATGGAAATATGAGTTTTTGTTGCGCGATGAGCCCTAAAAGGGTTTGTCTTTCATGAAAAGATAAGGTTGATCCGGGAGAAGAAAGACGCTGCATAATAGAGAATAGATTTTTTTTCCCGTGATAATTTTTGTTTGCGATAACGGGAATTCTTTGTATGTTGCCGCTGCCGTCTTTTAATGCCATTTTTAGAGTATTATTTTGTATGTAGAGATAGATGATGTTAGTACGAATTTCATGATCGTGTGGAAAAGTTAAGTAATTTAAATGTAACTGATAACGTAGCGGATTAATAGCCACCTCAAGGGATTGTTTGAGGGTGGTAAGATAACGATACCCTTGAAGAGAAGGGCCAAGTTGGCTTGCAGAAAAATAGTGCAAATAGTCGAACGGTAGAAAAGAAATGGAATTATTAATAAGATCATCTCGTGTGTAGTAGAAAAATTCGAATTTCTTCTTGTTATTATCTATAAACACCAGATTGGGTTTTTTTAACAAGAAATCCTCATGAATCATGCTAATAAAAAAATGCATATCTTTTATTTGTTGCTGGTCAAGAGTATGCCCCGGGTAGAAATAACGGTATTTAATTAAACCAGGTAGTAACCAAAAGCCAGAGAAACGCGATGCAGAGTCGATAGGGTTCTGGGTGGCCATGACTAACGACGTGTTAATTAACTCCGTAGTAAAGAAATATACGGAATGATGGGTGGCTTGAGTGGCTAAAAAACGAATAAATGGTTGGTAGTTATCTTTGTAGTCTCTTGCATTTTCGTAGCGAGTATAAACTTCAAACGCTTGTAACAAAAAAATCAGCATGCCGAAGGAGGTCAGGATGAAGGTGTCCACGCGATTTTTTAATGTATGGGATAAGGAAAGACTAAAAATTCCTATCATTAATAAAACAGTTCCGAAAGCATGAAAAATACTCCAATTCATAAAAAAAGCAGTGCTATAGAAAAACAAGCATCCGCCTAAACTAGAAAAAATGAGGGCTTTTATCGGTGTGATCAAGTTGGGTGTAGTTACTTCCGCTGAGTATAGGTAGAGTTTCGAATGTATCAAATATAGTAGGCTGGTAAATATACAAAAAACAGTGATGAATAACTTATGAGGGTGGAGGATAAGCTGATAACCCAACACAGCTGGGTAAAATTCAAAGAAGGTGAAAAACAAGACAAGGAAAATGCTGATTGCTAAATAACTTTTCCAGGTTTTTTTATGCGTTATGACTAACACACTAAAGAGTGTGGTGACAATCAATAACTCCATCGCAGCAACGGGGAAGATACGATAGAAATAATCGACTCCTTGATAGAGATAAGCACACAGAAAGCCACTTAAGGCAAGAAGCATGACCGCAGTGAATGGCCAGTGTTGTTGATTACGAGAGTCATTGATCAGACAAAACAACAGAATCAATACATACCAAAATACCCATAGATTATTGATCAGCACCCACCAGGGACGCTGTGTTCCTAGATAGCACCAGTGAATAACATGGGGGAGGACAATAAAAAGATAATCCGCATGGCGTATTAGAATAAGAAAAGTATAAGATAGGGAGAGAGCGAGGATAGCCATGACTTCGGGTCTTATCCAGGCTAAGATATTTTTCTTGCGTAAGAGATAATAACTTTCAACCAATAACAACGGTGCGAAAAAATACGGTTTTAAAATAAATGCTGAACCGGCTATTGTGCCTGTTAACCCAGCAAGATAAGGGTTGACGTTGTTTTGCTGTATTCTCTGCGTTATCATAAGAAAATACGGAGTCGAAAGCATAAATAACACGTGCTCCCGTTGACCAAAATCGCTCACTGGGAAGATTAAAAAAAGCATTGCGAGTGTTAATAAGAGAAAAGGATATAAGGCACTATCCTGCTGATTTTTTGAAAAAATAGTTTTTAAAAAATGCTTAGATAATAATAGGGCGATAAAAGCCAAGATGAGAATGTAAGTTCTTAAGCTATAAGCAAGGTTAATAGTAAAAAATTTGCTTAATAAAACTGCAGGAGCATAAAAATATAAAATCCACGGGGGATTATTCTCGAAAAAATCCTTGGTATATGATCCACCTGCTAACATGCGTTTTGATGCTTCTATTAGCCAGGCCACATCAGCATTCAGTAACACAGTAGCTTGCATATGCCACGCCAATAAAAATAGGGCAGCGATAAGAAAGTAGATTAAGTGTTGATTGATTCGCTTGTTCATCGGGCAAACATCCGGATTTTTATAATTCTTTTTAGAGTCCACCAAGCGCTATCGAATGGACGCATTTTACTTTTTCCTGTTCTTTCATGATAATCAATAAAGATTTCATGGAGTTTATATCCGTGCACGAAGGGTTTTATCAATAATTCAACCGGTAACGCAGCTCCCTTTGCTGCAAACTGTAAGTTGTCTAGCATGCTTTTACGATAGGCGCGCATGCCGCTATGCAGATCTGTAAATTTTTTAAAAAATACAATGCTGGCTATCCAAGAAAAGAATAGATTGCCTAAATAATTTAACCATGGCATAGCCTGGGGTTTGGTTTTTAATCGCGAGGCATTGACTAGGTCATGCTTTTTTTCTAACACCAGAGCGGCTAATTCCAGAATTTTTTCCACAGGATAGGTATTATCACAATCCATAGTAATGATAACTTCACGTTGGCCTGTGCGTAAAGCTAACTCCATGGCAGGGCCATAACCTTGCGGAGGCAATTGTCGGATGACTGTCGCTCCCGATTTTTCAGCAATATCAGCGGTGTTGTCCTGACTCGAATCTACAATAATAATTTCTGCTTCTGGTGCAATAGTTTTAATATTTTTTATCACTGTGCCGACAGCAGTTTCTTCATTCATGGTTATCATGGCAATCGTGATACGTTTTCCTAGTGCGTTACTGGTTGAGCTGTCCATTTTCCTCTCCTGGGTTGCTCGCAACTAAAATAATTCTAAATGAAAATAAGGAAGGCAGCAGGCGACTAAACCCATATTCGATAGGGTAAATATATTTGGTGTAGAATTGGTAATAAGGGGATTCAATAATGCTTTTTGTTTGGTAATGATCACTGGAGTGGCTAAGCATTTTTTTTATTATAGGAAGAAATGCACGGACAATAAAAGGCGTGCTGTCTATTTTATTAATGATATATGTGCTTGTTTCTAACATTTTTTTAGCAGATTTGAAAGTAAAGAATCGAATATGGGTGCGATCCATCACCCCCGTCATTTCATAGTTGAAAACTCCAAACATTAAGCGTAGGCGCACTAACCAGTTTGCCACATTCGGCAGAGAAACAATTACTTTTCCGTGATTGGATAAAAAGGGTTGATAATTTCTCAATACCTGTACTGGGTCAAAGACGTGCTCTAATACGTCAGAAAATATAATGTATTTAAACTTCTTGTTTTGCAGGACAAGTTTAATTTTTTCAATGTCGTGTAAATCGGCGCAAATGCCATAATCTGCATGGTGACGAGCTTGCTCAGCGATGCTTGGGTTTGCTTCAATTATATAAGTTTTATAGCCTAATTTTTTAAGATGTGCACTTAATATTCCTCTACCTGCACCGATGTCAAGAATAGCCTCATCCTGTTTAGTAGGGGGGATGTGTTTTGTTACTCCTTCATTGAGCTCTTCAAAATATGGGTAAGTGGCTTTTTGAAAATCAAGAATAAAATTCATTTTAAACACCTGAAATTACAATACGGGGATAGGCCTCATCTTATTGAGTTGTATTAATGCATTTTTTAGATAAAGTGATTTAGTTGTAGGGCAATCACTTTTATCTCCGTTAAGAGTAGCAGCAACTTTTAATGCTCTGTCTACTGCCATATCTACATTAATATATTCAAAATAACTGAAGCGTCCTAGTAAATGAATGCCAATAGAAGAAAACCACTTTCTTACTGTATTAGCATGTTGTTCATAGTCTATATCATATACAACATACGATCGCTCTTGGCGATGTACTTTTTCAAAAACAATGTGATCATTACTGGGCAATAGCCGGCGTTTTTGTAACCCCTGTTTGACATGGGTAAGCATTTCTGTATCGGATTGTTGCCATGTTGTAGAGTTTCTCGCACAGGTAATTTCAGCTTGGATACTCCAATGTTCTGTTGGACCATTGTTAGCGGAAAAGGTGCAGGGGTAACTAATGCGATTAACTAAAAACTCAGACTCGGGAAAATAAACGGCTGTATATTTGTTTGGGTCTATACCACGAATACCGAAAGAAATAATATACATCGGGTTGACGATCAACTTGTTAACCGCAATACTAATTTCAGTAGGTATGTCTCTCTCTAATTTATTAATTAATTCATGAACTGGCATAGTACTAATGACTTGATCGTATTCGCGAACTTGACCTTGGGTACTTATTAAAAAAATCTTATTTTTACGAAATTGAACTTTATCTACATGATAATGATAAGTAATCTGGCCTACATTTTTCCATGCTTCGCTAATGGCTTGATAGCCACCTATTTTAGGATAAAAATAATAAAGCTGGTGTAGATAACCTTCTGTCGAATATCCCAACGAAGATTTTAAAATATCCTCAGAAGGAGGGGTCGGGATGCGATCTGTCATAGCCATGGAAAGTTGTTCTACGGGGATATTCCATACTTTTTCATTATAGGGAAATAAATAACGCGAACAGATGCCCTCTCCGAACGTTTTTAAAAACCATTCTTTCATGTTTTTTGGTGTGAGGTGTTTTTCTTTATGGGGATTAAAAATAAAATCATGAAGGCAAGCATAATTATCTTCGAGCGGTAAGGATTTTAAATCATTCTCAAACGGGTATTTGATGAGGCGATCTTTAAAAGAGATTTTATTATTACGTCGGCAACGACTGACATTATCATCTAATGAGGCCACAATGAAATTTAAAATTTCTTGATCGCGAGAAAATAAAATGTGAGGGCCGTAGTCGAAAGTAAACCCACCAGCAAAGAAAGAAGCAGCGTGCCCCCCCACATGATCGGTGCTTTCAAGAATGTCGGCCGGATGTTTTAAAAAAAGATTGATTACTAACCCGGAGGGACCGGCACCAATAATAGCGAAACGTGGTGAAGATGGATGCATGATTAGATCAGACTCTCTTTATGTTTGATGTGACTCTTATCATACAGGATCAGGGATGGTAATGAATCCACTTTTTATCGGCTTGTTACGCAAATCAGGATTGAGCATGGTCCCGAAACTCTTCCCTTTGCAAAAGGGAGGTGGGGAGGGATTTTACCTGTTCAATCATCGCCAACACGGATTCCTTTATAGCCTGTGCTGAATTTCTCTGACAGCGCCAACCTAAGGAGCGAATTTTATTCGTATTAAGACGCACGATAGGTACATCACCCGCCCATCCTCGATCTGTTTCTGAAAAAATCAAGTTGACAGGGTTTCTTATGTTTAAGCATTGAATAACGATGTTAGCAATATCTCGAACCGTAATATAATCGCCTGTGGCAACATTATAGACTTCGTAGCGAGTTTCTAGTTTTTCATTCGTCAAAAATACGGCTTTTATGATGTCATCAATATGAATATAGGATTTACTTTGTGTACCATTACCCATGATACGCAGTGTAGTAGGATCTTTTAATAAATTTCTTACAAAATCGTAGCCTACTCCATGCGTTTGGCGTGGGCCAACTACATTGCCGAACCGGAAGATGCAGGCAGTTAATCCAAACATATGACAATAGCTGGAAATATAGGCTTCGCCTGCTAATTTGCTCGCACCATAGGTGGAAATCGGGTGCATAGGGCCTTGATCTTCATGGCTTTCCAGTGTTCCCACATCCCCGTATACCCCGCTCCCGGAAGTATAGATAATTCGTTTGATTTTATTTAAACGCATGGCTTCTAACACGTGATAAGTGAGATAAAAACCATTAGTAAAATCAATAGTAGGGTCACTAACTGCTTTGGCAATGTCAGAATTGGAGGCGAGATGTATCGCAATATCGTGATGCCGCATAGCCTGTGTGAGTTGTTCGATGTCTTTTGCGTCACTGTTGACGATAGTGAGACGAGGATCATAAGTATGGTGTTGATAATGCCACGTTTTCCCGGTAGAAAAATTGTCGTATATGGTAACTTGTTGTATATGAGGTTGAGATAATAGAGCGTCGATAAAATGTGAACCAATAAAGCCAGCACCGCCTACTAAAAAATATCTTTTAAATAACATGATGCTCTCCTTGAATCCATGGAGAAAGATTAAAATTTATCTTTTCTCTTTTAGGTGTTTATTTGCTTATAATGCGCAAATATTGCCAATAGCTAGCGACTCCTAGTAAGTATGTTATCGCTGCGATAGTTATTACAATCGTAAACCCAATGCAATTATTATTGCTGCAATGGATGATAAAATACTGGTTATTCCATTCACTCCCCATGCCCAAGCAATAAATATCGGATGAATTTTTTCTATCTATTTAATGGCAGTAGATCTTAATTAATCCATTTTTGGTTTGAAAAACAATGTATTATAAGTTACTCCAAAATAATATTAAAGGCATCTCCTTTTCGTTATCCGCGTAAAGGACTTGGTATGCTGTGGGAGGCTTGTGCTGAAAAAATTCAACAGGAAAGTACATGAATAAAAGCAATGGCCTCTCTCTTTTCGAATTACTCACTGTGCTTATCATTGTTGCCATTATTGCTGGTTTTGCTATGCCTTCTTTGCGTGATTTATTGCAAACCTCGTATGCAGATGTGCAGCGTGATCAGTTGTTGCAGGTAATTCAATTGGCGCGCAGTGAGGCGTTATTGCGAGGGGTGTCAGTCTCATTGTGTAAAAGTGCGGATCAAAAAATCTGTGGCGGGGCATGGGATCAAGGGCAGATAGTGTTTGTGGATGATCAAGAGAGTGGTGAAGTGCAACAGCGCGAACAAGTTATCGCTGTTTTTACTGGGGCTTCGCAATATGCTCATTTATATTGGCGCGCGTTTCCTCGCCGCCAAGCCTATTTGCAATTCCTTGCCGATGGGACAACGCATGCAGAAAATGGCACCTTTTGGTATTGCATGTCGTCACATCCTTATCCGCGTTGGGCAATAGTGATTGGCAAGTCGGGACGGGCACGTGAGGTGTACCCAGATCAGCATGGAAAAATTATAGATGGGCGCGGTGAAGTGCTACAGTGTTAGGGTCTGTTTACAATTCAACCTTCGATCCCCTGTTTTTTCGCATCGAGGGTTGAATTGTAAACAGACCCTAGTTGTTTTTCATCCCCAACATTTTGTCACTAACCCTGTCCCAGTAATACCTTTGGTCCCTTTGTCATCCAGTGTTAGCGTTGCACAGGCCGCATCATCTGCAGCTTGCTTTCCTTGCGGTTGTGCCATTAACAGAAACCCATCTGTATTCGCATATTGAATATGTAACCGATACGGTTGCTGAGCGGTGATTTCAGGTTGGTGTAGTGCCGCTAAAGTTGCACCTGTATAAGAGTGATTGTGTAATGCATAGTTTTCCATCGCTTGCGAAAGTTGCAGTAGCATGGATTTTGCCTCCAGTCGTTTGACTTTTATTACATGCTGTGAATATAACGGTATACCCATAACGGCAAGAATACTGATGATGGTAATTACCATCATCATTTCAATCAGCTGGAAGCCTGTTATAGTTTGGCAGCAAGCATGGCTATGCGTTTTCCTTGTGCGAAACATAAATGTTTTTCATCCTCGGTGAGCGGGTTATTACTTTTCGTTCCAGCAAAATGACTAGTTCCATAAGGTGTGCCGCCACTTTGGGTAGTATTTAAGGGGGCTTCTGTATAGGGAACTCCAACCAAAATAAACCCTAAGTGAAATAACGGTAGCATCATGCTCAGCAGCGTGGTTTCTTGACCACCGTGCATGCTGGCGGTTGAAGTAAAAACAGTTGCGGGTTTGTTCACTAATGATCCTGATAACCATAAACTGCTGGTACCATCAATAAAGTGTTTCATAGGGGCAGCCATATTGCCAAATCGCGTTGGACTACCTAGTGCTAAGCCCGCGCAGTTTTTTAGATCGTCTAAGGTGACATACGGTGCGCCACTCTCGGGCACACTAGGATCGGGAGTTTTGATAGTGGTATCCACGGGTGGCACGGTACGAATATGTGCTTCCATTTTATTCACTGATTCCACTCCGCGGGCAATATGTTGTGCCATTTCTTTTACTGCGCCATAGCGACTGTAATAGAGTACTAAAATATAGGACATTGCAACTCCTGATGTGTTACCTTACCCTGCGGATCACCCAATCCATTATGCTATCAGGTAATATCCGATGCAAGAACGCAAACAATTGTGCAGGAAGACCGATGTAGTAATGTGCTTTTGGATGTGGGCTTTCTAAGGCATGTATTAATTTTTTCACCATGCTTTCCGGACTCGCCATTAGTTTTTGTTGTTTGGATGTATCAAAATAATTGCTTTCTAGTTGACGGTATTTATCCACATATACACTGTGTTGATGTTGTAAATTATGTTGATAATGTTGATAAGCATGTTCGCGTAATTTACTTTTTATTGGCCCTGGTACCATTATCGATATTTTGATTGGTGATCCATACAGTTCTTGACGTAAGGTATTACTGAATCCTTCAAGGGCAAACTTGGCGGCATTATAGGCGCCACAATAAGGGATAGTGACTATGCCTAAAATAGATGTATTTTGGATAATGCGACCGTAACCTTGTTTACGCATGATGGGGATAACGTGATTGGTTAACTCGATGGCGCCAAATACATTGGTTTCAAACTGTGCGCGTATGGTATCGCGTGATAAATCCTCTATAGCACCGGCTTGAAGGTAGCCGGCATTATTAAATACGGCATATAATGTGCCGCCGGAGCGATGCAAGACTTCGGAGATGGCTGTTTGTATAGAGTGGCTATCGTTGACATTAAGCAATAAACTTTCTAGACCTTGAGTTTGCAGGGCGGCAACATCCTGAGTTTTACGGGCAGTAGCAAACACGCGATAACCGCGTTGCTGTAAGGCTAGGGCTGTATGCAACCCAATGCCGCTGGAGCAGCCAGTAATGAGGATGGATTTTTGCATGGATGGTTACTCGGTTATTTTGAGCAATAATATTAACGCAAAATGCCAGATAAGTATAAGAAAACACTCTCGAAAGTCTATGTATTCGTGATCGGGGCTAGGAGCGCACATTTTTGCTTAATATGTTTTTAAGAATCATATTTTATACTATTTTTAACGAGAAGCAGATAAAGTGAAGCATAAGTAAGGGTAGGGGGCGTTATGAAACATCCAATGTTAAAATTAGTGATGTCGTATAAACTGCCAACAGATCAAGAGATGGCTGAGATAGATGCATATGATAAAAGTGTGGAACAAGCGCAGCAGTTATCTACCATCCTTCCCAGTAAACCTAAAGCTTTAGAAGAGTATGAGGCATTTCTAAACGCGGTGGTAGATTGGTTAAAGCAAAATGTTAAAAAAGAAAACGCAGGCATGGATGATATAATGCCGATGGCAATTCAGAGTTTACAAGGTGAGCAACTTGCGGATTACGTTAGTTTACAAGCAAAGCTAAAAGCAATATTGGAACATGTATTTTTTTTACGGCTCTTTGGCGAAGAAGGCTATGCTTTTGCAACACTGTGCGCAGCAGCAGAAGCAGAAGCAGCAGCAGCAGCAGCAGTAAACAGGAAAGTGACACAATGTAAGCAAGCAAGCGCAGAATACCTTGATTTTCTTGTGGATAAAATTCGCAGCGCAGGACAGCTGAGCGCAGACCAATCTGTAGATGATTTTATACCGAGCTATGTAGAACCCATAAAACCATCAGAACTTTCAGTATATGTAAGCAAATATACAGCGGCTAAATACATTGCAGAGGCGTATACAGATACCTTCTCTACAGATCCTCAACAGCAATTAGAAGAGGGCTATCGTCGATATCAAACACACCGTCATACTATCGAGAATAAGATGGGAACAGAGGATGCTAATTTTAGCCGTGTAATGCGCAGTGTTAGGGCAGTGCTTGCGCTAATTTTCAGTTTTGGAGCCGCTCGTCACTGGTTTGCTAAGTCATGGGCAAGTATATGGCATAAAGAAGATCATAAGGGGAAAGTGGTGGCTAATCAGTTTGACACCGCGCGACCGCTGATAATAGATGTGCGGTCATAGTTGTTGTTTTTGCTGAGTTCATACCGCATCATAATGCTATTTAAAATGATGCGGTTTTTTTTGTAGTTTGTTTATACTGATAGAACAAGAAGAAGTCGGCTTTGTTGAATAAAGTAGTAGCAGCAGTTCCAGCTAACACTGTCATCCTGAGCGTCAGCGAAGGATCAGCATCCTTGTGTTGACTGTATTGTGACAAGGATGCTGATCCTTCGCTGACGCTCAGGATGACAGCGCCTAACGCTCAGGATGACAGCGCCTAACGCTCAGGATGACAGTGTTAGCTGGAACTGCTGAAGTAGTAGGGAGATCTGTCGCTATGCAGATAGTTTTAGATGCGCTTTTAGAGTTGAGTAAGAATGTATTGTCAAATGCAATTTCCACATCTACCCTGCCGGAGCAAGTAGAGACTTTTCGACAATCATTAAATCAGACGGTAGCTCAATTTTCTCTGCATAAGGATGGTCCTCCTATCGAGTTTGCTGATAGGCTGCTTGCAGCTTTTCCTCAAGAGCACCCTGTTTATTATGAAAGAGATGTATTAGTCAGATTAGAATTAATTGCAGATGTTTATGAGAAAAATAATTTTGCAGGATATGATCAACGGTTGCTGACTGAATTCTATCAAGCGCTAGATACGGTGATGGTACATTGGCTGCTTAGGCAGCAATATACAGCGTGCCAGCAGAATTTACGGGTAACGATTCAGGAGAAATTAAAAAATGATATCCAAAAGCAACTGAATACCAAGGGTGAGGTGGAGATGGAAACCCAGTCTGAGCGTGAAGATAGAGTAATCAGATTGGTTAAAGGGGATTTGACATTTCAGTTAATTATGCAAAAATATTACGCAGTGAATGACTTATTGAGCGAGTTAACTAGCGGCAAGCCACTGTATCAATCGCTGATAAGCTATCGCAAGAAGTTTGCTGTTTATCAGCCAGTTTTGGGCAAAGATTTTATTACGAGTTCAACACTTTGGGGTGGGCTATGGTATAGAGCCAGCGGTGCAGTAGGGTATGTTGCGAATAAGGTTTGGTGGAGAAGGTCGACTACGTCTGAGAGTGATGGAAATGACAGTGTACCCTTGCCAGTGGTGATGCCTTAGCCGGAACAGCTGGAAAGCGCATATAAATCTGATTAAAATCCACAAAAGGGCACCTCTATAATTTGTCATCCTGAACGAAAATTTGTCATCCTGAACGAAGTGAAGGATCTGGTTTTTGCTTGATAAATAATCAGACTCTTCGCTTTGCTCAGAATGACAAAAGTCGAAATGGTAATTTCTAGAGGTGCCCAAAAGATAAAACGAGGAAATAGCATGCCTATTTATGAATATCAGTGTAAAGCATGTGGTCATCAGTTAGAAGCGCTACAAAAAGTAAGCGATGTGGCATTAACTGATTGCCCTGCTTGTCATCAAGCGACCTTAAGCAAGCTTGTGTCTGCGACTAGTTTCCAATTAAAAGGCACAGGCTGGTATGTCACGGATTTTCGTGATAAAGGTAAGAAAGAACCATCTGCTTCTGTAGCGAAACCTGAGGGGGAGAAAAAAGCTGGGGAATCATCAGCTACGACTACGGAGGTATCAGGACAAAAAGCGGGAGATAAAACGAAAACAGACAGTAGCAGCGGATCTGGTTCTTCTTCCAATAACTCTTCATCATCAACGGCGGCCACATAATGTTTCGACGTTATTTTATTTCTGGATTATTAGTTTGGTTACCAATTTGGGTCACTTTATTAGTCATAAAGTTTTTAGTCGACATTTTAAATAATACCATGTCGCTGTTACCGCATCGATATCAACCCGATGTATTGCTAGGCATGCATATTCCCGGGATAGGCGTTATTATCACGTTAGTGGTGATTTTTTTTACTGGGTTAGTTGCAGCTAACTTTATTGGGCGGCGGTTAGTGGATATTTGGGATGCAGGCATGTCGCGCATCCCACTAGTTAGATCTGTGTATACGGGTGTGAAGCAAGTGACGCAAACACTGTTTACACCGGGGGGGCAGTCTTTCCGCAAAGTGCTGCTAGTAGAATATCCGCGCGCTGGGTTATGGACCATTGCCTTTCAAACCGGTGATGCAACGCCAGAAGTGAGGCAATCATTAAGCAGCGAAGAAATGGTGAGTTTATTTGTGCCTACTACGCCGAATCCCACGTCTGGGTTTCTGTTAATGGTGCCTAAAAGTAAAGTGATAGAATTAAAGATGAGCGTGGATCAGGCATTGAAGTTTGTCATCTCACTCGGGGTCGTGCAACCGGTTGTATCGAGAAAGTAGAGAGTGTTTATTAAGGTAAATTAACTATGCGTAGTCATTATTGTGGCCAAGTGATAGTTGGCTTATTAGATAAAGAAATACAACTTGTAGGGTGGGTGCATCGACGTCGCGATCATGGCGGAGTGATTTTTTTAGACTTACGTGACCGTGAAGGCATTGTACAAGTGGTATTTGCGCCCAATCATCCTGATGTATTTAAACTAGCAGAAACTGTGCGTAGTGAATATGTAGTACAAGTGAAAGGGCGAGTACGTCGCCGTCCAGAAGGGACAGTAAACCCACACTTGGCGACCGGTGAGATAGAAGTGGACGGCCAGCAGTTGGTGATATTAAACCGTGCTGATGCATTGCCCTTTCCTCTTGATGAATATCATGAAGTGAGTGAAGAAACGCGTTTACATTATCGGTATTTAGATTTACGCCGGCCAGAAATGTTGCAACGTATGAAACTACGTGCAGCGGTATCACGCTATTTTCGCCGTTATTTAGATGAGCATGGTTTTATCGATGTGGAAACGCCATTTCTTACTCGTGCAACGCCAGAAGGTGCTCGCGATTACTTAGTGCCAGCACGTACACGGCCCGGTTCATTTTATGCCTTGCCGCAGTCTCCGCAGCAATTTAAGCAATTATTGATGATGGCAGGATTAGATCGCTACTATCAAATCGTACGTTGTTTTCGTGATGAAGACTTACGCGCAGATCGTCAGCCAGAATTTACGCAATTAGATATTGAAACCTCTTTCCTCGACGAACAAGAAATTCAAGATATCATGGAGGCGATGATTCGTGGGTTATTTGCTGAGGTACTACAAGTTCAACTACCACAGCCGTTTCCACGTATGACGTATGCAGAAGCGCTGCGACGCTTTGGCTCCGATAAACCAGATTTACGTATTTCATTGGAACTAGTTGATGTGGCAGAGTTAGTACAGAATATCGAATTTAAGATCTTTGCTGATGTAGCAAAAGATCCACACGGGCGTGTTGCTGTATTGCGTGTACCGGGAGGTGCTACTCTCAGTCGCAAAGAAATTGATGACTATACGCAATATATCAGTAATTTCGGTGCCCGAGGCTTAGCTTATATCAAGGTGAATAGTGAAGGACTGCAAGGATTGCAATCGCCTATTCTTAAGTTTTTTCCTGAATCCGTAGTGCAGGCTTTGCTAGAACTTACCCAGGCTCAAGTGGGCGATATTTTATTTTTTGGTGCGGATAAAGCGGATATCGTGAATGCGTCACTCGGTGCTTTGCGACTTAAACTAGGTCATGATCGTGGTTTGGTTGCAGCAGCGTGGAAAGTGCTGTGGGTAGTAGATTTTCCTATGTTTGAAAAAGGGGAAGGACGACTGTCAGCTTGCCACCATCCATTTACCGCGCCCAAGGTGAATAGTATTGACGAATTACTGCAAGATCCTATTCATGTGTTATCACGTGCCTATGACATGGTATTAAATGGGACTGAAGTAGGCGGTGGCTCGATTCGCATTAGTTCGCCAGAGTTACAAATGGCGGTGTTTAAGTTATTAAACATTAGTGAAGAAGCGGCTTACGAGAAATTTGGTCATTTATTGACGGCATTGAAGTTAGGCTGTCCTCCGCACGGTGGTATTGCATTTGGACTGGATAGATTGGTGATGTTGATGACGGGTGCAACCTCTATTCGTGATGTCATTGCGTTTCCGAAAACACAAACGGCAAGTTGTCCATTGATGGATGCACCTGCGCCGGTTGAGCCTGAGCAATTAATTGAGCTAGGTATTCGCATACGGCAGCAAGAAAAGCAGGAGAAGCACGATGGCCGGCCATAGTAAGTGGGCGAATATCAAACATCGCAAAGCTAAACAAGATGCGCGGCGCGGCAAATTATATACCAAGTTGATTCGTGAATTAACAGTGTCTGCACGCATGGGCGGTGGAGATCCAGATGCGAATCCACGGTTGCGTGCGGCATTAGATAAAGCATTAGATGCAAATATGAGCCGGGATGTCATTGATCGCGCGATAAAACGTGGAGCGGGTGGCTTAGAAGGTAGTGATGTAGAAGAAGTACGTTACGAAGGTTATGGTCCCGCAGGCGTGGCGGTAATTGTAGAATGTATGACGAATAATCGTAATCGTACGGTAGCGGATGTGCGACATGCATTTTCTAAACAGGGCGGGAATTTAGGTACAGATGGTTCTGTGGCTTACTTATTTAAAAAGCTAGGACAAATCAGTTTTGCACCAGGAGCAGATGAAGAACGCGTTATTGAAGCGGCGTTAGAGCTGGGAGCGGAAGATGTAGTGGTGGAGGAGGATAAGAGTATTGAAGTCTTTACTGCACCTGAGTATTTCACTGCGGTGAAGCAGGGGTTTATGCGTAAAGGGTTACAGCCTGCGCAGGCGGAAGTGGCTATGGTAGCGGCAGTAAAGGTTACTATTGATGATAAGGAAACAGCAGAGAAATTGTTGGCGTTAGTGGATGCCCTAGAAGACTTAGAAGATGTGCAAGCAGTTTACTCCAATGCGGATATTGCTACGGAAGTATTAGCAGAGTTAGGGTGAAATCCTTGACGGTGTTACACAAGGGGTGCGACCTGTGATCACACCCTACACAAGGAGCATATATATGACCGTGATCATCGGAGTAGATCCCGGTTCACGCCAGACTGGTTACGGAGTGATCCAGGTTACAGGTCCGCAGCAAATTTATATTGCGAGCGGTTATTTAAAACTGCAAGATAGCTCTCATCCCGAGCGCTTAAAGCAAATATTTTTCGGATTACAAGAGGTTGTGCAATTATATAAACCTTGCGAAGCAGCCGTTGAACAAGTGTTTATGCATCGCAACCCCAGCTCTGCATTAAAATTAGGTCAAGCACGCGGGGCAGCAATTGTAGCGCTCGGCGTGCCAGTATCTGAATATTCTGCGCGAGAAATAAAACAATCCGTGGTTGGCTACGGGGCTGCCAATAAAGAGCAGGTGCAGTTCATGGTGCAGCGCTTATTAAAATTGGTAAATAAAATACAAGCCGATGCAGCCGATGCATTAGCGATAGCCTTGTGTCATGCGCAGAGTCGATTATTGAAGATAAGGATGCGACTATGATAGGACAATTACGCGGTATTTTATTAGAAAAACAACCGCCACAATTATTATTAGACGTGCATGGCGTTGGCTATGAGATTGATGCACCCATGACCACATTTTACCGTCTTCCCGATGTTGGCCAAGAGATGACGCTATACACGCATTTTGTCGTACGTGAAGATGCACAGCATCTGTATGGATTTTCCACTCAAGAAGAACGCTGGCTATTTCGCACCTTGTTAAAAGTAAATGGCGTTGGCCCTAAGCTAGCGCTAACCATTTTATCCAGTATTGAGCCAGATGAGTTTGTACGTTGTGTACAACAGCAAGATACGGCTAATTTGGTACGTTTGCCGGGTGTTGGCAAAAAAACAGCAGAACGATTAATTATTGAAATGCGCGACCGTTTAGCAGAAGTTTCTGTGGCTGCTAACAAAGATAGAGTGACAGTGCTGCCAGCGCAATTAGGACGTCAACAAACAACTCAAGATGCGATTTCTGCACTGATTGCCTTAGGATACAAGTCGCAAGAAGCAGCACGTATGGTGGCTAAGATTGATGATGGATTATTAAGTAGCGAAGAATTAATTCGCCGAGCACTACGGGAGCGTGTATGACAACAGATGCGGACAAGATAATTTCTCCAGAGACGCAAACCAATGATCCCATTGATCGTGCCTTACGTCCACGGCGCTTAGCTGAATATATTGGTCAATCTGTAGTGCGCGAGCAAATGGAGATTTTTATCCAGGCGGCAAAAGGGCGAGGAGATGCCTTAGATCATGTGTTATTGTTTGGACCGCCGGGGTTAGGTAAAACGACACTGGCTTATATTGTGGCGAATGAGCTAAGTGTAGGAATGAAGCAAACTTCCGGTCCAGTATTAGAACGTCCTGGAGATGTAGCTGCCTTACTGACGAATTTGCAAGAGCGAGATGTATTATTTATTGATGAGATTCATCGGCTCAGTCCTGTTGTAGAAGAAGTATTGTATCCAGCCATGGAAGATTATCAAATCGATATTCTTATCGGTGAAGGCCCTGCGGCACGCTCGATCAAGTTAGATTTGCCGCCATTTACTTTGATTGGTGCAACGACGCGTGCAGGTTTATTGACCTCACCATTACGCGATCGCTTTGGCATTGTGCAGCGACTAGAGTTTTATCAAGTGGCAGAGTTGGCAGATATTATCCAGCGCTCCGCACGTATTCTTAATGTAAGCATTGATTTGGAAAGCGCGGAAGAAGTAGCGCGACGCTCACGTGGCACACCGCGTATCGCCAATCGCTTATTACGGCGCGTACGTGATTATGCTGAGGTAAAAGCACAAGGTCAGATTAGTTTTAAGTTAGTGCGATTGGCTTTAGACTTTTTAGATGTGGATCATCAGGGGTTTGATCTTATGGATAGAAAGTTGTTGCTAGCATTGATTGAGAAATTTAATGGTGGTCCAGTTGGCATTGAAAGCTTAGCGGCGTTAATTAATGAAGAACGAGATACATTAGAAGATGTGATTGAGCCGTTTTTGATTCAGCAGGGGTTTTTAGTGCGTACCCCGCGTGGTCGCATTGCTACGGCGAGCGCATATTTACATTTTGGCTTAAAAATACCGGAAAAGATGCCGGTAGTGCAAAAGAGTTTATTTGAGGAGATGGAGTAGGTTTTAGCCTCTTCTCCTGAGCCATAAGGTGCCGGAGTTCCCGCTGAAGACGGTGAGCTGATCCTTCGCTAACGCTCAGGATGACAACTTGATAGTTTAATTGCTAAATTGTCATCCTGAGCGTTAGCGAAGGATCAGCTCACCGTCTTCAGCGGGAACTCCTGAGCTCTAAGATGAGAGTGAGGAGATAATTCTGATATACTAGGGTCTGTTGACAATTTAAATTTCGTTACGAAATTTAAATTGTCAACAGACCCTACAAAAAATTTGTGGAGAGCTATCATCATGACCTGGGACTTGAGTTTAGTTGATTATTTTATTCATGCCGGATTAATCGTAAAATGCGTGATGCTGCTATTAATCGCCGCCTCAGTTTTTTCATGGACATATATTTTTCAACGATTGTCTTATTTGAAAACAGTGCGACAGGCGACAAGACAATTCGAAGCAGCGTTTTGGTCAGGAGAAAATTTACCACAGCTTTATACAGATAGCATGAAGCGTAGGAATAATCTGGAAGGATTGGAGGCAGTGTTTCATGCTGGATTTAAGGAATTTCTGCGTTTACAGAAAAGCGGCCGTATTACCCCCGAGGCAGTGGTGGATAATGTCAAACGTGCTATGCGTGCAGCCCAAGTGCAAGAACAAGAGAAATTGGAAACCTATTTGCCATTTTTAGCCATTGTTGGTACAACCAGTCCTTATATAGGGTTGTTTGGTACGGTATGGGGGATTATGCAATCATTCCGGGCGCTGGCTTCGGTGCAGCAAGCGACGATTGCCATGGTGGCTCCGGGTATTGCTGAGGCACTTATCGCTACAGCACTTGGCTTATTTACAGTTATTCCAGCGGTGATTTCCTATAATCGATTTGCATCGGATATTAATCGTTTACTGAATCGTTTCGATGCTTTTCAAGATAATTTTATCAATATTTTATTTCGCCAAGTACAACAACCTATGACGGTGCCAGTCAAGGAGGCAACAGAATATGGCGTATCTTGAACAGCGTGGTTCGCGTCGTTTACTGTCTGAAATCAATGTCGTGCCATTTATTGATGTGATGTTGGTATTGTTGGTTATTTTTATGATCACCACACCCTTGTTGACGCAAGGAGTTAAGGTGGATTTACCTAAAACTACGACCAAAGCATTGCCGCCGCAGCAAAAAGAGCCTTTAATTGTGACAGTGGATGCCACAGGTAATTTTTATCTAAATATCGCTGATAAACCCAGTGTACCGATTACACCGCGAGCATTAAGTAATCTTGTGTCTACACAATTGGCGTCTTCTGACAATACGGAGCAACGTCCGGTGTTAGTAAAGGGAGATAAAAATACCAATTATGGGAAAGTGGTGGAAGCAATGGCATTGCTACAACAAGCTGGGGCCAAGAGTGTGGGGTTGATGACTGAACCGATACAGCCATGATGTTACCTAAAAAAAATTCTAATTATTTTTTTTCTTCTTTAGCTATTCATATGGCTATTTTAGTAGTATTTGTCGTGAGTTTTGGATTGGTAACACCTATGCCTGTTGTACAGCAATCCAATGATAAGCAAAATACGATACAAGCTTCTGTAGTGACTAACATTGCTAAGGTTGCGCCAACTCCACCTGCACGCACCACTCCTTCTCCGCAAGTGAAAGCTCTTTTAGAGCCGAAAGCGGAGAAGAGCAAACTATTACCGGCTAAAACTACCGATGATGCGATTGCGATTACGAAGAAGAAAGCGGAAAAGAAAAAGCCAAGTTTTTTACCGGATGATTTACTCGCCGATTTAAAAAAACATGTAAGTGAAAAAAAGCAGGTAAAGCAAAAATCTTTAAAAACTTTATTTGCTAAATCATTAGAACAACAAATTGCCGCAGAAAAAAATGCGGCTGATGCGGCGAAAACCTTGCAAATGCAGGGAGTTATCAATAAATATAAAGCATTAATTTTGCAATCGATTAGCCAACACTGGTTGGTACCACCGCATGCGAATAAACGCATGTTTAGTGAGTTACTGATTCGCCTTGCACCAGATGGTACAGTATTAGATGTGCAACTGGTAAAAAGTAGTGGAGATCCAGCGTTGGATCGTTCAGCAAGGGCTGCTATATTTAAGGCATCGCCGTTACCTGTGCCTACAAAAAATGAAGAGTTTGAGCCATTTCGGCAGTTTGCATTAAAAGTGCGGCCGGAGGATGTATTGATGCAGTAGTTTCATATTTTTAGAGGACTTTTATGATACAACAGCTATTTCGTATGTTAACCCTGATTACCATGATGCTTTTATCTTTTTCTACCATGGCTATGTTAAATTTAGAATTAACTCGTGGTATGGCAGGCGCAGTGCCAATTGCAGTAATTCCTTTTGTAGTGCAAGGTGCAACACCACCTCAAGATGTCTCTGCTATTATTAGCAATGATTTACAAAACAGTGGGCGTTTTAAAGTTTATGCACAGAACTCAACCAATGTAGATGAAGTAGTACAAGGCAGCATTCAGTCACTAGGGGGAGATCGCTATCAAGTCAGTTTTCAATTATTAGAGTCTTTTAAAAAGAAAGGAGGCGGTGGCCCAGCGGTACTAGATAAAAAATACACAGTTCCAGGTGACCAGCTGCGCGCCTTGGCACACCATATTAGCGACTTGATTTATCAACAAGTAATTGGGGTTAGAGGCGTGTTTTCTACTAAGTTAGCCTATGTGGTTGTGCAGCGTTCTGTGCAAGGGCAAACACGTTATATTTTAGAAGTGTGTGATCAAGACGGTTATAACCCACGAGCTTTACTGACTTCTTATGATCCTATTATGTCGCCAGCGTGGTCGCCGAATGGCAAGCAAATTGCCTATGTATCATTTGAAAAACGTCGTGCGGCGATTTATCTAGAGGACGTAGCAACAGGGACACGACGTTTAATCAGTGAATTTCCGGGTATTAATGGTGCGCCTGCTTGGTCACCAGATGGGAGAAAATTAGCATTAGTGTTATCTAAGAGCGGTTCTCCCAATATTTATATTATGGATATGGCAACATATGAACTTACGCAGTTAACCCATGATTGGTATATTAATACGGAGCCAGCTTGGTCTCCGAATGGCAAATCCTTATTATTTACCTCTAATCGCGGTGGTGGCCCACAGATTTATCAAATGAATTTGAGTTCGGGTGGGATATCCCGTATTACTTATGATGGCAGCTATAATGCGCGCGCTTCATTTACCCCAGATGGTGATCATATTGTCTTTAACCATAAAGAAGGGGGTGCGTATCAAATTGGGGTTTTAGATTTAGATACGGGGACATTTCGTGCGCTAACTACAACGGGTTTAGATAATGATTCACCTAGCATTGCGCCTAATGGCAGCATGGTATTGTATGATGCGATTGATGGCAATCGCAGTGTGCTAGCCATGGTGTCGACGGATGGTCGTGTACAATTGCGCTTACCGGCAAGAAATGGTGAAGCCCAAGATCCTGCTTGGTCACCATTTCTATCATAGAGAACGAATTGTCAACAGACCCTAATTCTAGGTATACTTCTCGGTCTAATATAGATAGCAAGAGGGAGGAGATAATATGAGTTTCAAACAGTGGATAAAGGTAATCGTGTTGGGGGGCAGCTTGTTAACTCTCGCTGCTTGTTCGTCTATGCACAAAAAGAATCAGGCAGATATTAATGATGCCAATGCCGCGTATGGTAGTGAAGCGCAAGCATCTGGTGTTGGTGAAGGAGCTAATTTTGGTGACCAGGGGCCAACTGGAGACCAACAGCTATCGAAACGTGTTTATTATTTTAATTTTGACAGCAGTATGCTTCGTGATGAAGATAAACCGGCATTGGCAGCGAATGCAAATTACTTAGTGGCGCATTCTAATGTAAAAATTTTACTTGAAGGCCACACTGATCCGCGTGGAAGTCGCGAATACAATATTGGTCTCGGCGAACGACGTGCTAAAGCTGTTGCAACCTTTCTGCAGTCTAAAGGTGTCAATGCATCGCAAATCCGTGTGCTTAGCTATGGCGCAGAAAAGTTAGCAGCACCAGGTCATACAGAGTCGGACTATCAATTAGATCGTCGTGTTGTAGTTGTGTATTTAAAGTAATCCTATGACATATTCTCGGCTAGTGCGTTACTTGTTTGCCATATTGTGCTGCAGTGTAGCCATCCCTGTTCTGGCAGAACAAGCACCCGTTTATGAGGCGGATAGTTATCCGCCTTTCGATGGTGAAGTTCCTGCTTCTCAGGCATCTAAACCTGTTCAGCCTTCTTCTGTGGCTGTAGGAGATAGTGCTCAATTAGGCGCACAACAACGGTTAGCACACATAGAGCAACAGCTGCGTCAATTGCAGAGTACAGATTATCCGGCACGTCTTGATGCATTGCAAAATGAGGTGCAAACGTTACGTGGCCAGGTAGAGGAGTTGACACATAAATTACAGCAAGTACAAAGCCAGCAAAGTACGCTTTACGCTGATTTGGACAAACGCTTGGCCAGTAAAAGTGTAGCAGCAGCGTCGGCTTCCACTAACAATATAGCGCGAGATAATGATGAAGAAGCGGATAAGGGCACAGCTGCCTCGGTAGTAAGTAAGTCATCACCAGTTGCAGCAGAGCCAGACGTTCTGACAAAGCCAATGGTTGCGACTACCAAATCGAGCAGCACCCAACCTGATGTGATTGAGGAGCAGCAAATTTATCAAACTGCATATAATTTAATTAAACAAAAGAAATATAAGGATGCAGTGCAAGTATTACAAGGCATGTTGCGGAAATACCCTGCAGGGCAATTTGCTGCTAATGCACATTATTGGTTAGGGGAATTGTACGGATTAATGGGGAAAAATACCGAAGCGTTAACTGAATTTAATACTGTGGTGAAAAACTATCCGGACAGCCCTCGAGTTGCTGATGCGGAACTTAAACTAGGCTTATTATATGTGGCCCAATCTAAGTGGGCGGAAGCAAAAACTACGTTTAAGAAAGTAATAACCCGTTATCCAGGTACAGCTTCAGCTCGACTTGCTACCGAGCAATTAAAACAATTAAAAGAAGCTGGACATTAATTTTATCCCTTCTCCCCCACATTTTTTGTGGGGGAGAGGGTGGGGGAGAGGGGGTGGCTCGATTACGCATTACTGAAATTTTTTGTTCACTACAGGGTGAAACGCGAACCGTAGGCATCCCAACCACATTTATTCGCCTGACTGGCTGTCCATTGCGCTGCCATTATTGTGATACCAGCTATGCATTTCAGGGGGGAGCTTGGTATGACATGGCAACCGTCTTAGAACGAGTCCGTGCTTATGGCGCATCTTATGTTACGGTGACAGGCGGTGAACCATTAGCACAAAAGGCCTGCTTTGAATTGCTGCAGCAATTATGTGATAGTGGCTACCATGTTTCTCTAGAGACTAGCGGGGCTTTAGATATTACCCAAGTCGATAATCGAGTGATTAAGGTAGTAGATATTAAAACACCAGGCTCTGGTATGGTGGATGAGAATAATTGGCAAAATATCAAAGCCTTATTTCCAGATGATCAAGTGAAATTTGTGATTTGTCATCGCGTTGATTATGAATGGGCAAAGTCGATTATGGAGCAATATCAACTTTCACAAGTTTGTGAGATTTTATTTTCTCCTAGCTATACCCAGCTAACAGCACGGGAATTGGCGGATTGGATAGTGCAAGATCGCTTACCCGTGCGTTTTCAGCTACAGCTCCATAAATATTTATGGGGAGAAGAGCCTGGACGTTGATATTTTTGAGGAAATCAGTAATATACCCATTCACATTATTTTCGTCTCTTTGGGGCCGTTAGCTCAGTTGGTAGAGCAGCAGGCTTTTAACCTGTTGGTCCTGCGTTCGAATCGCAGACGGCCCATCATCTAAAATCGGGTTCTTGCATAACAGGGATTGTAACCTATGCTTGCTCGTGATTTGTCTCATCCTACAAATCCAATTTCTCTTACCTCCATGAGCGCTTTGGAGCAAAAGCTATATAATCTTTCTTTAGATTTTGGTGGGGTGACTGTAGAAGCTATTCAGCGATACCTTGTGTGGATAAAACAACTCTATATAGAAACATACAATAAGATTGCAGCTTTGCAAATTTCTTCAGAGCGAATAAGTTTTTCAACGGTAGTGCAGCCATTAATTAATCTAGATATTTACACTGAAAAAGCAAAACAATTATGCGTATTTTCCAGAGAGATTCATGTAGATGAGGCAGTACGTACCGCAAGTACTGAAGCAGGGAAAGAGCTAGAAAGCCTGCAGATAGATTGTGAACAGCGCACCGAGGTGTTTCGTGTGTTGCATCTATATGAAATCGGTAATTATGTAGATGAAAGGCTACAATTACACCCAGAAGATAACCAATACTTTAAAGAGTTAATGGCTGATTTTCGACAGCACGGGTTATATGTGGCAGATGAGATAGCGCAGCATCGAGTTGCTGAGATTAGAAAAAAAATTTCTGCGCTAAATATTCAGTTTATGCAAAATCTCAATGAGGAAAAGACTAGTTTTGTTATGTCAGCTCAAGCATTAGATGGGCTACCTAAAGATTGGTTTACTAAAGAGCGAGAGGTAGAACCAGGTCTATATAAAATAACGCTAAAATATCCAGATATAGATATGATTTTGGGCTATGCAACAAATAGAGACACCCGTAAAACATTATTTCTTGCTTTTGAGAGACGCTGCGTGGCAGAAAATCTTCCTATTCTAAAAGAGATACTATTACTAAGGAATGAGTTAGCGCAACTACTGGGTTATAAAACGTATGCGGATTATATGGCTGAAACAAGCATGCTTGGAGATAGTCAAAGGATTAAAGAGTTTTTAGATGAAGTTAACCAGCGATTTACGCCTTTGTTGAAAAAAAATTTCAGCGATTTGACTGACTTTGCGCGTAATTATGAGCACGATAGTGCTTTTCAATTAACCATGTACGATATGCGTTATTATATGCGGTTGCGCGAAGAAGTACTGTTTGCGGTGGATACCGAAACGGTGAAGCAATACTTCCCAGAGGAAAAGGTGATAAATGGTACTCTACATATTTATGCGCAACTGTTAGGGTTGCGATTTATTGAAAAAAAGCAACAGCCAAGATGGCAAGCCGATGTAAGGTATTTTGAAGTTTATAATACGGACTCTGCCTTGCCTATGCAGGGGGCTTTTTATTTAGACTTGTACCCCCGAGAAGGTAAGTATGTGGCTGCTGAGGCTATAGTGCTACAAAGCGGTGGTGATATTGCTCACCTTAGCGGTATTTCTGGGGATAGATTGCCTTGTATAGCAGCAATGCTTGGTAATTTTACCAAGCATGGAAATTTGTCATTCGAAGAGGTGCTAACCTTTTTTCATGAGTTCGGCCATTTGATGCACTTTATTTGTTCGAATAATAGATTGACTAGTAATAATGGAGCATATACGGCAATAGGTTTTGTTGAAGCACCATCACAAATGCTGGAAAATTGGTGTTACGAGCCAGATGTTTTACGGATTATAAGTGCACATCCGCAAACTCAAGCCCCGCTGCCACAAGATATAGCCATGAAGATCAGAGATAACAAAAGAATGTACGCAGGGTATAATTATAAAAGTCAATTAGCTTATGCTTATTTTGATTACTTTATACATACCCTATCAGCTGAACAATTACAGGAGCTAGATTTACAGCTCTATTATAATCAACTACAGGTACAGATAATGCAATTACCCGCTATGCCTGATGCGTGTTTTCCTGCAACATTTGAGCATATCGTGGGTGGTTATGAGGCTGGGTATTATGGGTATATACTATCAGAAATTTATGCGGCGGATATGTATGCAACAGCTTTTCAAACAGATCCACTATCGGTTACTAGCGGTATGAGGTATCGTCGTTGTATTTTAGAACCAGGTGCTTCGCAAAACGGTATGGATATGCTGCGTATATTCTTGGGTAGAGAGCCGCGTATGGATGCATTTCTCGAGCAATGTGGGATGAATAAATTAAATGTCTCTGCAATGGCACCTGTTGGTATATCGAGAAAGAGAAGGCATAGTGTAGTGCAATTCTTCTCTTGTGTTGATGATTGCCCGGCAAAGAAATGCCGTAGGGGTGAAATGGCGGACCAGGAGGAATTGACGGCAGTGGAGCGAGATTTGAATGCGCTGCGGTTGCACTAAATTAGCTGCGAATTAATGGAGTAGGTTATGCCTTCATTTGATGTTGTATCGAAAACAGATTTACATGAAGTAACGAATGCGGTTGATCAAGCTAATCGTGAAATTACCAGTCGGTTTGATTTTAAAGGCACGAATGCACGGGTAGAATTGGCTAAAGAGGTGATTACCATTGCGGCTCCTACTGATTTTCAGTTGAAACAAGTGGATGAAATTTTTCGTAATAAGTTAGCGAAGCGTGCGGTGGATATTCGTTCATTAAAATATAACGATATGGATAATAAGTTAAATGAAGCTAAACAAACTATCCAGGTAAAA
The DNA here is from genome assembly GCA_001801575.1 of Gammaproteobacteria bacterium RIFCSPHIGHO2_12_FULL_41_20. Taxonomy (GTDB): domain Bacteria; phylum Pseudomonadota; class Gammaproteobacteria; order DSM-16500; family DSM-16500; genus 2-12-FULL-41-20. The sequence goes on from MGYC01000022.1 coordinate 110,280, forward strand.
CAAGGTATTGATACTGAGACAGCGAAAAAAATTGTTAAATTTATTAAAGATACACAACTAAAAGTGCAAGCTGCTATTCAAGGCGAACAAATACGTGTGACTGGCAAAAAACGCGATGATTTACAAGAGGTTATCACTCGACTGCGTACCGCACCTCTCGATATTCCTTTGCAATACATGAATTTTCGGGATTGATGCATTTCTAGAATAATACACCTCAGCTTTGCTATATTGAATAGAGAAAGGGATGACTGGCGAGGGGTGTATGGCAATTACAGATAAGCTTCGTTATACCTATGAAGATTTAGCCAATGAGTTTATGGACAAAATACCGGTAACTCAAGTAGAAGATTTTCCTGTAATTTGTAAAATATTGCAATTAATTTTACAAAACAATTTACAACAAGATGATGTGCCGAATAGCATGCGAGTACAAGTACAATCGATAAGGGATATATTAGATAACCCGGATATGTATGTGGAAAAAGACGATTATGCTAGGTTTGCTGAAATTATTAAAAGCCAGATACAGGAGAGAATTCTTTGGTTTGAGAGTGAAGGATTTACTTTCGAGAAAAGACTTCTGTACATACAAAGACAACAAGAAGGTAAGAGGCAGGCGCAAGAGCATCAAGCTATTCTAGCTGTGGCTAAACCTCCAGAGGGAGAGGCAAGAACAGAAGATGGCAATCCACTGCTAGCTACGATACGACGCCAGCCAGAGGAGGTACAAAACTTACAAAATCAAGCCCATATATCTTTAGAGCATTTGCTAAGAGCTTTTAGTAATGATCGCTATGGGTTGTCAGAGTTTCTAGATAGTGTGGAGGAGGTCATTCGACTAGTACAAGCAGGTATAACGGGTGAGCAATTATTAGGAATGGATAGCGGGACCCGGCGAGATTTTATTTTTTTTGCAGAACAGATCGAAGAGCTATGTTGCCAGGCACAAGTTCCTGCAAGTGGGTTAATTGCCTTGGATAGTGAGAAGCGCTCAGAAATTTTGGCTTATTCTGCTAGGGTACGAGAAATCACAGTACAGTCTCATATCTCTTTTGAAAAATTAGCAGGATTAGAGCTCTCCCAATTACAAACGGTATTAAGTAATGAGCCGCCGGAACAAGCACTAGATATCTTAGCTATGTTACAACAAGATATATCGCATCGGCACTAACCCCGACGTTTTCTAGGTTTTTTTTTCTTCCTTCCGGCATACGGATTTTCTCCGCGTTTAAATTCAATACGTACTGGCGTGCCATATAGCTGCAGTTGCTCTTGATACATATGTGCCAGGTAGCGTTTATAGCTGTCGGGTAGTGATTCCACTTGATTGCCATGAATAATAATCACCGGTGGATTATGTCCACCTGCATGCGCATAACGTAGTTTAATACGGCGACCCCGGACTAATGGCGGCGTGTGGGTGTTTACGGCTTTCTGTAATAAACGGGTTAATTGTGGGGTGGACAGTTTTTTTATTGCTGAAGCATAGGCTTCTTCCACAGCTTCAAATAAATGGCCAACACCGGTTCCGTGTAATGCAGAAATATAATGGATACGTACAAAAGGTAAAAAGTCTAAGTGTCTATCTAGGGTGGCTTTGGTGTGTTCTTTATCTTCTTCTGCCATACCGTCCCATTTATTGATGGCGATGACTAGGGCTTTCCCACATTCCAATACAAAACCGAGTAGTTTTAAATCTTGTTCTGTTACGCCTTCACGGCCATTAATGATAAACAATACAACGTTTGCATTCTCAATGGCTTGTAAAGTTTTCACTACAGAGAATTTTTCAGTGACAGCAGAAACACGCGCACGTTTACGCACTCCAGCAGTATCAATTAGTACATAGTGCTTACCAAAACGTTCCAGTGGAATAAAAATACTGTCTCGCGTAGTACCGGGTTGATCATATACAATCACACGTTCTTCGCCTAGCATGCGATTGGTGAGTGTCGATTTTCCTACATTAGGACGGCCAATAATGGCTAAGCGAATCGTGTTTGGTATCGCTTCCGTGGACTCAGGTGTTTCTTTGGTAGGGGATAATAATGACTCGATCAATGTATCTACACCAGCACCATGTGCAGCGGAAATGGGATGAGGCATGCCTAAGCCTAAGGCGTGAAAATCAGCCAAGTCTGTTTCTGTATCTAACCGCTCTGCTTTATTAACGATGAGATGGATAGGTTTGTGCGTACGACGTAAGGATTTAACAATAGCGTGATCTTCTACGGTAAGTCCTGCTTTGCCATCCACGACCAATAATACCAGATTCGCTTCTTGGATTGCTTGCTGGGCTTGTTGGGTAATGAATTGGTCAATGGCATCAGTTTGATTAGTCATGCCGCCGGTATCAATGATAATAAATTTACGGTGTGCAATGCACGCTTCACCATATTGGCGATCACGTGTCATGCCAGGAAAATCAGAAACCAAGGCAGCTCGTGATCGAGTAAGTCGATTGAATAAGGTGGATTTTCCTACGTTAGGACGACCCACGATGGCAATAACAGGTAACATATAATTAGGCCTATGCACAAACTTATAACTTATACGCCAGGAGTTTCCGCTAACACTGTCATCCTGAGTGTTAGGCTGTCATCCTGAGCGTTAGGCTGTCATCCTGAGCGTTAGGCTGTCATCCTGAGCGTTAGCGAAGGATCAGCATCCTTGTCACAATACAGTCAACAAGGATGCTGATCCTTCGCTGACACTCAGGATGACAGCCTAACGCTCAGGATGACAGTGTTAGCGGAAACTCCTGCTTATATGCCATTAAATAACCGTCTGTGGTTATGATATACAATATATTGTCTTCTACTAAGGGTGAAACTATCATGCCAGCGCGATTAGCTTTGACACGAGCTGCAAAATGACCATCTTTTTGGCTAAGCCAGTGTAGATAGCCTTCTTTATCACCCATAACTATATAATTTCCCATGATGGCAGGACCAGTAATTTGTCTATTTACTAGCTTACTTTGATGCCATGTTTCATTGCCTTGGGTTGCAGTAAATGCCCAGACCCAACTTTTTGCATCAGTTGCATAAACATGATCGTCATCTGCAGCTAATCCCGTGAAGGTGGACATATTCTGTGACCAGCGTATATCCCCGCTATAACGATCGAGAGCAGCGATTTTACCTTGATAAGTAGCAGCATAAATATGGTTATGGAATAAGATGGGATTAGCATCAATATCTACCATGCGTTGAATAGCAAAGCTGCCATCAGGAATGGCGATGGTTTGTGACCATATAGTATCCCCATTGTGCAGATTCAGTTTGACTAAATTACCATTAGCAAAACCCGTGATTAAATCATTTCCCATGATGATTGGCGCGCTTGAAGTACGCAATATAAGGGCGGGTTCAGTTTGGTGAGTAGACCATAGGGTGTGACCGTCTTGAGTGGATAAGGCATAAATATACCCCGTCGTTGTCTTAATAAATACTTTACCTTGAGTGATAGCAGGTTGAGCGAGTATTTCTTCATTAACATTTACTTGCCAACGTATCCTGCCGTTAGCTGTTTGTAAGGCATATACGTCACCTTTTCTTCCGCCAATTACCACAATGTCTTCTCCAGCAGCTGGCCCGCCTGCGGCAGCGATGTGAGTGGCCAGTCGCCATTGAATATGGCCATTGGTTTTATCGACAGCAGCAACATTACCTTTTTTGTCGACAGTAAATACTTGTTTATCAGTCAAAGCAGCTTGTAATTTCAAATACTCGCCTGAATTGCCAGAGCCAGTATGGGCGGACCAGAGTAACTTTGGCTGAATTTCTGGTGTAAAAGAAACGAGTGGCGAGGGTGCAGGAGTGTTATCTTTATCAAAGAACCCATTGCAAGCGGTTAATAGTAAAAAGCTTACAGCTAACGCTGCCATTGCCAGCCCTGTGTTTTTTACGGGGTAGAGTAATTCGAGGCTTTTACGCATTATATATCGCCATGTCGCGCGCAACGCTCCTCGCGATGACGAATTTTTGTTTTTAGTGGAAATTTCAGTCAAGATGTCATTTCTCATGATATTTAGGGTTATACAGAAGAAAGGTTATCATATTTCATTTGTAGTAAGGGGCGCACTATTTCTGCATTGGGTAATTCTTGTAATGCTTGCCGATAGGCTTGTTGTGCTGCATCAGTGTTTTTCATAACAAGATAGGCATCTCCACGTACTTCATCAATTAATCCAAGAAAACTACTTTCATCTGTTTTGTGCAATATCTTTAATGCGGCCTCTGGGTTTGTCTGTGCGACATAGAGCCGTGCTAAGCGTAAGCGCGCTATTTGCCGCATGGAGGCAATATTGCTGTGCTTAATTACCCATTTTAATTGTTTTTCTGCTTCCGGGTAGTTTTTATTTATTACAGCATTACGTGCTAACATGAGCGCGGCTATTTGCCCGTAAGGAGTGTTGGGATAATGGTTAAGTAATTTATCTGCTTGCACTAGTGTGCTCTCCGTGTTGTTTTGTGCGCGCACAGTGAGCATCTCATCATATACCCCAGAGGCATGGGTTAAAGTTCTGTCATTATAGGCTTGCCAGTAGCGCCAGCCGGCCACAGCGATTAGTACAACAACAATACCGAGCAAAATAGGCGGGCCATATTGTTTTATCCAGTTTTTCAGTAGTTCAATTTGTTCTTGTTCGGTTAAGTAGTCTGTCAAGGGTAATTCCTCGAGTGCACGGCGATTATTTCTTTGAGGGGGTATTAAAACAGATTTTTTATCAAGAGGAAATAGCTGTTTTCTTCTTTTCTCCAGCAATTTTTAGCTTAAAGTACTCTGCCAGTTCTTCTTGATGTAACGACTGTTGTGGAATTTCTTCCCGCAATGGCTTGAGCGCAATAGTATGGGTTTTTAACTCATGCTCCCCTAAGATTAAGGCAAATTGTGCGCCACTTTTATCGGCTTTTTTAAATTGGTTTTTTAAGCTGCCGCCGCCGCAATGCAATAATAATTTTAATCCGGATACCTTTTTTCGTAAATAGTCAGATATTTTTAATGCTGATTTAAATGCCGTATCTCCATCAGTTACAAAGTAAATATGAAGAGTTGGCTCTTTCACTATATTATTAAGTTGCCGGATCATCAGAATAAGGCGCTCTAAGCCGATAGCAAATCCCAAGGCTGGTGTGGGTTTGCCCCCTAATTGTTCGACTAGGCCATCATAGCGGCCACCAGCACAAACCGTTCCTTGTGCACCTAATTCTTGGGTTACCCATTCAAATACAGTGTTAGTATAATAATCCAATCCGCGTACCAACTGTGGGTTTAATTTATATTTTATATCCATAACACCTAAATATTCTTGTAATTTCTCAAAATGTGTTACTGACTCATGATCAAGATAGTTCATTATAGAAGGGGCATGTTTGATTAAGTGAGCAAGTTCTGGATTTTTACTGTCCAAGATACGTAATGGATTGGTGTCTAAACGTCGCAGACTATCTTCATCTAACTGATTTTTGTGTTTAATAAGATAGGCTACTAGGGCTTTACGGTATTCAATGCGCGACCGCGGGGAGCCTAGTGTGTTGAGCTGTAAGGTGACATATGGGCTGAGACCAATTTTTTCTAGAATATGTGCAGAGGTCAGAATGAGTTCAGCATCAATATCTGGGCCAGCTAAGCCAAAGATTTCTGCGCCATATTGATGGAACTGCCGATAACGGCCTTTTTGTGGCCGTTCGTACCGAAAATAGGGTCCTGTATACCAATAGCGTTGCGTTCCTCTGCCATGCAACAGGCTGTGTTCTAAACAAGCACGCACACAACATGCCGTTCCTTCTGGGCGTAACGTCAGACTATCACCATTCCGATCAAGGAAGGTATACATTTCCTTGTTGACGATATCGGTAGCTTCGCCAATGGTACGTTTGAATAGCTCGGTTTTTTCAGCAATAGGAAAACGAATTTCTTGATAGCCATAGCTTTGTAATACTTTGCGTAAGATACGTTCTATGTGTTGCCAAAGATGTGTGGCAGGTGGCAGGATGTCATTCATGCCGCGTATAGCTTGAATTATCTCTGGCATGCTGCACTATCCTTCATCATTTTCATCATTATCGTCATTATCATCCATTACGGCTGCATTGGTTTTTGCCATGGTCGATGATAGGGGTTTTGCTGGTGATGGTGTGGTTGTAGCAGGTGTTGTAGTGGCTGCAGTTATGGCTGTAAGCCCAGTGCCCTTGTTTAAGGCGTTTGCAGGTGAAGGTTGCTCTAAACTCGATGATTCATTAGTAGCGTGTTGTGCAAATGGAGCTGTGTTTTCGATAGTGGTGAATATGTTTTTAGTGGAGGTAGGTGCCGTGAGTGCTGTTGTAAGCGGCTTGTTGGAGTGCATGTACCACCATATAGCTGTGCAGCCAATCCATATGGCGAATATAAAATAGCTACACGTTTTTATAATATGATAATGTGAACGTGGAGCGGTAAATTTTCGCAAGGTACCGGGTGTAATAATAGCAGAAGGCGCATCATTGATTTCTTCTAGCACCTTATGTAACTCATCCTTGTCTATTTCTAAGAAGACAGCATAAGACTTTAGGTAACCGCGAATAAATACTGGCGGTAATGATGTGGTAACATCTTCACTTTCTAATTGTGCGATGATTTTTGTGTTTAAATGTAAACGTTCAGCAACCTCTCTTTCCGTGAGGCCCATGGATTCTCGAACTGTTTTTAAGCGCGCTGCAAATGTAGATAAAGTATTCATAGACTTGACTCAGACCATTAGATAATCCCTTGCACGTAATAATAATCAGCTCTAAGAGGATTGTCACGTGGTTTCAGTAGATAAATGATCTAATGCCTCTTGTAGATGCTGAACGCCGATGATCGCTATTTCTTCAGTGGTTTTTTTAGGTGCATTGGCATGCGGAACAATGGCTTTTTTAAAGCCATGTTTGGCCGCTTCGCGTAAGCGTTCTTGTCCGCCACTAACAGGTCGAATTTCTCCAGCCAAGCCTAACTCTCCGAATACTAAAAGATGCTCAGCCAGCGGTTGATTGCGCAAGCTAGATAAAATCGCAAATAATATCGGCAAATCAGCAGCAGGCTCTAAGATACGTATACCGCCTACGACATTAATAAAGATATCTTGATCATAACTGGCAATGCCACAGTGGCGATGTAATACGGCTAACAGCATAGATAACCGTTGATTTTCTAAACCAACGCAAATCCGTCTGGGTTGATGGTTATAGCACGGGTCAACGAGAGCTTGTACTTCTGCAAGTAGTGGACGTGTTCCTTCTCGGGTACACATAATAACGCTACCAGGAACGGGCTTGGCATGTCTCGATAAAAACAACGCAGAAGGGTGATTGACTTCACGTAAGCCTTTATCGGTCATAGCGAAAATACCTAACTCATTTACAGCACCGAAACGGTTTTTTACTGCTCGGATAACACGGTAACGCTGATCTTGTTCTCCTTCAAAATACAATACAGTATCAACCATATGCTCTAAAACACGAGGCCCGGCTAACGTTCCTTCTTTGGTGACATGTCCGACGAGGAACAGAGTTATACCCGCTTGTTTTGCATAGGCGACAAGGCTGGCTGCACTTTCGCGTACTTGGCCTACAGAGCCGGGGGCAGATTGCAAAATATCCGTGTGCATAGTTTGAATGGAGTCAATAACCATGACACGAGGGTGCTCTTGTTCGGCAAACTGGATAATTTGTTCGACATGCGTGTTAGCTAGCAGCCATAATTGATCTTGTGCCAGCCCTAAGCGTCGTGCCCGTAAGGTAACTTGTTGTAATGACTCTTCACCGGTGACGTACAAGACTTTCATCTGCTGACTTAGGGTGGCTAATGCTTGCAATAATAAAGTAGATTTGCCAATACCAGGATCACCGCCAGTTAGAATCACGGATCCCATGACTAGCCCACCGCCTAATACCCGGTCTAACTCTTTTAAACCAGAAGGGAAACGCATTTCTTCATGCAAGGTAACAGCAGCCATGCAGGTGGGTTTTGTTGTTGCTGTGGCATAACCTTGATAGCGTAGTGAGGGGGTAGAAGTAGAGACCACTTCTTCTGCCATGGTATTCCACTCGTTGCAGCTACCGCATTGCCCAGCCCACTTGCTCGCAACGGCGCCACAAGATTGACAAAAATAAGCAACTTTTGTTTTAGCCATTAGACATCCATGTTGTTTAACTCACTGCTTGCCAAGACCCATCAGGTTGGCGACATGCTGTGCCATAAACTTGCTGTTTTTTACCAGCAATGTTGGCGACAGTGCGATACTCGCGGCAATACTGATTGCCATCGACCGTCACATTCTTTGTAGGTACCACTTCGTACTTGGTATCTGTTTTGGTATTATTCCAGTAAGCAGGCTGGCCAACGGCATTACTTTCTAATGCTTGGTTCATTTTTAGTCTATCCGTGTCATCCATGGACTTACCAATAGCGCCACCAATATAAGCACCGGCTAAGGTTCCTGCAGCAATAGCTACCAATTGTCCTGAACCCTTGCCAAATTGGCTGCCCAATAATCCCCCGGCTACACCTCCTGTTAAGGTACCCACATCTTGTTTAGTCATGTTAGAGCAGCTAGCTAGGCTGACGCTAATAAGAAGCAAAATAAATGCTGTCATGTAGTTTTTCATAATGTTGATTACTCCACCATAAATGGCTTATTCGAATAAGGTGAGTTATTCTATATGAAGATAAATATTAGGCAAGGCTCTTATGACGTATCGTGCTCCTTATCCTGACTTGGTTTTTGGTGACTATGTGTTAAGTGCAGACAAAACCAAGTTGAATTTGGACTATGCTTATAATCTACTTTGTGTGCCATCCCGTTATTCAACGGGGTTGCCGCCAGAGCGTTTTGCCTTAGTGATTGAAAATTCTATTTGTTTTAGCGTTTTTCACCAGGAGAAACAAATGGGGTTTTCTCGGGTCATCACTGATTATTCCGAATTTGCGTCTTTATGGGATGTGTTTATTGATGAGCCTTATCGGCGTAAGGGTATTGGCAAGGCATTGATGCAATATGTGTTTGATCATTCGCGCTTAAAAGGAATTTTCCGTTGGTTTTTAATGACAGAAGATGCACATGGATTATATCAAAAATACGGCTTTAAAACAGAATCTTATAATCCATATGTAATGATGAAAGTGGGGGCGAATTAGGGGGCAGGCTGAGGAAGCAGCGGTTCCATTTGAAAGCGATGTAAGTCTTGTTCTTCGTGTGCTTGTTCAGCGCGTTGCAACGTTAGTAACGGGTAATGTTTTTTGGGATAAAATAATGTTTGCACAATTCGGCTAGGTAAACACTGTTGGGCAATAGCTTGATTAGGGGCGCCAATATGATACTTTGCTCGCCAGTAAGTCCATACATCACGCGTGCTACGTTCGTAAGCGGCCTTGTCTGCAAAAATGGTGGCCGTTCCCCAACCCAATGCTAAGAATAAAGTGTCATATAAATTTAATGGAACAGTAATACCCTGTTCCATTAGTGCTTGTTGCAAAGATAATAAAAATCCTACAAAAGCTAGCCATTTTGCTGTGCTAGCACCCATGTTCATTGCTAATACGGTGCGATTTAAACTAGGAGTTTGGTATTCTCTAGCGAGTTGATTAAATAGTTTGGCCGCCGTGGTGTTTTCATCAAGTATAGCTAATCTTTCTACGCGTTGACGTTGTTGATATTGCTGGAAAGCTATTTCATAGCGACATTTTACCATTAAAGCATAAAAATTATGTAGGGAGGCGGCTAAGCCACTAGCAGCGGCGAGGCTAATTTTTAATGCAATAGGACCAGGTGTAAATCGATAGCAAAACCAAGCCGTACCAGCGCCACGGGTAAGTGCGAATAATGCATTGGTGATCCAATCACGAATAGTAACGCGGGTTTGACGTACAATATTTTCTCTTAGCGTGCGCCACTCTTCGTTAAAGTAAGCTTGTTGGATAGGTAGAATATGCGAGAACGCAGTATTATATGAGGTGAGTGCAGCTGCTGTTGCAATGAGGGGGAGTATGGCTGCATGGTTGCCAGTGAGGCCAAGTAATTTTTTTAATAGTTGCTGTGTGATATAACCTGCGCTGATGGCTCGGTATGTGATGTTACTCAGTGCTTCAATGCAGACTTCTAATGACAATAGAGGGGATTTAACTATATTTATCAGGGCTTTTTTGCTGTTTATGAGCCTATTTATTAATGCTTCACTGTGTTTGTTCACATCCGTTTCGAATAAGGCTAAAGCGGCTAAACCGAGTGCTGTGGTGCCGGTGCCGACAACCCAGCGCACAGCGGGGTTGTCTGATAGGTAGGCAATAGCTACCGCATTTGCTGCAGCAGATAAACCCATACTAGGCAAAGAAAGAATGCGACTAGCAATAGCTAAACGGTGGGCTGCTAGAGAATGGCCAGTTAATTCACGATGTGATCGTATCTCTTCATGTGCTATTTCAGCATCTTCTGTGACATTTACCGAGCTCATGTTATTTAATGTGTGGGTTGTGACTAAAAAAATAGTGATAACATTAATCATAACTAGTAACCATGGAATCTGATCCGCTCCGAATTCTTCGGTGAGTGTATTACTAATTGAGACTATGGCTTGATATAAAAAATAAGCGAGTAGCGGCTCTAGTGCATTTGCTCCAGTGCGGCAAGCCGCAAGCGCTATCCATACCCAATCCCAAGTGAAATTGTCCTCTTCTTCCTCTGTAACGTGTGCATAATCCGCAGTATTAATTTCAATGATGTTGTCATTTTCTTCTTCAGTAATTTCTTCTGCTGAGGTTGTGCTAGCTTGATTGGGTTCCGCTGTGGCAGAGCCATAGGTAGGCTGTGTTGTTCTCACAATTAAAGCAGTATTTTCATTCGATTGATTGAGATCAGCGGAAGATCGGGTTGTAGACATAAATCATTTGTTGCCTGCTTAGAAACATTGGAATGTAACACGAGGGTATGCTCAATACCATGGGAAATTAAGTGACTCTATAGCACCTTTAGCGCTTTTACGGTAAACTGGCTGGCCAATGATGACTACCATGGTTGCTTCTATGTTGGCCACTCCTGAGTACCTTGATTTTACTGACCTTTCTCGTGATGAAGTTCATAGCCTTCTGCGACGAAACTCTATTAATTTGACCATTGACGAAGCACTGACTATTCAAACGACATTTCTAAAGCGCCCGCCAACGCTATCGGAATGTATTTTATGGTCTATCCAAGGGTCAGAGCATTGCTCCTATAAAAGTAGCCGTAAGTATTTGCAGAATTTTGTTACTTCAGGGCCCCAGGTTATTTTGGGTCCCAAAGAAGATGCAGGTATTGTGAGTGTGGCCACAGATCATCATGGCCGGCGTTACGGGTTAGTAGTTAGTCATGAATCCCACAATCATCCATCACAAATCGTGCCTTACGAAGGAGCGGCAACAGGGGTGGGTGGCAATGTGCGCGATGTATGTTGCATGGGGGCAGAAGTGATAGCCGTCGCCGACAGTTTACGTTTCGGGGATATTGCTCAGCCTAAAACTACGTGGATTCATGCAGGTGTCGTCTCTGGTATTGCCGGTTATGGCAATCCGCTTGGGGTGCCAAATCTGGCAGGCGATGTGTACTACGATGCTGGATACAATGAAAATTGTTTAGTCACAGTCGTCACTTTAGGGATTGTTCCAGAAGCAGATATTATCCATTCTTATGCGCCGTCTAATGCACAGGATTATGTGTTTATCCTTGTTGGCAAGCCAACCGATAATAGTGGGTTTGGTGGTGCAAGCTTTGCTTCTGCAGAATTACATGCCGATCAGCATGAGCAAAATAAAGGGGCTGTGCAAGAACCTAATGCATTTTTGCAGCGGCATCTATTGAAGGCAAATTATGCTTTATTTCGCCAGTTAAAATCCCAAGGGCAACTCCAACGTGTTGGGTTTAAAGACTTAGGTGCAGGTGGTGTGGCGTGTGCCAGTGTGGAACTGGCGGATGCTGGTGGTTACGGTGCCGATATTAATATTGATTGGGTACCAACCAGTATGCATGATTTGCATCCAGCCGTGATTCTTTGCTCAGAAACACAAGAGCGGTTTATGTGGATAGTGCCGCCCGAGTTGGTGGAGATGATTTTACATCATTACAATGAAGTATTTGCTTTACCGGCGGTGTCTACAGGGGCAAGAGCCGCGGTGGTAGGTAAAATTCGTGGTGATGGCATATATCGCGTGACATCTCATGGGCAAGATATCGTGCACGCACGGGCTAGCGATATTACAAAAGGCTTGCTTTACGATCGCCCTGTTGTTATGGCGAGTAAGTTTTTAACCGAACCAGAATTGCCTATTCCACCTGATTTTAATGTGGTGTTGCTACAGTTACTGGCACATGAAAATATTGCATCACGCGCGCCGCTTATTGAAATGTATGATAAACAAGTGCAAGGGCGGACGGTTATAGAAGCCGGTATGGCGGATGCGGGGGTGTTGCAGCCGTTTAACGAAGAACGTTATCCCGAAGAAATTCGCCAGGTTGGCATCGCACTCTCATTAGATCAAAATCCGCGGTATAACAAAATCGATGCTTATTGGGGTGCAGTGAATGCGGTGGTGGAGTCAGTACGTAATATAGCGGCGACGGGTGCAACACCTCTAGCACTTACCGATTGTTTGTGTTTTGGTAACCCAGAAAAGCCTGAACAAATGGGCGAGTTTGTCGCGTCAGTGCGTGGGATTGTCGATGCCTGTGCTGCTATTACCTTGCAAGATTTTCCAGCAGCCACTTTACCGATAATATCAGGCAATGTGTCGCTATATAATGAATCACAGACGGGTGCAATTCCGCCTAGCCCAATGATTTGCTGTGTAGGGCAGCTACCTGATGTTAGTAAGGCAGTGACTAAGCATTTACAACAGACTGGATCTTTATTGGTGTTAGTCGGTGCACGCCATGCTGAGTGTGGTGGTAGTGTGTACTATCAGTTATTTAATCAATTAGGCTCTCAATTACCCAAACCCGATTTACAACATATTAGCCAAGAGATTCATGCCGTGGTGACAGCTATTCAACAAGGCTTGGTATTGTCTGCACATGATATTTCTGAGGGTGGGATTGCTGTGGCATTAGCAGAGATGTGTTTTAAGAATAATGTTGGTTTTTGTGTCACGATTCCGGGAGATTTACCAGTTGATAAAAAGTTGTTTAGTGAATCAGGTGGTTTTGTTCTAGAGGTAGCACGTGAGCAATGGCAACGCTTCCAGGCGGTATTTAGAGAGCGGCATGTCCCTATATTTTTACTAGGACAAACGCAGGGCGATCCACTGATACAAGTTCGTAACCAAGAGGATATGGCTACGGCATCATCTTACCTCATTGATTTACCTATTATCCCGGCCAAACAAGCTTGGGAGAATGGCTTATGGGAGAAGTTATTATGAGCACTAAAATAGATTATCAAGCTGCAGGAGTGAATATTGCAGCGGGTAATGCCACAGTGCAACGCATTAAACAGGCAGTAGAAAGTACCTTTTCTCCGGCGGTATTGACGGAAATTGGCAGCTTTGGTGCGCTTTACGATTTACAAGCTATTTTTGCACAGTATCATCATCCAGTATTAGTGCAAAGTATTGATGGTGTTGGCACAAAAATGCTAGTGGCGCGTATGTTGCAAAAATACGACACCATTGGTATGGACTTAGTAAGCGCTACGGCTAATGATATTGTTGTATTAGGTGCAAAACCATTAACACTCTTGGATTACATTGCGAATGATAAGTTAAATCCACCGATTATTGAGGAAATTATTTCCGGCATGGTGAAGGCTTGTCGTGAATCGCATATTGCATTAGTCGGTGGGGAAATGGCGGAGATGCCGGGGACGTATCTCCCTGGAGAGTTGGATTTGGTGGGAGTAATTACTGGTGTGGTTGAGAAAGACCAGGCGATTCTCGGCAAAGAAATTAAACCTGGGGATGTTGTATGCGCATTGGCTTCGAGTGGCTTACATACCAATGGGTTTTCTTTGGCGCGTAAATTATTTTTTGAAGTCGGCAAGTATACAGTGGAAGCGCAATTGCCAGAGTTGACCCATACTTTAGGCGAAGAGTTGCTAATGCCACATATTAATTATACCAATCCTATCTTACATGTTTTACAGCAAAAAATAGTTATCAAGGGGATGGCGCATATTACTGGCGGTGGCTTGTTGGAAAATATACCGCGGATTTTGCCTGCACAGTGTGCAGTAGAAATTTATCGTCACGAACTGCCTACATTGCCTCTGTTTGCAGTGTTATGTCATTTAGGGAAACTGGATCAAGCTGAAGCTTACCGTACATTTAATATGGGTGTTGGTTTGGTGATGATTGTATCGCCAGAGACGGTGGAGTTATTGCGCACGGCGTTACTGGCTGCATATCCACAGTTTCCACTCTATGTTATTGGACAAGTGGTCAGTGGTCATCGCGAAGTGAGGTTAATTTAATGTTAGATTCTCCACGCATTGCTATCATCCAATTCCCCGGGTCTAATTGCGAGCGCGAGACCCTATTAGCAGTGCGGCGTGCAGGAATGGTTCCACAGGAGTTTTTGTGGAATGAGTCTTACAAAACACTTACCGATTTTGCTGGTTTTATCATTGTCGGCGGATTTTCTTATGAGGATCGTTCTCGTGCCGGTATTATTGCTGCTTTAGATCCAGTTATGCAGATTCTGCGAGAGCAGAGTGAATTAGGCAAGCCTATTTTAGGCATTTGCAATGGCGCACAAATTTTAGTTGAAGCAGGATTCGTTCCCGGTGTGGAAAATGCCCAGATTAGCTTAGCTTTAACTGATAATAAGCGAATACACGAGGGTAAGGTATTAGGAACGGGATTTTATAATGTTTGGGTTAATATTCGTTTATCTAAAGAGTATCAACGTAATGCATTTACCCGTTGTTTATCTGCTAAAGATATTTTACATATCCCCGTAGCGCATGCAGAAGGGCGCTTTGTACTGCCGCCAGCGCTCTTGCTTGAGGTGCAGCAACAAGGATTACACGTGTTTCAGTATTGTGATACTGAGGGGCATGTTGTTGATGCGTTTCCTGTGAATCCTAATGGATCGATGGCGAATATCGCCGCGTTGGCAAATAAGCGTGGTAATGTGATGGCGATTATGCCGCATCCGGAGCGAACCCCAAATGGTGATGCCATTTTTCATTCTATGCGTGATTATATTGTTGGGGGATATTTACCTCATGTTGACCCGTTATATTACCAGCCGCGACCTTATTATTTTACTCCTTATCGAGCACAAGGCGAAGAATGTATTGTGGAGTCGATTATTACTGATAATCAAGCGGTGACGGTGCAGCAAACTTTGCAGCAATTGGGTATGGCTGTGGATGTGCATCGTTATGTGCATTGGGAGATACAAGGCGGGGATATAGAGAAAATTAAGCAAAGTGGGGTGTTATTTAATAGTCGTAAAGAGCGATTATCCTGTCTTTCCCTTCCTCATGCTGCATGCGAGGGTCAAGGTGAGGGGGGGGGGAACCACAAGTACTTCCTCATCAGAGCCAAAGAAGACTTCATTGGCCAACAACGCCAGCAGTTATTACAAGATCACTTTGGCATAAATGGCATAAAATCTATCCGTCATGGCATTTTGTGGCATATTTCAGCCAAAAATGGTAACATAACCAACCTAATATCAAAGGTAATGCGTACCCATATTTTATTTAACCCCTATGCTTATGACTGTTACGGCTACTAGTTCGGACACATTAGAGCAAATTCGCCAGGCATTGCCATCTTGCTTAGTTGAAACGCATTTTTCTATCGGGAAAAAATACCAGGGCAAAGTACGCGATGTATACGATCTTGGCGATAAGCTACTGTTAATTACCACCGACCGCCAAAGTGCATTTGATCGTGTTATTGCTGCAGTACCTTATAAAGGCCAGGTATTGAATTTAACCAGTGCTTGGTGGTTTGAACAGACGGTCGATATTGTGCCTAACCACCTACTTGCGGTGCCAGACCCTAATGTTGTAGTTGCGAAAAAGTGTCGAGTTTTTCCCATTGAGTTTGTAGTGCGTGGTTATATTACCGGGACAACGAATACCTCCTTATGGACACAATATCAAAAGGGCGTACGCCAGTATTGCGGTCATGCGTTGCCGGAGGGGTTGCACAAAAATCAACGTTTATCACAACCGCTATTGACGCCTACCACCAAAGATCAGCATCACGATAGGCCAATTAGTGCCGCTGAAATTATCGCGGAAGGCTGGATGACGCCAGCAGAGTGGGAGGAAGCTAGTACTGTGGCGATGCGTTTATATCAGCGTGGTGTGGATGTGGCTGCCAAGCACGGGTTAATTCTTGTCGATACTAAATATGAACTAGGCCAAGATGAACATAGCCGTGTTGTGCTAGTGGATGAAATTCACACGCCGGACTCGAGTCGTTATTGGTTACGGCATAATTATGCAGAACGTTTGGCGCAAGGAGTAGAGCCTGAAAATATCGATAAAGAATTTTTACGTTTATGGTTCGCACAACATTGCGATCCTTATCATGATGAAGTATTGCCTCCTGCGCCGCCTGATTTGATTGTGGCATTGGCGGCACGTTACATACAGTTGTACGAAATGATTACAGGATGTGCTTTTATTTTTCCTAAGACACAACAGCCAGTAGAAGCACGCATCATGCGGAATATTGCAGGTTATGTGTAGTGTGCAGGACAAAACGGAGTACTCAGAAAAAACTTCAGTGAAAGGTAGCGCATCATGTGTGGCATAGTGGGAATTTACAGTCATACTCCAGTTGCCGTAGATATCTACGACAGCTTGATTCATTTGCAACATCGCGGTCAAGATGCGGCGGGTATTTTGACGTGTGATGAACGCTTTCATGTTAAACACGGCTTAGGGCTAGTCAAAGAAGTATTCACAGCGGCGGATATACAGCAATTGCATGGAGGTATAGGTATAGGCCATTCGCGTTATCCTACAGCAGGTGGATATCGCTTAGAAGATACGCAGCCAATGTGGATGGGTAGTCCGCGCGGTATTGCACTAGCACACAATGGTAACTTAACGAATTATCTTGAATTAGCCAATGAAATTACTCACCAGAAACACCGCCATTTAAATTCCACTACAGACTCAGAAGTATTATTACATTTACTGGCAGAAGGATTCGAGCAACATGCTTATGCTAATGATGAGGACGAGGTGTTTTTCACTCAGCTTTGTCAAGCTATCCAAGCTATTTTTGCGCGCGCACAAGGCTCTTATTCTGTTGTCTCCACTATTATTGGTAAGGGATTAGTGGTGTTCCGTGATCCGCATGGCATTCGACCTTTAGAGTGGGGAGAGCGCACACGGCAATCAGGACAAAAAGATTATATTTTTGCTTCAGAAACTACGATGTTTTATTCACTGGATTTTCAACACCAAGGGGATGTGCAACCTGGAGAAGTGATTTTTATTAATCGCCAAGGCAAAATGTATAGACGTGTGCTCGAACAGCAACAGTTTACTCCCTGTATTTTCGAATATGTGTATTTTGCTCGTCCTGATGCCAAATTAAATAATATTAATGTTTATCATGCACGCGAACGCATGGGCGTGCACTTGGCTCAACATTGGCATGCACAATATCCCAATTGTTTGCCGGATGTGGTGATTCCTGCACCGTTTACGTCCAATACTGCTGCTATGGCATTTGCGAATACATTGGGTGTGCGCTATGCCGAGGGACTGTATAAAAATCCTTTTATTGGCAGAACATTTATTATGCCTAACCAGCAAACGCGTTCACGCCATGTGCGTTATAAGCTAACCCCGCAACGTGCAGAAATTGAAAACAAAAAAGTAATGATTATTGATGACAGTATTGTGCGTGGGACTACGAGTCGCGAAATCGTGAAAATGATTCGTGAATATGGAGCAAAGGAAATTTATTTTGCTTCTGCTTGTCCACCGATTAAGTACCCATGTTTCTATGGGATAGATATGCCTTCCCGCAAAGAGTTAATTGCTGCGCAGCACACCCAGGATGAAATTTGTCGTTATTTAGGTGCCGATAAATTGTTGTATCAGGATATGCATGACTTAGTGCGAGCGGTGGCAGGTGTACAAGATGCTGCAGCGATGCAAAATCCATGTATGGCATGTATGAATGGAAAGTATGTTTGTGGGAATATTGATGCGGCGAAAATGCAAGCGCAGGAAGAACAACGCTTGAGGAGTACCTCATGAAGGTGCTAGTGATTGGCTCAGGTGCGCGAGAGCATGCGATTGCGCGTGCACTACATCGTTCTCCGTCTGAAGTTGCGTTGTATGCGTATGTGCAGTCTCATCATCCCGGCATTATTTCCTTAGCCACGGCTTATCAAGTCGGCGACATGATTTGTGTGCCGGATATTGTAGCTGCTGCTATGCGTTGGCAAGTAGATCTAGCTATTATTGGTCCTGAGGCACCGTTGGCACAAGGCTTAGCAGATGCATTATGGCAGGCAGCAATTCCAGTAATTGGCCCGACTAAAACTTTAGCGCGTATTGAAACTAGCAAGGCGTTTGCTAGAGGATTATTGCAGAAATATGCCATTCCCGGTGCGGTACGCTTTCAAACTTTTCATGATATGCGCGGGGTAGAAGAGTTTTTGCAAGACTTAGGGAAAGAGGGTTTCGTTATTAAGGCGGATGGGTTGATGGGTGGGAAAGGCGTAAAAGTCGCGGGTGATCATTTACATTCTTTTACAGAGGCATGGCATTATTGCCAGCAGTTATACGATGAGGGCCATGCCTTTATTATTGAAGAGAAATTAATTGGCCAAGAATTTTCACTCATGGGTTTTTGTGATGGGCATACTTTAACTCCTATGCCAGTTGTGCAAGACCATAAGCGTGCATTTGTAGATGATCGTGGTCCCAATACCGGCGGTATGGGAAGCTATACGGATGCTAATCATAGTTTGCCTTTTCTTACTGCACATGATGTAGCACAAGCACAAAAAATTAATGAACTGACTATCGCAGCTTTACAACAAGAATGCGGAGAAAAATACATTGGTATTTTGTACGGTAGTTTTATTGCTACACGACACGGTGTGGCTGTGATTGAATTTAATGCCCGTTTTGGTGATCCTGAAGCACTTAATGTCTTGTCTATTCTAGAGACAGATTTTGTCGTGATTTGTGCAGCTATGATTGAAGGTAATTTAGCCATTACCCCAGTTGAATTTTCTTCATTAGCTACGGTGTGTAAGTATGTAGTGCCAGAAGGTTATCCTGATAATTCGGTGAAAAACTCGGTGATTGATGTGGCAGCGGTACAAGATAAAAGTCATTTGTATTTAGCAGCAGTTAGCGAAGTAGCGGGGAAAATCCAAGCACTAGGCTCGCGTGCCGCGGCGGTTGTGGGTATAGCAAGCACGCTTGTGGAAGCAGAGGTGTTAGCAGAGGAGGAAGTGCGACGCATTAAGGGGCAGGTATTTCATCGCGCGGATATTGGTACAGCGGCATTAATTCAGCGACGTATTGCACAAATACAAAATTTACGTGCGGGTGTGTAAATATGTTGCGATTGGGTGTGTTGGGTTCTACACGCGGTACACACCTGGTACATTTAGTGCAAGCGATACAACGACGATGTTTGCAGGCTACTATTGCTGTGGTAATGAGTGACAAGCCAGATGCATTGATTTTAGAACGTGCCGCGACATATAACTTGCCCGCAGAGTTTGTCGATCCACAAGGGCTGACACGCGAACAGCATGATGCTGATTTGACGAAGATATTGCACGCACATAGCGTTGATTTTGTGGTGCTAATTGGGTATATGCGAATTTTATCGGCATCTTTTGTGATGGAGTGGCGCGATAAAATTATGAATGTTCATCCTTCGCTATTACCGGATTTTGCAGGAGGGATGGATTTGGCAGTGCATCGCGCAGTGTTAGCGTCTGGAGCAAAAGAAACGGGGTGTACAGTGCATTATGTCACAGAAGAAGTGGATGGCGGGCCCGTGATTATTCAGAAGCGTTGTCCAGTGTTAATGGATGATACGCCGGAGAGTTTGAAAACACGTGTGCAAGCATTGGAAGGCGAGGCGTTGATCGAGGCGATTAGCGGTGTGGCATAATTCGTCATAAGGTAAATTTATGCAAGAAGTTATTTCAATTCAAAATGCACTTATTTCCGTTTCTAACAAGACGGGCATTACTGATTTTGCGCGCTCATTAACGCAACTTGGCATTCAATTAATTTCCACGGGAAAGACCAGTGAATTATTGCATGATAATCAAGTTGCCAGCTGTACGGTGACAGAGATAACAGGATTTCCAGAAATCATGGATGGTCGAGTAAAAACCTTACATCCGAAAATCCACGCTGGCATTTTAGGGCTACGTGATAAACATGCTGATGTTGCTAAGCAATATCATATTGCCTGGTTAGATTTAGTCATTGTGAATCTTTATCCTTTTGCGGAAACCATTAAAAAACCAGGGGTCACGTTGTCAGAAGCGATAGAGAAAATTGATGTTGGTGGCCCAACGATGATTCGCGCTGCAGCCAAGAATTTTGCTTGGGTGGTGGTAGTTGTCGATCCACAGGATTATAGCCTGATCTTAGACGAGTTACAGACGTATCAGGGAATCCGTTTAGCAACTCGGCGTTATTTAGCCGTCAAGGCATTTACACATACAGCGGCCTATGATGCGACGATTAGTGCGTATTTACAACAGGATGTCATTGTGAGGAACGCTGTTTTGCGGAGTGATAATCTTGCAGTGGCTGACCCTAGCCATGCATTTCCTAGCCAGTTAACTTTATCTCTAGAAAAACACGCTGAGTTACGCTATGGAGAAAATCCACAACAACGTGCTTGTGCTTACCGTATCAGTAGTACTACATCCGGTTTATTATCAGCTATTCAACATCAAGGCAAACCCTTATCTTATAACAATTTGGTAGATGCTGATGCAGCATGGAATTGCGTGCGGGAATTTGCGCAGCCTGCGTGTGTGATTGTGAAGCATGCCAATCCGTGTGGTGCAGCGGAATCTTCCGATATTTCTCATGCTTTCACCTTAGCATTACATGCTGATGCAGTGTCAGCTTTTGGTGGCATTGTTGCATTGAACCGACCTTGTACTCAGGCCGTAGCAGAACAGATGGCGCAGATTTTTATGGAAGTGATTATAGCACCTAGTTATGATGCGGCTGCTTTATCTATACTGGCAGCGAAACCTAATTTACGTGTATTAGCCGTGCCTGTTTACACGCCAGTTACCTATGAAATGAAGTATATAGAAGGAGCCGTGTTAGTTCAGGGTAAAGATACAGCAATGTTGACAGAGACAGATTTGCAAGTGGTGACACGTGTTAAACCTAGTCAGCAGCAGTTAATGGCGATGTTATTTGCATGGCGGGTGTTAAAACATATGAAATCTAATGCAATTTTAATTGCAAATGCACATGTGACCGTTGGGGTTGGAGTTGGGCAAGTGTCGCGTGTGGATGCGGTAGAGTTGGCGATTAGGAAAATGCAAGCTAGTTCAGAGCAAGCATCTGAGTTAATTTTAGCTTCTGATGCTTTTTTTCCTTTTCGTGATAGCATTGATAAAATTGCGCCGACAGGTATTCCCGCTATTATTCAATCGGGAGGCTCTATGCGTGATGCAGAGGTGATCGCAGCTTGCGATGAGCATGGTTTAGTGATGGTGTTGACAGGTAAACGTTGTTTTCGACATTAATATATTACGCAAGCAGTAGAGAGGAAACATTCATATAATCCCCTCTCCCGGAGTGTTGTTTACGAGGGGAGAGGGTGAGGGGAGTCCTATGACAGAAAAAAAACGTGTAG
>MGYC01000022.1:132180-134023 GCA_001801575.1 Gammaproteobacteria bacterium RIFCSPHIGHO2_12_FULL_41_20
GAAAAAAAACGTGTAGCTATTGTAATGGGTTCAAAATCAGATTGGCCGACGATGGAGCATGCAGCCATTACCTTGGAGTTATTGGGCATTGCTTGTGAAGCACGCGCACTGTCAGCGCATCGTACTCCGGAAGCATTATCTGCTTATATTGCTACAGCTGAACAACAAGGCATAGAGGTGATTATAGCAGGAGCAGGCGGTGCTGCGCATTTGCCAGGTGTTATTGCGGCAAAAACCTTATTGCCGGTATTAGGTGTGCCCATGTCGACATCGGCATTAAATGGCATGGATTCTCTGCTGTCGATTGTACAAATGCCAGGAGGTATTCCTGTGGGCACGTTATCGATTGGTAAAGCAGGCGCAATTAATGCCGCATTATTAGCGGCGAGTATTTTGGCATTAAAATATCCACAATATATCGAAGCATTAAAAAAATACCGAGAACAGCAGGAGCAAGCAGTATTAGATAGTTCAGAATTACGATAAATGAGGAAATCCTCCTGAAAATATTTAACTTATAAGGACACGCTTATGTTTCCTAGCATAACATTAAAGAATTTTGACCAAGTGTTATGGCAAGCCATTGAAGATGAAAAACGTCGCCAAGAAGAGCATATCGAATTAATTGCCTCAGAAAACTATACCAGTCCTTTAGTGTTAACAGCACAAGGCTCAGTGCTAACCAATAAATATGCAGAAGGTTACCCAGGCAAGCGCTATTACGGCGGGTGTGAGTATGTCGATGTAGCTGAGCGTTTAGCGGTAGAGCGTGCTAAACAATTATTTGCGGCTGATTATGCCAATGTGCAGCCACATTCCGGTACGCAAGCCAACGTTGCCGCTTACATGGCGATGTTATCCCCGGGCGATATTGTGTTAGGCATGAATCTTGCGCATGGTGGGCATTTGTCACATGGCGCACCGGTTAATTTCTCTGGTAAATTCTATCGATTTTTTTCTTATGGATTAAATTTGCAAACGGGTGAAATTGATTATGATGAGGTAGCACGTTTAGCGAAAGAGCATCGACCTAAGCTGATTGTCTCTGGATTTTCTGCTTATTCACGTATTGTCGATTGGCAACGATTTCGTGCTATTGCTGATAGTGTTGGGGCATTGCTCATGGCCGATATAGCGCATGTTGCAGGCTTGATTGCTGCGGGATTATATCCTTCGCCGGTACGTATTGCCGATGTCACTACTACTACCACGCATAAAACATTGCGCGGACCGCGTGGCGGCATGATTTTAGCTAAGGCGAATGCAGAATTAGAAAAAAAATTAAATTCTGCGGTATTTCCAGGAGATCAAGGTGGCCCGTTAATGCATGTCATTGCTGCTAAAGCAGTGGCATTCCAAGAGGCGTTACAGCCAGAGTTCATAGTCTATCAACAACAAGTGTTAACGAATGCGCGGGTGATGGCGAAAACGTGTATGGCGCGCGGTTACAAAGTTGTTAGTGGCGGGACTGATAATCACTTATTCTTGATTGATCTTGTTGATAAAAACATTACAGGTAAAGATGCCGAGGCCACATTAGGTCAAGCCAATATGACGGTGAATAAAAATGCGATACCTAATGATCCACAATCACCGTTTATTACCAGTGGTCTACGCATTGGTTCCCCTGCGGCAACCACACGTGGGTTTAAAGAAAAAGAATGTGAGCAAGTGGCGACATGGATGTGTGACATTTTAGATGACTTATCTAATCAACAAAAAATAGCACAAGTTCGTCAGCAAGTGTTACAGCTGTGTGAAGCTTTTCCCGTGTACACACCCTGATGCATCAGCAGTTCCTGCTAACACTGTCATCCTGAGCGTCAGCCTGTCATCCTGAGCG
>MGYC01000023.1 GCA_001801575.1 Gammaproteobacteria bacterium RIFCSPHIGHO2_12_FULL_41_20
TGACCGATCTGCTCATGCGTAGCACCTCTGTTGTTGACTCGTAGTTTATCAAAATTACGTGTCTACTAAAGCGGGGCTAGATCAGAGTTCCTGAAATATCATGATGCCGCTGGACTTAATGAACTAGGTGTATAATACGCTTCCTTATCTGAAGCCTCTTCTTGTGCTTGTGCTGTAGATTGTTGCTGTTTCCGTTCTTCTTCCTCAAAATCAAAAACAGCTTGTAAGCGCACTTTTTCTTGCTGCGAGTACACCGTGTCTGGCGCATTGTTTAATGCTCTAAGCAATGCCAAGTCTTCTTGAGATAAGGTATCGCTAGCATGTTGCCCAAATAAAGTAGGCGTTGCTGCGGCCATAAAAGTAAGAGGAAGTTGGGCTACTTTTGCTACCGCCCCCTTGACTACAGGAACAACTGGCTCAGTTACCATTTCTACTACTTTGGTACGCAGCGCCTTTTGTACCCATAACAACCCTAAGAACATTAATACAAACTCAGGCGCAAATGTAGTTACTGCGCCTACAGCAGTACCAATCCCAATTCCACTACCAATAATACTGGTAAGCAGCCTTGCTACGCCAAATCCCACTCCAACCTGTGTAATGCTAGTGAATAAACCAGAGCAAAATCGCTTAACAATGCTGTTTCTACGTGTATCACTAATTGCACCCGAATTAATTTGACTGAGTTCAGCCATTTGCAGCAGTAAATCGTCGCGCACATGTCTGACTGCATCTACCTTTAGCCCATGATCTTCCCAGTTTGTTACTTGACTATTAGCTTGCACAACATTTGCTACATGAGCGGTGACGCGAGTCATATCTTGTAGGATAAAATCATTACTTAAATCCGAAGTGTGTTGTATATTGGTAGCGCGTTGACATAGACGATAAAGATCACTTCTCTCCGGCGATAGCCAGCCATATTCTTTTTCAATTTGCATCATCACGTAAATTAGATAGCCATAGTACAAAACATGTCTCAAGCCTTGCTCTTGATTTAAATTTAAAATAGTACTGGTATTCTCTGTTTGTAACATTTCCATCATTTTCACCGCTGCTTCTCGTTTTGGGCTGCGTCCACCAATCCAAATATAGCCTAGTAAGCGGCTTAGAGTAGAGTCTTTACTACAAATATCTCGGTAATCTTTCGGTAATTCAGTAAATCTTTGTATTAATATAGGAGCGGTTGTAGGTCTACTTAGCAGTGCAGTCAATAATTTACTTAATTCATCACGTTTGATTTGATTGGCTAGGGTTTCGATTTTTTGCAGTTCACTTCTTTGCTTCAATAAAGTCTGGTTCTGTAATATAAATTCAAGAAATTGCAGTATACAGATAAAGTGAATTCTTGCATCAGTCTGTTGTTTGGTACTGCTTTCAACTTTAAGTGCTTCTTCAACAAGAACATATAATGCACTATTGCGGACACGATACGGAATATAATATTCAGCTTGAATAGAGCGAGACACGTAAAAACATGCGCCTAATAGAATTTCACGAGCTAGGGGGTATTGCATTATTTCAAGTTGCTGAGCTAATTGTTGCAGTAAGTTCACCCAGTCATTGTGGGCGGGAGAACCGACTGTCCCTGCTTTATGTGTATCATAATCAGCTCGAATTTGCTTAAGCTTTCTTACTAATGAAACACGGTTCGGAACTTGATATCGATCTAGCATATCCGCTGCTCCCTCCCTTACTATCTTAAGCTTACTTTAATTCATCTTAGGCTAGAAACCTTAAGGCAAACTTAAGAAACGTTTTTCTATGGTATTTCGTAACTCAGTAAGCTGACCATGAAAAAAATGCGTAGCCTGGGGAAACCGTATCAGTTCAGGATGAGGATGGCGAGTATTTGCCCACTCATAAACAGCGCCGGGTGATACCACGTCATCTTTATCTCCTTGTACTACTAAGCAAGGTGCCAGTAAGGGTGGCAGTGACATCATAGGAAAGTGTTGTACCGCTGGAGCAATAAGTACTAACTGAGCAACCTCTATTCGAGTGGCAACACTTGCTGCAATATATGCACCGAAAGAAAATCCGGATAACCAGAGTATAGAATCAGGGTTCGCTTGCTTTGTCCATTGTATCACTGCCAGTAAATCTTCGATTTCCCCTACCCCTTCCGCATAGTGTCCAGTGCTTTTCCCTACACCACGAAAGTTAAAACGCACAGTGCACAACCCTAGATTATGGAAGGCTCGCGATAAAGTGGTAACCACCTTATTTTGCATAGTGCCGCCAAATAAGGGATGTGGATGGCAAATAATAGCCGTTGCTGCTGGTTGTGCATACTTGGCAGGGGTGGCTAGTATTTCTAATTGACCAGCGGGTCCTGGTAGTAAAAGAGTTGCTTCAGTTAGAGGAAATGTATTCAACATAATAGTGAAATTTCTCACTTTCATGTAAGATAAGCAACCATTTTACACGCAGGTGAATCCGTGTCAGAACAATTACGAAACATAGCCATTATTGCTCACGTTGATCATGGAAAAACAACATTAGTAGATAAACTACTACAGCAAACTGCTAGCCTCTCAAAGAAAACCAGTCATACTGAGCGAGTGATGGATAGCAACGACTTAGAACGTGAACGTGGCATCACTATCCTAGCCAAGAATACAGCCATTAAATGGCATGATTACCGTATTAATATAGTGGACACCCCTGGACATGCCGATTTTGGTGGTGAAGTTGAGCGCATCTTATCTATGGTGGATTCTGTATTGCTATTAGTGGATGCCGTTGATGGTCCCATGCCACAAACACGTTTTGTTACTCAGAAGGCGTTTGCACAAGGATTAAACCCAATTGTGGTAATCAATAAAATTGATCGCCCTGGTGCGCGTCCCGATTGGGTTATGGATCAAGTATTTGACTTGTTTGATAGCCTGCATGCTACTAATGAGCAGTTGGATTTTCCAGTCGTGTATACATCGGCTTTATTGGGTTATGCCACACTCGATTTAACGCAAGCTAGCCAAGATATGACGCCATTGCTAGAAACTATAGTTAAGCGTGTACACCCACCTACCGTAGATTTAGCAGGTCCTTTTCAAATGCAGATTAGTACGCTGGATTATTCTAGCTACGTTGGCACCATAGGGATAGGACGTATTACCCGTGGGCAAGCAAAAACCAATATGCCAGTCACCATCATCGATCGCGAAGGAAATACTCGTCAGGGCCGTATCTTGCAAATTCTAGAATACTTAGGGCTAGATCGTAGCGAAGTCACCGAAGCTTATGCTGGAGATATTGTTGCGGTAACGGGTATCGAAGGCTTAAAAATTTCTGATACCCTGTGTGATCCATTGGCAATCGAAGCACTTCCTCCTCTCACTGTTGATGAACCTACTGTAAGTATGACGTTTCAAGTTAATACCTCGCCACTTGCAGGCAAAGAAGGAAAGTATGTCACTAGTCGTAAAATTCGTGAACGACTTGAGCAAGAGTTATTACATAATGTCGCTTTACGTGTTGAAAATACGGCAGATCCTGATAAGTTCAAAGTGTCGGGCCGCGGTGAGCTGCATTTATCTATTCTTATCGAAAATATGCGCCGCGAAGGTTATGAGCTAGCGGTTTCGCGTCCTGAAGTTATTACTAAAATGGTAAATAATGAACAGCACGAACCTTATGAAACCCTAGCAATTGATGTTCCTTCTGAGTACCAAGGCGCTATTATGGAAAAATTGGGCGCACGTCGTGGCGAATTAAAGAATATGACCATAGATGAGATAGGGCGTGCTCGCTTAGACTATATTATCCCTTCGCGAGCACTTATTGGCTTTCATACAGACTTCCTTACCTTAACTTCGGGTACCGGTATAATGCACCATGTTTTTAGTCATTATGGCCCGGCAGCAAAGGGGGAAATTCCACATCGACAAAATGGCGTGCTTATTTCTAATCAGCCAGGAGTTGCCCTAGCCTACGCTTTATGGAATTTACAAGAACGTGGGCGCATGCTCATTACGCCACAAACAGAAGTCTACGAGGGCATGGTGGTAGGCGTGCATTCTCGCGACAATGATCTCGTGGTGAATGTATGCAAAGCTAAGCAATTGACTAATATACGTGCAGCAGGGTCGGATGAAAACATCTTGCTGACGCCGCCTATTCGACTTTCGCTCGAACAAGCGTTAGAATTTATCGAGGATGATGAATTGGTTGAGGTTACGCCTTTAAATATAAGGATTAGAAAGAAATTTCTTAAAGAACACGAAAGAAAACGCGCAGCGCGCTGAAACCACTAAACGAAGAGGGTATAAATCATGGCTAATTTAAGAAAGAGTTTTAAATCCTATATTTCTCTTGTTAATCCCGTTAAAGCATCGCCACTCACGTCTTTAACGGAAACAGCAGAAGAAAGAATTCCCCTTTTTTCAGCACGAACCTATAACTTAGAAGATGCTCGTCGTGGGATAAAGACATTATTTACTAGAGAAAGCAACGTGAATGCAGCATTAAGAGCTGGTCAACCATCTCAAGATCCGAATATGGATCATTATGTATTATCTGTTAGGGTAGGCACAGATAAAGCACAAGATAAAGCACAAGATAAATACTCCGTTAATGTCTATGATGATCGCATCGAAGTACATGCTTATGGTGGAGGAGCAAGGTTGGTTTTTCACCATAATGACTTTCAAGCTGCAAGTAATTTTTTTGCATGGATAAAAAAACACAATTACGCTCTTCCATCATCTCGCACTCAGGCCAATGGATCTAGCTATCAAAGATCACATACAAGGTTATAAAGAGGGGATGCAGGAGTTCCTGCTGGAAAGCGGCTATTAACACTGAACGACCAGAGATAAAGCACAATGGCTCGTCGGCCTCCGGCCTCCTGCGCTTTATTTGTGCTTTATCTCTGGTCGTTCAGTGTTAATAGCCGCTTTCAGCAGGAACTCCTGCATTTCAAGTAGGGCTTCAGCATCACTTTGCGCGGTATGATTTTTAGAGTATAATAACGACATTTGCATGAACTGGGGATAACCACATGAAAAAATGGGTTGTATTATTAATAAGTACGTTTATTATAAGTATAGGCGCTTTAACCAGCTCGGCATTTTCCCTATCTAAGAAACAAGATTTGCAAGCCCTGGAATCTATGTTACGCGCACAAAAAAACACGATAGCAACCCAGAAGAAAGGCGATACAATCACCGTGTACGGCGGTGAAGATATAGCACATAAAATGCTGGACATCACCGCTGTTATACCCGTTTAAAAATGAAATTAGATCGCCTCTCTTTAACAGATGGGAAATTGCTACCACTTAATCAACTTATAGTCGAATTGGGATTTAATAAATATTTCAACGATGAAGTTATATTAACTGGATGCGACCCCATTCTTAGGTCGCCACATCGGCTAGGAGAGGCAGTAAGCTCCGTGTTAGCATTAGATGCTGTAGGCGCCGCAGCCATTTGGAAGTTTCGCACTGGACAAGAGAATAATATTAATTTAAATATTTTCGATACAATTCATTATTTACACCCTACTCATTTTATTTGGCAGTCTGGACACAAGATTTTTTTGGGAGCAGAAACTGTACCCACCAATGGATTATTTACATGTGAGGATGGCCGTATCGTTATGATTGAATCAGGGCCTCCTTATAAAAAACTTGAAACAGGCTACTTAAATTTTTTTAATTGTGGAAATAACAAAGAAGCGATTGCAAAGGTAATCTCTAAATGGAATTCATTAAAGCTACAGGATGCTCTCTCGGGTAGTGGTCTGCCTTGTTGCATTGCTTATACAAAAGACGAATGGCACCAACATCCACAAGGAATAGCGCTTACGCAAGTACCCGTTATTGAAATTGAAAAAATTGCTTCTAGCTCTCCTCTTGGATTTTCTAATGACACCAAGTCTCCATTATCTGGAGTTAAAGTATTAGACTATACGCATGTTTTAGCTGGCCCAAGAAGTACACGTACACTTGCTGAATTAGGAGCTGAGGTATTACATATTAGCTCCCCCTATCATCGCGACACACTTGCGCAGAATTTAGCTGTGAACCATGGAAAGCGATCTGCTTATCTCAATATTAACAATAAAAAAGAAATGGATAAGATGCTTGAGTTATTATCTGAAGCGGATATTTTTGCTAATTCATATCGTCCGTCTGTAGTAGAGAAATTTGAGATTACCGCGCCTCAAATTGCCAAGCTCACAAAAAAGGGTATTATCTATTTGTCAATCAACGCCTATGGCCATCAAGGACCCTGGAGTAAACGGCCTGGCTTTGATCAAAATGGACAAGTTGCTACTGGATTTGCTGTAAAAGAAGGTTCGTTTAAAACCCCCAAGTTCTCTCCCGTATTCTACCTTACTGATCTAATTACAGCCTATTTTGCAGCAGCAGGGATGATGGCTGCGTTATTGAGGCGCGCAACAGAAGGCGGGAGTTATCATGTGAAAGTTTCACTTGCTCGAAGTGCAATGTGGGTACAAGACCTTGGTTATATTGATGAAGATATTTTTAAAAAAGCCCCTACGCAAGATAATTATCCAGTCAAATTGATAACAGAAAAAACCCCCTATGGAAAACTTACTCATCTCGCATCTGCTATTGAATTTTCTAATATGCCAACGGTTAAGCTAAAACCCGTTGTTCCATTCGGCGCAAATGAACCCAAATGGTAGTAGGGATAGAGGTAATCAACTGAAATCTACCACGAGCGAGCGCTTAATCGTTTGAGTCTGTACGCAAATTTGTGGTTATGAGTCACTTTCAATCGCAACCTTCGCTTTTTTCATTAACCCCTGTTTGTACAGCTCGTATTCTAACAAGCCTTCGCTGTTTTGCACTTGCTCCATAAAAATGGCATTTTGTTTTTTATCAACTGTTCCAGCTTTTATTTGCTCTAAAAGCATAACCGCATAACCTAATGGTGTTTTTACAGTAGCATATACTGGGTGTGCTTGTGGTCGTGGCAATTGGAATGCGGTATCCAGTATAGCGGAGTCAATCTTAGTTGAATAACGCCCTACAAAACCAGGAGCACTCCAACTTAAATGATAGGATTGTGCTACTTGCGATGGGGATGCAGTACCTTCTTGTAATTTTTGTTTAATTAACTCAGCCAATTGTGAGGCTTTTTGGTTAGCCTCATCCAGTTTTAACCTTTCCTCAATCTGCCGATATACTGATTCTAAGGGTAACAAAGCAGAAGAAGTATGAGATTTCATGCGAATAACCACCACCTCTTCTGGACTTATTTGGATAAGATCGCTATTGTTTTTTAAGTTTAATACATCATCATTAAAGGCAGTATCTCGCACTCTCTTGTTGTTCGAGATACCCTCCCCTCTGCTTTTCTCTTTACTAAATAGTTCACTGGTCTTAATGGGTAGGTTTAACGCATGGGCTGCTGGCTGTAAAGAATCTGGATGCTCGTATGTAATAGTTGCCAGTCGCTCCCGCATCTCAGTAAATTGCTCTTCTGCTTTCTGTCTTGCATAGGCAACACTAACTTGCGTTTTAACTTTCTCGAGTGGTTGTACTTCGGGTTCTTTTACCGCTACCGCCTGTATTAGCATTACGCCTTGGGCTGTTACCACAGGAACGGATATTTGTCCTGGTTTCATTAGACCAGACACAGCTTTTTGTAGATCAGGTGGAATTTGATTTAATGTAACCCAACCTTGCAGCTGTTTACCTATTTCACTAGGATATTGCTTAAGTATTTTAGAAGAAGATCCACCATGATTTAGCTCTTGTATTACTTGTTGTGTTTTGTTTTGTGCAGATAAAGGCAGTTGAATAACTGCTAGCTGCCACTGAGCTGGCCGAGTATAGGAGTTAATATTATCATTATAGAATTTATTTAACATATCATTAGTAGGGTGAATCGTAGCCATAAGATCCTTAACCGATAGTTCCAGGTACTCCACGTTGACTTGCTCTGGGGTTTTAAACTGAGCCTTGTGTTGTTGATAGTAAGTCGTAACTTTTGTTACTGGAACAACGAGTCCTTTCTTAAGAAAATATTGCTGTGGGATAACAAGATAATTAATTTTACGCTCTTGATTAACTAATGATATAGTGTGATCAACTTCACTGGGTAATGCAAATGAGGTAAAAATTACTCCTAATTTAGGTTGATCAATCAGTAAGCTTGTTTTTATTAAATCCAAAAATTCTCCTGTGGACAGCAATGTTGTAGACAATATCTCTTGAAACCGCGTCAAAGAAAATTGTCCGTTTATTTGAAACTCTGGCATGCTTTCTAAATAACTTTCTACCTGGTTAAGAGAAATGCGGTAATCTTGGCTAAGAGAAGCTTGTTTAAGTACTTGCAATTGCACTAATGATTGCAAGGCGCGCTGCTTCAGTAAAGTGTCTTCTTTGGGGGACAGCACAGATAACGATCCAGACTGCGCCTGTACTTGACGACGCAACCTTTCATATGCCAATGCTAACTGGCTTTTAGTGATTTCCGCATTATTAACCGTAGCAACAATATTAGTACTTGCTCCACCAGAGAAATAAGTATGGATACCCCAGAGCGCAAACGTAATTATGATAATCGTAATAATAGTTCCAGCTATCCAGCCTTGTGTATGATCGCGAATAGTTTGCAGCATATTACTTACTAGGACCTTTCCTTGAGATAAAAGAAAAAAGTGGCGGAGTGGACGGGACTCGAACCCGCGACCCCCGACGTGACAGGCCGGTATTCTAACCAACTGAACTACCACTCCACCGTATAACAACTATGGGTGCTGAGGGGGTCGAACCCACGACATTCGCCTTGTAAGGGCGACGCTCTACCAACTGAGCTAAGCACCCAACTTACTGGGTAAATTGCTACCGGTTTTACTCTTTTGTAGCCTCTTTCACTGCTTCTTTTAAAGCCTTACCTGCTTTAAAGCTAACTATTTTTGTTGCCTTAATTTTGATTTTTTCGCCTGTTTGTGGATTTCGGCCTTCGCGAGCTGGGCGTTGTTTCACAATAAACGAACCCAACTTCATTAAAACTACAGGATCACCTTTTTTTAATGAATGCGTAATACTATCAATAAGCGCATCCAATGCGCGGGTAGCAGACCCCTTGGTAATATCAGCTTGATCTGCAATAAGGTCAATAAGCTCTGATCTATTCATATATCCCCTACTTTCTACTAATCCGTAAGTTAAAATTGAAATAAAATTAGCCCTATAAAATCACTTTGGATCTGGTATAGATCTCATACAAGAAGTCTAGTGCTTTATACCAATAGCACAAAATAACTGTCAAGCTACATAGATAAAATTATTTAGGCATGCACAAAATCTAATGTGCTCTCACTCTTTCTGGCTTCCTTATTTTTTCTTTCTTTTGGATCTCTGCTATTAGTGGTTTAGCTTTTTTGGTTTTCTTTCCAGATGTTAACCGGGTTGAGTATCCTTTGAGTGCGTAGCTTAACACCTCATCAATCCAGCGTACAGGTTTAATATCAAGGTCTTCTTTAATGTTATCTGGTATCTCTTTTAGATCCTTAACATTCTCTATGGGAATGATTACATTATGTACGCCGCTACGATGTGCAGCCAAGAGCTTTTCTTTAATACCTCCTACCGGCAATACCTCCCCCCGTAATGTTATTTCTCCTGTCATAGCATAATCTGCATATACAGGATGCTGGGTTAATACAGATACTAGCGCGGTACACATACCAATTCCAGCGCTAGGCCCATCTTTAGGCGTAGCCCCTTCAGGAACATGAATGTGAATATCATTTTTATCAAAAAAATTCTTGGGTATACCTAGTAATGTTGCGCGAGAACGTACTACAGTTAATGCTGCCTGGATAGACTCCTGCATTACTTCTCCTAGATGCCCAGTATAAATAGCTTTCCCCTTACCTGGCACAGTAATGGCTTCAATGCTTAGTAGCTCGCCGCCCACCTCTGTCCATGCTAGCCCCTTAACTTGGCCAACCTGATCTTTTTGATCTGCGGTATCATAGTGAAATTTGCGCACTCCTAAGTAATGCTCAAGATCATCAATATCTACACGCGCTTGGCTTGAGTGTCGACTTTTCAGGAGAATTTCCTTTACTACACGCCGGCATATTTTGGAAATTTCTCTCTCCAAATTACGAACCCCTGCTTCCCGCGTATAATACCGCACAATATGATGCACCGTTGCTGCTGGAATTTCCAACTCCGTGGATTTTAATCCAGAAGCCTCTAATTGTTTGGGAATCAAGTGCCGCACAGCAATGTTAACTTTTTCATCCTCTGTGTATCCTGGAATGCGAATAATCTCCATGCGATCTCGTAACGCAGGAGGAATATCCAAGGTATTTGCTGTTGCTACAAACATAACATCAGACAAATCATAATCCACTTCTAAATAGTGATCATTAAATGCATGGTTCTGTTCTGGATCTAGTACTTCTAATAAAGCAGATGCTGGATCACCACGAAAATCCATAGACATTTTGTCAATTTCATCCAACAAGAAAAATGGATTATGTACATCTGTTTTTGCTATTTTCTGCACAATTTTACCAGGCATAGCACCAATATAAGTACGGCGATGTCCGCGAATTTCAGCTTCATCGCGCACCCCACCTAAGGACATGCGTATAAACTTTCGGCCTGTAGCATTAGCAATAGATTGGCCTAGCGAGGTTTTTCCTACCCCTGGAGGACCGACCAAGCATAAGATAGGCCCCTTTAATTTTTTAACACGTTTTTGGACAGCCAAATATTCAAGAATGCGTTCTTTTACTTCTTTTAATCCATAATGCTCGGCTTCTAGTATTTCACCCGCCTTGGATAAACTGATTTT
Organism: Gammaproteobacteria bacterium RIFCSPHIGHO2_12_FULL_41_20; assembly: GCA_001801575.1. Lineage (GTDB taxonomy): Bacteria > Pseudomonadota > Gammaproteobacteria > DSM-16500 > DSM-16500 > 2-12-FULL-41-20. The sequence goes on from MGYC01000023.1 coordinate 10,800, forward strand.
TGGAAAAGCAGCTTTTTTCCATGGCAAAGATAACATCCAGTCTAAATAATTACGTGATACCGTTGCCTCTGCAGACATAGGCGGCATCATTTTCAATTTATTTAACTCTGTCATGCATTTTTCTGTAGCTTCTGCATGCATACCCGATTGTTCAATTTTTTTTAGCAATGCATCGTATTCGTTTGGTGCATTCTCTAACTCACCTAACTCTTTTTGAATCGCTTTCATTTGTTCGTTGAGGTAATATTCTCGTTGAGTCTTTTCCATTTGTCGCTTAACACGGCCACGAATTCTCTTTTCAACTTGTAAAAGGTCAATTTCTGACTCTAAGATTTTCATGAGTTTTTCAAGACGCTTCTGTAGGTCTTGCGTTTCAAGAATTTTTTGCTTTTCTTCTAACTTAATACCGAGATGAGCGGCAATTGTATCACCGAGGCGACTTGCATCATCAATCGCTAAAATGGATGCCATAATTTCCGTAGGAATGCGGCGGTTTAACTTAACATACTGTTCAAACTGAGATTTTAACGAGCGCAGATAAATTTCAATTTCTCGTGTCCCTGTGTTTTTGTCCTTGATGATCTCAATATCCGCTAAAAAATGACCTTCATTCTCAACGAAGCGAGTCACATGACCGCGCTTTATACCTTCTACCAGTACTTTTACCGTGCCATCAGGAAGTTTTAAAAGTTGCAGAACTGTAGCAACTGTTCCTACTCTATATAAGGTCTCTTCTTTCGGTTGGTCTTCGGTAGCATTTTTTTGCGTGACCAGCAATATTTGCTTATCTGCTGCCATAGCAATATCAAGGGCTTTAATTGAGCGATCTCGCCCTACGAAAAGCGGGACTACCATATAAGGATAAACTACTACATCACGTAATGGTAAAACTGGAACACTTAATAATTCTTTATCGTTTGCTGGATTGGCTGTCATAAAAAACCTCGCTTGTTATCCCTACTTTTAATTGTCAACAGACCCCAATATCCCTATTCACCTGTAGCCACGGTTTTAGCATGATTTTCATACATAATAATAGGCTTACTTTCACCACGAATAGTGGCTTCATCAATGATTATCTTTGCAACATGATGCAAGGAGGGAAGATCAAACATAATATCAAGCAATGCCTTTTCCAAGATGGAACGCAATCCTCGTGCGCCTGTTTTTTTCTCTACACACCGTTCAGCAATGACTTGCAATGCCCCATCGCGAAACTCTAGCGCCACATTCTCCATTTCAAAAATCTTACGATATTGCTTAATAAGTGCATTCTTCGGCTCTGTTAGAATGCTAACCAAGGCTTCTTTGTCCAGTTCCTCTAGCGTAGCGACAACTGGCAATCTACCTATTAACTCAGGAATCAATCCGTACTTAATGAGGTCAGAGGGTTCCACGTCGTGCAATAATTCGCTCATGGATTTCGCATCATCTTTCCCATGAATTTCAGCAGCAAACCCTATTCCGGATTTTTCTGAACGATCACGTATTACTTTTTCTAATCCCGCAAAAGCGCCGCCACAGATAAATAAGATATTTTTGGTATCAACTTGGATAAATTCTTGCTGAGGATGTTTACGCCCCCCTTGTGGAGGAACTGAGGCTACAGTTCCTTCGATCAACTTTAATAACGCTTGCTGCACACCCTCGCCAGATACATCGCGTGTAATAGAAGGGTTTTCTGATTTGCGCGAAATTTTATCGATCTCGTCAATATACACAATCCCAGTTTGCGCTTTAGCCAGATCATAATCACAACGTTGTAACAGTTTTTGAATAATACTTTCTACATCTTCACCGACATACCCAGCCTCTGTTAATGTGGTGGCATCCGCAATAACAAAAGGCACATTTAAGAATCGCGCTAATGTTTCTGCTAATAATGTTTTTCCACTACCAGTTGGCCCTATAAGTAAAACATTACTTTTTCCTAGCTCTACCTCACCTTGTTTGGGCGGGCACTGTAACCGTTTATAATGATTATATACCGCAACAGATAGAACTTTTTTGGCATGCGCTTGCCCAACAACGTACTCATCTAATGTTTTTCTGATTTCTATTGGCGTCGGTAGCTTATTAAGTACAGATGAAGTACTGGATTCTTCTCGTGCTTCCTCATTAATAATCTCATTACAAAGCACAATGCATTCATTGCATACATATACAGAGGGTCCTGCAATAAGCTTTTTTACTTCGTGTTGACTCTTGCCGCAAAAGGAACAATAAAATGTTCTATCTTTGCTACCGCCAGCCCCACCACGTTGGTTATTGCCCATATAATACCCTCTTTAACTAAGTTGATAGATATATAAGGTCGATTTCAATAAGTTCAATTATACAGGTAATACCATTTTACTCTTTATGCTTTTACTTTGTTAGATCGATAATCTACTATTTTATCAATAATTCCATATTGTGCCGCCCGCTCCGCACTCATAAAGTTATCTCTATCGGTGTCCTTTGCTACCACTTCCTCAGGTTGACCTGTATGATGCGCTAAAATTTTATTTAAGCGTGCCCGAATTTTTAGGGTTTCTTCTGCATGAATAGCAATATCGGATGCCTGCCCTTGCACCCCACCTAGGGGCTGGTGAATCATAACCCGTGCATTAGGCAAACAATAACGCTTACCTGCTGTGCCCCCAGCTAATAATAATGCTCCCATACTGGCAGCCTGCCCTATACACATTGTGCTCACGTCTGGCTTTATAAATTGCATAGTATCATAAATTGCCATTCCAGAGGTAACAACGCCACCTGGCGAGTTAATATAAACAGAAATATCCTTGTCTGGATTTTCAGATTCAAGAAATAACAGCTGTGCCACAACCAGGCTAGCTACGCTATCATCAATAGGGCCGCTAACAAATACGACACGGTCTTTTAATAAACGAGAAAAAATATCAAATGCCCGCTCTCCTCGCGCTGTTTGCTCAACAACCATAGGCACGAGCTGTGCGCTAAGCGCTCGTCCTTGCTGAATGTCATCTGGCATTGCAATCCTCACCTTATAGTAAAAAGACAACCTTCTCTTATTTTGCAATAAGCTCTTGATAATTGATAGTTTTTTCTACTATCTGGGCACCCTCTAAGAGCTTCTCAACAACTTGCTCCTCTAAAACCCGCGTTTCCACTATCGATTTTTGCTCTTTATTCGAAGAAATCCAGCGTATCACTTCTTCAGGATGCTCATAGGTAGCAGCTATTTCCTGAATGCGCGTTTGTACCCGTGCTTGATCAATAGTAAGGGTATGTTTCCTTGCAAACTCTGTGATTAATAAGCTTAATGTTACTCTTTTTTTAGCTAAGTTATCAAAAATCTGTGTTTCTTCGTGTGAATGATGATGCTCTTGTCCATGGTGAGGGTGAAGTTCATCGTGAATACGCTTAGATTCACTTTGCACCAATGAGTTGGGGATTTCTATGGGATTTTGCTCAAGCAGTATATTAAACAACTGTTCCTTCAATTTTTCTTGCGCTAAGCGATCCCGCTCTCTATTAAGATTAATTTTAATCTCATCACGCAATGCAGTTACGCCTCCTTCAGTAATACCTAAGGATTGGGCAAATACATCATCAACTATAGGTAACTCCGCTTCTTTTACCTCAAGAATTTGTACAATAAAGTCAACCGGCATACCCGCTTTTTCTTTAGTAGAAAAATCCTGAGGAAATTGCAAATGCAGGGTTCTTTCTTCGCCAGCTTTTGCACCAAACAACCCCTCTTCAAATCCAGGAAGCGTTTTTTTACTACCTAATACTAGTTCGAAGTGCGTGACTTTATTTTTAAGATCAGGTACATCACCTTGAATTGTATGATAATTTATTATTACTTGATCTTTTTCTTGAGCGGAACGATCCACTTTTCGCCATGTTACACGATGAAAACGTAAACGCTCAATGGCTTCATCTACATCTGCTTCTGTAATTGTTACAGCCAATTTTTCTACTCTGGCATCTGTAAAATGGATGGCGTCAATATCTGGCATCACTTCAAATACAGCAATGTACTCCAAAGGCTGATTCGGCTGCAGCATTTTAGGTTCAATTTGTGGGGTATTCACCGGGTGTAAGTTTTCTTTCTTTAATGCCTCATACAAAGAGGATTGAATGACAGTGCTTAATGCCTCATTACGCGCTTCTCCACCAAATCGCTGTTTTACATAGGATAAGGGGGCCTTTCCTCGACGAAACCCTTTAAGTTCGGCTGTTTGCGCAATATGCATAATGCGTTTATCAAAGGCATTTTCAACTTCTTCAACAGGGACACTAACCGTAATACGACGTTCAAGTTTACTTGGAGACTCTACCGATACTTGCATACAAACAAACCTCAAAATAATTATTGATTTTTACTAAAAAATTTCGCGCTTAACTACAGGGTCTGTTGAAATTTAAATTGTCAACAGACCCCAATAAGGCATGCGAAAGGAGAGACTCGAACTCTCACGGGTTACCCCACTGGAACCTAAATCCAGCGCGTCTACCAATTCCGCCACTTTCGCTTGTGGAAACTTAGGGTCTGTTGACAATTTAAATTGCCAACAGACCCTAAATTGGCGAGATGTTACACTAAATTACGATAAATAAAAACTTGATTCTTCTCGCTTAGTCACTACCGCCTACCCTGGAAAACATTTTTTTATATTTTCTATCTAGAGTTGCACTATCACCACGAGCAAATGCATCATATGTTTTACTGGTTCTCTTCTCTGCTTTTTTGCCATGTGGTTTATCAAAAAATCGATATTGAGTATATTGTTGCGCGTACATTTCACCTATGACAGGGGTAAATTTAGACTGAGTTTGTACATTATGCGCTATTTGTAATGTAAGGGCTTTTTCAATGTTCGCCCAACAACGTGTAGTATCTGCCGTAAGTACATCGCGAAATGTAGCGCTTTCTTTTCTTACCCAAAAAGGCATCATGGCTTCATTGTCAAACCCATCTCGATGAGTACCTTGATACATATTCACAACTATTTCACACCCTATTTTCGTTCTCAGGTAGTCAAATTTACCGCCCTGAAGATAGGCATGTAAATCAAAAAGGATATCATTATCGGTGATAGTGCTTATATATCGAGTAATCACTTGTTCATCTGTTGCTTTATCTCCCAAACGTTGCAGCGTATCCAACTCTGTCTGCAATGCGGATAAGCGAGCGCGGTACCGAAGTACTTGCAAACCCTGGAGTTGCTGTGCCTCGGGCTCTTGCGTTACATCTCGATTGAGCATTAATAATATGTTTAGCTTTTCTGGCAATTCTTTATCCTGTAACTGTCCCATTTCCTGAGCCAGCTGTAGTTTAAGAGCTGTTATGTTATCTTGACATTCCTTAATTCTACCTTCTCTTGTGTTTTTATCTAATTCGGCTCGACTCGATGTATATCGGTCTCGGAATTTCCTTAAAAAATCATCTATATCTTCTTCACTTAATAATTCCTGTTGATGCAGTATAGAAAGAACCCGGTGAACCTGTTCTTCAGTTAACATAGAATTAAATCTGATGTGATGGTGATGAGATGTAGCGCTTTCCTTTTCATGATACAAGTTAACATCGTCATGACTTGCAGTGATAAATTCATTAACAAACTTCATTGCTCTTATCTCTGCAATACTATGAGAATATCTTAATGCATCATCCATTAGTACGTAACCATCTACAATAGCAAAACCTCCTATTGCGCACTCATCTTCGATGCTCTGCTCTGGACCAGTATGTCGAAAAATGGTCATTACTCCGCTAGTGTAGCTAAGCGTGATGTTCTTGAATTCCACTGTTAATGCAGGCATATCCCATGCTCCAGAATAATCAAAAATGGGATTAATACTGACAGACTGTGTATGTTAGAGTCAAGCGACAATAGAGCTTTAGCAGCTGTCCCATTTTAGCCAGGAAAAGTTGTATTTTTAAAGGTGGGTTAACTCAGTTGTGACAGACTCTAATCAAAATATACATGATCTTCTATCAACAATGTTGTAACAGACTCTGCGTCTGTTGGTCTGTGGAAATAAAATCCTTGTGCCTCGTCACATTGCAACGAGCATACAAATGCTAATTGTTCTTTATTCTCAATGCCCTCAATAATCACTTTTAAATGTAAGCTCTTTGCCATATTAACTATGGATTTTATTATGGCAATAGCATCCATACTTGTCTCCAACCCGTGCACAAAAGATCGGTCAATTTTAATGGTATGAAAAGGGAAGCGTCGCAGATAACCTAGATTTGAATATCCTATTCCAAAATCATCAATGGCAATATGTATACCCAGCTTTCGCAAGGACTTAAGGCGGCGAATAAAGTATTTTGAGTTCTTCATGATTTCACTTTCTGTAATTTCAATTTCCAGATTATGCGGCTTAAGATTATTTTCTATTAGGTTATTACATATGTTTTCTTCAAAGTCCTTTTGCAAAAGTTGCTGACTAGAAATGTTAATTGCCGCCCGAATATAGGTTAATCCCTGCATATTCCATTTTTTTAATTGCAAACAGACTTCTTTTATTACCCAATCGCCGATAGGGATAATTAGTCCAGATTTTTCGGCAATAGGTATAAACTTTCCAGGGAGTATTATGCCTCGTTGTGGGTGATTCCAGCGAATCAGGACTTCAACGCCTCTTGCCGTTTTTGTTTGTAAATTAATAATAGGTTGGTAATGCAATACAAACTCGTTTTTTTCTATAGCATTCTTTAACTCATTCTCTAAAGAAACTCGTTCTAATGCTTGTAACTGAAGCTTTTCCGTGTAAAAGTGAAATCGTTGTTCATCCTTCATGTCTATACTATACATGGCTGTTTCAGAGAACTTTAAAAGCGCTTCAGCATCCTGACAGTCTTTAGGATATAGGCTAATTCCCGCCCTGAAGTTCAATCTATACTCGCGCCCCTCAATACTGAATTTTTCATCTAAAATGGATAAGTATTTTTGCACATGAGCGAGGCAATCTTCTTCTTGCTTGAGTGTAGTTAAAACAATAACAAATTGGTCGCTGTCAATGCGCGATAGGGTATCACCTATCACCAGGTTGCTATTTAGCCGTACTGCAATTTCTTTTAATAACTGATCACCTATGTGATTGCCAAATCTATCATTAAAATATTTAAAATGATTTACATTGAAGAATAGTACTGCCACAACACGTTTTGATTGACTAGCCAAGAAAATAGCTTGCGTTAACCTATCCTCTAGTAATAAACGGTTAGGAAGATGAGTTAAACTATCATGTGTGTTTTGATATGTTAATTGTTCCAGCATTTTTTTTCGTTCTGTAACATCACGATAGCTGGATACTTTCCCTACGATTTTTTTGCCTATTCTTTGTAATCTCACATAACACTCAAACACTTTACCATCTTTTAACTGAATTTCATGAAAGTCTTCTTCATGATGAATGATTGAGGTATCTTGATAATGCTGTATAAAAGCCTCTGGATTTTGTACTTGGTTGATGAGGTATTGAAATAATATAGGATGATTTTTGGCTGGATTCGCGAAAGAGACAGGGACATTCCATATTTCCAGTAGGCGTTGATTATAGCTAACGATGTTTCCTTTGTTATCGGTCACTAAGATACCATCCTTTACGGATTCTAATGTCGTCTTAACCAATAAAAGCGCGGCTTTTGTTTTTTTTGATTCCGCCAGCGCTTGATTAGCATATCGCCTTGAATAAATGGCATAACGCAACGTTAATCCCACCAAAACAGCGATAATACACCCTATAACAAAAGCGATATCGGGGATATAAAACGGATAACCTGTTGAGTTGAAGGTCTCATGACTTTTTAAAGCACGCCAATACAAAATAGTCCCTAGCAACAATACCATGGTAATAACAAGGGGCGCATAACTAGCAATATCTCGGTTATCTTGCAATCCTTGATATAATGTGCAAAACACCAAGGCGCAGCCTAACAGGACGAAACCCAGCGCTGTACTAAAAGCCATAGGCTTTGCGCCACCCCATTGATATAATGTTTCAATATCAAGAAAATACCCAGATAAGTAAATAATACTTACATTAAGCACAATCAGGCTAAAGAAGCCGCTAATGATAATGTAGTATTGATGTGGCCACTTGGCATGTAACATGGCAAGCACTAGACAAGAGAAAGTGAAGTTAAGTGCTGTGTTGGGAGCCATATACTTAATATTGGCAAAGTATAAGTAAGCAGAAAAAAACCGAGCTATATAAGAGTCCTCATCTACTACACTTGAAACCATTGGTAATACACTGATTAAAATAACAAAAAATATAATTACGGACACATAGCTTGCATACCGTTGATACACACTAATAACAATACCTACCCCTAATAATAAGAATCCAAGGGCCGTATTATAAGCCATAGGGGTTGGTGAAACTGTTATAAATAATTGCATATACCAGCTTAAAAGTAGGAATCCACTAAGAATTATGGTCAAAACACCGAATGTTACTGCAACATACCGCACATAATGGCCAATTTTTACCGCGACGCTTATTGTCATTGCGCTGGTCTCAGGTGTTCTATATTTTAATCTTAGTTTATAATTAACAAACCCGCCACGCAGACTAGAGAAATCTCAGTGAGAACTCCTGGATAAATCTTTTATTTCTATCTATTATTAATTCTGTTACAGTATGCTCGTATTATTATGAAAGCTATTATTTTATAGTAATACAAAAGTCATTTTTAACTAAAGAGGTTTATTATTTTATGGCAGCACGTGAAAAAGGAACCGTTAAATGGTTCAACAATAGCAAAGGGTTTGGCTTTATCCAACGCGACAAAGGCGACGATGTTTTTGTCCATTTTAAAGCAATCAATGGTAGTGGTTACAAATCCCTAGAAGAAGGTCAGCGCGTAGAATTTTCTGTTACCCAGGGACAGAAAGGACTTCAGGCTGAAGAAGTCACCGTTATCGATTAACTCCCTTTTAATTAGTAAGAAATTGATCCAGGTAATAATATTAGGGTCTGTTTACAATTCAAACATCAATGTGAAAAAAAGGGGGTCGAGACAAGATGTGGGGAAATTTGCTAGAGAATATTAAACATATTTAGCAAGAATTTTTGCCTGTTTTGGCCGATATCTTTCTTTTTGCAACCGAGGTTTGAATTGTAAACAGACCCTATAATCCTGGATCTTTTTCTTATTCACTTATCTCGCATAGTAATGCATATACCAGCCAATGTCTTATTAATTGTATTTAATATCTGCTGGATCACTCTTGCTTGGTCATCGCCAACACCCACAGCAACTAAATGGTTTTTCACTTCTCAAGATGTAAATGCCTTACATAGCAAACCAGCTGATCAACGCGTTTTTTATGGCTATGATCCATTACAATTCGGCGACCTCCGTTTACCTCGTAGTGGCTCGGGTCCCTATCCTGTCGCTATTATTATTCATGGCGGATGCTGGTTAGCAAAATATGCTAACTTACAAAATACAGCAGCACTAGCTGATGCGTTTCGAGATAATGGTATTGCAACCTGGAATATCGAATATCGCAGTGTAGATAACAATGGCGGTGGTTGGCCTGGTACATTTCTGGATGTGGCACATGCCGCGGATTTTTTAAATAATTTAGCCCATAAATATCCACTCGATTTAAAACATGTCATTGTTATAGGACACTCTGCAGGCGGGCATTTAGCGCTATGGTTAGCTGGTCGCCATCATTTGCCACCCAATAGTGAATTATATGTGAAAAACCCTATAAAACTACAAGGCGCTATTGTTTTAGGTGGTGTGCCTGATTTACTGATGTTTCAAAAACAAGGAGAGATTATGTGCGGCACCGATGTGATTAGCCGCTTACTAGGTAATATCCCGGAACAAAGACTGATTCATTATCGCCAAGCTTCCCCGAATGAATTACTTCCCTTAGGTGTGCCACAGGTATTATTGTACGGAGAAAATGATCTGGTTACTCCTAGCAGTTTTAGTTATGCTTATTCACAACAAGCAATAAAGAAAGGTGATGTTATTAAGCTAGCCGAGATCCCTTATGCTGGACATCATGAGTATAATGTGCCTAATTCGGTTGCCTGGCCTACTCTTCAATCTGCAGCACTCTTATTACTTCAACATTAGTTTTCTTCTAAAATGAATAGGAAACTGGGTAAGAGCGCGGTGCGGAGTTTTCGAGACATTATGGAGTAGAATGCGCCGCAGCTGCCGTATCATCTGTCAAGGCCTCATCAGAATGTCTATTACTATCCCGTCTAAGAAGCAATATAGGTTGAGGACGTAACTCGCGAAGCATATGAATAACATCAGTTAAAAGAGCATTCACTTTAGGTAATAAATGCTTACTGTTTTTCTCCATTAGTTCTTCTCTGAGTTTGAAAAGCCGCCGTAGCAGTGCTATGGGCTTCGTTTTATTTTCACCAAGATCTACTTCGGCATCTGCTGCTAATCCATCATGGGAACGAGGAATAGAGATAAATAAAAACGAATAACGATCATTACGATATTGCTCTAAGGTGGACATAATCTCATCGTAAAAGCGTGCTAAAATATTTGTCTGATGTGAAGTCCAAGCGCAACTCATCGCGTACTGTAATGTTTTTATTTGTACCGCTAGTTCACACTCTTTTACTGAGCTTAACATATCTGGCAATTCACTGCCGGTTAACTCTATTTGTGTTACCTCAGGGCCAGAATCTGCCATCCCTGATTGCAATTGCTCGATGAGTTTTCTCGCCTTACTTGCTTGTCGCCGTGGAACTCGAATGATTACAAACTCACTTACACCGTCATCCTCGATCGTGATTGTTTCTTCGATGCGTGGTTTCGTAGGTAATCTCGCTACCGCCACTTCCACCTCCATTGCCACAGGCGCGGTCATTTGTTGATAGGCTCTTAGCTGTTCCTGTATAGCTAACGCTAACTTGTAGTATTGGACACCTATATCCCATTTAGTGAGCCCAACAATAGACTTAAAAAGGCCATCCTTCCAATCACAGGTTTTAATACCATCTTTATCACGTACGGGTGCTCCATCAACTATGAGGTCCTTTTTTTTGTAAAAGTTATATATATGTTTATATAGACCCTCTAACCATAAAGCTACTTCGGTCCATAAGGATACGGTTTCTTTAGTAACTTTTATTTTCTTCATTTTCTCTACTAAGGCACTCATCTCGTCTATGATCATTTTTCCTTGGTTACGATAGCGAATGAATACACCCGCCACATTAAATGTATTTTGCTCTTCATCCGTTTTTCTTAATTTTTTTATTGCTTCTTCTATATATGTTCTGGTATCTGCAAATGCCGTATCTTGTTCGGAAACTAAAGGTAATATGTCTTCTAAAATTTTTATAATAACTGGAATAGAAATTTCAGCATCTAAATTTTCAATAACACTTAACGAGGCTGTTCGCTGGGCAATAGAATTCTCTTCTCTATAACGTTGGATTTTAGCTAGGTTTAGCGGCATGGAGTTCCCCCCTAGATTCATTAGGATGATTCGCAGCAGATTTAATTATACCAACATGCCGACGAAAAAAAGGCAACCCTAAGGCTTTTCCTAAACGGCCTTCTTTATATAGATCGTATGCTCCATGCGTAATACACCCAAGAGTAGCAATAGCAAGAACCACGGTTTTATAAGGATCTGCTTGCCATGCATAGCTGATGGCAGTGCTTACTCCCAAGACAATGGCTACAGAAAAATCGTATGCATGTGCCGGAACATGTCTCATAAAGGCCTATTAATGCACAAAATGAATTAGGAATAATCATTATTGATAAATGCGAGGCTGAATGCAAGTGAATTAAGAGTTCCGTAGAGTTTCTGGTGCTAGCGGAACAATAAGCCACATAAGCAAGTAAATCAGTAATGCGCATCCACCTAAAAAAAAGAATAAAATAAAAACCAATCGCACCCAAGTTGGGTCGGTGCCAAAATATTCTGCCAGCCCACCACAGATACCAGCCAATATGCGTTCCTTACGAGATCGGTATAATTTTTTATAAGGCGAAGATGATGATATGTCCATAACCCAGCATCCTTTTTTAGTTAGAGCTCGTTATTAATGATGGTGTAGCAAGGTGATAATCCGGTGTTACCACATAAGATATGCGCTTGCCCGAATCATCTTCAATCCATAGCTCAATAGCAGCCTCTTTTATTATACCATTTAAGTGATAGCCTTTACCTGCAGCCAGCGTTCCCTGTATAGAAGCTGTTGCCTCATAAGGCCCTTGACTACTAAATAAAGTCGCAGATTTATTAAACGTTGACTTAATTGTAAAAACATGCGAACCAGGTAACACTGGAATATTATAAGAGAAGTCATCCAAGATAAATATACTGTAAACAACCGTCTTGCCGTCAATAGCAACTACCTTGCCATTATGCCAATTCCATGCGCTAACACTATGATCAAAGCCACGAATAATTGCGCGCTGCGATGGCAGTGTATCTGGTGTTTCATATAATTTTCCTGTTGCGCATCCCATCAAGGACAATAGCAATACAGCGGTTAATATAATTTTTTTATACATACATAAATCCTTAGTTAAATGATGAGATAATAAAATCACTTGAAACACCCCTAAAATGCTAGCGATTTAATTTTCTTCTGCTCAACAGAATACAACCTAATAAAATCGCCGCAATTACGCCCAGCGCTACCCATGTGGGCATATGATACCAATAGGCCAATAACATTTTACAGCCAATGAATATTAAAATAATAGCAAGGCCATACTTTAACAAATAAAAACGGTCTGCCATATCTGCAATTAAAAAATACAATGAACGTAATCCTAGAATAGCAAAAATATTGGAAGTAAAGACAATGAATGGGTCTTTTGTAATGGCAAAAATAGCAGGAATACTGTCTACCGCAAAAATTAAATCACTAATTTCAATAAAAACCAACACCATGAACAGCGGAGTTACATATAAAAGTCGTTGCTTCCAAATAAAAAATTGTTCGCCATACAGTACATCTGTAACACGTAAATGACGGCGCATCCAATGTAAAATGGGATTTTGTGCCAAATCTGTTTTATGCTCAGCAAAAACAAACATTTTGACACCAGTAACAACCAAAAAAGCACCAAACACATACAAAATCCAATACGCCTTAGTCACCAACCAAATACCAAATAAAATCAGAACAAAGCGCATAGCGATAGCGCCCAGTACACCGTATTGTAAAACTCGACGTTGGTACTCAGCGGGGATGGAGAAATAACTAAAAATAACGATAAAAATAAAAATATTATCTACAGATAAAGATTTTTCTATTAGATAGCCTGTAAGGAATTGTAATGCTTTCTCATTCGCAATAGTGACATCAAAGATGCGTCCTAGATACCACCATAATAACAAATTAAACATTAAAGCAAGGGCCACCCATACTATGGTCCAAGCCAGCGCTTCTCGTGCATGCACCTTATGTGCCTTTCCACCTCCGAGCATCATCATGTCAATGGTTAACATAATAGCAATAAACACAAAAAACCCTGCCCACATCCACCACTCACTGATTGACGCCATAAATGTTATTCTTTGCCCCTCTATCCTTATTTATTATTTGTGTTCAGAAGTTCAAAGGAACCCCAAACCTAACTAAACTACGGTGAAATTCATTTGCACGCTGTTGCGCAGCAGTAGATGATGATGGCTTACTGCCGCCACCAAAAAGTGAGCATATACTTCTTGCTACCGTTGGCAGAATAGCAGAGGGAGGGTGTGCTGGATTACCCTTGGCAGCAGGATTATTTTGTTGTGCTTCTGCTTTAGGATTACGCGGCTCCCCTTTCTCTGCAACCCGTTCAGGAGGAAGGCAAGCATCGACTACGTTTGCCTTAGGATTGGATTCCGCACCTACATGTGCAGCCCAAAGATTCCCTTCTGCTGGCGCATGAAAACTCAAGGATGGCATGTCTCTAGAATAAACACCTGATGGTGGCAATGAGAATGAGTCTGAACATACTACTTGTAAGCCTATAGGCGGTGTATTTGGTTTCATGTATCCTCCTTTTTCATCTATTAGGAGTTTCACATTACAATTACTAAATAACTAAAATAGCAAATATAACCCATCTTTAAATATATACCCGGAACCTTAAGGAAAAGCTACTTTTTTGCTTGACCCTCAATATAGCAACATCAATATATGGATTATGGAATTCTTGTGCGCGCCGCAAATATGTCATAAGATATGGAATTATTTGGTAAAAATGATGAGCAAGGATGCCCAGTGAAAAATCCAATACCCACTTTAATTCACTTATATTCTTTGGCCAAACAGAGAAAAAACAATCTTTCTGTGTTGTTATCTAAACAATATCTCGCTGATATCCAATTTATTTTAAGAAATGCAACCCATCCGCGGTTTAATAGTCAAAGCATCACTAATTTGTTACTCAGCATTGTTTATTTACATGGAACTTGGTCAGATATACAAACTGCACAGCTTGATGGATTGCTGATAAACACGTTGCATCGCCACATTGATCAACTTACCTCACAAGGTACGGCTAATACATTGTGGGCGTTAGCACATTTGAATTTCACATACCAAGATTTGCAACAGCAACAATTACTGCACCCCTTGCTACATGCCATTCAACGCAATAGCCATCAACTTAATTCCCAGGACACAGCAAATTCACTATGGGCGCTTGCGCAATTGGGTATAACCTGGCAAATCTTGCAACAGCAACAACTGGCACCGTTATTTTTTACAGTCATTCAACGTAATATTGCTACATTTAAACCTCAGGATCTTACTAATGTATTAAGAGCATTCGCTCAATACGGAATTACTTGGAATGATTTGCAACAACAACAGCTCGCACGGCCGCTCTGTGACGCAATACGCCGTGATGCTCATACATTCAATCATAGACACACAACCAACATGCTGTGGGCGCTGAGCCACTTAAGACTATCATGGCAAGACATTAAACAATGGGAGCTGGATGCAATAATTATCCAGATCCTAACTCGTGGCATTCCAGAAATTAGCCCCATTGGTACAGGTTATACATTACGGGCATTAACGCACTTTGGTTTAATGTGGCACGACATGCAAGTCATGCATTTAGATGTTCTATTGCTTGAGGCAATAAAACGTAATGCGACTAGACTCACCCCTGCTGGCATCGTCAATACCTTGCAAGCACTAGTCCAGTTTGGTTTCTCATGGCAAGCCATTCAACAATGCCATCTTGCGCAACCGCTTATGGACGCCATTTATTATCATACAAAAAAATTTGATTACGAAACAGTTCAACAATTACAAAAACTATCGTTTTGGCCACAACTACCTTTGCCGTGGGATGTAAAAAAGCATTTTCATACATTGTTAGCTAAATCAAGCGCTATCCCCATAAGTGTCTCGCCCATGAAAACTGTATTTAACCCTGTCTCTGCTCAACCAAGAATGTTTGCCAAGTCGGTTACAACTCATACTTCTCAAGATATGTCCTCGTTGCCAAGTCAAGCATTAAAACCACTATCCTAATATTTAGGAATAACGTAAATTAGCCTTAATATTGCATACCGAGGAGCGACCCTTATGAATACATCACGCAAAGAAGCGCCGCCAGTTCCACCAAGAACACAAACATCGCCTGACATACTAAGAGATATACCTGAAAAATTTCGATTCCTGTTTGAATATGGTGGACCTTTTAAGATTGTTAGAAGTAACATGCCTAAGTTTACCGAAGGCTTTTCCCTGCTTGCAGCAGGTCAACAAACCCCGTCTGAAGCCTTACCCGTAAGCACTGCTAAAACAGTTCTTTCTTCTTTATTTTCTAGAGCAACAACTCTGATTACCCGAGCAGAGCCTGCTATAAGTAATTTTGCGATGCTTTTTGAGAAGTTTAATCTTGAACTCAGCACTATAGCCAATAAGCAAGTGCTGGAGAGGAATAATATACAAAGTGACCCAGCATCACTGCTTACTTTATTCATACAAAAAATAATATTACTGAATCAATTGGTTGAGGATTATTGTAAGGTGCTGCAAAAAAATCTACTCGAGGTACAGTTAGCAGTAAGAGAAGCCCTTAAAAAAGACTTTGCCCAATGGAATAACCATCCCACAGCGTCATCCCCCATTGATGAAAACATAAAAAAGTTTAGCCTGGAAATAACTCAAGCGCAATCGCAAATACGTATTGCAGCAGACAAACTAACTCCGTATATCCAAGACTTATTTGGCCCTGCTCCTGCTTTATTTGCACTCGCTCCGAAGTCCACAGAGGCTTCGCTTAACGAAGAAGCATGTACAAGGTCATTTAATGAGAAAATAGTAGCCTTTTTTAAAACAGAAATCCCACCCGCGCTTACAGTTACGGAAATTATACCGAAAGGTTGGAAACTAATAAGCGATTATAAAGGCACAGGTGCCCCCTCTGCTGCATCTTTGGAGCAGATTTTTATAAAAATCATCCTACCTAAGTTGCATGAATTAGAATGGCAGCTTACTGAATTAGGTAAAGTAAAAGCAGTAAGTCAATCCTTTATCACTGAGGTACGACAAAATGTTATCACTAGTATTCGAGTTGGATTACCCCAATTACTTAGTGAAAAAGGTGATGTAGTACATCCAGTGCAAGATAGTATTGACAGGGTAAAAGCCCTAGTAGAGGCAGAGATTTTAATACTAGAGCAACAACAAGCGGCTAGTGTTACCACAGCCTTAGCTACTCCTGCTACTGCTGTGCTTGTTCCGTACGAGGAATTTTCAAGAGACGCACAAAGCCATTTCTATCACGATAACACGGGGTTTTATGATATTTATATTAGTCAAGTAACGCCTATCGATAATGGCTTAGTTGCCGCACTACAAGAATTGGATACACTGGTAGCTCAATATGTTGATGGTAACGAGGATAATAAAGCATATAAAATTGAATTGTGGAACCATATAGTAGATCAAGTTAGCAACCAAGGATGCAATCCGGAATGTACAGTAACAGCATGCTGCGAAGGTATGCGTAAAGTATTGGCAGATTTTTCACAGCCATCGCATAGCTTGTCGTATTGAATAAAGGGATGGCATTACCCACGAAAGCTATGGTAACTTACGCGGCTAGAATCGAGGAAAATAGCAGTATGACTCTATGGCGCATAATACTATTCCCTTTACTCCTAGCCTGTTTTTTTTCGGCCTACCCTAGTTATGCCGCGAATACTGATTGTCCAATCTCTTGTTCCGCGCATTCTCGCAGTCAAGAATCCTGCCAGGATATGATATTTGGCATGATCCCTACTCATGACAATGCTAATGAAATCAAGGTATGCCATAAGCATTATCTGGTTGGCGCTAACATTGTGTCAAAGACACCCAATTGGGTTGCTTACCATCTGACTAGCACATATATTCCTCAACCTGACATTAGCCGAGAAAAATATTATTGCCCTGATCCATGCCTAAACTCAGGCCAACGCGCAGAGCCGATGGATTACACAGGCTTATATCCCAAATATAATCGCGGGCATATGACACCAGCTAAAGATAATAAATGGGATTTAGATTCCTACCAAGAAAGCTTTTATCTCTCTAATATTGTACCGCAACAGCCGGATAATAATAACGGCATCTGGCTACAATTGGAAAATGATATTGATGTTTGGCTAAAAACATACGGTGAATTATATATTATTACTGGCCCTATTTATGATTACCAGGGGATTAAGCATCAAGAAATAGGTGAGAATAAGGTATGGGCCCCTGTTGCCTTGTTTAAGATTATTTATGCTCCTAATCAGCAATTAGTATTAAGCTTTATTATTCCTAATCAACCTATTCCCGCATCTGCTTTACCTCGGTATTTGACTAGTATTAGTACTATCAACCAGTGGACAGACTTAAATTTATTTGCTGATTTACCGCCAACACTAAAAGATTCTGTCCCTACTAGCTTATGGCCATTACAATAGGATCTATTGTGTTACACGATATGGTTTAGCATATGACTTACGCTCTTTCTGCCCAACAATTAACAAAGGTTTATGCTAACGGCATGACCGCTCTCAAAGCCATCGACCTCAATGTGGCTAAAGGGGATTTTTTTGCATTGCTAGGCCCAAATGGCGCAGGAAAATCGACAACAATTGGCATTATCTGTTCTTTGGTTAAAAAAACCTCGGGGAAAGTATTTATCTTTGGGCATGATATAGATACAGAATCAGCCAAGGCAAAATCATTGATTGGCGTTGTGCCGCAAGAAGCGAATTTTAGTTTATTTGAAAAGGTATCGCAAATTCTTTTAAATCAAGCTGGCTATTACGGAATCCCTAGAAAAACCGCACAGAAAAACATGGAGCTGTATCTTAAAGAATTAAATCTCTGGGATAAACGTGATCAACCGGTGTTTAAATTATCTGGGGGCATGAAACGACGCCTGATGATTGTTCGTGCACTTATGAGCGAGCCTAAGCTGTTAATTCTGGATGAACCCACAGCAGGTGTAGATATCGAGTTGCGCCGCACACTCTGGCATTTTCTTGAAAAACTTAATCAAGAAGGTACAACCATTATATTAACGACGCATTATCTAGAAGAAGCAGAGCAGTTGTGCAAACATGTTGCTATTATTGATCATGGACGCATTATTGAACATGCCAATATGAAAACATTGATTAGCCGTTTAAATATGCATACTGTGATACTAGATATTGATAAGCCACAAGCTAAATATCTGCACCTTATTGAATATCAATGTCAACCTATTGATGATACTTCTATTGAAGTTATTATCCGCCAAGGTCAGTCCGTTAATCATTTATTTCATCTGTTATCACAAAAAAATATTAATGTGATTAGCATGCGTAACAAAACAAACCGTCTAGAGGAATTATTTATGCATTTAATAGAGAAAAATAAAAAATCCTCTGCGGAGAATCCATGACAGCGCGCACTGGGTTTTATCCTAATGTTATTGCATTACAAACACTGCTATCCAAAGAGATATCTCGGTTTATGCGCATCTGGTCACAAACGCTGTTGCCACCTGCAATTACCATGAGCTTGTATTTTATTATTTTTGGAAAATTTATCGGTTCGCAAATACAGAACATCCATGGGTATTCGTATATACAATACATTGTTCCTGGGTTAATTATGCTATCACTCATGACTAACGCTTACTCAAACACCGCTTCCTCTTTTTTCCTCACTAAATTTAATAAAAGCATAGAAGAAATGTTAGTTTCACCTATGCTCAACCTTATTTTATTATTAGGGTTTACATTGGGTGGCATGGTGCGTGGCTTACTGGTTGGAATAATTGTCATGATTATTTCACTCTTGTTTACACATATCCCATGTCAGCATCCAGGAATTATTTTAATCACGGCAACACTTGCGGCAATGATTTTTTCTCTTGGTGGCTTGATTAATGGAATTTACGCTAAACGTTTTGATGATGTTGCGTTTGTGCCTACTTTTATCCTAACTCCACTCACATATCTCGGCGGAGTGTTTTACTCCATCTACCAACTTCCTACTGTTTGGCATATTATTTCTCTTTGCAACCCCATTTTAGCGATAGTGGACACATTCCGATATGGTTTTCTGGGCGTGTCTGATATTAATATATTCTGGGGCATGGTATTTATTTGCATTTTACTACTATTTGTATTTTTATGGGCATGGATGCTGTTAAAAAAGGGCGTAGGCAAGGCATAATGGATTGATGCATGTATGAATAGGGAGTTTATATCATATCAAGAGGTTCTTAAATTATATAATCGTCAGGATATCCATATTTTCGAATCACATAATAACATGCCCAAGGTAATAAGCACGGGGAATGGAGAAGTAATTAAGTTCTTTTATAAAAAAACATGGTTTTCCTCTAATTACTACGCTCCTTATGCTATACGTTTTTTAAATAATTCGCGAAAGTTGCAAACTCTAGGCGTGCTCTCCCCAGAGGTAACAAGATTAAAGTATTGCCAACAATTAAAAGCCCATATTATTCACTATAAAAAACTGCCAGGGGACACTTTGTTATCCTTAATACAAAATGGCAATCATGAATTATTCAGTCATGCCATTAAAGTTATTAGTTATTTACATAAAAAAGGTATATTTTTTCGAGGCATTCACTTGTCCAATATAATTTATCAGTCTAATAACAATATGGTTTTAGTTGATGTCACAGATATGGCAATAAAAGACAAACCACTTTCTTTACCTATGCGTTATAGAAATTTACAGCATTTATTTTTTCATAAAAGAGATTACAATTTATGGAAATCAATCGGGATGGATAACTGTGTACAACAATATCTCGATCTTTCTGGGCTGTCAGAGTGCGCAAAAAAAATCCTTAGCTATTTGTTTAAATTAAAGTTAAATCTGTTAATCAGGGTTCCTAAGTGAATCGCCACGTCCATCCTATGAGCTACATTAGAAAGCCCCCATACCAAAAAACACCTAGCAACTGCAAGTAAGGGGTGCGCGCGGGGGGGCGTGAATAGTTACGGATCTCTGGTGCCCTTAAGCATTCCTTAAGCAAGGGTTTTATATACTTTCCTCAGTACAAAAATTATCTCGAAGCACAAAATGACACAGAGATTCTCAGCAGTTCCCGTTAACACTGTCATCCTGAGCGTGATACTGTCATCCTGAGCGTGATACTGTCATCCTGAGCGTGATACTGTCATCCTGAGCGTTAGCGAAGGATCAGTGTCCTTGTCAAACTAATTCAAGAAGGACACTGATCCTTCGCTAACGCTCAGGATGACAGTATCACGCTCAGGATGACAGTGTTAACGGGAACTGCTGAGAATCTCGATACTTCTGGTGTTTTATTTAGTGGAAATTTCAAGTATGGCTAAGATCATTTTTTTATTATATGACGTCGATGGCACGCTATATACTTCCCGAGCACTTCGCGATGCCCCTAAGAGCATGGAAGAGATGCCTTTATGGTTAGTAAAATACCACCAAAATTTACTCCATATACAACATCAACACATTCAGAAACAGGGTTATAAGAAGGTTGTAATTGGTCTTGCTACCAATAGACAATCCTACCATTTTGACGCAAGTACCTCACTAACATGTTTGCCTTTACTGCCCATGCTACAAAATGAGTTTCAAACACGCCTAGGAGAGAATGTTACGGTTGTTTTTGATTCATTTCTCATGGCAGATACGATAAAACATCAAGATGGCACAAGCTATTTACGTGCTTGTCAGGATAAATATAATCACCAGCCATCATTAACACATGAGCATTGGTGGTTTGATAAAACAAAGGTATCCTTGCTTTATACACTTTGTCACCGCGCAGCGCTTCATCATCCAGATGATATGATCACCATCAACTTGTATGATGATTTACCAGATATCTTAGAGTCATTATCTCGATTTTATTCTAATAATTCTGATTTATTACCGCGAAATATCACTTTGAATTTATATCATTATACAGGGAACACCCCTTTTGCACATCGAGCATCCATACAAGGCACTGGCGAAATAGATGCTAATTACGCGAGTACCACTCTCTGCATGGGTTACTTTTGGTGCATTAATCAGCGCAAGTCATTACAAAAATATAATCGACAGCAATTTAGAGAGACAATTAATACAAGGAAACACTTCGTTATTGATATGGGCGATTTATTTGCCCATAATCCTGGGTTCCTTTACAAATTAAGAAAATATATAGCAAAGCTAAGACACCCAGCATCTTCCATTTCCCAGCAGCATACACCCTCTTACTATACTGCTGTTACTTTTGCGGAAAAAGTACCTGCTTTTTCTGTTTTAACTCACCCTACTCCACAGCCCCCAACACAAGTAATAGCAGATTGCCTACAATATATTGCTTCACTCCCGGTATGGGAAACCATTTCATGTCACGGATGTTGTATATGGAATAGCTGTGTTCCGAGCGGCATTAAGCAAATAGCACAAAGTCCATCCAACCTTAGTGCTATAGATGCTGTAGCGCAAGCAAAACTAAATACTCGTCGTTTTTGGCGCAAACCCATCACATTAGAATTTTACCAGTTGATTGGTAATGTTACCCAATCACCCCAGCAACCAGGTCAACAAAAACAATTAATAGCAGCATTTTGCCAGAAATATAAAATTGAAGATGCCTATATCAAACATATGCTAAGCCTCATCACTAGCAACGTTGCCCATGCTGAAACACAAGCTACGGAAACACAAGATCATGTTTTTGGCGCTCCTCTGCGCAGGGTCCGTGCATATAATAATGTTTCTATCCTTGATGTTCCTACTAACGAACCTGCGGCTACCAATAGTCCCATGAACAGCGCTCCCATAGTTAATTTCTCCCCATGAGTTATAAAAAACCTCTCTGTATATGAGCTATAATCCTAACAACTGTCTTAAAATTTTCAAATTTAAGACAGTTGTTAGGATATGCAATATTAGGGTTAATTTACAAAAACAGGGAAGTTTCTATAGAGGGAGTAACCATGGATTATATTCAACATTTTGCCAGTCAATCAGCAAACTATTTACACTTTAGGCCTACTTATCCCCAGGCTTTATTTAGCTATCTAGTATCACTAATAAAAACACACGATACCGCTTGGGATTGCGCCACTGGCAATGGTCAAGCAGCTGTCGCTTTGTCCCATTATTTTAAACAAGTTATTGCTACAGATATCAATCCGGCCCAACTTACTGTGGCACCTAAAAAAAACAATATACACTACTATGCATGGCCAGCCGAGAAAACACAAATTGCCGCACACACTATTAATCTAATTACTATAGCGCAAGCGCTACATTGGCTTAACTTTAAGCGATTTTATAATGAGGTCAAGAGAGTAGCTGCACCTAATAGCATAATAGCGGCTTGGTGCTATAGTCTCTGCACGATTAATCCAACTATTGATATTTATATTAAAAAACTATACTTTCAGATACTAGGGGAAACTTATTTACCTAAAGAAGTAAAGCATATTTATAACCAATATACGAGTATTCCTTTCCCTTTTACAAAACAATTAACGCCACAATTTTTTATTGAAAAAGAAATTAACCTATCGCAATTTATTGGCTATTTGCAAACATGGTCAGCAATAAAAGAATATCAAATGCGCTTACAAAAAAATCCCATTGATCTTATATTAAATGATTTAACAAAAGCATGGGGTGATGCAAATCAATCTCATCGTATCACTTGGCCTATTCATCTATTAGTAGGCTACATATCACATAACTCTTGACAAGGAAAATACACCAACAGGATCACGATGTCTTCTATCCACACTTAAAGCTTCTTCTAAAGTGGATTCCATATCATCAACTATTCGTTGACCTTGTATGGGTAATATATTCTGTAACAATGGAAAAAAAATTGACTGAAAAATATTTACTACAGGAACCCCTATATTTCTATCTATGTCTCGCTGCCTTACTAAGCTTTCACGATAACCTTGTAGAGTCACCTTAAATAGTTTCAACTCTTCTTCTATTGTCATCTCTTGAGCATTAAAAATCTTTTCTAAAATACATATGTATGCATATTTTTCTAATGCTAATCGGAAAGATTCATATAAAGGCTGATTATTTCCTGTAGTACCTCGCTTTGAGCTGGATAAATACGTTGCTAATCTGCCTGATTTAGTCTCAACCCATTCAACAAAATCTTCGCTATTTATCAAATCCTTACGCAAGAAATATGCCTGATAACTTTTTGCGTCAAGAGCACTCCATATTCTTTGCATGGCTTTTCGCAAATGTTGCTTGTATTCACCACAGAGCCCTTGTAGCTTATTTTTAGCATAAACCTGCAATTTATTATAATTTAAATATTGCAGTATAATTGCAGCTGATTCACTCCCCTCACCAGAAATAGCAACATCAATAAATTTGAATCCCTCTGGTTTCAACATGAACGTAGATGTGATTGTTGCTCCCGCTCCAGAAAACAATATACCTCTGCCTTGACTAACTCCATCTGGTACACATACGGTTGTTTTATAATAGATAACACCATTTTCGTGATACAAGGCAACATGACGACCTGTATCTGCAAAAGAAGGAAGAAGATTCTCACCGAATTGTTTATTTCTCCATTGCATGGCTAGGCACGATAATCGGGATGGCGCATAAGATGGAGCTTGAGAATACCATTGTATGAAGTAGTTAATGTTTGCATCACTCCAACCTGATTCACGTAAAAAGGTTGAAAAAGCCTGGCTATCTACATATTTTTCAGCAGGAATATCTTTACTATTAACCACCTTATGCTCATCTTCAAAGCTTAACGAACGCTTTAAATCCTTTACTAACTGGTCTAACCCCATAGCCCCTTCAGGAGGAACCTCTAGGCACGCAATGACTTCGGCAGGCAATTCCTCGCGTGTAAAAATATCTTGTTTTCTGCTAGGCATAATAAAATCTCATTGGTCAGAGGTTCTCGTAATTACAGCCCCCCAGTAAGGCGCTTAAATATTACACACAAACACCTTGGCCTGTCTATAGTTATTCCAGGCCTGTGAATTGTAGCATGGCTTTTTGCGCTAATTTTTAATGCAATTTCTCGTATCAATACCTACTACATTAAAAGCATGCGCAGGCACATTTAAATCATAGTGATAATCTTGGGCTGCCTTCATGACTCCACATGCTGCCTGAGCAAACGAAGCTGTGGATGTCCAGTAATGTGCATTAGCTTGCACCATGACATCAAAAGCCTGCTTAGCATTCCAGCCTGGCGCTATAGCCAAAAGATAATAAACGTGGTTAAAAATACCACTGCTATGGTGCACATTCATATCCCAAGAGTATTGGCTTACATGATCAATAGAACAATCACTGCCCGGCCTATCTCCATAACAATCTTTACTGGGTTTATCCATGTAGCGTAATGCTCGGTCTTCTGTTTTTATATCTCCCCAGCCAATCAGAAAATCCGTTTTACCATAAGCAAAAAATTCAGCTGCAATACCTGCCATGTCAGAAAATGCTTCATTTAATCCACCAGATTGGCCGTAATAAGCTAACTGTGAATGTTGTTCAGTAAATCCATGACTAAGCTCATGCGCCACAGTATCAAGCGATGTAAATGGGTTGAATTCTTTACTATGCAAGCTATCACCAAAAGTAGCCTGCCCCGCGGCCCAATAAGCATTGGTATCAGGAAGATGTACAGTAACAAGGATAAGCATTGGTTTCCCTGCTTTCACTAATACAGGTAAGTTATACCAGGATTGATACATTTGCTTGGTAATCATGGCCCCGAACATAGCATCATTACTGGGTGACCAACTCGTTGCAATAGCATCAAAGTTTGCATTCCAATAAATATTATTATGCTCTACATTAAGACTTATGCAAGGGAACCCAACAACCTTACTCTTGGCTCGATAATCTTTAACTACAACTGTATCAGTTCGCATCTGACATATACCGGTAGTTGCGTCACGCTGCACATAGAGTTGTTGCGCATGCCCTTCTAATCCATCAAACGTTTTTTGTCCCGTTTTATGATTACCTCCCCAACCACCAGCGGCCACTGTATCTAGTGTTTTAAGATCATCCCAGTGCTGATATATCTGGAAATTAACAGCATCAATAATATAAGCAAGATTTTTGGGCATGGCATGGGTTTTTGATACAGCAAAAAACTTAATATAAAATGCCCAATGCGCTATATGGTGCTCATCCAGATAAATAATTAATTGGCTCTGTGAATCCGTGATGTGACTATCTTTGCCGGATTTATTCTGATACAGATGAATACTATGTGTTAATGCTTGCTCTTTATGTGCGGTACTAAATAGATAAGTAGGCGCATTAAATAAATCTTGCTGCAGCCCCTCATATACAATGCCGTTACTATGATTATGGAGTGCCAATAGTGAGGAAAGTGGTTTAGTTGAATTTCCTAGTTGCGGAAAGTGAATAATGGCATCCCCTCCCCAGACAGCATAGCCTTGATAGGTCTGCGCAATACGGATATGCAATGTATTATTAAAATCCGTAGATCGACTAGTTTCTTTCATGGTGATTGTTGATGGCACCGCTGTGTGACGTAATAAATAAGCCGGTTGATCATCTAAATGAATAGGTATAGCAGAAAATGCCGGAGATGCGACAAACAACACACCAAGGTTAATTAAAAGTTTTTTCATGCAATTACTCCTTATCAAAATAGTATTATTACTCCTCCCCTCTATTGAGAAATGATGGAGAAAAGTCCATCGCCGCTCAATGGAGAGGAGGGTAAGAGAGAGGGGGCACAAATACAGGTTGGCCTTAACCTAAAGAGAAACGCTTCAAGAATAAAAATGGACACTAATGCATCATGTTGTAGTGTAAATTCCACATGATCCATAATGAGCCCATGATAATACACAGCAAAATAACCCCTGTAAATATCAAGGCCATTACATTAATGCGCCCCTGCTCAGTTTGTGTATTTAAACGTAAAAAACAAAGTAATTGGACTAGAAATTGCAAACAGGCCGCCGCATAAATAACAGCTAATATTTGGCCCTTAGTCAACTGACTTGACATCACCACCCAAAAGGCAATCAAAGTCAACAGGACACAACCTACTACGCCAACCACATAAATGCTTAATTTTTTTTGTCCGGTACCATAGTCAATATTGCTAGCCTCATGATAGCCCATACTAGATAGCCTCCATTAAGTAGACAATGGTAAATACAAAAATCCACACGATATCTAAGAAGTTCCAAAATAATCCTAAATATGTCATGCGTCTTTTTGTTGTTTGCGTGATTTTCATAATAGGTAATTGGATAATCATAAGTAGAATCCATAACAATCCAATACTCACATGCAAGCCATGCGTTCCAACTAGTGTAAAAAATGAGGAAGCTTGCGCACTTATATCCCAGCGATACCCTGCTATCGCTAAGTGAATAAATTCATTTACTTCCATCGTGATGAATCCTGCACCAAGTAAGAAAGTAATTAACAACCACCACTGCACTTTTAATAATTTACTTTGGTTCATATTTAATAACGCCAAACAAAATGTAAAGTTGGATGCCAACAAGAAAAAAGTTTCCATTAATACATCATACAAATTTAAATGATTCTTTAGTGCAGGACCTTGCATACCGGTACTGTGTAATACTAGAAATGTTGCAAACAAACACCCAAACAAAATGCAATCAGACATAATATATAACCAAAATCCAAACACATCGGTTGTATCGGCGTTATGCTTATGCGTATCAATAACCATAGCCTCACCGTGCATTAGCCATCTCCTGCAAATGTGCTAATTCAGTTTTCCTCACTGTTTCAGCATCAATAAAGTACTCTGTATGTGTATTGAATGTACGAACAAGCATCGCGATAACCATGCCTAATACTCCTACCACACCGGGAATCCACATATGCCATACCAATGCAAATCCTGCTATCCCAGCAAAAAAGGCAATAAGAAATCCGGCTGAAGTATTCTTAGGCATGTGAATAGGTTGATAATGAAAATTTGCGGAGGAAACTGGTGTTCCGCACCCTTCTTGCTTATCCATCCAGAATTGATCACGCTCGCTGACGGTTGGCAACACAGCAAAATTGTATAGAGGTGCGGGTGAAGAAACAGACCACTCTAAGGTACGGCCATTCCAGGCGTCGCCAGTATAATCTCGCAACACATAGCGATTTTTAAGACTAACATATAACATAACAATCTGTAGCATGATACCAACCAATATCAATGCCGCTCCTGCAGCAGCAAGCACCAAATAAGGTTGATACATAGTATCCGTATAATGATTAACACGGCGCATAAAACCATTGAGTCCTAGTACATACAATGGCATGAAGGCAATATAAAAACCAGTTACCCAGAATACAAAAGCACGTTTACTCCATTTCTCATCCAAACAAAAACCAAAAGCCTTGGGAAACCAATAAATAGCCCCAGCGAAATATCCAAATAATACACCACCAATAATTACATTATGAAAATGCGCAACAAGAAATGCGCTGTTGTGAACTTGAAAATCAACGGGAGGAATAGCCATCATTACACCAGACATGCCACCAATAGCAAACGTTGTAAAGAATGCAGTGACCCATAACATTGGCGATGACAAAATAATCCGGCCTTTGTACATGGTAAACAACCAATTAAATACTTTTACCCCGGTTGGAATTGCAATAATCATCGTGGCAATGCCAAAAAATGTATTAACATCTGCACCTGCACCCATGGTAAAAAAGTGATGCAACCAAACAATAAATGATAAAAAGGTAATAATAACTATGGCCCATACCATAGTGGTGTAACCAAATAACTTTTTCTGACTAAACGTTGCTACCACTTCAGAAAACACGCCAAACGCAGGTAGGATCAAAATATAAACCTCCGGGTGCCCCCACACCCAAATCAAGTTAATGTACATCATGATATTACCGCCGGCATAGTCAGTGAAGAAATGCATGCCAAACGTACGGTCTAATGCTAGCAAAGCGAGTGTAACGGTTAACACGGGAAAAGCTAGGACAACTAAAATCATGGCACACAATACCGCCCATACAAATACTGGCATCTTCATAAAGGTCATACCCTTGCAACGCATTTTAACAATAGTGGCAATAAAATTAATGCCTGCAAGTAATGTGCCAACACCAGCAATTTGTAATGACCAGATATAATAATCCACGCCCACACCGGGACTATAGTACAACTCTGACAAAGGAGGATACGCTAACCAACCAGTTTCCGCGAATTTACCGATAACTAGTGATACATTACACAACATGGCACCGACAAATGTTAGCCAAAAACTAACGGAGTTTAAATATGGATAAGCCACATCACGTGCACCAATTTGCAATGGTATGGCTATATTCATTAATGCAAACATAAACGGCATGGCAACAAAAAAAATCATAATAACACCATGCGCACTAAAGATTTGGTCGTAGTGCTCTGGCGGTAAATAACCCATGGCATTACCTGCCGCCAATGCCTGTTGAGAGCGCATTAATACCACGTCTGAAAACCCGCGCAATAACATAACAAATGATAACATCAAATACATAATGCCAATTTTCTTGTGGTCCACGGAAGCAACCCAGTCATTCCATACGTATGACCATTTCTTATAAATGGTAATTAAAAGCAACACAGCAAAAAAAGCCACCATCATAAATAACCCAGCACCCATAATGATGGGGGTGTGAAATGGAATAGCATCTAAAGTTAGCTTACCCAGTAATAAGTGTTCTAGCATAATTAATCCTTATAAAATTTGCCTTGTTCATGACGTGGATGTGTCGTTCCATAGGTCTGCTGATACAGAAGTAAAACACTTTTATATAAATCCTTGGATGCATCGGAAAAAAATTGCGGTTTATTGCCTATAGAAGGAACAAGTAACTCAGTATATGTAGCGTCTGTCAAACGAGAAGAAGATTTTTTTACTGCATCAATCCACGGTTGCATTTTCTTAGGCTCAACAACTTGTACCGAAAAGTGCATATCTGAAAAACCTTGTCCATTAAATTGGGTATTCATGCCATCATAGACACCCACCTCACTAGCCAACAAATGTAAGCGCGTGCTCATACCAGCCATAGCATAAATCTGCCCACCTAATTGCGGTATGAAAAAGGCACTCATGGGTACATTATCTGCGGTCATTACAAATACCACTTGTTGCCCAACCGGGATCACCAGGTAATTAATAGTGGCAATACCTTGCTCTGGATAAATGAATAACCATTTCCACGGCAATGCAATGGCTTCAATCACCATGGGTTCTGTGTTACTGCTAGCGATTTTACGATAAGGATCAAGCTCGTAAGTTGCTTTCCAAGTTAAAATGCCTAATATTACAATGATAACGCATGGAATTCCCCACCAAATAGCTTCTAAAAAATAATTATGACTCCAATCAGGCTTATAATCTGCAATACGATGTGAAATTTGATAATGATAAACAAAGGTAAGACTCATGATGATAACTGGCAATACAACAATTAACATTAAAGCCAAGGAGTCAAAAAAGAGTTTACGTTCTTGATAAGCGATAATACCTTTTGGATTCAAGACACCGATAAGATGCTGGTTACAGCCAGCTAAACTTAACAGCATAAAGCAAGCTACTATTGCTGCACTTATCCTTACTAACCATGTCAGCGTACTAGATAGATTGCCAGCATGAAGAAACGCCGTTAGCTTCCTTGCGATCATATGCACTCCTGTGCTATTCGCTTTTCAAGCCCCTATTATAATGCTAGACTCGCGAATAGTTAAGCACAACGTTAAACCCTATATGTAAATGGATGAACTTATGACTTTTATCATATTTGCCCGTTGGTTTGGTGTAGTATCCGTGATTCTGTCCCTAGGTATTTTATTTAATCTTGAAGATGCTCTTGATATGGCAAAACACATGGTAAAATCTGAAACAGGATATATCATGGGCGGCGTACTACCTACTATTTTTGGAAGCTTGGCTTTGGTATTTGCTAATAGTTTCAAGCCTGGCTGGCATTTAGTCGTTACCTTAGTTGGCATCTCTATGTTGGTTATAGGTATTTATCGTGTTATGTTTGTAAATCACTGGAAAGCATTAATATCACGTCACGTAGAATATATCCCCTTTTTATTTAGCTTATTTGGCCTAATGTTAGGGGTAATACTGTTATATGTAGGCTTTATCGCTACTTCTTTTCAATTTATAATAAAGTAAAAAGAGAGTTTAAAACACCGTTTATAATAAACCCCTATTGTAAACAGATCCTAGCTGCGCTGAAATAAAATATGCGAACCTTACTAAGGCTATTCACTATAATTATTGGGCTTCTTTATTTTATCTATGGTAATGCAGCACAACCTGATCCGCGCAAACTCATTGATGAATTTTTCTCTATTTACTTTTATTACAATCCCACCCAAGGGGTATTAGCTGGTTTACACCAGTATGATTTTTTATTGGAGAATAATAATCAAGAAAGTGTAACGAGAAAAGTCACGACTTATAAAAAACTATTGAATAAATTTAAAAAATTGTATCCAATAAATCTCACTAACCAGCAGCTGGCAGATAGAGATCAAATCATTGCAGTAATTAATAGTCAATTATTAGAATTAGAAAAAATCAAGATGTGGAAAAAGGATCCCGATTTTTATTCTAGTTCTATTATTGCTAATGGAATGTTTGTGTTAATTAGCCGCAATTTTGCACCGCTAGATAAGCGCTTGCGAGCAATTATTGCCCGCGAAAAACAAGCGGCCTCAGTTTTAGAGTCAGCAAGACACAATTTAAAGAATCCACCACGCATCTATACCGAGATTGCTTTGCAACAAATACCAGGGATCATTCGGTTTTTTGAACAAGATATGCCTATGGCGGTTAAAAATACTCGGGACACAAAATTATTAATGGAATTTCAACGGTATAATCAAAAAACCATTCTAGAATTAAAACAATATCAGCAATGGTTGCGCTCCTATCTCTTGCCTCGCTCACTCGGAAACTTTCGACTCGGGACTAATCTTTACCATAAAAAACTTGTTTATAATGAGATGATTGATATCCCCATCCAGAAATTGCTAGTTATTGGTTATGCGGATTTAAGACATAACCAAGCTCAACTTAAAAAAACAGCAAAAAAACTCGACCCCCATCGCCACACAGATGAAATTATGCGTGAACTAGCTCACAATCATGGATCACCGAATCAGTTAATACCTGACTTATCCAAAGAGGTAAATAACCTTGTTAAGTTTATTCGTTTACATAAAATAGCAACTATTCCAAGCTCTTCTACATTATACATTAAAGAAACTCCAGCATTCTCGCGCGCTCTATCCTATGCAGGACTTGATACGCCAGGTCCTTATGAAAAAATCCAGGATGCTTTTTTTAATGTAACCTTACCTGATCCTCAGTGGTCTCCTAAAAAAGCAGATGAATATATGCAAAGCTTCGATCATGGCAGCGTAGTTACCACCGCCATTCACGAAGCTTACCCAGGACATAATCTACAGTTCTTATGGACTAAGTTTATGCCAAGCAAAACACGAAAATTGCTGTATGTAGACTCCAATGCTGAAGGATGGGCGCATTATTGTGAACAAATGATGCTGGATATGGGATATGGAAAAGGAAACTTAAAGCTTCGCCTTGCACAATTAAGAGATGCATTACTACGAGATGCGCGTTTTATTGTGGCACTTCGCTTACATACGGGAAATATGACTATTGAACAAGGTATACAATTTTTTATGCGTGAAGCCTACCAAACACGCACTAATGCGGAACTTGAAACATGGCGAGGAACAAGTGATCCAACTTATTTAAACTACACATTAGGTAAACTGTCTATTATAAAACTAAGAAAAGACTATAAAAAAGCACAAGGCATTCATTTTAACCTACAAAAATTTCATGATGCCTTTTTACGTCAAGGCGGTGCGCCTATTCCACTTGTTCGTAGGGCAATATTGGGCCATGAGGGTTCGCCATTATAGGTAATTAATGTGCTTTATTTGTTCTTTTATACCGATCTAGCCGCTTGTCATCCTTTATTCAACTGGAACGACTATACGAAAATTGCTTTTTTGATAAAGAGATGCAATGATAAAAAAACACGTAAGCCGCACAAAAAGGGCAATTATAGGCTATGGATAGCCAACTTAAACGGTCTTTAAGTGATACATGCATTTTCTCTGGTGTTTTCTTTCTTCTTGCATTAATTAGTCTTTTTTTGTCACAAACCCCCGGCGTTATTACTTCACTCTGGGTTTCTAATGTGGTTGGTATTGTATTGTTACTACGCCATCACATACGAAATTGGTCTATACCCTTACTCGGCATTAGTATCAGTAATTTTTTAGCCTATATTGTGTTTCGCAATGACTTATCAGTGAGCAGTTATTTTACGGTAATCAATATCGCTGAAATTCTTTTTACCTCATGGATATTAATTCGCTATCATATTTTTACTAATTTTGATCAGGAAGCAAAAAGTGCCATTATTTTATTTTTCACGGCAACTCTAGTTTCCCCCCTACTTAATGGCATATTGCATGTTATATTTTTTGGCTTGTACTTAGATAACTTTTTACATTGGTTTATTAGCGATGGTATTTGCATGATATCACTACTGCCCCTCGCTCTCGGTTTACTGAGAAAACTCTGGCATCCCTTAACCGCGCAAAAATGTACAGTCTTTTTTCTATTACCCTTGTTGACAAGCGGTGTAGCCATTCTAGAGTTATTATTTTTTCCTTATGTATTTATTGTTATTGTGATCCCCTTATTATTTATTGCTATCTTCTCCTCATTTTTTACAACAATTATCACCGCCAGCATAAATGTGTTTGTTATTTTTACCGTATATAACGCAGGAATTTTCGTGCCGCTACTAAGCGCAGACTTGACAAGAAGTCATTATGTGTATATGCCTACTGTATTGATTTTTTTTCTTCCTTACTTGCTATCTATATTCATTACGCAACGCAAAAAACTCGAGCTAGAAAATAAAACTCTAACCAATGCACTCTATGATGAAAAAGAACACTTCAAAATCCTATTAAATTCTATTGCAGATTCAGTAATTGCTGTAAATGCAAAAGGGCTCATTACCTTTATGAATCCAGAAGCCCAGAAATTAACAGGATGGAGTTTTAATAAAGCAAAAGGATTGGCATCCGAAAAGGTTTTTTCGATTGTGAATAAACAAACTAATCAAGCATTAAAGCCTCTTGCTCTTTGTCTAGCCGATAAACAAATACGGCCGGCAATACAGGATGTGCTGCTTATCAATAAAAATGGAGAAAAATATGACATTCGTTACTCAACTTCACTCTTGAAGTATAAAGACAACACAATTATTGGTGCTGAATTAGTATTGCAAAATATTACGCAAGAAAAATTCTTACAACAAGAATTAAATTATCATGCAACTCACGATGCCTTAACCGGTCTACTAAACAGAAGAGAATTCGAAAAAGCATTAAATAACATACTACAAGAACTGCAACTCCAGAAAACTCAACATATTTTATGTTATATAGATTTAGATAATTTTAAGATTATCAATGACTCAGCCGGGCATCCAGCAGGCGATGCCCTTTTACAAGAAATAGCCAGCTTGATACATAAGCATATCAGAAAAATAGATGTGTTGGCTAGGCTGGGGGGGGATGAGTTCGGATTAATACTAACGAACTGCTCTTTAAGTGCAGGAAAAAAGATTTGCCAGGAATTAATTAACCTAATTAATGCGATTCGTTTTCTATGGGAAAATAAAGTTTATAAAATTGGCGTGAGTATAGGTATGTTAGCGATAGTGGATAAAACTCTCTCTACTAACCAGCTATTAAGTGAAGCGGATGTCGCTTGTTACGCAGCTAAAACTGAGGGGCGCAATCGCATATTCATTTACCAAGCAGAAAAAACCGAATCTATTGAGCATCATCATGAAATCTTAATGGCAAGCACCTTACAAGAAGCCATTGAAAAAAATCGCATTGTTTTATATGCGCAAAAAATTATTTCAACCAACCCCAAAAAAATACACAGCCATTTTGAAATCTTAATACGCATGCTTGATACAAATAACCAGTTGATTCAAGCTGCTGACTTTATTCCTATAGCTGAGCGTTTTAATTTAATGGGTGATATAGATCACTGGGTTTTAACTGAACTTCTAGAAAAACATGGGGAAAAACTGTCTAAACTTAATAATACTATTTTTTCCATTAATATTTCAGCAAACTCTCTAAACAACCCAGCGTTTTTAACATTTTTACTGCCCTTAATTAAAAACTCACTCATGCGCCCTGAAAACCTTTGCTTTGAAATTACTGAAACAGCCACCATGAACCAAATCTCTAAGACAATAACCATTATCAATGAATTGCAACGCATAGGCTGTAAAGTAGCCATTGATGATTTTGGCGTAGGCTTAAGTTCATTTAGCTATATAAAACATTTTCCAGTAAATTATATTAAAATTGATGGTAGTTTTTTTAAGAATATTGCTAAACATACCATAGATGAGCCTATTGTTCGCGCCATGAATGATATGGCGCATCACTTGGGTATTGCTACCATGGCTGAGTTTGTTGAAAATGCAGCCATATTAAAAATCACATCCCAAATTGGTATAGATTATGCACAAGGATATGCCATAGGGAAACCACAACCATTAGCTAGTATTATTGACGGATTATAAGTCTTTAAAAAAAGTAGCTAGCATATTCTTTGCTAGCATACCTATGCACTATTGTGTGGCTGCACTTTCAAACTTAAGATTCTCAAACATGTACACTGCTAACAGCTTCGTTGACTTATCAGAAAAAACAAACTCCTCTCACTAAGCTGCTGCAGCCAAACGAAACCCAAGATTCACAGCAGATTCACTTGGCAAAGTAGATAAATAATAACTAGCAAGCAGATAAGGAGGAACAGTCGAGGTATACGCTCCTCCGCGAAGAGTAGCATATTGTTGAGCGTCATTATTTGATGCGTTCCACTCCCAAACATTACCTGTTTGATCAAATGTTCCATAATGACTTGGGCTACCTGTAAATATACCAACATCAGTTAGATAATTTACACTAAGGGAGGTAGCAAATGATTGCGTCGTGCAATAACCTGTTTGATTGGAAATATAGTTAGCCTGATTGGAGGAAGAACCAATAGCATTACCAGGAACTGTATTGCTTTGCGTAGCAAAAAGATAATACGTTCCCCCACCATTATAATATGCAGCCTTATACCATTCATCATCAGATGGCAGATAAAATGTTGGAGAGGCCTCGGTATTTGGGTTAACTAGGTTTTTACTAACAGTCAAACCACTAGTTGCCCCAGATAATGGATATGCACCATCCTCGGTTGTTGTATTATCTTGAGCTCCAGTTGGTTGATTATTCGCCATCCAATTGGCAAATCGAGCTGCGCTAAACCAACTTACGGAGGTAATTGGCCGATTTCCACTATATCCGTCATTGGTCATGACACTGTATATGTAAGAGCCTGACGTTCCTGAGCGGCTTATGCCAGCGACATTAGTCACTGCCGCCATATTAGTGCTATACAACGAATAAGTGTCTGTTTGCGCCACTGCATTAAGAAATTCAGTATATTGCGCAATGGTTACAGGGTATTTTCCTATCTTATAGATGTAACTTACACCTCCTAAATCCGTTGTTGAATCACTGCTATTTCCTGCATCACCTACTGTCACAAGTGTATATACAACGGTAGCCTGAACGTTGAACGACATTAGTAGCGTAATTAAAAAAACTATTATGCCGTGTTTCACAGAATAACCAACATTATTAATAGAAAAAAAATTTGCCATAGCGGGTTCCTTTCAAAAAAACCAAGATTATCCTAAACGGGGCTTGCGAGGCGAAAACCTCCACCATTATAAGCATTCGTTGCAACACTCTTAGCAAAAAGACTAGATTTCAACGGAGACGATCCAGCAAAATAGAACCCACCGCGCAGACCACGATATAAAGAGGCTGAACCATCTAAATCATTCCATTGATCGGCATTTCCATTTTGATCAAATGTACCATAATAACTTGGGCTACCCGAGAAGGACCCCACATCCGTTAAATAATTTTGCGCACCATAAGAAAAAACCAACGATTGTGTTACAGAAAATCCAACTCCATTGGCAATAAAGTAATTTGCTTGATTAAGCTGACTACCAATCGTATTGCCAGGCGCAGTATTGCTCTGCGTCGCATAGCCGTAATAACCTCCCGCGCCATCACCCAGAGTCGGGTCATAATATGCTGCCTTATACCATTCATTTTCAAGTGGAATATAATAGGTAGGTGCAGCACCCGTATTTGGATTAATCGTATTTTTAGTAACTGCAGAGCCGCTTGTGATTCCATTTAGTGCATAAGCACCATTTTCTGTAGTTGCATTATTTTGAGAACCACTGGGTTGTCCATTTGACATCCAATTTGCAAATCGTGCTGCATTAAACCAGGTGACGAAAGTAATAGGACGGTTTGCACTGATACCGCCATTGTCCATGACACTATAAGTAAAGCTACCCGAAGAGCCTGACTGACTGATACCAGCTGAATTAAGATCGGTACCCATACTGGAATTATATAGTGAGTACGTATCTGTTTTTGCAACAGCGTTAAGAAAATCCGTGTATTGCTTTATTGTGACAGGATATTTACCAATTCTATATGTGTAACTTACTGCCCCAAAACCCGTTGTATCATTTGAATTGCCAGGGTTACCAACAGTTACAAGTTGGTAACTAGTGTTACTGACAACAACATTTGTTGGCGTGGCACTACTTATGGAAAATAAACAATACCCATTATTATTGGGCGTACAACCTGTTAATGTATAACCTGGCGTAATGATTTTTATCCCTACAAATGGATAGTTACGATTAGGTATGGTAGTACTTATGTTTAAATTTAATGAAGAAACAGTATGATTCTGGCAAGATAATGGCCCCTTCCCATTGAGGCATAATATAATACTAATATTCGCAGGCGTTCCTGCTGCTATTATATTAAATAATAAACCACTGGCAGCAATCGCTGCTTGACTCATTAATAAAAAAGATAACAGACCAAGTAAAGTTAAAACCCGCATCATCTCAATTTTCTCTCTTTAATTAATGGCTGTAGACATAACCAATGCGTTAGCATAACTATTTCCGGTATTAAGGTTATTCATGAGTTGGTTTGTTTCTTTGGCTAAATACCCTTGACCTAAATAAAAAAAGCGATAGCCAATCTCCAAAGGCAAACGACCTAATAGATTGTTAAGCTTAAGCCCAATACCAATCGTGGCACTGAGTGCGATACTTGACCGACCTGAAAACGCATCATCTGGAATTGCAATACCCTCATCGAGAGAGCTTTCACTAAAACCGCTGGTTTGAATAATATTAGGACCAATACCCAGATCAACAGTAATGTTGTACTTGTCGCTGACTGAAATAAGTGTTTTTACTGCAATGTAAATTGGCAAATTCGTAATAGAATAGCGATAAGATAAATTCGTAAACAAATCTTCTTGAACTACATCGCCCTGCACAAGAGTATGAGCAAGATAAAATGTATTTATCCCATACAGTACACTAAATCGTTTTTGCTTGATCTTATTAAGAAAGTAACCAACTCCAAGTAGCATATTTTGATCATCATGATGCGTAACAGTAAAACGATCTCCGATTAGGCCCTCAATACCAATGTTCTGCGCACGACCTTGCATAGCACTAAAACCACCTACTTGAAAAAGTATATGGGCATATCTTGGACTAAATCTAGAAAAAAATGAAGTCTGTTGATCCATAGGCCTTCTTTGCTGTAGGCCATGCAACGGAATACCTTGGCTAACTTGAGTGAAGAAACCCTGCGAATTCAAGAACACATTACCACTAGCTTGCTGATCGGCCATGACTGGAATCATTGTAAGATTAGCCAATACAAATAATGCCATGTACATAGCCCTGCTATTAACGTATAAAACCATGAATTCCCTTCCTTGTTGTTTTTACCGATATCCCTCCGAAATTTGAATTGTAAACAAACATTAATATCCGGGTTATAAAGGGAATGACTTATTAATAGATATGGTAATGGCTTGCGCAGTGACTTGCTGTGCAAGTGTGCCATTCATTGTACCACTATCTGTATACCCGTTAAATGCGCTACTAAAAGGGGTAGAGAAATGCACAAAGACCGCCTAGTTTTTTCATCATGAAAACACTCCCTGTAGTTTCTAAAAATAACCCAATGTTACAATAGGAAGTAATTTATTTCTAGGGTCTGTTACTGCAATTGTTACCGAGTATATTTAGTTATAATTGATCGCAATCATAAAGCGGTGGAATTAGCGCTTGAATAGGCCACTAAGGACAGCATTAAAAATACATCTTAATTAATGAGGATGCAATAAACGATGATATTAATATCGATGAGAATAGTATAGATACTAATAAAATGCCAAATTCAACGAAAATGCTTTTATAAATAAATTTTCTGCTTGCGCCTAATACTCTCAATAAATAATATGCCTGGCATCGCTCGTCCATACTGGCTTGTAAGCTAGTTACAAAAATTAATACACCTGAAGCAAATGCAAATAAAAATAAATATTGAATGGCATAGGATATCTTGTTCACAATGTCTTGTATTTGTTTTAATAATATTGATACATCTATAATGGTAATATTTGGAAATTGTTTTATAAGTTGATTTGCTATGTTGGTTTCATGTGTTTTTAAGTGAAAACTAGTAATATAGGTTGTAGGAAGTTGGTCTAATAGCCCGGGTAAGAAAATCATGAAAAAATTAGGATGAAACGACCCCCATTCTACGCTGCGAAAGTTTGCAATTTTAGCGGATATTTTTTGTTCTCCAATTTGAAAAGTCAGCTTATCACCTAAATGCAGCTGCAAGTCATCAGCTAAATTTCTCTCAACAGATACTAATTCATTATTTTTATTTTTTTTACTCCACATGTAACCTTGCACAATTTTGTTATCAGAGGGGAGTTGCCACATCCAACTCAAATTTAACTCTCGATGTAATGCATTATTAGCGCGTCCCTTTGCTGAGATGACAGATAAAATACGCTTGCCATTCAATTCAACTAATCTTCCCCGTGTCATTGGATAAATTCCTTCAATAGCAATCTGATTTTTTTGCAGAAGATCTTTTATACTACTTACATCGGAAGGGGCGATGTTAAAGGCAAAATTGTTTGGTGTATTGGGCGGCAACGATGATTGCCATTTTATAAGGATATCAGTACGTATTAAGTTCAGGGTAAGCAATAAAATTAAGATTAGGGTAAAACCGACGAATTGAAAACTTACACTATCTGAATATTGAAGAAGTTGATGGATTCCTCGTCTGATACTGCCATCTGTTTTATCGAGTAAACTTCGACTGGCTTTGAGAAGCAATAGACTAATTGCATACAGAAGGGCAATACTTATGAATAATATATCGATAAAGAATAAAATTAGCGTCGAAAAATCTGTACTCCAGTACAAAAACCCAATGACAACCATGATAGAAATAACAATGTAGGTATAGCTATAAGATGAATAAGTAATTATTTCATTTCGCCAAATAAACAAAGGTGGTATTTTTGGTAGTTCTAATATGACAGGAAATGCAAACGCATATAGAAGCGTCATACTTGTGATGAATCCCAAGAAAATAGGTTTTATGCCAGCAACGGGTAAGTTGAATTGCAAGAAATCCGTAAATAAGTTGGCAAAAATGCTTTGCATGCTATATCCAGCTACAATTCCTATCCCTCCGGCAATAACAGCAACAAGAGTTAATTGCCAAAAAAACAGTTGCTTAATTTGGGCTTCTTTAGCACCTAAACAGCGCCATAATGCAACATAAGAATAGTGCCGACGCATATATTGTTGAATGCTCATCGCTATAGCAACTGCGCTCATTATTAATACGACTAGCAACGCTAAATAAATAAAGTTTGTTGTTCGCTCTAGTACATTGTGTAACGCAAATCGTTGGTCATGCACGTCAAGTATACGTTGGCCCGGCTGTAACTGTGGCACAAGCCATTTCCGAAATTGGTTGAGGCGATCCTTTTGACCAGTCAATAATAATTGATAATCGATGCGACTACCGGGTATTACCGTTTGTGTGGCAGGAACATCTGCAAGTCTGATTAGCACACGAGGGGCAATATTCCATCCGGTATTAAGCGCATCAAAGTCGCTTGTTAGAGTTTTCCCAACTCTAAATTTATGCGCGCCAATTGTTAGCATCTCGTTTTTTTGGATCATTAATAAAGACAGTACCCGTGGTTCCACCCAGACATCAAATGGCCTTTTATTTTTAATAGTACTGCCAATCAAAGGATAAGTTTCTGATACGGCTTGAATATTGACTAACTGTAATTTGTCATTGACGCTTACAACAGAAGGGTATGACCATACTTCTGCTGTATGTAACTGTAATAATCTTGCCTTTTGAGTCCACGCCTTAGGAAACGACACTGAGCTTCTTATCGCCACATCACCACCTAAGAATTTTATGCTTTCTTGATCTAGCCCTCGCATCAGCCTATCAATATAAAAATGTAATCCTGTGCTGGCAGACACGGCTATAAACAACGCAAAAAAAACGATTAACCATTCTCCTGCGCGCCATTCTCGCCATAAGAATTTAATAGCTAAGTTGAGCGTTTTTAACATGGCTGTAATATCCCATCAAGCAACAGTAATTGGCGCTGGCAACGCATCGCCAATTGATCATCATGGGTGACGAGCACTAATGTGGTATTTTGCTGTTTATTTAATGAAAATAAAATGTCACCTACCGCTTTACCTGTTTCAGTATCTAGATTACCGGTCATTTCATCAGCAAGTATGATATGAGGGTTATTTACAAAAGCACGTGCAATCGCTACTCGCTGCTGTTCACCACCAGATAACTTAGCGGGATAATGATTCAAACGCTTTGATAGACCAACTTGATTTAACCAAAATTCAGCTGTTTTTTTTGCTTGTACATGCCGAATATATTGAATTTCTAGCGCTAGCATGACATTTTCAAGAGCTGTGAGCGTTGGTAATAATTGAAATGATTGAAAAATGAAGCCTATATGCATTGCGCGTAACAACGTGCGCTGTTCTTCATCGAGTTGATTGAGATACTGCCCCTGAAAATAAATATCTCCAGTGGTAGGTAAATCTAATCCTGCTAGTAACGTTAAAAGTGTTGTTTTTCCAGATCCTGATGCGCCGATTATGGCAACACTTTCCCCTGTCTTTATTGTTAAATTAATATCGCGTAAGATAGTAATTTTATTATCACCACTCTGTACGGTTTTATTGAGATGTTCTATGCGAAGAAAAATTGAAGGATCTGCCAGCATAAAAAAATTCCTTATCTTTTTACTTTGCTGTTTTATAACTCTACCGACACTTGGCGGAAATACAATA
This sequence comes from Gammaproteobacteria bacterium RIFCSPHIGHO2_12_FULL_41_20, assembly GCA_001801575.1. Classification (GTDB taxonomy): domain Bacteria; phylum Pseudomonadota; class Gammaproteobacteria; order DSM-16500; family DSM-16500; genus 2-12-FULL-41-20. The sequence continues at coordinate 52,728 of MGYC01000023.1, forward strand.
CTAATTATAGGTGATAGTTTAAGTACAGGGTATGGTTTTGATGCAAATAGGTCGTGGATTACATTGTTACAGAATCGATTAAAAGATAAAAATTATGATTATGAAGTTATAAATGCAAGTATTTCAGGTGATACAACCGGCAATGGCTTAGCGCGCTTACCTTTGTTGCTTAAACAGTATTTGCCTATTATTACTATTATTGAGTTAGGAGGAAATGACGGATTACGCGGTATACAACTGCCTGTTATTAAAAATAATCTGGCACGTATAATTGCATTAACACAAGAAGCAAATAGCAAAGTGTTACTTTTGGGTATTCGCTTGCCGCCGAATTACGGTCAACAGTATACAGAGCAATTTTTACAACTCTATTCAGAGCTGGTAAATCGATATGGCATTGCTTTTGTACCGAATTTCTTGGTGAATGTAGATGAAAGCAATCAATTAATGCAGAAGGATCGTATTCACCCTACAGGGGAAGCACAAGTTATTATTCTTGATAATATATGGCCTGAGCTTGAGAAATTATTAACTCGATAATGAAAATTTAAGTAAGAGTTAGTAAATAAATAAGATATTAGATCAATGACACTTGATGCATTTACCCGAATTCTTACGATTAGATACTTTTCGGCCTAGGCAAAGAATCCGCCCCTCTTACCTCAGAGTCAGAGGCTGCAGCCAGCAATCTACCTTTCATTAACTCGATTAATTTATCACCTCCCTGCACCATTCCTTTACTACCATGTTTCATCGCTATATCAAAGGGCGCTCGTCCTTCCTTATCTGCGACTTCGACATTTGCCCCGCAATCTAATAATTTTTTAACAAGGTTAAGTGGCTCATCCCTATAAACATAAAAATTTTGTACCGCATAATGCAAGGCGGTCATGCCATGTTCATCCACGCTATTAACGCTTATATCTTTTGATCTTAATAAGTCAATTAATTCATCATTACTCGGGGTAGCGATAAGGACTTTGCCACAAGCTACCATTACTAATTCCAATAACCTTTTGTTAACTAAAATATCAGTTAGTAACTTATCATTACCTTCAAATACTGAACCCTCGATAGAACCTTTTTCCGCATAATTCTTTAAACCTAAAGCTAGTTCTAATATATCTCTTGAGTCAACCTTGTCTCCTTTATCTAATATCTTTTGCACAAGTTGAATGTAATTATCTTTTTCTTTTTCTAATATTTCTTTTTCTAATATTTCTTTTTCATGCAATGCTAACCATTTCGCAGGCCCTTGGGCTTCGAACTCCCTCTGTTGAAAATAAGGGTGTTTTTGCAAGTCATCGATGGTAAGAATAGCAGAATCGCCGCTAATTTTTCTTAAAATTTCTTTTTTAGCGTTAAGAGTAAGTTTTGCATTTTCTAAAATTTTAGCTGCATAATTTACAGTATTAATTTTTAATTCTTTGGCTGATTGAGTTGAAGCAAACTTCGATTTTTTTACTACAACTTGATAATTAGTAACATCATCACCAATTTTAAACTGGTTACAAAAAGCTACAGTATTACCATGTTTCCAAACATTGCCACCCATCGATGTGATAGGTGTATTTAGTGCATCTGCTCCTGCTCTGTTACCAGTTGTTATCGCGGCATCGTTATGACTCAAATCCCAAGGCCCAGTTCCAGAAAAAGTAATATCTGGATGGGATTCTGATAGGCTTTCTAAAAATGTTTTTTGATGACCCCAATATTTCTTTCCAAGATAATGATTGTCCGAATTACAGACTTCTAAGGTAACGGAAAGTTCACCTGGTTGGGGATGGATAACTTCTCGCAAAGCATTTATTATTTTATCAAAATTATCACCATGTATTTGTTCACTGGGATCAGTAGGAATACTCGGGAGTTCTAGATGATGAGCGTATTCAGCTCTTTTTGGATGGTCACCTCCCACCCCGTATCTATCATCACCGCCATGACCCATGATAAATAGTTTAGGATTATTTCGGAATATATCTTTTCTCTCAACATCAGTTTGTAAAGCTTGTTCTAGTTCCATTAAGCTCGAATAAGTTTTAATTTCTTCTTTTGGCTTATTACGGTCTTCATAGAGATAATATCTCATTTGTGAGCCATCTGGTTGATCTAAGTCTCGGTAAAAGCCAATGGACAAATAGGATTTAAAACGTTCTTTTACCCTAAGGTTTTCCTTCGGGCCGCTAAAGCCTTCAGGTAGAGGGTCTAAAAACGGATTAAAATCCATCATTTCTACGGCAGATTCTTTTGGCATAAGTTTCTTTACTCCTCATCATTTGCTGCCATCACTTCACTCACCCATTATTCCTTCTCACAGCCTTTAGGCTTCGGTCCTGAGTGAATACCAAATGGGTTTAACCGTGAGGATTGATTGTATTCATCAGATACCACTTTTTTTCTTCACGCCATTCAACATCTGCATTAGGTAATAAATTCTTTTTGTTCAATAACTGGATAAACTCATTATAATATTTAGGATTATTAATTTTAATCGTTAGCTCATCATTTTTGATATCAGCAGTGAATTGTTTAGTAGAGACACCTTCTTCTTCCAACTTTTGTTTAAATTCATCAAATGTAGTTTTAACTGCATTGATAAATTCACGAAGCGTTTGTTTTTCTTCTGTCGTCAATTCTGCTTTTCCACGGAAAATTAAAATTCCATGGGGAATCTTAGTTGATTCAATCGATAATAAACCAGCAGCGAGATGAATCGCACCGCTTGATGAAAGCATTAACTGCGCAGCATCATAATGGTCTGTTTTTGATAATTTAGTATCGCCTGTTTGAGGGGCAGTAGTGGTATCTGAAAGTTGTTTTTCATCCTTATGTTTATTTTCTTCAGCACTGCCACTATCACCTTCTCCAGCACCACCATGACCTCGGCAAGGTGGTGGCAATCCGAATGCACGGCATAAACCACATGGATTATTCGCTTGAGGATTTTTATTTTGCATATGCTGCTCCGACAGGGAGAGGCGTAATATTTGGTAAAAATATATACTTTACATTTGGAGTATAGGTGCTAGCAGGATAATCACAATAGGGTAGAATTACCCTATCTAATAAGTTGATTATTAGTCAATTGGCTAATAATAGAGGCCTTTTGTAGCGAACAAATATAACACGTATTTTTACGTACCCTATTGAAATTATTTTTATATTTTGCAACAAATTTTTGGATAAAATACTATAATTTTCAATATATAGAATCCATTTGGGGAAGTGAATTATGCATAATAAAAAACAGGCATTTGCAATCAATACTACGAGGTTTATTCGAGATGCCATCAAGCCACTACAAAAAATGGCTCTGCTTAATTTTATGCATGATATTACTTTCGGGAAAAGGCAAATATCCATGCTAGTCAGTGACTCCAATGTATTTATGTTTTATTTAAAAAATAAAATTCCTATGCTTTGCACGGATGATTCTGGTAGAACGCTAGCCAATGGTATTTACCTTAATAAGGTGTTAGAAGAAAATTATCAAGATTGTGCGTGCTCATGCCGTTAATGTTAAAAGTAGGACAACAATTCGGACAACATTACAGCAAGAATTCAGTACACATTGTAAAAATGGAACAAGATTGTCAGCATCTCTATTCCTTGTTTTTTGATCTAGAGGAAAATGATTTTCTGCACTGGATCATTAATAATGGTAATTTGCTTACGGATTTTATTGATGACTATAATGTGCAAGCACATGATACTATCCTTGAATCTAAAGCTAATGAAAATCGAATTGTACTCCCTAATTCTATTGAGTTTGATTGCACCACTCAGATAAATACTTCAACTCGATATAAATTTAAAATATCCGTTATACATAAATCATTGCATATCCCAGTACATTTATCGTATCAACAAAGTCAATGTTTAAGGCTGCTATTACAAGGAAAATCAGCTAAAAAAATTGCACTTCTCATGCAATTGTCTCATCGCACAATAGAGCATTATCTAGAAAGAATACGTAAGCAACTAGGATGTTCAATAAATAAAGAAGTGGTTGCGGTATATGGTGGCCAGATTGCTCTGTAAAATTGCAACTATTAAGATGCTGTAACCATTATCATCCTCGTGAAATGTATAAGCATCAATTTTATGCTGTTCTATGATTTTAAAATCATTTCTAGATAATATCTCATGCAGATCATGCATAGTATATATTTGCAAACTGCATCTATTTTGTTAGCTTTGCACGCACGTGGATTTTTATGCGCTGAGGAAGTGGGCCGTCAAATCATCCGTGAACAAATTAAAACAGGAGTTTCGCACTTTGTTACTAGTTGCTTGCATCTACTTGAAGATCTTTTACTCCCGAGGAGGTGACGCTGAAGCCGGGGCCCCCCATGGCGAGCTTGCGAGCCATGGGGTGGCGCAAGCGTCGGATCCCCGCAGGATTAATGTTCTTCAAGTAGATGCAAGCAGCTAGTAACAAAGTGCGAAACTCCTATAAAATTGGCGGCAATGCGCTTCATTCAAAAGATCTTAGCGCTCTGCCTTCTGATTATCACAGGACAAAACTATCGAGCCTTTACGGAAAACCATATTGGTTGGCATGGCATGTTTGTTTCCTATATTGACCTACCTGTATTTTTGCTATTATGGTTAGGATATAAATGGGTACATAAAATAAAAGTAGTTAATTTTAGGGAATGTGATTTTGAATATGGAGCATAACCAACATGGACACTCAGCAAATTCTGAAGAAACTCGATCAACTACCCATCTGGCCTTATCCTAAAAAACTCTTACTTATTATTGGCATTGGTTTTTTCTTTTCTTTTTTCGATATTGTGACAATAGGTTTAGCATTGCCTGTTATTCAACAGCAATTCAGTATCACAACAAAAGTAGCCACATGGGCCATTACGAGCAGTCTGATTGGTTATATTCTCGGATCATTCTTAGACAGTCGCATATCCGATTTGTTTGGGCGAAAATTAGCATTATATCTTTCTATTTTATTTTTTTCCATCGGTTCAATTTGTTCTGCCTTCACTCATGATATCACCACACTCATGATTTGGCGTTTCATTATCGGCATGGGGTCTGGTTCAGAAATCGCAAACATTAGCACGTATTTAGCTGAGCTCACCCCTGCCCGCATAAGGGGCAAGATCACAAGTATGGCAGTCGCCTCAGGAATGTTTGGATTTGCAATCGTGCCATTTGTAGCTGATGGCTTAGTTCCCTTTTTTGCCTGGGGTTGGCGCGCTTTATTTATCATTGGCGGCTGTGGCGGTATTGTCACTTTATTTATGCGCCGCTTAGTGCCTGATTCACCGCGTTGGCTTTTAACTCAACATCGAACAAAAGAAGCAGAAGACATTGTCAATCGTGCAGAATTATTTGTACGCGAACGCATAAAGAATTTCAAACCTGCTCCTATTCAAGCCTCACCAAAACCATCTGTGCCCCACTCATTTGTGAGTGTGTTGAATGCTTATAAAGAACGCCTCATTCTTTTTGTATTGCTATGGGGTATTTATTACATTGGCAATTACGCTTGGCTAACCCTCTCAACCAGTTTATTCATACAAGAGGGATTTCGCTTGGGACTAAGTTTGT
>MGYC01000024.1 GCA_001801575.1 Gammaproteobacteria bacterium RIFCSPHIGHO2_12_FULL_41_20
TTCCCTTTCAAAGTAATTACGTAATCAGCATCTGCTTCACGAATTTGTTTGACTGATCTAGCCCTGCTTTAGTAGACACGTAATTTTGATAAACTACGAGTCAACAAGATCTCGAAATCCTCATTTACTTTATGTAAACTCCGGGTTCTTATTCGTTTTTTCTTCGACCTTGTCGCTTTGGTCGAGGGTTGGAAAGAAGTCTAATACACCATAGGAGTGACTAGGATGGCATATCAACACATTCAGGTTCCAAGTAGTGGACAAAAAATTACAGTCAATCGCGATTTTTCTTTACATGTTCCGCAACAGCCTATTATTCCTTTTATTGAAGGCGATGGCATTGGTGTAGACATTACTCCAGTGATGCGTCGCGTTGTGGATGCAGCTGTAAAGTATGCCTATGGCGGCAAACGTGCTATGCAGTGGATGGAGATTTATGCGGGCGAGAAAGCGAATAAAATCTACGGTGAAAATACTTGGTTACCGCAGGAAACATTAGCTGCATTACGTGAATTTGTGGTTGCTATTAAAGGGCCATTAACGACGCCGGTAGGTGGTGGCATCCGCTCTTTAAATGTGACATTGCGTCAGGAATTAGATTTATATGTTTGTTTGCGCCCAGTACGGTATTTTCACGGTGTACCTAGCCCGTTAAAAGAGCCTAGTTTAACCAATATGGTAATTTTTCGAGAAAACTCGGAGGATATTTATGCGGGTATTGAATGGCCTGCAGACAGTGCGGAAGCAAAGAAGGTTATTCATTTTTTACAAACAGAAATGCAGGTAAAAAAAATACGCTTCCCAGAACATTGCGGTATAGGCATAAAACCAGTATCGCAAGCAGGAACGGCACGTTTAGTGCGCAGCGCAATTCGTTATGCAATAGAACAACAACGTGATTCTGTGACCTTGGTGCACAAGGGCAATATCATGAAGTATACCGAAGGCGCTTTCCGTGACTGGGGCTATGCAGTGGCGCGTGATGAATTTGGCGCTACCTTGTTGGAAGGCGGTCCTTGGCATGTGATAAACAATCCAGATACAGGTAAAAAGGTGGTTATCAAAGATATGATTGCTGATGCATTTTTACAGCAAATCTTATTGCGACCAGCAGAATATAGCGTCATAGCCACATTAAATCTCAATGGAGATTATATTTCTGATGCATTGGCTGCTCAGGTAGGAGGTATTGGGATTGCGCCGGGCGCGAATATTGGTGATGGCGTAGCCTTGTTTGAAGCTACGCACGGTACAGCACCGAAGTATGCAGGCCAAGATAAGGTAAATCCAGGTTCAGTAATTCTTTCTGCGGAAATGATGTTACGTCATCTGGGTTGGGATGAGGCGGCAGATTTAATTGTAAAAGGCATGGAAGGAGCAATTGCAGCAAAAACAGTGACTTATGATTTTGCTCGTCTCATGGGTGATGCTAAAGAGGTCAGCTGTTCTGGTTTTGGGGAGGCCATGATTCGCAGTATGAAAGAGACGTGTGCGGTGTAGGTATTTATTTTCATTTTTCTCTTCCCTTTTCCCCACGGATGTGGTCAAATATAGGCCAATTCATCTAACAAGGTGATTTTTTGAACAAAATTAACGAGCATTGGTACCAAAAGTATAGCTGTTTTTTTGCTAAAATTATGAGAAATTAAAAAATTTTCTTGTGATAAGGAAAAGTAAATCATTATCGACTATAAACAGGGTAAAGATATATGAAAAATGAAGTAAATGAAAGATCTACCACAAGATTGCTAGAAGGAAAGGAGTTAGGGTTAAGTCAGGTACCTTTGTATGAGGTGTTTATTGAAAATGATGACTTTACACCCATGGAGTTTGTGGTGGCGGTACTAGAAAAGTTTTTTTATATGGGTAGGGAGCATGCAACAAGGGTTATGTTAGAGGCGCATACAGTGGGAAGAGGGGTGTGCGGCTTGTATTCCAAGGATATTGCAGAGACGAAGATTTGGGAGGTAATGAAATATATACGGAAGTATGAACATCCTCTCATGTGTAGCATGGAGGCTGTGTGATGAGGCGAACAAGCGGAGGAAACTCACCATGCTTGACAAAGAGTTGGAACACACGCTTAACATGTCATTCAAGGAGGCCCGTGCTAAACGACATGAGTTTGTCACTGTAGAGCATTTATTATTAGCCTTATTAGATAATTCCTCTGCGACTGAAGTATTGCGGGCTTGTGGTGCTAATGTTAATCGTCTCCGTAATAATCTTGTTGAATTTATTGATCGTACTACACCAGTTATTCCACAAAATATTCATGATCGCGATACGCAGCCTACGCTGGGTTTTCAGCGCGTTATTCAGCGAGCAGTATTTCAAGTGCAATCTTCAGGGAAAACCGAAGTGACTGGCGCTAATGTTTTAGCGGCTATTTTTAGCGAGCAAGAAAGCCAAAGTGTCTATTTTATTCGCCAAGAAAACATTAGCCGTTTGGATGTCATTAACTATATTGCACACGGCACAGTGAAGCCTAAGTTTATTACTAAGGACGAGCGTTCATTCGGGCATGACATGGAGGAAGGTGAGGGAGCCCAAGAAGAAGGTGGTTCTAGCCCACTCGAACTCTATACCACCAATCTCAATGTCCGCGCCAAAATGGGTATGATTGATCCATTGATTGGTCGCGAAGAAGAAATTGAACGTACTATTCAAGTGCTCTGTCGCCGTCGTAAGAATAATCCTTTATTGGTAGGAGAAGCAGGGGTAGGGAAAACAGCGATTGCTGAAGGGCTGGCTAGATTTATTCTTGAGAAGAAAGTTCCTAGTATTTTAGATGAAAGTGTTATTTATGCTTTGGATTTAGGTAGTTTGCTTGCAGGAACTAAATATCGTGGCGATTTTGAAAAACGCTTGAAGAGTGTTTTGCATCAACTTAAAGAGCAACGCGGTGCTATTTTATTTATTGATGAAATTCATACGATTATTGGTGCTGGTGCAGCATCAGGTGGCTTAATGGATGTATCTAACTTAATTAAGCCATTATTAGCTTCTGGCGAGTTGACTTGCATTGGCTCTACTACATATAAAGAATACCGCAGTATCTTCGAGAAAGACCATGCTTTAGCGCGACGTTTCCAAAAAATTGATATCAAAGAGCCTACGGTTGAACAAACAATAGGAATTTTAAAGGGATTGCGTAGTCGACTTGAAACGCATCATGGCATTAAGTATACCGATGACGCGCTGGATGCGGCAGCCAGATTGGCTGCGCGTTATATTACCGAACGACAATTACCGGATAAGGCAATTGATTTGGTGGATGAGGTAGCGGCTTATCAATATTTACAACCAGAAGCAACGCGTAAAAAAATTATTGATGTTGCGGATATTGAAAAGATGGTATCCAAAATAGCACGTGTTCCAGAGAGAAATGTGTCTGCTTCAGATCGCGAGTCTCTCAAGAATTTATCACGTGATTTAAAGATGATGATTTATGGTCAAGATGACGCGATTGAAACGTTAGGAGCTACGGTTAAATTGGCCCGCTCAGGGTTGCGCGACATGAACAAGCCCATTGGCTCTTTCTTATTTGTAGGACCAACTGGGGTAGGTAAGACAGAAGTCTGTAAGCAATTAGCAAAACTTTTAGGTGTGGAATTGTTACGTTTTGACATGTCTGAATATATGGAGCGCCATTCTGTTTCTCGCTTAATTGGTGCTCCTCCGGGTTATGTTGGCTATGATGAGGGAGGCTTGTTAACAGAAGCCATTAACAAACATCCTCATTCGGTTGTCTTGCTAGATGAAATTGAAAAAGCCCATCCTGATGTTTATAACTTGTTATTGCAAATTATGGATCACGGTAGTTTGACAGATATGAATGGCCGTAAAACTGATTTTCGCCATGCGATTGTTATCCTCACGTCGAATGTGGGTGCTGATATCATGGAGAAGGCAAGCATTGGATTTACTCAGCAGGATAGTTCGACCGACGTGTTAACTGCAGTTAATCGTGTGTTTTCTCCAGAGTTTCGTAACCGCTTAGATGCTACCATCCAATTTAAGGAATTAGACGCTAAGACTATTCTTTCGGTCGTGAACAAATTTATTGCTGAGCTTGAGGGGCAATTAGAAGCGAAGCATGTAGTATTAGAAGTGAATGAGGAAGCGCGCTCTTGGTTGGCAAAGCATGGTTATGATAGAAAAATGGGGGCACGCCCTATGGCGAGACTGATTCAAGAGCAAATCAAAAAGCCGTTAGCAGAAGAGTTATTATTTGGTAAATTAAATCAAGGCGGCCATGTCAAAGTCGGTGTGGATAAAGGTAAAATCAAGTTTGAAATTGAAGAATGCGTGGGACATGATGTGCATTGACAACAAAGTCAAATTTCAGGAGTTCCCGCTGAAGACGGTGAGCTGATCCTTCGCTAACGCTCAGGATGACAATTTGATAGTTTAATTGCCAAATTGTCATCCTGAGCGTTAGCGAAGGATCAGCTCACCGTCTTCAGCGGGAACTCCTGGTCAAATTTACTACTTTTCATCCTCCGTTGCAGGTTTTCCTCCCCCTTCCTTATGCCGAAAACTAATTCGTCCTTTAGTAAGATCGTACGGGGTCATTTGTACTGTAACGCGGTCACCCTTCAAAATGCGGATGTAATTTTTACGCATTTTCCCAGATATATGTGCGAGTACCACGTGTTCATTATCTAGTTTTACGCGGAACATGGTATTCGGTAATGTATCAACAACCGTTCCATCCATTTCAATTTGATCTTCTTTTGCCATGGTTTTTGCCTTGAAAGTAAGAGACACCGCATTATAACTCAATGATTGATTTAGGGAAGGAAGTTTCTAGGAGATTTATCTTACTTTACAGAGATTTTTAATGTAAGATATGCTCAATAAAAGATCAAAGCACATAAAAAAGCCTCTATAAACGACGGAAATTCGTGATACCCACAGGAGTTCTCGCTGAAGACGGTGAGCGATCCTTCGCTAACGCTCAGGATGACAATTGGATAGTTTAATTGCCAAATTGTCATCCTGAGCGTTAGCGAAGGATCGCTCACCGTCTTCAGCGAGAACTCCTGTCGTGTACATAGTAAAATGATAAGGCGCACATAAATATGCGTTCAACGCAACAGACAGAAAACTCTCAACTTG
>MGYC01000025.1:0-204 GCA_001801575.1 Gammaproteobacteria bacterium RIFCSPHIGHO2_12_FULL_41_20
GCTTGAGCGATCATTTTGAACGGCAATGGTTAGTGTTTTGTACTCTGCTTCTCTGGTCAATAGCTTTACTTGTCATTGCCTGGATACCGCGTGATATCACCCTATTATTATTCGGTTTTATTGCTTCTACCACAATTGCTATTGTTATTCCCATTCTGTATGCCTACACTGCTGAAAATTTTCCGACTGCACAGCGAAGCACTT
>MGYC01000025.1:220-63529 GCA_001801575.1 Gammaproteobacteria bacterium RIFCSPHIGHO2_12_FULL_41_20
CGACTTAGGTCATCTCGGTGGCGCTTTTTGCGGTCAAATTATTCTCGGAATCGCTAGCTTATTTACGGTACCTTATGCTTTTGCCGCAGCTTTTACTAGCATGGCACTCACCGGAGTGTTAGCTGCCTGTTTGTCTTTGCTGGGAACTCGAATGACTCGCCGGCAACTTGAGTAGAATTATATGTTATAATGATCTTACCCTCAATGGAAACAGAGACACCCTCCGCACGGCTTGGTTTTTTACGCTTCACACCATTTTCATAAACATCACCATTATGAGTTTCTAAAGTGGCTGTGGAATCTGCATGCACAACATGTACACTGCCATTATGACTAGATGCTTGAAAATTTTCCGCCATATTTCTTGCATTAACATCGCCATTGTGAGTTTTAAACATGCATCGACTTCCAACAGCACCCTCTATTTGGAAACTAGCATTGTGAGAGTTGAATTTAACATCATCGCCTACATTGCCCTTTACGCAAGCGATCTTGCCAGCTGTACCCCCCGCGACAACAACAAAACCACTAAAAAACACGCCGGAAGAGATAACAACAGGAGTTTCGCACTTTGTTACTCGTTGCTTGCGTATACTTGAAGAACATTAATCCTGCAGGGATCCGACGCTTGCGCCATCCCATGGCTCGCAAGCTCGCCATTGGGGGCCCCGGCTTCAGCGTCACCTCCTCGGGAGTAAAAGGTCTTCAAGTAGACACACCCTAGTACATAACACATAACAATGTGTGTTATTTTTACAGAAAGATAAATTTTTACTATTTTTGACTTAAAATCTTAAAAACAAACATAAAACTAGGGTCTGTTGACAATTTAAATTTCGTAACGAAAAAAGAGGAGATCGAGGCAAAATGTGTAGAGATTTGCGGAGAATATTGAACATATTTGACGAAAATTTTTGCATATTTTGGCCGATATTCCTCTTTTTGCAGTCGAAATTTAAATTGTCAACAGACCCTATAAGGTTCTTAATTAAATATATTTAGTTATCGTTAATAATCAAAAAGAATCCAAAAGATGTTCGTAAATAACGGGTTAGGATACAATTAATACTATTCAAATAAAAATGACAAGGAGAAGTGCCAATGTCTGGTCCAAGAAAACAACCACCGCCATCAACGACACTATTAAATCTCCCTAATGATGTACTACAACGCGAGATTGGCAAAAAGCTAGATCCACAATCAGCCAGTCACCTCGCTCAAGCTAGCACAGGAGCACGGTCGATTTTTCAATCCCAACTGAGTATTGTAAAAGATTATGTGCAACCCCTATTAAATCATATTGTCAAAGGAGAATTGACTCAGGCTGATCAACTGCTACAACAATTGCAACAACAAGATGACTATTTATTACAACAAGTATTGAACTATCAAGGCAAAGTAACCGATCCCTCCGGGCGAACCTTTACGGGTATTACCGTTCTGCAGTATGCCTTATGGGCGTATGATCGCTTTGCCTGGGAAACACTCAAGCCCTATATGAACCCTCAAGACATGCTGGATCAATTAAACGAATTAGAAACCACCGGTGTTGACTATATCTATCAAGGTCAAAAAGTCCAACACCAACATCACTATGATTTCCAGCCACTATTAGATGTATATGAAAGCTACATAAATTATGTTACGTCAGCGCAAGTGGACTGGACTGAAACAGATAGATGCTGGGTGCACGAAGTAGGAGAAAAACAGAAAGGCGTCCCCTGGCCTGTGGCAGCGGAGTATTGTTCGAGCCAGCCATTTGTTGATCAACATGGTCAGCCTCCTGCTTTTAATCAAAGGCCGCAATTTCCCAAGCAAGCGCGAGGAGCCCAGATTTATAACTATCTTATTGATCAATGGCAGGATTTCTTTTCAGGTGATCTTGGAGTTTCAATTGCAATATATAAAGCTGCGGCGCGGGCCTTCGGGCGGCCGCGGCGGGGCGGGTGGGGGGCGCGGGGGGGCGCGTTGGCCGCGTTCGACCGGGCAGCCATAGCTGCCCTATGTGAAACGAGAAAGTCAGACTTGGCAGCACTCAGGAACGCCCTGCACGCTGAAGTCGCTGCTCAATATCGACCTCGCTAACAGCTGCTGCAACATGGCCGCCGCATAATCAGCAGCCTTTTTATCCCAGCAGACATCCACAAAAGCGTTCAACAAATACGAATACATTCATGCTGTATTAGATCGACATGGTTTTGTTAATAAAAACAGAAAAGCACGTTATAAAGCACGTGGCGGTCTTTTCAGTAATCGTAACGCACTTATAGCAGCTACCGCACTTGTTACAGGAATTGCTTCAGTAGTAAAAATGGCCTTATAAACATCATTCAGGATTTATAAATAATTATCTAATTCTAATTGACTCGTTAGGAGTTTTTATGTAAACAATATCTTCTGATAAGAAACAAGAAAAAGTCACAATAAACGAGGGGGTGCAGAATGGCTAACAATAGACAAGGTAAGCTGGCGATTCTACCACCACAAATATCTCCCTGTTCGTCAACACCGGGTTTATTTGCACGCGATTCACACGCAGCCCAAGATGAGAGTATTTTCATCCGATTACTCGCTGCCGTGGTAAATGCAGAACCCGGATTTTGTCAGCAAACAGACGAAACGAGATTGGCAGCGATAACTATTTTGAAAAGACATTCTGAGTTATTGTTTCAGATAGGAACAGTAACAGATCACTTTGGTCGCAAGATTGAAGCTTCTCCCTATCGACTTTTTCTTGGTACAGGCGATACCTGGGCATTAAGGGAAATACATGCATCCATCATACCGATGATAAAAAATGGAGAAGCTATTGCTGAGGCTCAATTTAAAGCCCAGTTTCCTCATTGTCCCTGGCCATGCGATCCGAATATGGACGAAGAAGCACTCTATGATGATAGGAATAGAGCACAGATCGCGCAGGTGATTGCGCAACTAAAAGTGATTGTTGAGAGAATATCAGCTGATCCTTGCACCCATGGTCAAGCGACAAAGGATGAGACAACAAAAGCCGCTGCAGACCTATACCAGATTTTTAAACCCAAGGAGGCAGAAGTTATCCAAACAGGCTTGCATTTTCCGCTAGGTATGATGAAGGAGATATATGAAGTCTACGACGCTCAATTCAATCTATGGTGTAATGGCCAGTCAGCTTTCTTTTCACGCACAGTCATAGGGGCAGCGGAAGCGGCCTTAACCGCGGTGGATGGCCAGTGTTGTAAGAACGGGTTGGAGAACAGGTTGTTGGGGGGCAATCTCGATATGGAAAAAGGCCCTGACAGACGGGATGGTTTATTCTGTCGACGATCTAATAGTATTCCGCAAGCATTGGCCCCCATCGGTGACAAACTTGGACGCACAATGTTCGTGGATCCACTAGACGGATCTATTTGTAGTTTATCTTCGAGGGTTGGTTCTTTTGCTTGGTACGATAAAAATGGCACTCTACTCTTGGATAATATCAATGGTCGGGCTGGCATGTGCAGCGCATACTGGAAAACTTTATGGAGAACAAAAGCAGCAGAGCATGGGAGCTTACGCAGCCACACAATGCAATGGAAATGCGTGCTTCTCTAATCTGGCGCAACAATAATCCAGCAGCATAAGCGCATATCCTTATACATAAGTTTTAACAATTCATGTATCCTTTGCGGTTTTTAAAATCAACAGGAGCATTATGCAGGATGCAAATTGGGTTATAGAAGAAACAAAAATGGTGCAATTTGGGGATAAAAGGTTAAATAAAAGATATGAAAAACTGTTGGATGGCTTAGCTAGCCATGCGCCAAAGAGCATCCCAAGCTCATTTAAGAGCTGGAAAGAAACCATAGCAGCATATCGATTTTTTAATCATAAAAATATTACACCTGATGGAATTTTAACGCCTCATCGCGAAGCTACTTTAGCCAGAATCAAGAATGAAAAAACTGTTTTAATTCCTCAAGACACGACCGAAATAGATTTTACTGGCCGTGAATCTATATCTGGTATGGGATATTTAGGCAGTCAATATAGTCATGGCATTTATTTACATCCAAGCTTAGCAATGACCCCTGAAAGAACGTGTTTAGGCATCGTTAATACACATACATGGACAAGAGATAAACTTGGTACAGCGGAGTCACGAAAGAAAAAACCCATTGAAGAAAAAGAGACTTATCGTTGGATAAAAGGCTATGAAACTGCTAATGCCATTGCCTTAGTTTCGCCTGATACGTTAATTGTAAGTATTGCTGACCGAGAAGGTGATATGTATGACTTACTGCAAAAAATGCCTTCTGAATCAAATAAAGCATACTGGTTGGTTCGCTCTAGCCATAATAGAGAAGTTTTAAACGAAACAGATAATGAGCTGACACTACGATTAAGAGAAGCAGTGCGAGCATCTAAACCTATAGGCAGTATTGAATTTAAGATGTCTCCTGGAAAAATTCACACGCAAGATGCATGGACAAGGCGTGAGCGCAAAGAACGCACAGTACATCAAGAAATTAGAGCCTGCACAGTTTATGTAAAGCCACCTTCAAGTAAATATAAAATAAATATATATAAAAAGTCAGCTCCAATTCCAATTAATGTCGTGCATTGCAGGGAAATAAATGCACCTAGTGATGAAGAAACGATCGAGTGGTTTTTGCTTACAAGTTTCCCTGTCACTGATGCCGAAACAGCGATAGAGGTAGTCAAATGGTATTTGTGTCGTTGGCAAATCTTATTGTTGCCTGGAGAATTCTGTATTTAACGATGCCTGGACGTAATTGCCCGGATATGGATTGCAGTGCAGTATTTGAATCTAGCGAGTGGCAATCTGTCTATGCCATTGTCACTAAAAAATCTCCACCCAAGATTCCTCCTAAATTAAACGAAATGATTCTCATGATTGCAAAACTGGGTGGTTTTTTAGGCCGAAAATCTGATAAATATCCTGGTGCTAAGGTGATGTGGATAGGAATGCAAAGAATGCGAGATTTCTCGTTGGCCTGGGAAACCTTTCAACCAACGAAAAGAAAAACTTATGTATAAGGATATGCGCTTATGCTGCTGGAGTAATATCTAGGCAAGCTCGACAAAACCATTGTACGAGCTTGTTTTTGCCCCAATCGTCTACTGTTTCATTCCACCACTGGATCCATCGCACCCAACCGCCGTTTCTAGCTTAAAAAATAAAAGATTACTTAGTTATTTTTAACGAAAGTCTATTGTCTTAATCGTAATATTTGCGGTATATTTAACGATATGGCTGATGTAATTTCGTTTAGAAAAAGATTTTTACACACATTGCTGCCCCTAGAAAGCCGGCGCACTATCGCTATGCTAACAGGTGCCAGGCAAACAGGTAAAACCACTCTAGCAAAGCTTCAATATCCTAAATTGCCCTATTTAAATTTAGATTCGATGGAAATAAGGGAGAAAATGCAACAAATTCCCACTGCTGCCTGGGCAGCTAGCATCGGCAAAGCAGTGATTGATGAAGCACAAAAAGAACCTGCGATCTTTGAAAAAATTAAATATGCTTATGATGCAAGAGAAATTGATTTTTCAGTATTACTAGGCTCTAGCCAAATTACATTGTTAAAAAGTATCCGAGAATCGCTAGCCGGAAGAGTCTCTATTTATGAATTATACCCGCTAATGATGGCGGAAATTTACACCACACCAGACAGGGAATTACTACCACCTCTCGTGGATCGCATTTTACATGGAGAACTAATAAGCAAGGTACTTGCTTCCGTGCCAGCCGTATTGCTAGACAAGGAGGAAATGAACAGAGTCAATGCCCAAACTTATTTGTTGCAATGGGGCGGCATGCCTGAGTTACTTACTTTATCAAACGATGACAAACAGAGATGGATTAAAGATTACGAGTATACCTATCTAGAAAGAGATTTGAGTGATCTAGTAAGGTTAAATGACTTGCAGCCATTTCGAACCTTTCAAAAACTAGCCGCATTAAGAACTGGCTGCCTACTTAATTACTCGGAATTGGCTCGCGACTCAGCTGTGAGTGTGGATACTGCACGGCGCTATCTTGAATACTTACGGCTCTCATATCAAGTTATTTTGTTGCAACCTTATTTTCGCAATCTAACAAGTGCCGTAATAAAAACGCCGAAAATATATTGGCTAGATATCGGCATTCTTCGCTATCTCACAGGGCTAACTAGCGGGCTAACTGGGGAATTGTTTGAGACTATGGTAGTCAGTGAGCTATTCAAATATATAAAAACAATGCAGCATAATGTAGAGTTATTTTTTTATCGTACGCGCGCAGGCCTAGAGGTAGACCTCATTATACAGTTTCCGCAAGGAATTATTGGCATCGAAATCAAGTCACGCTCCTCCATTTCCACGAAAGACATGACTGCATTAAAAGAAATTAGCGCACAGGCAAAAAATCAGTGGTTAGGAGGGCTTGTTATATATAACGGCACTGAAATAAAAAAGATTGGAGATCCACATATTTGGGCTGTCCCTGGATGGCGATTGTTTTTATAATACGAATTAGCAGATCCCTAGTCATGCAATCATGGTTTATGCAATTAGACTACTAAGAAAAATCTGCGTGTACCCGCACGATCCCCATCAATGCATTAGGATTTGTCCCACCAGGATTAACCACATATTGCAAATCAGGCTGCAAAGATACTTGTTTTGTTAAGCGGATAACATAAGTCACTTCATAAGCAGTTTCTTGACGTGCCGATTGAACACCTACTGAGGCAACACCCAGACTAAATACATCGTCAGGTCGTCGATTAAAAAGCGGTTTAACACGCACCCCACCGCCCACATAATACGGTACAACATTCGCATCTTGTAGGTTATCACCCGCTTGCAAAAAGAGACTGCATTGTCGCTTACCCATATACCACGTATCTTCTGCCATACCATAAAAACCATACGTATTATACCAAGATAAAGACGGCCGACGATAACGCCAAGCACCTGCTTTTAATAGTAACGATTGTTTATTTAAAGTAAGTGTGTCTTCCAGTTCTCCAATAGCAAAATATCCCTGACTGAAAACGGTATTTAGCTCCTTAGGATTACCTTGAAAAATCCCAACCCGCCCTTTTAAGATGCTACCTATTTCACTCATTGCGCCCCATCCTGAATAAGGATAAGTAGGCACTAAAGCATCCACGTATAACGTTGGTGTTAATCCAAAAGAAGAATTCATGAGTTCAGCACCAACTACAGTAAGATCAAAGTAATAATTGAAATCCATAATCCCAGCTCTCACCAAAAATAATGGATTAAATTGCTGTTTATATGAAAGCTCAGAAAACCGTACCGTAGACAAAGCCCAAAGATCGCTGACTGTTTGTAATTCACCAGCTAATTTTGGCTCGTAGCCACTAGCAACTCCCGTAATTCCCGCAGTAAATAAACCGCCCTGCCATAAACCGGCTTCTTCTGTGTTATAAGTCAACCCGATATTCCCTATCACATCCGTCACTGCATTTCGTACTAACCCGCCATGTGCATTAAAAATATTTTCTATATCTAAACGTGCGCCCCAATCCAACCCGGGCATAAATGGTTGATCAATAGGACGCGGATAAACAGGAAAGTACCGCGGAGGTGTAGTAGACGTTGCGCCATATATTGTTGTAGTAGCTAGGGGAGTAATCCAAAATACTAAAATAAGGCTAACATAAGTAAGAGCGCTTATTCTACGTGATGCCATATATCAATCCTAGTTAACCCTAGAAACGGCGATCAAGTTAGGATAACACATACTTCGCGCAAGATCTGGTAAGCTTCTGCCTTTTATAACTACACACCCTAACCCTCTAGAGAGAAGGGAATTACAGCCACACTAACCTATCCCGCGCTAAAATCATTTTTCGTTCCGGGTATACCATAGAAATTTTGCACTTTGCCGTAGAAAGCAACCATGAATAAAGTGCGAAACTCCTGTATAATAGGGTTTCTAATAACCTGCTAGCTATAGGTACATTATAGGTAAGACTGTAACTTGTATATGCCTAATAGGGAAGACTGTATATGCCTATTGAAACAGCAAAACACGATAATGAAGCAGAAGCTATAGCAAGTCAATTTGTAAAAGCCTATGCTGCTGCAGATCATGCTCACATGAAAAAATTACTTGCTGAATCTATAGTAAGCTATATTACCAATGCAAAAGGTGAGGCGGATATTATTCATGGAAAAGATGCTCTTATGAAGCGTATTGGCCAATCCGATGTCGCTGGCATTAAACCTCTTCTTACCGTTACACAAATGTTAACCGTTAAATCTGGCCAAGTTTTATTTATGGTGGAGATAAAAGCGCAACATGATAAAAAAACCTTACACAATCATGGCGCTTTTTTGCTGGATATAGAAAATAAGCAGATTACTGCTATACGTATGGTCGATGCCTTACCTGCATACAGTGACGAATTTTGGAAAACATGATCAACAGCAATTTTTATGAAAAATCATATGTACCCGCACTATACACATAAACCCTTATTCTAGCCCTCCCAACTACTTTCATGCGCGGCGGCCCTATGAGCTTTAGCTTATCCCCTAACACCTATCATTCAGTACTCTCTCAGCTACACTTCTGCTAGTTGCTGTCTAAGTCCGCTTTATGAAACAATCAGCAGACGGGAGTTCTTGATGAATCAAGAACTCCTAATTAGTAGATTAGTTTCCGCATAAATAAGGATTTTATTCATGCACCCCCTACAGCCCCTGATCGAATCTGCTTATGAAAAACGCTTAGAAATTACCCCGCAAAATACCTCTCGAGAACTAAAATCAGCTATCCAGAAAATTATTTTGCTGCTGGATAGCGGTGAAATTCGTGTCGCAGAAAAAGTGCATGGCCACTGGCACACACATCAATGGGTTAAAAAAGCTATTCTCTTATCTTTCCGAATCTTCGAAAACCGCCGTATTGATGGCGGTTTTAGTAATTATTACGATAAAATCCCCCTGAAATTTCATAACAAAACCGTTGAGGAATTAAATCACTTAGGTATACGTATCGTTCCTGACGCTTTAGCTCGCCAAGGTGCCTTCATTGCACCCAATACTATTCTCATGCCTTCTTACGTCAATATTGGTGCTTATATTGATACAGGTACTTTGATTGATACTTGGGCCACTGTAGGTTCTTGTGCACAAATTGGAAAAAATGTGCATTTATCAGGAGGAGCCGGCATTGGTGGTGTATTAGAACCATTACAAGCCAATCCCACCATCATTGAAGATAATTGCTTTATTGGCGCTCGCTCTGAGATTGTCGAAGGAGTAGTAATAGAAAAAGACTCTGTGATTTCTATGGGAGTATATATTGGCCAAAGTACGCGCATTTATAATCGCGAAACCGGAGAGATTTTTTATGGCCACATACCTGCCGGCTCTGTGGTTGTACCTGGCAATTTACCCAGTGCTGATGGGAAATACAGCTTGTACTGTGCTGTCATTGTTAAACGTGTTGACGAGCAAACCCGGAGTAAAGTCAGTATTAATGAGTTACTAAGAGAGGAATAAATAGCGTGCATACCGAAACCATCGCTAATCTTGCTGTACTAGAGTTAGCGCAACAATTAATCGCCTGTCCTTCTATTACTCCACAAGATGCAGGCTGCCAAGCCATTATTGCACCACGCTTATTGCATGCAGGATTTCAATGTGAATCGATGCGTTTCGGAGACGTCGATAATTTATGGGCGCGCTACGGTAAACAATCTCCATTATTCGTGTTTGCTGGTCATACGGATGTAGTCCCAACTGGCTCCGAATTGGCGTGGACTTCTCCACCTTTTCAACCTACTGTCCGCGATGGCTATCTCTACGGTCGCGGTGCAACAGACATGAAAAGCGGATTAGCAGCCATGATTGTTGCTGCGGAAAATTTTATTGCGCAACATAAAAGCTTTCCTGGTTCCATCGGGTTTCTTATTACTAGTGATGAAGAAGGCCCTGCTTTACATGGTACAAAACAAGTATTAGAAACTCTCCTGCAACGCCAAGAATATATTAATTACTGCATCGTGGGTGAAGCATCCAGTGAAATACAACTGGGTGATCAAGTACGCATTGGCCGACGTGGTTCATTGCACGGCAAACTGATTATCCGCGGCAAACAAGGCCACGTTGCCTATCCCCATCTTGCTCTTAACCCTGTGCATCATAGTTTGGCAGCGCTCCATCAATTAACACAAGAAACTTGGGATCAAGGTAATCAAGCATTCCCAGCTACTACTTTTCAAATCACCCATATCCATGCTGGTACTGGAGCTTTAAATGTGATTCCTGGCGCGCTAGAAGTATGCTTTAACTTTCGATTTTCTACTGCGGTCACTGCAAAACAATTACAAGAACGGGTAGCAGCTATTTTGCGGCAAAGTAACATTGACTTTGAAATACAATGGGAAATCGGTGGACATCCTTTTTTATCCAGGCAAGGTAAATTGTTCCATGCCACCCAACGTGCTATTCAGGAGATAACTGGATTACACACCAAGCCCTCAACCGGAGGTGGCACGTCAGATGGCCGCTTTATTGCCCCCACGGGTGCAGAAGTCCTGGAATTAGGCCCGTGCCATAGCAGTGCGCATCAAGTAGACGAAGGAGTGCGAATAAAAGATTTAGAAATGTTATCTGCCTGCTATCAGCGTATCCTGGAGTTACTTTTCAAGTAACTTTAGGGTCTATTTACAATTATTTGCACTCTCCATCAATCTAGTTTACCCTTACGCGCCTAGACTGGAGAGATGTCCGAGCGGTCGAAGGAGCACGCCTGGAAAGCGTGTATACGTTTAACGACGTATCGAGGGTTCGAATCCCTCTCTCTCCGCCAGAAATAAAAAACCTATCGTAGATAGGTTTTTTATTTCTGAGGGTAGAAGGTGAGAACCCTCGCCCGAGGGTTTGACAAAAACGGCAGGATTGCCGTTTTTGAACGCCGCTTGCGGCGGCCCATAGGGCGAGCGTACAGGATGTACGCGCGTACAAAATCAAAATTAGACTTGCACTAAGCAAGCTTATCTGCGACATTTAGCAAAACTTTTATGGTGGCTAGTATGGGTCCCTTCGCAGCGCTAGGCTACGAACCCCGCCAGGTCCGGAAGGAAGCAACGGTAGTAGCTGATGCGAGTGCCGAAGTGTGGCTGGTACTGGCTGCCTCTTTTTTCTTGGCTATGGAAAGTAAATAGGATTCCATCGTATGCCTAGCTATCAAGTGCTTGCACGTAAATGGCGGCCGCGACAATTTGCAGATATTATCGGGCAAGAACCTATCTTACGTATGCTGGTTAATGCGCTTAATCAACAACGTCTTCATCATGCTTACTTGTTTTCCGGTACACGCGGCGTAGGTAAAACTACACTCGCCAGAATTATCGCAAAATGCTTAAACTGCGAAATGGCAGTCAGCGCCACCCCCTGTGGAAGCTGCCAAACTTGCCAAGCTATTGATAATGGCTGTTTCTTCGATTTATTTGAAGTAGATGCCGCATCTCGCACCAAAGTAGAAGATACACGTGAATTATTAGAAAATGTACAATATCCTCCTGCTCAAGGTCGTTACAAAGTATATCTCATCGACGAAGTACATATGCTATCAGGGCATAGCTTTAATGCTTTGCTGAAAACACTCGAAGAACCACCGGCACATGCGAAATTTTTATTCGCTACTACAGAACCTAAACGTTTACCGATTACCGTACTATCTCGTTGTTTACAATTTCACTTAAAACCCATTGCTATTGCTACTTTATCTAAACATTTGCAAAAAATATGCCATGAAGAGCAAATTACCTTTGATCCTATGGCTTTGGATGAATTAGCCAGAGCAGCCAACGGTAGTGTGCGCGATGCACTCAGCTTATTAGATCAAGCCATAGTCTATAACCAAGATTCATTGACGGTAGAAAACGTACAACAAATGCTGGGTAGTGTACCACAACAAAATCTCGCAGCCTTATTGTATGCATTAGCTGAACGTAATGGGAAAAAACTACTTGTGGCAATCAAACAATTAGCCGAACAAGCAGTTGACTTTAATCAAGCTCTCGCTGAACTTATGACGCTGCTGCATCACATTTCTCTAGTGCAAACTATTGCTGACAGCACTCCCATAAATGACCTATTACGTAGCCTAGCCGCGCAGCTCTCTCCGCAAGACGTGCAATTGTATTATCAAATGGCGGTGATTGGGAGACGAGATCTACCTTTCACTCCCAGTCCAGAACTTGGTTTTGAAATGACGCTATTGCGCATGCTAGCGTTTAACTTGCAAACTAATGATGCGCCAACAACAGCAACAACAGCTAAATTATCACGCCCAGCTGATCCATTAGACACCCCCACAACCAAAATAGCACCTGCCAACCAAAACTCACAGGAAACCACCAGCACATCGGTGTCATGGCAAACTCTTTTACCTAAGCTGCAATTAACTGGCTTGGCTCAAGCACTCGCAACTAATTGTACTCTTTGCAAGTTGACCGATACTAAAGCCATCTTCTCCTTAGCCACTCATCATCAACCTATGCTCACGACAAAATTAGTCGAACGCATTCAACAAGCTTTATCACAACACTTTAACCGACCACTAACTGTGGATATTCAGCTTACAGAAGACAATTTATACACACCCTTAAAACAACACTTACAAGAGCAAACCGAACGCTTACAAGAAGCAACACAAAAAATCACCCAAGATCAAAATGTTAAGCAGCTTATTGATTTATTTGGTGCTACAGTGATGCCAGATACGATTCGAACAACGGATTAACCTAGTACAGTGTCCATTTAAATTTGTTCTTCTAGCATCTCATCTTGCTAAGTAAAGGGATAACAATCCACTAAGATCTTTGCTAAAATGCGGCTAGTACAGTGTCTATTTGATTTTGTTCCTCTAGCGCTGTACTAGTCTTGATCATTTCATACCATACGGGGAATCAAAAATGAATAAATCAGCAGGCGCGGGTGATAAAGCAGGGCTGGGTGAAATCATGAAAAAAGCGCAAGAAATGCAAAAAAAACTCCAGGACATCCAAAAACAAGTAGCAGAAATGGAAGTAACAGGGCAATCTGGCGGTGGATTAGTAAAAATCGTCATGACTGGCCAACATTATGCTAAACGCGTTACCTTTGATCCTAGCTTAATGAAAGAAGAAAAAGCCGTTGTAGAAGACTTAATAGCTGCAGCTATTAATGACGCAACTGATAAAGTAGAAAGAGAAATGCGTGGCAAAATGTCTAGTTTAGCTGGGTTCAAATTTCCCGATGAGTTAGGCGACGCCAAATAATCACTATGCAATTTAGCCCTCTACTTGAGCAATTAATGGATGCTTTACGCTGTCTACCTGGCGTCGGCCCAAAAACAGCACAACGCATGGCATTTCAGTTATTAGCTCGGCACCGCGATAATGCAAGACGGTTATCTTACGTCTTACATGAAGCTATGGAGAAAATTAATCATTGTCAGCGTTGTCGCTTATTTAGCGAAACAGATTTATGTAAGATCTGTGCTTCTACGCATCGCGACGCCGCTTTGCTGTGCATTGTAGAAAATCCTATTGATGTAATGGCGATTGAACAAACGGCCAGCTTTAAAGGATTTTACTTTGTGCTTATGGGACATCTGTCTCCGCTTGATGGCATAGGACCAGAACATCTAGGTATACCGCAATTACAAGAACAACTAAAACAAAATACTATCCAAGAAATTATCCTTGCTACTAACCCAACCGTCGAGGGTGAAGCCACAGCACATTACATTTCAGAGTTAGTAAAACCTTACAAAATTAAAACCTCGCGCATTGCACACGGCGTTCCTCTCGGCGGAGAATTAGAATATATTGATAGCAGTACTCTGGCTAGAGCATTAATTGGCAGAGAGGTATTATGACAAGAAGCTAATGTAACATGGAGCGAAATGTTCTTGTAATTGCGGAGGGTGCCGTTAAAATAAACTTTGGAATGTGCACCAGAAACCGCTCTTCCTCCAAGGTCTGCATTTCGTAATTACCCTCCATAGTGCCTTGCGGTGTAACGAGTTGACAAAAACTACTATAAACAAATTTTTTCCCTGGTTTAATAATCGGTTGCAACCCAACCACTCCCGGGCCCTTCACTTCTTCTACTCTGCCTGTCATATCCGTGATTTTCCAATATCGATTCAGCAACTGTACAATTTCATCTGCCTCGTTAGAAATGGTAACTTCATAGGACCACAAAAATCGCTGGCTTTCTGGGTCAGATTGCGCTGCTAAATAGCTGGGTTCTGCAATCGCCACAATATTATTACGTGATTTTTTCATGATGTTTAACCTTAAGCTGATTTAATAATTTTTGATAAACGCCATCAAATCCTGAGTTACTCATAATAACCACATGATCACCCGGTTTTAACTCTTGCACCAGCCCTATCACGAGTTGATCAGTATTATCATACAACGCTGTCGCTCTAGCTAGTTGTTGCAACAATTCTGCTACGCCCCAATCTTGCTCTGGGCGCTTACAAACAACATAATCTGCGCTAGCCAATGCAGCTGGCAATTGTTGCTTATGTACCCCCGTACGCATGGTATAAGAACCAAACTCCAACACCACCACTAATCGCGCCTGCTGCCCTACTTTAGCACGCAAACCCTGTAAGGTTGTAGCAATAGCCGTAGGATGATGTGCAAAATCATCGTAAATAATAATACCATTTTCTTGACCTTTTATTTCTAAACGACGTTTTACATTCTTAAATTGACGCAATGCCGGTAATGCCTCTGTAACATTTATCCCAACATGTTCAGCCGCCACTAAAGCCGCTAACGCATTATGCACATTATGTTGCCCAAGTAATTCCCACTCGACTATACCAACTGACTTCCCTGCACAAACCACTTCAAAACAACTGCCATCCTGGCGATGCAATACCGCCTGTAAATAACCTTGTGCACCACCAAAACTCCGCTGCGGCGTCCAACAACCCATAGCTATAACTGCAGCCAAATTGTTATCCGCCGCCGGCTGTATAATTAATCCATCACTTGGAATAGTTCTTATAAGATAATGAAATTGCTGTTGAATTGCATAAAGATCAGGAAAGATATCAGCGTGATCATATTCCAGATTATTTAAAATAACTGTGCGCGGGTGGTAGTGAATAAACTTAGAGCGCTTATCAAAAAACGCGCTATCATACTCATCCGCCTCAATAACAAAATAAGGACTTTGGCCCAAGCGGGATGAAACTCCAAAGTTTTCTGGGATACCACCGATTAAAAACCCAGGCTGTTTCCCCGTATAATCTAAAATCCAGGTTAACAAACTGGTCGTTGTTGTTTTGCCATGCGTCCCAGCTACAGCCAATACCCAACGCTCTCGCAACACTTGTTCAGCCAACCATTGCGGGCCTGATATATATGGCATGCCAGTCGCCAAAACATGCTCCATCGCGGGATTGCCACGTTTAATTACATTGCCCACCACTACACAGTCAATAGTCGGATCAATATGTTCTGGACTATACCCTTCTAATACGGTAACGCCTTGCTCAGCTAGCTGGGTACTCATCGGAGGGTAGAGGTGCATATCGGATCCCGTAACATCATGGCCTTGCTCTTTGGCCAATAAGGCTACTCCGCTCATAAATGTGCCACCGATACCTAGGATATGAATTTTCATGGTTATACTCTCTAATTTATGTCCTCTAGCGTTAACTTCAACATGTAGGGTTTACACATAAAAATACCCCCTCATTCGCGCGCTACAAATGATAACTCCCATCTACCACGCAAATATGGTATTATTTCTCAAAATCCAGAAATAGCCTAGGAAAAAGTATGGATACCGAGAATGGATTCTCGTTGTTTAATGCTATTCTTGATAGCGCAGTTCTACTCGACAAAAATGGGAAAATCGTCGATTGGAATAATGGCGCCTTTTCACTATTCGGCTACCATAAAAAAGAAGCACTTGGGCGATCAATCAATTTCATTTATGAAAAAACCCATCCCTTTCCTAAGATTATCCATGAAACTTCATTAGAAGAAAAAATATGGGCCGAAGACACCCTTTTTATTCGCAAAAACGGCTCTAAAGGCACTTGTAAATCGTGCATTAATATATTAAACCACACTGAATTAAATAAACCCATCATCCTACTAACACACCATCCCATTTCCGCACATAAGAAAACCGAAAAAGAATTACAACTTATTTGCGAAGAGCTGACAAAAAAATCTTTTCGTTTATTTGATATGGTCTATACTTTTAATCGGATGTTATTAACCACTTTACAAGCTTTAGAAAAAACGGAAAAAACCCTACATGAAAGCGAGCAACAGTTTCATTTGCTTGCACAAAACACCACTGATATGATTTCACGGCATACTCCAGATGGTGCTTTTCTTTACGTATCTCCCGCTAGCAAACTCACTTTAGGTTACACACCCGAGGATTTAATCCAAGCTAATTTCTTTAAACTTGTCCATCAAGATGACTTTAGTAAATTAAAGAAGTTATTTGCTAATAAAAGAGAAAGTCAAAAAGCTATCACGTACCGCATCAAACCTAAAGAAGGGGATTATCGCTGGCTAGAAAGTCATATACGCTTAGTAGTGGATGATATAACTAAATCTATTCGCGAGGTCCAACTGGCCTCTCGTGATGTCACCGACCAATTGTTAGATAAAAAAGCACGCTTACGCGGTCAACAATTAGCACACGTATACCGTTTAAGCACCATGGAAGAAATGGCGTCTGGTATGGCTCACGAAATCAGTCAACCACTAGCGGCTGTCATCAATTACACACGAGGCTGTGTGCGTTATTTAGAAAATGGCCATCAAGATCCAGCACAACTGAAAGTTGCCATGGAAAAAGCCGCCATACAAGCCGAGCGTGCGGGAGAAATTATCCAACGGTTAAAAAACTTTTTTTGCAAAGGACAACTTATTAAAACACCCTGTAAAATTAATAATATTGTTCGCGAAACCATTACGTTAATCAGACATAACTTATCTTCCTCAAAAACGAAAGTGGATTTGGATTTAGATAAAGATCCACCATTAGTATTGATAGATAAAATTCAAGTACAACAAGTTATTCTAAATCTATTACAAAATTCTATGGAAGCAATGCAAGAAGCACATTGCCAGGAAAAAAGAATTTACATTGAAACACGTCATGCTGAAAAAAATATGCTTGCTATCACTGTGAATGATACCGGCCCTGGTTTTTCTAAAGATGACATTAATAAGGTTTTTAAACCCTTCTTCACTACTAAAGCACATGGGCGTGGCATGGGCTTGGCCATTTGTCTATCCATTATTGAAGCACATGGTGGTCAATTCACCATTCACCCAAACACCAGCAGCAACAGCTGGATTCGATTCACCTTACCTGTTAGCCAATAGGAGTAGGCAATCATGTTACTATCCGACCCCATTGTTTATATCATTGATGATGATCAGGCTATGGTAGAGTCACTCACATGGATTATTGAATCTATCGGCTTAAAAACCAAATCTTACACCCACCCCCAAGAATTCTTGGATAGTTACGACCCGCAACAACACGGCTGTTTAGTATTAGACGTACGCATGCCTGGTATCAGCGGCCCTGAACTACAAACGCGTTTAAACACAGAAGAAGCCCCTTCACTACCCATCATTTTTATTAGCGGCCATGGCGATGTTCCTTTAGCTGTGCGTGTAATGAAAGCAGGCGCCGTGGATTTCCTTACTAAACCTTTTAACGACCAAATATTATTGGAAAGTATTAACAAAGCACTACGCCTTGATAAAGCAAATCGCGAAAAACGCCAAGAATGTGCGCAAATACGCGCAAAATTTGCTTTATTATCCATGCGAGAAGTACAAGTATTGCAAGGCATTGTTGCTGGGAAACCCAATAAAGTCATTTCCGCTGAATTAAAAATTTCATTAAAGACAGTAGAGGCCCATCGCGCCTCTGTCATGCGGAAAATGAGTGTCCGATCTGTGCCGGAATTAGTAAAAATTGTGTTAACCAATAGCATGCAAGAAACAGCAGAAGAGGAGTGAACGGCCAGCACCCACATGTCTAACTTTTGCCCCATTACAAAATACATGCCAAAATACCATCAAACACCCTCAAAACCATCAGGGGAAACCCTAAGCAAAACTAGGATTAGTGAACTATACTTCACTGGAAATTCCTAATTTTCACCCGCAATTAACAGTGAGATGATGGGTATCCTCCATCAAGGATTTCATCCTCATCAACGCAAGGAGATAGCAGCCATGGAAAGAAGGCAGGTATTACTCGTCACTAATGCCATCACCAGTGACGAAATTATAGAAGTCAAAAAAGCGCTAGTTAATGCACCAGTTAATCATATGAATATCAAGCTGAGTTTAGTACATGTTATTCCACAATTGCCTACTTGTTATTTTAATATTCCCTCCATGTTGCATTTGGTGGAAAAATACTATGAAGAAGCCAAACAATACCTCACGCAAGCGGGTGAACGTCTTGGCGTTAGCAAACAAGATCAATGGTTACTCGCGGGAAAGGTCAAAGTAGAAGTATTACGCTTAGCCAAAAAAACCCATGCGCATTTTATTCTAGCTAGCAGTCAATATATTCAAGAATTACAAAAATCAGACTTTAGAAGAGAAGAATATAAATTTATCAATACCATGAGCGCGTTTAACAGTTTAAAAAGAGTATAATTGCTTGCAGTAATCCTTGATTTCGGACATTCTCTGCACTTGCAGTCCCACTTCGCAGTGCAGAGTTTTTTTATGTATATAAATGAAATAACATTAGCAAGCCATATCACTAAAATCCAACGTGCGCTAGAATTAGACTTGCTTTATCGAAACCAACGTTGTTTCAATGGAACATTAATTGATGCCCTACTCGAATTTGGGTTGTTTTTACGTAACACTTTTTCTGGAAAAAAAATATCTGAAGTTCCTTCAATACTAGAATCTTATTCTCCCTTATTTTCCAACCTTGAGTTTCCTAGCTTAACCTCATTTGCAGAAACCTCTATAGCTGTCAGTGCCTACCAAACACAAGATGATGTAAGCCAGAATCCTAGCGCAGACACTCTTACTGATAATATACAATTGGGGCTGCATAGTTATGCAGTGTTATTAGGTAAACAGCGAGTTCAAGAAAATACGAATAGCGATGAGGTCGATAGCAGGCGTATTGAAACCTCAAAGGAATACTTGGCCATTCTAATAGAAAAAAGAAAAGCCACGGAAAAAAAAGCTGCAGAACGACAAAAACAACCCCGCATGACAGAAGAGGAAAAAATTAAACTATTAATGGACTGCTGCCAACAATGCGTAGTATCTCTAAAAAAGAAAATCTTGCAATTCGCCAGTCAATTACCGGCTGACGTATTAGCAGTTTACCAAGTAAATAGCCAAGTCAACTTTGATAAAACTCTCTCCGCGGCACAAACCGGATATTCACTCCTATGGGGTACAACAAGAATAGGACCAGATCAATTACCTTCATTTAATCCAGAATTATTAGAAAAAAACCGCTTTTCTGCACATTCCACACAAACCCACCCAGAGTTACATCAAGCCATTACTCAATATCTCACCGTGCTAGACTTGATTCAGGAATTGTCTCGCTCTGATCAATCATCCGCTAACAAACTGACCACCGTAAAACACATCATGAAAACGATCACGCCGGTTGTTAATATGGATCCACGCCCCACCAGCACCCCCAGCACCGACTCAAGAGCACAGGCCCTTATCGCTCGACTAAGTAGATGGGCATCACGCTATCGGCATCCACCTGCGGATGAAGTATTTTATGCCACAGTAAAACGTATTTTAAAGGCGCCCTTACCACAAGAAATTGCGCCGCCTACTTTTTTGCCTACTTCTCTCCCCCCTAGACAACAAACCGAATTAGCTATGCTATTAGGCCATACTATTCACACTATCGAATTAGCGCAAAAAACTTGCGCTGCCCTCCAAACTCAACTACAACAATTGGCTGTTGCTGTTAATGTTAAAAGAAAACCACCCATAAATGAATGTGTTACCCGGCTGCAATCCTGAATGTCAGGATCAGCAAACCATTTTCCCCTTTGCTCCCACCATAAAATCAGTATAATTCTACTAAAATTTACCGCATCCTTATTAGCTGGAGAAAAAATCTATGGAAAAATTTAATGCCCTATATGCGCAATCAGGTGGCGTAACATCCGTGATCAATGCTACTGCCTGCGGGGTAATTGAAACAGCGCGTCAACACAACGATAAAATTCCCAAACTCTATGCTGCTCGTAATGGAATTATTGGTGCTCTTACTGAAGATTTAATCGATACTAGTCACGAATCAGCAAGCGACGTGGCAGCGCTTCGCCACACGCCAGCAGGTGCTTTCGGCTCCTGCCGACATAAGTTAGGCACATTAGACAAACACCGTGCACAATATGAACGATTAGTAGAAGTGTTTTCAGCTCATCATATACGTTATTTTTTTTATAACGGCGGTGGTGATTCACAAGACACCGCCCATAAAGTCTCTTTAATTAGCCAAGAGCTAGGTTATCCCATTACTTGCATCGGTGTACCCAAAACTATTGATAATGACTTACCTTTTACTGATAACTCGCCAGGATTCGGCTCAGTTGCCAAATATGTTGCTGTATCTATTCGCGAAGCTGGCATGGATGTTGCATCAATGGCTTCTTCTTCTACTAAGGTATTTGTCTTAGAAGTAATGGGGCGTCATGCCGGTTGGATTGCTGCGGCAGGTGGTTTAGCCTGTGAAAAAGCAGGCGATGCTCCGCACATTATCTTATTTCCAGAAGTCCGCCTACAAACTGCACAACTATTAAACCGCGTGCAAGAATGCGTTTCTCAGTTTGGTTATTGCGCTATTGTCGCATCGGAAGGGTTACGTAATCCTGATGGCAGTTTTGTTGCAGAGTCTGGCTTGACTGATGCTTTTGGCCATAAACAATTAGGTGGCGTAGCACCCATTATCGCTAAGCTTATCAAAGAAAAACTCGGCTTTAAATATCACTGGGCACTAGCGGATTACTTACAACGTTCCGCTCGTCATATTGCCTCTAAGACTGACGTAGAGCAAGCCTATGCAATAGGCAAAGCTGCTGTAGAAATGGCATTAGCTGGTAAGAATGCGGTCATGCCAATTATCGTCCGTGAATCGAATTCTCCTTATCGTTGGTCAATTGGAGAAGCTTCTTTAGAAAGAGTAGCTAATGTGGAAGTAAGCTTACCGAAAAATTATATCACTGATGATGGTTTTGGCATTACAGAAGCTTGTCGGCAGTACTTATCCCCGCTCATTCAAGGAGAAGCCTATCCGCCTTACCTGCACGGATTACCACAGTATGTGAAATTGAAAAATTTGGCAGTCGAGAAGAAACTAAAAACGAATTTTGCCATAGCTTAGCTCTCATCACAGCACATCGCTGCTAAGGCCGTGCTTTTCCATAATAATGCGCAAAGCACGTAGGCCGCTCATTTGAATTTGTCGTACCCGCTCACGGGTTAATCCAATCGCTTCGCCTACCTCTTCCAAGGTTTGTCGCTCATAACCGCCTAAACCAAAACGTCGGCACAAAACCTCGCGTTGTTTATCATTCAATTCTTCCAAACATTCTTTTAATCCTTCGGTAATTCTTTCCTCTGCCAAAATATCAGCTGGATCCTGCGCTTGCTTATCCGCTAATGCTTCGACCAATGCCTTACCCGTATTGTTGTTATCTTTGGCAATTTGCATATCCAACGATACCATGTGCTCATTTAACTCCATCACCTCTTTCACATCGTCAATGGTTTTATGCATGGCTTCAGCAATTTCATGATAACTTGGCGCTCTATCTTGCTGCTTAGTTAATTCCCGCACCTTAGTCAAATAGTGATTTAACTCTCTCACAACATGAATAGGCAAGCGTATTGTTCTTGTTTGATTCATAATGGCGCGTTCAATAGTTTGGCGAATCCACCATGTTGCATAGGTTGAAAAACGAAATCCACGTTCTGGATCAAATTTCTCAACAGCGCGTAGCAATCCTAAATTCCCTTCTTCGATTAAATCGGAAAATTCCAACCCGCGATTATAATAGCGACGTGCGATTTTCACTACCAAACGTAAATTACTCTCAATCATTCTACGTCGTGCCGCTGGATCACCTTTTTGAGTTAAGCGCCCATAATACACTTCTTCTTCTGGAGTTAATAAAGGAGAAAACCCAATTTCGCTCAGGTAAATTTGTGTGGGATCAAAAACAGTAGGTTTTTCGCTAGCTTTCTCTCGCTTTTTTTCTGCTACTTCCTCTTCGATAGCAAGCTCTACCTCAGCATCAATACCTTTTTCAGTCAGATCTTTCTCTAACTCATCGCTATTGATATCTTCAGACAAATCTTCTTCATGCTCAGCAGGAAAAGCTTGCTTTCCCTTCAGCACTGCTGACGCTTTTTGCTGTGATTTCTTCTTCCCTTTTTTCTCTGCTGACATAGTTTCAATCCTAAAATGAAATATGCCTAAGAATCTTCCTGATTTTTAAATATCATTGCTCTAAATTATTAATAACTACACGTCACTATTTTGCATGGTCGGTCATTAACAAACAGATAGAGATATCCGCATTGTGTCTCAATTATACCCTATTTTCCTTATAAAAATTAAGAGGGAGATAAGAAAGTGGGTTAACAGATTTACCAGCCCGCCGTATTTCAAAATGCAACACAGCTTTATTTGGTGCAGCATTGCCCATATTTGCAATTTTCTGCCCTTTTTTAACCAACCCCCCTTCTTGTACATACAAAGTACGGTTGTAGGCATAGGCGGACAAATATAAATTGTTATGTTTAATCAGAATTAAGTTTCCGTATGCTCGCAGCCCATTACCCGCATAGACTACCTTCCCATTTGCTGCAGCCAAAATAGGTTGACCCACCTCCCCAGCAATATCAATGCCTTTAGATAAACGAGTTACTTTACCGCGCGCAGGCCATCCCCATTGTGATACAGGACCGGTCGGTTCTTTGTCGTAATATCTATTCTTTATTCTTTTTGTAGAAACCATCACCGCACGAGGGGTGGGTTTCACTGAAGGCACCATTTTTTTAGTTACCACCATGCGTTGTGGTTGTGGCCGCAAATAAATGGCTTCCCCTACATACACACGGTAAGGAGGGGGAAGATAATTCCACTGAAGTAATACACGATAATCCAATCCATATCGCCAAGCTATTTCATATAAGCTTTCACCAGCTACCACCTTATGCATGCCATTTTTCGGAATAGGCTCAATACCGGCAACCTCTGTCACTGGTGCATACACCGTGTGATCCATAGTGCATCCAGCAAGAATAACCGCTATAGCAATGATAAAATGAACCGTATGCTTCATTAGACCTCCATATAAGGCCCTAGGTTACATAGGAGGCCTATTCTGTCACTTTTAAAGAACGAATCCACCCTGATAACTGGTCAAATACCTTGTAATGAGTTAGATCAAGATGTAGAGGTGTAATTGAAACATAACCGGTATTTACTGCATAAAAATCTGTACCTGGCCCGGCATCTTGTTCCAAGCCTGGCTGCCCTACCCAGTAAATTTTTCTACCGCGTGGATCCGATGTTTTGATAGTGGGCTCAGCAAGATGACGCGTTCCTAAACGGGTAATTTGAAAACCACGAATTTCAGAAAGTGGTAAATTCGGCACATTTACATTTAAAATAGTATCCGCAGGAAATGGATCTTCTTCTAAACGTAAAATTAACATCTTTGCTATTTGTGCTGCACTATCATAATGACGACATTTAGGTCCAGCTAAAGAAACAGCAATGGAAGGCAATCCTAAAAAACGCCCCTCCGTAGCTGCGGCTACCGTACCAGAATACAGTACATCATCACTCAGATTAGAACCTTCATTGATTCCTGATACGACCATATCCGGTAACTCTTTTAACAACCCCGTTACCCCAAGGTGCACACAATCCGTTGGCGTACCGTTAACACTGAAAAACCCTGTAGCTGTAGTCACAACACGCAAAGGATTATCTAAAGTTAATGAATTGCTTGCACCGCTACGATTGCGATCTGGGGCCACCACAGTCACTTCAGCAAACTCACTTAATGCGGTTGCTAAGCTTGTCAAGCCAGGCGCATGCACCCCATCATCATTACTAATTAAAATTCTCATAATCTCACTTCACTATCCGATAAAATGTCTCGCCTTTCTTTATTAAACCTAACTCATTACGTGCTCGTGATTCAACTGCATCCTTATTATCACGCAAATGTTCAATCTCCAGTAACAAGGCTTGGTTCCGCTGTTTTAATTTTTCATTTTCCGCCGTTTGTGTAGTTAATTGCTTTTTTAATGACATCATAGCACGTACCCCATGAGACCCAAACCATAATTGGTATTGAAGAAAAATCAATAAGGCAAATAAAGTAAAGAGCAATATCTTGCGGCGATAATATTCCAAAAGTTACACCTTCTCCATTTTATATCGTTGAAACTGTGGGATCACATTCAGCGCTCCAGCATACTGAGCTTTACTTCCCAATGCTTCTTCAATACGTAATAGTTGATTGTATTTTGCCATTCTGTCTGTTCGGCACAGTGATCCTGTTTTTATCTGTCCTGCTGCTGTTGCAACTGCTAAATCTGCTATCGTTGTATCTTCTGTTTCTCCCGAGCGATGGGAAATAATCGTATTATAATGCGCACTTTTAGCTAACTCTATCGCTGCCATGGTTTCTGTTAAAGTACCAATTTGATTAGGTTTAATAAGAATTGCATTAGCTACATGCTGCGTAATGCCTTGCTCTAATAAATTAGTATGCGTAACAAATAAATCATCTCCTACTAATTGCACAGTTTTCCCTAAACGATCAGTGAGATTTTTCCATCCTTCCCAATCATTCTCTGCCATGCCATCTTCAATGCTAACAATAGGATATTGCTCTACTAATCTAGCCAAGTATTCTACCAACTCAGCTGCAGTCAACTGTTTCTTCTGGGTACGTAAAGTATAATAACCGTGCCGATAAAATTCCGTGCTAGCTACATCCAAGCCAATGCAAATTTCTTTCCCCACCTGATAACCCGTTTGCTCAATCGCCTCTAAAATATTTTCAATCGCTGCTTCATGACTTGGTAAAGAAGGAGCAAAACCACCCTCATCTCCTACATTGGTATTCAATCCTTGTTTTTTTAATTGCTGCTTTAACCCATAAAAAACTTCCGCACCAGCACGCAATGCGTCACAAAACGTAGGCGCACCAATCGGCAAAATCATAAACTCTTGAATATCCAAATTATTATCCGCATGCGCACCCCCATTAATAATATTCATCATTGGTACGGGTAATAAATAAGCTGACTGATGACTCAAATATTGATAAAGAGGCTGTTGGCGCAAAGCAGCTGCTGCCTTAGCACAAGCTAGAGAAACGGCTAATAATGCATTTGCACCTAGGTGTTCTTTGTTGGGAGTCGCATCCAAAGTTAATAAAGTATGATCAATCTCTCTTTGCAAGGTAACATCAAATCCACGTAAGGCCTGATTAATTTCACGATTCACTGCTAACACCGCTTGCAATACCCCCTTACCCTGATAACGCTGGGGGTTTTTATCGCGACGCTCTAATGCTTCCTTCGATCCTGTAGAAGCACCTGATGGCACAGCTGCGCGACCTTGTTCTCCTGTAGTTAGTATCACATCCGCTTCTACCGTGGGATTACCTCGCGAATCTAAAATTTCTCGCGCTTTGACTTCTTGAATTTGTGACATGCTTACTCCTTAAACTTTAAATCTGTAACACGGTTTTCACAAAAGGGATGGTTAAGCGTCGTTGTGCTGCCAGCGATGCTTTGTCTAGCGCATCTAGCGCTGCAAACAAGGTGGTCATATGTCGTGGGCAATGGGTTAGCAAAAACTTACCCACTTCCTCTGATAAAGTCATACCACGTTGCCCTGCGCGCATAACTAGTGTCTGCAATTTTTCATTATCGCTTAACGGCTGTACAGCATAAATCACACCTCCCGCTAACCGAGATACCAAATCCGGCAAGGTAAGTTTCAATAGTTTGGGGACACTATTCGCAGTCACAATTAAACATCCGCCTTGATTGAGAATACGATTATAAGCGTGAAAAAGCGCCTCTTCCCATTCCGTAGAACCCGCTACCCTATTTACATCATCGATGCACACCAGTGATAAGCATTCTAACCCTTGCAATATTTCAGGGGAATAATGCCCAGCTAAAGATAAATAGACAGAACGCAACCCATACTGATAGGCATAGTGACAACAGGCTTGTAACAAGTGTGTACGTCCTTGCCCCCCCGCACTATACATATATATAACGCGTTCGCCTTGTCCACTTGCCGTATTTTTTAATGCTGTGATCAATTCCACATTTTTACCAGGATAAAAATTTGCAAATGTGGCTTCCTCTTTTATACTGACTCCCAATGTCAACTGACTCAACATAACAAAGCTACCTAATCTCTTTTAACGGTCCCAAGTATATACTAAGGTTTCATCTCTTTTGGATTCTAAAACAAGATGAGGAATCAATGCGACATTTTCCAAGAAATTATCTAATGCCGTATGCACATCTATCTCTAGCCATACCGCATTATTTGATACTTGTATAACTTGTACATCTTCTACCCCGGTTACTTGTTTCAGCGCACGCAATAATACTGTCAAATCTCGTGAATGAGTAATACCATTTACTTGCACCGTTACTAACATTTCTATTGGTTGTGCATTTGTTGCAGCAACTTGACCAACATAACGATGTGTTAATGTGGTATTTATATGGTTAAACAAAATATCAATAATGGCATTAGGACTTGCTCCTGATATCGTCCAGTCTTGCTCTGAACCGCCTTGCACAAACTTCCACTGGCTTTGTAATCCTTGTACCCCTTGCTGCGGCATCGCCACCCAATGGCCAACCAATACAGCATCAGGCGCATAACGCTGTGATGCGCGCGTTAATGCTGGTAATGACATAGTCACAATGTCCTGTATAGAGATTTGATTAAGATCTTGCATATCCATAACCGGAAAAATAATAGGTACACCGCTTTGTGCCGCCTGTTGTTTAAACAAACTCAAAATAGTACTTGCCGAATCAACGCCGATAATTTCCATATCCTCAGCTGACACAGGCACCGCTAACCATACCAAAATCAACGGGCGGTTGCTTCCCCAAAGTGGCTGGTCTGCGCGTTTTAATAACTGACTCACGCCCACATGATCAAATTTTATTATTAACAAGTAAGGAAAAGCTAAATTCACTGTTGAAGGTTGATAACTATATTCTTGCAGCAGATTTTCAGCGTGTTGCAAACTTGATTTAATTCGAGCATCTTTTGCTATATCAAGATTACCACTATTTTTTACTAAAACTTGCTCTAGTGCTTTAGGAATAGCCCGCATTCTATCCTGAGAGGACTGGGAGGCTACTGGAATCATTGCTTCATAAAGATCATGTACTTTTACAGCGTAAGCTAAGGGCAATACGAGAAAAGCAATAAGCGCAATAATGTATCGCATGTATGGTACCATATAGGATATTTGTGCATTTAGTCTACTATAAAAAGTAGCTGCTAGGCAGCTCAGGACAGAAAGGTTAAATTTTAATCACAAAATTCGGCCTGCTCTAAAAGAGACCTTTCTCATTCCATTTACTTGACTCTCAGCAAAGATACGTTATATTACAAGGAGTAATGGTCACCAAGGAGGCAGCTTTTCGCTGAGCGAATACATGCTGATCAAATCCCAACTTATCGCTGAAATTAGTAAACACTATCCTCATTTAGCAGAAAAAGATATTGCTCTCAGCGTTAACAATATTTTGCAATATATGAGCGATAATTTATGTCAAGGCGGTCGTATTGAGATTCGCGGTTTCGGTAGTTTTAACCTACACTTTCGCCCTCCGCGTCGCGCTCACAATCCCAAGACGGGAGAACGCCTTGTCACCGCGCCTAAATATGCCATTCACTTTAAACCCGGCAAAGAATTACGAGAACATATTAATGCGAATCGCCATTTACCTATTGAGGCAATGGACCATACAGGCGATGATACAGAAGAAGAGTAGGAGCTAAACTTATTTTAATCTAAGGAGAAATTGCTATGGATGGCAACAAACACAATACTATAATACGAGTCGGGGGTTGGGCAATGTTACTATTCTCAATCCTGTATGTAGGTACCACATTAATCATTGATCAATTAGCACAATCACAAGTCATGCTGTATAGTTTGAAACAGCACCGTTTATTTGAAGTGGTTGCAGGTACACCCACAATACAAGCGCTACTTATTATCTACGCTTTGCTACCGTTATTACTTATCCCTGGAGCAGTAGGAACGTATTACGCATTTAAAGAACATTATGCGGCTAATATGCGAATAGCCATGTATTTTACTACGATTGGTGTTACTGCTTTATGTATGAGTTTATTGATGTTACCCAGCCTTAACTGGTACTTAGTTACCTATATTCTTGCCCTACCTGTTACCCAGCAGCCTTCTATGATCATTATTTTGCAGGCATTACATTGTTATTTGGGGGTTTTCATCGGTGATATATTAGGCTTGGGCTCGTTGTTAGTATGGTTCTTTATTACTAGCCTGGTCATGCTCTATTCCCGGACCATCTCTATGGTATTTGGCGTCATATTACTAATCTTGGCCCTTTGCGCCGCCATTGTGCTTACTCTCTGGATTATGGATTATGCTCCAACCATTTACAGTAATGTACAAGTACCAGGTATTGTCGCTCTGTGGGTATTTATTTGTGGCATGGGCCTTATTTCAATCCACAAAAAACGGGCTAAGTAATAGGTAAGGTTACCCCTTGTTGGCCTTGATATTTGCCAGCACGATCCTTATAAGAGGTTTCGCATTCTTCGGCAGCCTCTAAAAATAACAATTGTGCAACGCCCTCATTAGCATAAATCTTCGCTGGTAAAGGCGTTGTATTAGAAAACTCTAGAGTAATATGCCCTTCCCACTCTGGCTCTAATGGCGTCACATTCACAATGATTCCACAACGGGCATACGTTGACTTGCCCACACAAACCACAAGAATGTTTCTAGGAATACGGAAATATTCAACACTACGCGCTAATGCAAAAGAATTCGGCGGGATAATACAAATATCAGATACAACGTCGACAAAACTAGCTGGCGAAAAATTCTTAGGATCAACAATAGCCGCGTTAATATTAGTAAATACCTTGAATTCGCCTGCACAACGTACATCGTACCCATAGCTAGACGTACCGTGTGAAATAATTTTATGCTCCCCCGTCTGCCGCACTTGTTGTGCTTGAAACGGTGCAATCATATTATATTGTTCCGCCATATGGCGAATCCATCGATCAGCTTTAATACTCATACATTCTTTTCACTCCATTCACTTAATCTTGTTTAACTACAACCTTGGGGAACTTGCCTGAATAATCTTTTTTTTGCAACGATAATTTTGCAGCAATAGTGCGAGCTAGTTGGCGAAATAGTATTGCATGCTCACCTTGTGGCGATTGTATAACAGGAGGCACACCACCATCCGTTAATACACGAATCTGCTTATCTAATGGAATAGCGCCTAATAAATCTATTGCAAATTGCTGCGCAAGCTTACTGCCTCCATCTTGGCCAAATAAATGTTCTTTGTGTTGGCAATGTGCGCATTGGTAATAACTCATATTTTCTACCACGCCGAGAATAGGTACTTGCAGCTTACGAAACATTTCACAAGCACGACGCGCATCAGCCAGTGCTAAATCCTGTGGCGTAGTAACAATAACAGCTGCACTCACAGGAATTTTCTGCGCCAAGGTAAGCTGCACATCCCCTGTTCCAGGTGGTAAATCGACAATCAGATAATCCAGTGCATCCCACGAGGTTTGATTAAGTAATTGCTGCATGGCCATGCTAATCATTGGCCCGCGCCATACCATGGCGGTTTTTTCATTGACTAAATACCCCATGGACATAGACTGAATACCGTGCCGCACAATCGGTAGCAAATTTTGTTTATCTTTGAAATCAGGCTGTGCTTGTACGCCTAACATCACCGGCTGACTTGGCCCATAAATATCTGCATCTAATATGCCGACCTCGGCACCTTCTTGCGCCAATGCTAAAGCAAGATTAACCGCCAGCATGGATTTACCTACTCCACCCTTCCCAGAAGCAATCGCAATGATATTTTTCACATTCGGTAATGCTGTTATTCCTGACTTACCAACATGCGGTTCAATTTGCATAGTAAAATGCACGTGTAGCTGACGGTGCCCTAGTATAGGCTGCAACAACTGCTGCAAGTGCGCTTCCCACTCTGATTGTTTTTCTTTAAATGGGTAGCCTAAGGTAATGGATATATCGACTGTGTTATGTTGTATAACGATATCTTTAATAGCTCTTAATGTAACCCAGTCTTGTTGTAAATAAGGATCGAGAAATAAAGCTAATTGTGCTTCGATATTTGCCTTAGTTAAGGAGCTCATAATATTATGCCTTTTATATTTTAACTCTACAGGAGTTCTCAGTGAATTCAAAGAATGGTCAGCGAAAGCGAGGTATGTACACGACAAAAATAAAAATCTATAATTCTGTCATCCTGAACAAAGTGAAGGATCTATTTAATCAACTAGATAGATCCTTCGCTAACGCTCAGGATGACATAAAGTTATTTTTATCGTGTACATAGCTGCGAGAATTATAATAAGGATCAAGCTATTATGCCACAAATACGCCGTATTCTCGTTACTAGTGCATTACCTTATGCCAATGGCTCTCTACATCTAGGACATTTAGTCGGTTATATTCAAGCAGATACCTGGGTTCGTTTCCAGCGTATGCAAAATCACCTATGTAGCTATGTATGCGGCAGCGATAGTCACGGCACCCCCATCATGATTCAAGCAGAAAAAATGGGTATCACCCCAGAACAATTGGTTGAACAAGTACGACAAGAGCATCAAGCTGATTTTGCTGGCTTTTATATTGCCTTTGATAATTACTACACCACCCACTCCCCCGAAAACAAAGCCTTAGTTGAATCCATTTTTCAACGTCACAAAGAACAAGGCAATATTGTTAAGCGCAAGATCAAACAATTCTTTGATCCTGATAAAAATATGTTTTTGCCTGATCGCTTTATTAAAGGCGAGTGCCCGCGCTGCAAAGCGGCAGATCAATACGGCGATAATTGCGAAGTATGTGGGGCAACGTATCAGCCAACAGAATTAAACAATCCTTACTCTACCTTGTCTGGCGCCAAACCCATAGAAAAAGAATCCGATCATTATTTTTTTAAATTACAAAGCTATGCGGATTTATTACAACAATGGACCCACCATGGACATCTGCAAGAACAAGTCACGAATAAACTCGATGAGTGGTTTCAGGCTGGATTACAAGAATGGGATATTTCTCGTGACGCACCTTACTTTGGCTTTGCTATTCCAGGCGAACAAAATAAATATTTTTATTGCTGGCTAGATGCACCAGTTGGCTACATTGCAAGCTTTCAAAATCTTTGTGCGCGACGTCCTGATTTAACCGTCACGGATTACTGGATGGCAGACAGTAAAACAGAACTTTATCATTTCATTGGCAAAGATATCATTTATTTTCATGCCTTATTTTGGCCTGCAGTATTACACGGCGCTAATTATCGTATGCCTACTGCCATTTTTGCAAATGGTTTTCTCACTATCGATGGGCAGAAAATGTCAAAATCGCGTGGCACCTTTATCAAGGCTCGCACTTATTTAAATCATCTTAACCCCGAACATTTACGCTATTATTTTGCAACGAAATTAAGTAGTCGCATTGAAGATATTGATATTAATTTTGACGACTTTGCTAAACGTATTAACGCTGATTTAGTCGGTAAATATGTGAATATCGCTAGCCGGTGTGCTAGTTTTTTAAATAAGCATTTTGCTAGTCAATTGTCT
This sequence comes from Gammaproteobacteria bacterium RIFCSPHIGHO2_12_FULL_41_20, assembly GCA_001801575.1. Lineage (GTDB taxonomy): Bacteria > Pseudomonadota > Gammaproteobacteria > DSM-16500 > DSM-16500 > 2-12-FULL-41-20. The sequence continues at coordinate 32,198 of MGYC01000025.1, forward strand.
GCGGATTGTTGTGAACCCACACTATATAAACAATTTACCGAGGCAGGCAATGCAATAGCAGAAAAGTTTGCCGCCTTAGAATTTAATCAAGCTTTGCGCCATATTATGGCACTTGCTGACCGCGCCAACCAATATATCGATGAAAAAAAACCCTGGGCATTGATCAAAAACAGTGAACACAAGACTGAAGTACAAGCTATTTGTAGTATGGGGATAAACTTATTTAGATTGCTTACCCTTTATTTAAAACCTATCTTGCCGCATACCGCACAACAAGTAGAAGAACTGTTAAATATCCCATCACTTACTTGGGCAGACAAAGATCACCCCTTGGTTAATCATACCATTCGCGAATTTCGTCCATTAATGGTACGGGTTATGCCAGAACAAATTCACGCGATGAAAGTCGCTGCACAACAGGATTTAACCATAGCCCCAACTCAGCCACATACCAAGGAGTGCAAAATGCATCCGCTTAAAGAACAAATCAACATTGAAGATTTCGCTAAAGTGGATTTACGTATCGCAAAAATTTTACATGCGGAAGAAGTCGAAGGTTCCGATAAACTGTTACGCTTAGAAGTAGATTTAGGTAATGAGAAACGCCAAATTTTTGCTGGTATTCGCGCCTCTTATCAACCACAACAATTAATTGGCCAATTAACCGTGATTGTTGCTAACCTCGCGCCGCGTAAAATGCGCTTTGGTATTTCAGAAGGCATGGTGGTTGTAGCAGGTGATCCGGAAGGCAAGGGTTTATGGCTAATCCAACCTGAAACCGGTGCGCAACCTGGCATGCAGGTAAAGTAACAGGAATTCGCAAATCTAGATTTGGCATTCATGCTTGTCCGGCATTTGACAAATCCCCTTCTACCGCCCATAATATACGTATTTAATACGTATATTATGGGCAATAACTATGCATAAAAAACTTACCATTACCATTGACGAAAAAGTATATGAGGGCCTTTATGCTACCATTGGCGAAGGAAAAATTAGTCAATTTATCGAGAGTTTAGTTAAGCCGCACGTGCTACATCAAGATCTAGAGCTTGCTTATAAAGAAATGGCTGCAGACGAAAAAAGAGAACAACAAGCAACCGCTTGGAGTGAAGGATTATTAGGAGATATACATGATGCGAAGAGGTGACGTATGGTGGATAGATTTCAACCCTTCCATAGGTGGAGAAGTGCAAAAAGTCAGGCCGGCTATCATTGTAAGCAATGATGCCTCTAATAAAATGATGAATCGAGTGCAGGTCATCCCAACTACTAGCAATACAGACAAGTGTTTCCCCTGTGAGGCATATATTGAAATAGACGGAAAAATAAGTAAAGCTATGGCAGATCAATTAGCGACTGTAAGCAAATTACGACTTAAGAGTAAAATTGGAACCCTATCTACACAAAACATGCTAGATGTAGAGCGCGCCATCAAAGTACAACTGGATTTATAAATGCAAACTCCCGATTCGATCGGATCAAATCTAAACTTTCACACATAATGAGAATTGCTGCTTATTAACATTTTCTATTTTATCCTCTTGTGAAACTCGCCTATGATTACGCCAGAAAGTTTGTATTGTCGCAGCCGCATAAGCTTTTTTATGCAGAGTAGCTTCGGCTGATACTTGTTCCTTCATCTCAACAGGAAAACTCTTCTGTTTTAACCGTTCTTCACATAACGCTTGCTGCAATCGATGATATTGTCTACTAGGCAAATGACTAAATAAACTATGCCGTAATCTTTCGGATGCGACTACATCTTTTTCTGTCGTTACTTTATGTAAATCTCTAACCGTCATATAAAATACATCATACGCAGTGAAAATATGGGTTACCATCCAATAGAATAGTTTATTAGCCTCTTTATTGGGTTCTTGCCCATTGACTGGCCCTAAGTCTTGATGCACTCCATCAATAGAGCATCCCTCTTGAGAGTTAAAGGTTCCTTCACGAAATCCCATTATATCTACTGAAATGAGAGTATCTGGCTCATAAATCCCTTCTTTAACACGATTATGTTTAAGATCTTCAATATAATCCCTAGTCATCCAATAGCGCATTTGCTTAGCCATACGCTCAACATCTACTACTGCATTCAGTGCTTCGGCAATATGTTCCTCTTTCTGATTCGTTAACAAAGCAACAGCTTGTACACAATTATCCATCACTTGTTGCGCTAAATGACGCCAAATAACATCAATTTCAAGAGAAGACTGTTGAGCTGCAACCGCCATCTCCGTCAATGCACAGCCACGACGCCCCGCAATGAGAAAAAGAATAAATTGATATTCTGCCATCACATTCGCTAATAGCCGATTTCCACCCCTATCCCCATATAACCTCCGGGTTTCAGCGTAGTATTGATCTACCATATTGCCATTGTAGATATAATCATTAATAGAAACATGATCTCCTAAATCTGCTAAACCGGCAGCACGTATATTAGGATACTCCACCGCCCCCTTCCAATCCGTCAAGCGCCCTGACCCCCTCCAGCTAAAATCTCTTAATAAATGAACTAAAACCATATAACGCCCGCGGTCTCCGCGTTCATCAACATGCTCTTTGTTATGAAAAATGTCCCCCAACTGAGTGAATATCATTCCGTGCTTCAGCAAAGTAAATAAATCATGGACCGCGCGACGGTTTGCCTCCCGAAACACATCGTCCGGTAAATGAAAATCGTGCAAATAGGTAAAATATCGAGGATCCGCATCATAAACATATGCATTTTTCACACTGTCTGATGATACAGTCTGCTCAAACTGTTCGTATTCTCCTGGAGGTAACCGACTTTTTAGCCACGATTGCACATCGCTAATACACGTGATCATGACAGGAGTAGAAAAATGACTTTGTAAGCCTAAGCGTTTTGCATTCTTGCTTAAATAACAGGTTGTATCATACTCCCTGCATAACGCCTGTTTATCTTCCCCCCTCTTTTGTATTTTCACAGCGCGCCAATGTCCTTGCCCATCTTCAAGCAAGATAGTTCTTCCTTGTAATCGCACGAACTTCCATCCTTGCTCAGTTAATCGTTGTAGGTAAGGACGGGGACGAGATTCACGCCAATGAGCTGTGCGTTGCAAATGACTTGTTAAATCCAGGCGGAGAAAACGTGGATACACTATAGGGGCACGACCAACCACACTATTAGCGATATCTGACCATGTGTCCCAAGAAGAACCACCATCAAAAAATTCGATAGCTTGTAACTGCGGCTGTTGAGTAACGAGTTTTCTTAGTAAACGTGGATGCTGCAGCGCTGTACTCACCAACTTTACTGCCACACTATCTATAGGACACCGGGATAAGGCTGCAACAGAATAGCCATCCTCATTAAACTCTGCTATTCGATGGCTAGCAAAAACCAGTGCCATACGAGTTTGCAAAGTTAAACGTTGTTCAAACAATCTATATACTTCTGGTGGTTGGCTTGTGGCAATCACTTCCAAAGCTGAACTCCCGTCATTATCAATCATCAATGCTGCCTGATTACAGGTATCTTCGTTCAATTTATCAAGTAATGCAGTAAAAATTGCTGGATTAGTAATATAAGCCTGGTAAAAAGCGCGGTTGCTCATATAGGGGAAAGAAGTAGAAGACTGCAATACTAATTTATCACATAACACATTGGGTAATTGTTTCAATAAAGCAATCACGAACTGTGAAGAAATAAAATTATATTGGCTTGAGCCAAGAAACCTAGATAAGCCATTAACATCCCTTGATGATACGCAATCTATTGCTTGGCAAAAAACCGGTATGCTTAGATTCCGTAGCAGGCTATCACCTTGATACTCATAACCCCAAGCATCTCGCATTAACGCGAGAAATATATTTTCTTCATCATTGGTTATTAACATCGCTTGATTCATTAATATGGAATTCATCGTGCTTAATTCATTAATTACATGCGGAATAAGACCGTTCTTATGTAAAGCACTGATCATCGCTAATTGACGATAGCTCCTGGAACCTAGCCAAGCATCCATTTGATTCGGTGTTAAACATACACAATAACACTGCTTATAAAGTGCATTTTGGTGACAAGATAAATGGTTCGCTGAAATTTTTTCTATCCCTTGCTGTTTTTGAAATACTGGCTGACCCTGCAGCTGGCTAATAAAATCATTAGCTTGATTTGCATCAGCAAAGTGATATACCGCTTCTCCCTCTTTGATTTCTATATGCCGTGGTATCGGTAAATCAAGTAGCAAAGGTTTGAATTTTTTTATTTTTAACGACAGTTTTACGTCAGAAAAAGGTCTTTTACTTCTCATTATTATCCCTATTTATTCAGGAGTTTCGCATTTTGCTACTCCTGTTATTGTTTGCTGCGTAAATGCACCCTGATACCGTGCCTTATACAGACGTCCGTAGAATCAATCAAGTACCCTGGAAAATGACAAATAATCTAAAAGAGAGACATTCAAAGTTGCTTGCTGGCGCCTTCGCAAAGAGATGACATGGTGGAGTATCAATTTATCAATAGGTTAACCGAACCCATATGGATCTAGGTTTGATCTGCTCTAGTAAAAATTTAAATAAACTTTTATTACAAAAACCATTCATTTTCACTTACCAGGATATACTTATAAATATATAAACATATTTAGGAGGAGGCTTTGTGAGTGACGCACGGCAAACCCCACCCACTGTTCCAGCTAGATCTGCACAAACACCCTCTCAGCAACGGGTAGATGCAGCGGCGGCGACACAAACACCCATTCCTTTTATAGAGGCAATACCATTAGAGTTTCGATATCTTTTCGAAAAGGATGGGCCTTTTAAAGTAATCGACAAGCGAATGGGAGAATTTGCAAGATCATTATCCGCTGCACTATCTACCCACCCTAGTGAAAGTACAGCTCCTGTTGCCTCTGCAAAACCAAAACCCACAGCACAGCCAGCCGCATCCGGACTTGCAGCTATATTTCAAGAAGCAGGTTTTGAGTTACAATTAAACCGCCCCACAATAAGCCAAGTCCGTCGGGAACTATTTCTTGAAGATAATCCTATCAAGCTTCTAGCAATGTTCATAGAAAAAACGAGAGAATTAGATAGCATACTCTTATTTCAATCACAATCAGCACCAACAACAGACGTTGCAGAGATACATCAACAAGAGCGTACTAAGTTACAAGCAGCCTTTTCCACTTGGAATCTACGCCCCAAAAGCGACCCCATTACAGACAGAATAACAACCCTTAAGAAAGAAATAGCCGAGGAAACCCTTGCGAAACAACGTGCTGCAACAGAAAAATATATCCATGCAGAAAAATTCTCCGAACTTGTTCGCTCCTTATTTACTATCGAAGGTGAGCCACCTCGAGCACTATTTAAATTGATTCCAACTGGAGAAAGTAGTTCTGTACCTGAAGATGCGTGTATTCAACATTTCAATAGCGCTATAGAAGATTTTTTTTCTGGGAAAACAGATACAGCTAGTGCACCCCAGGTCCTTAGCAAAGGATGGAAACTAGTTAGCGATTACAAACCTGAAACAGGAAGCTCTGTAAATATTAGTTTCCTATTCTTTAATAAGCTGCTGCCCGCACTTCATAACCTAAAACAAAAGTTAGATACATTAGCGCAGTTAGAAAAATCACTATCAATATTAGATCAAGCTACACAAGCATATAGGGAAACAACACTACAATCAGCTTTAGCGAACATCAGAGCCACCTTACCGCAGCTACTAGCTGGGGCTCAACTAGATCCAGTACAGGATAGTATTGCTAAGGTTATGGAAAAAATAATGCATACAGCACCATTAAAAATGACAGCACAAATACAAGCGCAAACACGAGAAGCTGCCCGCTCACAAAAACCCAGTTCTCAACGCTTAACAGGAGCCATAGCACAGCAAGCTGCTGCTGCTGCAGCCGCCAGTCAACGCTTATTTTCTGCTGCTGCCACTACTACTGCCCAGCCCACCTCTCTGTCTCTTCGCCCTTATGTGGAATTTACCGATGACGAGCCCACGCAGTTATATGGTGATAACGGCTATCTCAATACTTATAAAAAACAAGCCGGTGCTACAGCTAGAGTTCCTGAACAGAAACTTCAAGAATTAGATAATATATGGGATCAGTATTGGGAAAAAGTAGCAAATCACTCTGATCAGCAATGTATTGACTATAAATATATATTATGGAACCATCTAGCATCGCAAATACAGGAAGGCACGTCTCCTGATGCAGCAATAGAAACTTGTATTGATCAATTACGTAGAGCAGTACAGCAGCATAAACCATCATAATTGAGCAAATTCTAACGATATACCTATTACACTTAAAAATGCGAGAATTTAACGCCCAGATTTGCAAGAATGTTAAACGCTCTGATTGAGAAAAATCACATTATGAAAGATCAGAAAAACCTCACAGAACAAATTGACGCCCTTTTACCCCAAATCCAATGTGGTCTGTGTCATTACCCAGGTTGTTTACCCTATGCAGAAGCACTTGCGGCAGGCCAGACAGAAATAGATCTTTGTTTGCCAGGTGGTACACGTGTTTTAACTGCATTAGGCACATTATTAGCGCAAGATATCACATCGCTATTGCCAACCATGGAGAAAAAAACCAAATTGCCCAGCTGTGTCGTAATCCGTGAAGCAGAGTGTATTGGCTGCACAAAGTGTATTCAAGCCTGTCCCGTGGATGCCATTCTTGGCAGCAGTAAGCATATGCACACAGTGATTGAAGATAGATGTACAGGTTGTGATTTGTGTATTCCTGCTTGCCCTGTTGACTGCATGGAAAGTATCCCACTACCAGCAATACAAGACCCTCTCGATAAAGCTAGCCAAACTAGGCAACGATATCATGCTCATCAACAACGCATACAACCGAAACAAACACAAAAAGCCTCGCTTATTCAAAACTCCACTCACGAGAGAAAAAACTATATACAAGCCGCGTTAGCACGGATCAAAGTGAAAAAGCAATTGCGAGGAAATAAAATAAGAGGTTCTCGCTGAAACTCCTGCCAGGGCGAATTCCTAAGGTTCGACAACTTCAATATTCAATACGGAATCCTATCTTCTTAATAACCTTGATAAATCCACCCCCGGCGTAGGATCTGTCATATCTATAAAATCTCGCTCATCCTGAGTAGGTGGCCGCCGAGTAGGATGATGATGTACCCATATAGTCGTTGCTAAATCATCATCAACATTATCGCTAACTACCCTACAGCCAAACATAGAAAACAAAGACAAAACTCTATCCCTTATTACCGTCCCTATATCCATCTCTTTTTGCACGGTTACTGGAGCATGCAATATGGGTGGTGGTGTTGGTCCCACTATATGGACCCTACCCAACTCTGTAGTAGCAGGATTTACACCACCACTAGTGGCCTCGCTACTTAGCAACTGCACTGCTTCTTGCTGTACAATACCATCAAGCCCTATTACTACATATTCCTCATCATCAGAAAAAGGTTCTCTTGATGTAGCCATGATTATTTTCTCTCCTTTTTTCAGTTATTAAGACCACTACCACTATGCTAGCTGTAGGATACAGCAGTTTCCGCTAACACTGTCATCCTGAGCGTCAGCGAAGGATCTTCTTAATAAATCCTCGGTGTTCATTAAGAAGATCCTTCGCTAACGCTCAGGATGACAGTGTTAGCGGAAACTGCTGTGTAGGATATAGAAAATGGTGTATTTATGCAACATTCCTGGTATTTATGCTAGTTCAATGATCATGCAGTATCCTTCTCTATATAAGCTATCAGGATGCAGAGCGCCACTCTGGATTTGCCCAGGATCCAGTCACTATATAATTATGACTAGCTACTTTTGATACCTGCGAACCAATCACCTTATTGACTATCCATGCGGCTACACCAATGGCAGGTTGTCCTGTTAATAAAGTAGCAGCAACAGGAATACTCGAAGTCACATAAGGGGTAACTTCCAGTTTCATATCATAATCCTTACGCTGTAGCCCAATCCGTCCTGCTACACGTATGCGTGCAACAGGACCATCAAATAGGGCATCATTAGTTAAAGCATCGCCATTACGCAAGATAAAGTCGCCACGCATGCTGTCAAAACTATAGCCTTTCTCAAACAAATCACTAAAATCAAATGTTAAGCGTCGTGGAATAGTTTGCAAACTAAACAAGCTCAACATGCGTCCAATTCCCATTTGCGCACTACTGGTTTCGCTTTCTAAAATACGACCCTTACCCAAGTGCAATGTAACATTTCCTGATAATCTAGACATGGCAAGATCGTAAGGAGCACCTGGCCAATGAAAATCAAAATTTATCTCACCTTTATCTAAAATAATATTTTGTGTATCCATGCCCCACTGTTGTAACAATTTACTCACTCGGGAAGAGCGCATATTCCCTGCTAATACGCTTACCATACGGCCTGCTGTACTCTGCCAACTACCACTCGCTTGTAAACGCAAGTAAGGGGAAGATACACGTAATGTTTTAATGGATAAACCATTACGTGAAGGCACCGTAGTTAACTCAACATGCCCTAATTGACTAGAACCATAACGCACATCATTGCTCGCCAAAGAAATCGAGGGTAACAATTTTGGATCCACCGCAATTGTCGACTGACTATCTGGCATAGACTGCAAATATAAATACTGGAATTCTGCATCAATATGCGCTTTGGGCGTCCACTGCTGGGGAATATGTAATTTCCCTTGCGCTTCTGCACTGGTAATTGCCACATCCCAAACCCGTCCAGCAGGGATAATTTGCACATGCGGTCGAGTTAAATGCTGGCCAAATAGAGTAAGGCCTTGCGCTTGCACATCAATACTATGTAATGCGGATACCTGCAACGGTAAACTAGATGGCTGCCAATAAGTCTGAATGTCGCTCCAATTTAGTTGGTCAAAGCTACCGGTAACATACCATCCTGGAGTATTACGCCAGTTTGCTACTCCTGGGCCTATATGTAATTCACCATTAACTAATTGAAATCCTTGCGCCGTTTTTTGAAACTTAATTGCAGCACTTAATCTATCTGCATAATCTAGCCGCGCTTGCACAGGTTGTTGGGCAATAAGAGTGGCTTGAAAAGCTTTAGTTTCTGCTGCAGTTTTGGCATAAGGTTGAGGTAACTGCAATGCAACACCTTGTAAATCTGTATGCAATGTCACCTTTAGTGGGGCATCCCATGCAAAATCCAGATCTGCCTGATATGCTGTCTCTCCCTGTGCCACTGCCGTCAATGACGGCATTTCTAACCAGCGTTGCAATGTATCCATACTTAACCTACCCGTCAAACTTGCTTTAACATAAGAAGATTGTTGATTCAATGGTAAAGTCTTCAGTGACAATATAACCGGCTCATCCAATAAACGTCCCTGTAGCTGCTCAGCAGTGACCTGCGACTCGGTAAAGTGTAACTGACCATTAACCTCATCTAAAGCAAGGCGCCATAATGGCGCAAGCAAAGCCACATGCTGCATATCCATGATCCCTTGCACCTTGCTATCTTTAGGATGGCTGAGCGGAATAGTTAAAGTTAAATCCAACTTAATAGGACCTGATAATTCTGTGTTACTAAATGCTTTCCCAATGGTGTCACGTAATGGGCTTGCCTGAATAAAACGCCATCCCTGGCGAAGATCTGTATTCACACTACCGTGTATATCTAAAATTTGCGGCGCAGCATCGCCAATATAAGGAATCACACCTCGCGTAGCCGCTAGAGGAATATCCATCACTTTTCCAGAGTGAATATCCACAGTCATCGTCGCGCCAGAAAAAATAATCTCCCCATCAATATGTTGGATCAATGGCCAATCCGCATCATAACGCAAATCTACATCGTTTACTTGGCCAGTAATTAGAAACTTGCCATTACCTTGTGCAAATGGAAAATCCGTTAATTGCCCTTGTAAAACCGCCTTACCTTTTGACACAGCACCACTTAAAAATGCGGTCTCTAACCAATTAACTAAGTATTTATCAAAGGTTTTCATCGGTAAGTATTTTTTTACTTGTTTAACATGGTACAGTGCAAAATCAACAGATAAATCCGCAATAGGCGAAGCGCTCACTGGCAACACCATAGAACCTTGCACATGCACATCTAAATCTTTATTCGCTAAATGTAACTCGGGTATTTGCATCACCCAAGCCTGTTCCGTATTAGCTGCTATTTTGATTGTGCCTTGTACCGTATCCAAAATCAGTGGATAAGTAAAAACCCTAGGGTAAGTAAATATTGTCTGTTTACTATCTAAGACTAAGGACCCGGCTTTCCCTTGCCATGCTAGTCGACCGCTCACATGGGAAACCCCCGGAAACACATTAACAGCAGAAAACGCTAAATTATGAAAATGTGCTGCCACATTAGCATGCATCAGATCATCCCAAACTTCTGGAAAATCCAGCGTCGTTTCTTCCAATACACCATCGACATGCAACTTCGCCAAGTGGGTTTTAATATTGTCAGAAATCAATCCCGTAGAAAAAACAAAAGGCAACATATCGCCTAAATCAAGATATCCCAAACGTAATGATTTAGGCTGCCATTGCCCTTGCCTATTCGGAACAAGTACTAAGTAAAAATGGCTCATTGGCAACAAGTGTGAAGGCAGGTCAATTAAAATATCATCGCCAGCAATAACCTGATTTTGCCCTTCCTGCTTCCACCCCACATCGCCACTTAAGCGATTAATAACATGCGTACTTTTATCTGCTTGCGAATACAAAGACAAAGCATATAAGGTAAAAGAGCTCTGCACTTTGCTCCAACCGCCTTTTTCCCAGCTTGCCCAAATCTTGGCGCTACCTAAACCACGTGTTAATTCCCAGCCTGCTAAGCTTTGTCCTTGCAGCCATTGTGGTAACGATGCACCTTCTACATACAAATAAATATGCCCCTGTACTTGCGCTGGCTGAGTTATATCTCCCCGCCACTGCGCGCTCAATGTTAATGCGGTAGGAATGGCTTGTTGTAATACTACATTGCCGGATAACGCATGCTGTTGATCATAATTCTTTAAATTAAATTTCTTTATACTTAGCACAATAGGCGTTTTTATTTGCGGAAGGCGATAACGAATTACCACGTCTTCTAACATTAGCTGTGGCGGCAATGCTAACCATCCTAACATTGCCAATGGTGCGGTATCTTGTAACAAATCACCTTGCAATTGTGGCAAAGCAGAAAGCCCCGCTACCGTAATATCTCCTGAGGCTGTTTCCTCAAGCGTCGCTTCTGTTCCCTTAATTAAAACAGCATCCGGTACGGGTTTTCTATCCCACAAACTACGCCAAAGCGAAAAAAACACGCGCACTTGTTGGACCTTAAAAACAGGTTGATGTGTATCCGCACTCAGAATAGCAACATGATCAAAGGTAATTTGTGGTTGATAACGATACCATGTTACGCGAATAGCGCTGATTTGCACTGGCACTTTTAAAAATTGACTAGTCCATCTCTCAAAATCTGCGCGGTGGTCATTTAAAACAGGAGTAACTAAGCGACCAATCATGACTAATAAGGCAAGACAGATAATAAATAGGGCAATAAAATAACCCAATACTCTACCTGTTTTGATGAAAAATTTATTCACTCATTAGCCTTTTAAATTCGTAAGCGATATCGATAATCATGCAGAATCACCACAACCCATGGCCAAAACACCATACTGGTAACAGGAGAAAACCAATATAACCCATTCTGTGGCAATGCATTAACGAAGCCCTGTATAAAATACAAAATACCTTGGTATATAAGTATGAAGACAAATACACTCAAGCTTTGTTGCAACATAGGATACATACGAAATTGATGAGAAATCTTGATAACACCATAAGCAATTATCACATAAGCCAATGCGTGCTCGCCTAACACACTGCCATTCAGAAGGTCAACTACAAAGCCAACTACCCAGGCAACCCCCATGTTAATACGATAAGGTAGCTCTGCTATCCAATAAATTAATAACATTAACACCCATGTAGGACGTAGCCATCCCAACCAGTCTGGCATAGGTAAGATCGTTAAGATAAATGCCACCAAAAAACTAAAAGCTATCGCCGCATAACTACGCATGTGGTTTATGCCATACTAATAACACTTCACGGCTACTTTCCAAGTGTGCAGCAGGTTGTAATAATATCGTGGCAAAAGGTTGACTAGAGCCTTTAATAATAGAAATCACTTTCCCTACCGGATAACCCTCTGGGTAATGCTTACTTAATCCAGATGTCACAAAAATATCGCCTATTTTCACATCGGCTGTCTGGGCAACATAAAGCAATCGTAAACGGTTAGCATAGCCTTCCCCCGTAGCAATAAACCGCATATCATTTCGACTATTACTCACAGAAATACCGCTATGTATATCAGTAATCAACATAACACGACTAGTAAACGGCCCTACCTCAATAACTTGACCCAATACACCTGTAGCTTCTAATACTGGCTGGCCAACATACACACCAGCATGACTGCCTTTATTTAATGTTACCTGACGAGTAAATGGTTCTGTATCTACCGCCATTAATTTTGCAATCAATACTTTTTCTTTCACTTGCGTGGAAGATCGCAATAACGCCTTGAGATGGCTATTTTCCGATTCAATCATCAACAATCGCTGTAATTGCGATTTAAGCAACAATTGCTCTGCTTGCAATTGGAGATTTTCCTCGACTAGATCCTGGTGTGTACTCATGGCATTTTTTACTTGATCAATAAAATGCACAGGCCAACTCACAATATATTGCAAAGAAGCGATAGGAACGGTTAGTACGGCACGTACCTTAGCAAAACTAGCCACATGCCGATCCACGACCATAAATAGAATAGCCAAGATAATAAATAGGGTTGCACGTAACCCTGACTGCGATTCGCGCGCAAATAAAAAACGAATAGCGCTATCCTCATTCCTTTAATAAAAAGTCAACGCCGGTTTTTTCCATCATTTCTAATGCTCTTCCTCCACCACGAGCAACGCAAGTTAAAGGTTCATCAGAAATAATAACAGGCAACCCTGTTTCTTCCATGAATAAACGATCAATATTACGCAATAATGCCCCTCCGCCTGTTAATACCATGCCACGCTCAGCAATATCTGCTGCTAATTCAGGTGGCGCTTGTTCTAACGCGGTACGCACTGCACCAAGGATACCAGAAAGCGGCTCTTGTAATGCCTCTAAAATTTCATTGCTACTAATGGTAAAGCTGCGCGGAATACCTTCTGCAATGTTACGACCGCGCACTTCCATTTGTAGAACTTCATTTACTGGATAAGCAACACCAATCTCATGCTTGATTTTTTCAGCCGTTGCCTCCCCAATTAAAATACCATAGTTACGCCGCACGTAACTAATGATCGACTCATCAAAACGATCACCACCAATACGCACAGACGCAGCATAGACGATACCGTTAAGAGAAATAATAGCCACTTCTGTCGTACCACCACCAATATCCACCACCATGGAGCCACGTGCCTCTTCTACTGGCATGCCTGCACCCATTGCCGCTGCCATGGGCTCTTCGAGTAGATAGACTTCTCGAGCACCTGCACTAATAGCTGATTCACGAATAGCTCGGCGCTCTACTTGTGTTGACCCACATGGCACACAAACTAAAACGCGAGGGCTGGGGCGAAGAAAGCGGTTTTCATGAACTTTATGAATAAAGTGTTGTAACATTTTTTCTGTTACATAAAAATCTGCGATAACTCCTTCCTTCATCGGCCTAATCGCTGAAATATGCCCAGGTGTACGGCCCAACATGAGTTTTGCTTCACTACCAACCGCTACCACATGTTTCTGATCGGTATTACCCGAGCTCTGTCGGATAGCTACCACGGATGGTTCATTTAAAATAATTCCTCTACCTAACACATAAATCAAAGTGTTGGCTGTTCCTAAGTCTATAGATAGATCGTTTGAGAAAAAACCACGTAGTTTTTTGAACATAAATAAAAAAATTCCTTTGATTAAATGCTGCGCTTATTACTGAACATGATTCTAATCAATTTTATAGTAAGGAAACAACGTTTAAATTAATCTCAACTAGGGTCTGTCGTCAATTGATCTTGCAACGACAGACCCTAGCATTCTTCCGTACAACCAGTATAATTCTTCTTCCCTGTAAGCTAGCCACGAGGAGCCTACTTTATGTCACTCACCTTGGATGATGTAAAAAAAATCGCCTATTTAGCACGATTAAATCTATCCACAGAAGAATCCACAGCCTATGCAACACAATTATCCAATATTCTGGAATTTGCTGCGCAAATGGATAAAGTGGACACAGCCACTGTAGAACCACTTGCGCATCCCCTGGATTTATCACAACGCTTACGTCCAGACCAAGTTACCGAAACCAATCAACGTGAAAAATTTCAAGCTATCGCGCCAAAAGTAAAAGCCGGGCTTTATTTAGTCCCCAAAGTCATTGAGGATGCCTAAATGCATTACAAATCCCTCACTGAGTGGTCTCGTGAATTAAATAACCACGCTATATCTAGCGCAGAGCTAACCCAATTATTTTTAAAAAGAATTCAACAGTTTGATAAAACCCTCAATAGCTTTGTTACCGTCACGACAGAACAAGCGCTAGTTGCAGCCAAAGCAGCTGATCAACAGCGAGCCCTCGGTAAAGCCGGCCCACTCACGGGTATTCCCATTGCCCAGAAGGATATTTTTTGTACGGATGGCGTAAAAACTAGCTGCGGGTCAAAAATGTTAGATAATTTCATTGCTCCTTATAATGCTACCGTTGTGCAACGGTTACAGGCTGCTGGTACGGTCCTGCTAGGCAAAACAAACATGGATGAGTTTGCTATGGGCTCCTCCAATGAAAATAGCTTTTATGGCCCAGTACATAACCCTTGGCAACATGATTATGTCCCGGGAGGTTCTTCAGGTGGCTCTGCTGCAGCGGTAGCTGCCTGTTTAACGCCGGCTGCCACAGGCACAGATACAGGTGGATCGATACGCCAACCCGCAGCGCTCTGCGGCATTACTGGATTAAAACCCACTTATGGCCGCGTATCTCGCTACGGCATGGTTGCCTTTGCTTCCAGTCTCGATCAAGGCGGCCCTATGGCAAAATCTGCTGAAGATGTGGCCTTACTGTTAAATGCTATGGCTGGCTTTGATCCCTGTGATTCTACTAGCGTAGACCAACCAGTTCCTGATTATACAGCCACGCTCAATCACCCCCTGCGTGGTATGCGCATTGGCTTACCTAAAGAGTATTTCAGTGATGGATTAGATGCGCGCATTGCTACCGCTATCGAACTCGCTATACAAGAATATAAAAAACAAGGTGCAACTTTACAAGAAATCAGCCTTCCACATACCACTCTTTCTATCCCAGCTTATTATGTGATTGCGCCTGCGGAGTGTTCCTCTAATCTAGCCCGCTATGATGGGGTGCGTTATGGTTATCGTTGTGAGCATCCGCAAGACTTAGCAGATTTGTACAAACGTTCACGCAGTGAAAGCTTTGGCAATGAAGTAAAACGTCGGATTATGATTGGTACTTATGCATTATCTGCAGGCTATTACGATGCTTATTATCTTAAAGCACAAAAAATCCGCCGCTTAATTTGTAACGATTTTGCGCGTGCTTTTGCGCAAGTCGATATGATTTTATGTCCGACAACCCCTTCCCCCGCTTTTAAACTAGGTGAAAAAACCAGCGATCCAGTTAGCATGTATTTGTCTGATATCTATACAATAGCGGTGAATCTAGCCGGATTACCTGGCATATCTTTACCCGTAGGATTTGTTGATTCATTACCGATTGGCATGCAATTAATTGGCAATTATTTTGATGAAGCACGCTTATTGAATGCAGCGCATAGTTATCAAAAGGTAACTGATTGGCATACGCGAATCCCGGAGGGCTATTAAAATGGAATGGGAAACAGTGATTGGACTCGAAGTCCATGCACAACTGAAAACAAAAAGTAAAATTTTCTCTGGTGCCGCTACACAGTTTGGGGCAGATCCAAATACACAAGCCTGCGCTATTGACTTAGGCTTCCCAGGTGTTTTGCCAGTGCTCAATAGTGAAGTGGTACATATGGCTATTAAATTTGGCCTAGGTATCCATGCAGAAATAGCGGAAAAATCCGTATTCGCACGCAAAAATTATTTCTACCCTGATCTCCCTAAAGGCTATCAAATCAGCCAATATGAATTACCTGTGGTAGGGAAGGGCCATTTGGATATGCAATTAGAGGATGGCTCTACCAAGCGCATCCGCATTACTCGTGCTCACTTAGAAGAAGATGCGGGTAAATCACTCCATGAAGATTTTCAAGGACTAAGCGGTATCGATCTAAATCGTGCAGGAACCCCTCTATTAGAAATCGTTTCTGAACCGGATATGCGCTCTGCAAAAGAAGCCGTGGCTTATTTAAAAGCATTACACACACTGGTACGTTATCTCGATATTTGCGATGGCAATATGCAAGAAGGATCGTTTCGTTGTGACGCGAATGTATCTGTACGCCAAAAAGGCCAGGAGAAA
Source organism: Gammaproteobacteria bacterium RIFCSPHIGHO2_12_FULL_41_20 (assembly GCA_001801575.1). Lineage (GTDB taxonomy): Bacteria > Pseudomonadota > Gammaproteobacteria > DSM-16500 > DSM-16500 > 2-12-FULL-41-20. The sequence continues at coordinate 48,708 of MGYC01000025.1, forward strand.
TATGGTACACGCACTGAATTAAAAAATATCAACTCGTTTCGCTTTGTTGAACGTGCCATTAACTATGAGATTGAAAGACAAATTGCTCTCCTGGAAAGCGGTGGCGCCATTACGCAAGAAACTCGGTTATATGATTCCGCAAAAAATGAAACTCGTGCTATGCGGAGTAAAGAAGAAGCTAACGACTATCGCTATTTCCCCGACCCCGATCTATTACCATTAGTGATTACAGCAGACATGGTTAACGCGGTACGACAACACTTGCCCGAATTACCTCAACAAAAACGGGATCGCTTTGTACAAGAATATGGATTAAGCATTTATGATGCAACTATATTGGTAAGTGATAGCACCATGGCTCACTATTATGAAACCACCACCAAAACTGCGGATGGCCATGCCAAATTGGCAGCTAATTGGATCATTAGTGAATTATTAGGCGCCTTGAATAAAGCTAATTTGGATATTGAAACCAGTCCAATTAGCGCCACACAATTAGGTACATTAGTAAAACGCATCGCAGATAATACAATTTCTGGTAAAATTGCAAAAACTGTGTTTGAAGCCTTGTGGAAGCAAGAAGGAGAAGTCGATCATATTATTGAGAGACATGGACTAAAGCAAGTCACTGATAATTCTGCTATTGAAAAACTCGTGGATGAAATCATCGCTGCACACCCACAGCATGTGGCTGATTATCGTACTGGCAAAGAAAAACTCTTTGGCTTCTTCGTTGGACAAGTCATGAAAGCATCGGGAGGCAAACTTAATCCACAACAGTTAAACGAGGTATTAAAAAAGAAGTTAAGCTAACCTACCGAAATCCACCTCGACGTACAGGATGATACGCATCTAAGGTCCGATCTAGTTCACGAAAATCTGCCATAACAGATTTCGCAACAGGCAACAGCACACACTCATAAGCCATATATCCTACCCCCACCATGACCATCATCACGCCATTTGTCAAAAATATTAATTTCGTTGCTGTTGAAAATCCTGCATAGGCTTTGTCCACCACCTCTTTCAATCCTCCTACCTTCCAAGCCGCAGACATGGCTTTACCAAATACAGAAGCATCATTCGCTTTAATACCGGCTGTCATAGCCCCATCAAAAGGATAAGTCATCGATGCAGCGAAAGAAGCTGAAGCACCAGTTATTGCAAAAATCTTCACTTGTTTTGCTAACCAAGAGTCGTTATCCACCACCAACCATTCTCTACCACGCTGCTGCATAGTAATAAATAATGGCCAAAATGGGACTTCTCGAGGTACCCCATAAACGATCGCGCTCTTTAGCGCACCGCGATGTTCTCGAAAAATAGAAGAAACAATATGTGTTGTTGATTTAGCTGAGCCTAGCAATTGTTTCTTTCTCGCTACATCTACTGGCGCGGTAAGCAAAGTTACACCCATTGCTACTGCGGCTGTTCCCAAGGCATCACTGAACCCCGATCGCATACCTTGTTGTTGCAACCAATGGCTTGGGTAGGGTGTAAAAGCGATAATACTACCGGATCTAGCTAATCTTAGTCCTAGCATCGAGAAAAAACCCGGGCCATATAAGTTGGATACATAGTAATTAGTATTCGCTCTTGCTCTTTCCATCCATGTATTGTTGTGTTGCTGTTGTATACTTGCCGATCCTATTAGTGCATTAGCTTGTGTAGTGACTACATGTTTTAATAATGGTCGACTCAAGGAAGTTGCCGCCACCGCTCCGACTGTAGACCCGGTAACCTGCTTGGTAAAGGATAGCGCTTGGCCTTCTGCTTCAGCGAGCATTAATCCCTTACTTGGCACATCCTCAAGCACAACAGAAGAAGCGGCTCCCAAAGAAACAGCTGATGCCACAGTATCCGCAACCGGATGCGACGGTAAAACAGTAAGTGTCGAGGACTGACTAGAAGACTCCACCTTAGAATTAGAATCAGGATGATCAACTCGGCTATTAGCGCTAGAATAGAGGTGGACAGGTAGCCCGCAAATATCCTCTGCTAACGAGATAGAGGATATACGCTCTTGGGTTTCAATTCGTTCTTGCCACTGACGAAAAGCAAGATGTATCCTATCAAACATGAATGTACTTCCTTGTTTTTAGTATAATGGCTTATCTAAATCCTCTACCTCGCATATACGAAGAAAATACATCATCACTGCCGCCTTCTTGTTGTGCTTGTGATTCCATTTTCTCTGCATGGACACGCATAGCATCACGACAATAAGCCATAGCCCTCTGTGCAGTAGGTGTAAAAGCAGTATATGCCCATTGTGCGCCTTCCAAAGCAACAAAAGTCGTACCCATGGTAACTGGCATAATTCTCAATGCCAGTCCAAATCCAGAATAAGCTCGCCGTATAGCATTTTTCATGCCAACAGCAAATGCCCGCATCACTTCGCGCGTACCCGCCGCTTTTACGTCAACACCTAAAACATCCAGTTGAGCACGATTAGCTGCGATCTGCTTTAACAATTCCTGCTGTCCTGCTGCTATGCCTTGTACTCGTAATAATTTTAATTGCTCTAACTGCGCTGCAACAGAAATTAATAGCGACTCGATACTTAGGTTATTTCCACTGATTTGTCGCAACTGCGCTCGATACGCATGTCTAAATGACTGCTGATAGACACTTAGCAATAATTCAGGAAAGGCAAATACTCTGCTTTTCCTAATTGCTAACTTCATTGCCGGATCAAAAGGATAAGTCAGTGTAGCGGAAGCCGCAGCAGCCGCACCACTAACTGCAAAGTTTTTAGCTCCTTGCATACATCGACCATCATCATCACAAGCAAACTGTGCGCGGAGAGTACGCCGTAATCCTGGAAAAACTGCCCAAAAAGGTACTTCACGTAGCGCTCCCCATCCAGCAGAAGCACATAGTTGTTGCCAATTTCTTCCAAACATATTAGCCCAAATGGTTGTTGCACGTTGATTCGGAGTCAACACTTTTTGTATCCGGTGTACAGCAATAGGAGCTGTACCTATAGCCATAAAAGCAGCCACAACGGGATAACTTAATCTCTCACTGGCTTCAGAGTTATATCCTTGAGATCGCAGCCAAGCTGCACAAAAAGGTTGCAGACCTAAGATACTACCGGTTCTTAGTAATTGTAATAGCGTTGCTGAAACAGAATCCGGCCCTATCATATTTGTCACATAAGTCTTAGTCCCGTAACCCACGTTACCAGCGGCTTTTCTAGCAACCGCTCTTACTACCCCAGAATCTAACGTGCGCACAGCATCAACTACTCCTCGCCATGACAATGACGGGCCTTTAGAAGCGGCAGCAACTCCTCTACCGCTATCACTCGCTTGATCCCGAATTAATCGCACGGTTAATGGACGCGTTACCGCCGTAGCCACTGTAGATGAAGCACTGGTACTGAATACTTGCTGGCCAGGTGTCACCGGCGCTCTTCCCGCTGTCTCCACCGTTATCTCAGCTGCCCCCCCCCCTGTTGTAGCAGCTGCTACAACAGGCACATCCGCTTGTTGCACAGATCGCAGTGCCGCTGCGGCTGCAGCCACCGTTGCCATAGGACCCGCATCACGAGGAGTAGCGGTATTATGTGAAGCACGACGATTATGACTAGCAGCTATCCAATGTATCAAATCCCCGTCATCACCCGCCACTGCGTTCCAATCACCTACTCTTAATTCTTGTCTAACCAATGCATCGCCTAAGCCTAAATGTCGAGGCACAGACAATAGGCTTAATAATCGAGACTGTTGCTGCTGGGGCGTAGTTGGAGAAGTTGGAGAAGTTGGAGGTACAGCTGTTTGTGAAGCAACATTTACTCTCGTGCGTGGCAAAACCCCAGCATCATCTAAACCCACTACGCCACCACTGTCGCCAAAATCATTAAATACGGTAGAGGCAGGAGAACGACCGCCACTTGATGCACTGCTGCATGTATCACTGTCAGCGCTGCTATGCGAATCTCGACTTGATGGGCGACTATCGCTGCTCTCACGCCAACGCGTCACATACTCTCTCATAGCTCTTAATCTGTCTAACATACTAACCCTCGTTTAATAATTTTAATGTTTCATTAGACCTCTTTCCAAACCTCGATCAAAGGCCAATCTCTTTGAAAAAAACCACTCGAAATCCTCATTTACTTCTATGTAAACTCCGGGTTTCTCACTCATTTTTTCTTCGACCTTGTCTCTTTGCTCAAGGTTTGGAAAGAGGTCTATTATTTATTTTGTTTATTTTTATTTGAAAATATATGATACATTAAATATATTAAAAAAATATTATATATCTTTTTTTCCAGCGGTTCCCGCTAACACTGTCATCCTGAGCGTTAGCGAAGGATCTTCTTAATAAACACCGAGGATTTATTAAGAAGATCCTTCGCTAACGCTCAGGATGACAGTGTTAGCGGGAACCGCTGCTTTTTTTCTTTCCTAATTTTATCCTTTTACTTTCAAGTAATTAGAATTTGCCCTTTTTAAACCATCCTTGTCATGCTCAACTCTTGATATGTTGCTGTAGTTAGGCTGTAGCTATAATTGATTGATTAATTAGGAAGTATTTTTTAACGCTTGAACCCAAGCCAGGACGCGGTGCATGGTACGCTTATCCGAGATAAAAAGTCAACTATTTTGCTGGCTTTTCGCAATCTTTTCAGATTCTTCTACCCTGCCTCAAAAATAAATTGCCAAAACAGCCTTATTTTTGTACTCTATTAGGGTATAAAATGACCATGAGATTACAACTATGTCCAAAAGTAGATCGAGTTCACGGGGAGTTTTAACAGATAGCGAAATCTCTACTATGGATACAGCAAGCTTAGTTAAAATTCTGTCAGAGATACAACAAGCCTCGCAACAACTTTATCGAATAGCCTCCCGCCTTTTTGATACCGCCACGACACAGCATGCTAATTATACCCTCTCTATAGCTAGCAAATTATTTGAAGATGCGCATCGCAATGCCAATCTCGCACAACAACAACTAACACTCCTAGATAAGATACTAGCAGAATTACAAAATAGACAAGACAGCGCTAGTATTGCTCTTGCAACAGAGATTCGCCGGGAAGTATTTGAAACAGCCATAGTAACTAACAACATCGCAAAGGATATGACACAGCAAGCCGAGCTAGAACAACGGAATATCCAAACAGAAAAATGGGATAAATTATTAGGGCAGAAGGAAACGCAGCTCGCGCAAGCTATAGCATTGGCAAAACAAGCGGAAATACTCATTACTACCAATATGTTAAGAGCTGATGCCCTTATACAAGAAGCCAAGAAAGTAAGAGACGCAGCGATAAGAGATATACAGAGCTATTGCAAAGAGGTAGTAGATATACAGGAACAGCTCACGCAAACAACCCCCATACCCGGATTGGAACAAACAACCGCTGCAATTCTTCAGATCATCACTGCACGTCATCAACCAATACAAGCTAGATTAGACAGTATGGTGCAGAGTGCTAAGCAGAGTATTGATGCGGTAAGTGAACTATTGCAGCGCAAACAAGCACAAATAGACGCATTAGCCACGGAACCTTGGCCTGCTGCCGATGAAGCTGCAACAGGCGCATCTTCTGCTTCTGGTCCATCAACCCCATCGCTGCAAGATGCCCAGCAATTTATGACATTTTCCCCTCAGAGAACACGGCAACAAACGAGAAGAAATCCAGGAGATGAGACTGAGTTATCCGTGTTAACGCCCCAAGATCACCGCCCCTAAACGCGGATTTCGGATAAGACAGGAGTTTCGCACTTTATCAGGAGCTCCCGTTAACACTGTCATCCTGAGCGTTAGCGAAGGATCTTCTTAATAAACACTGAGGATTTATTAAGAAGATCCTTCGCTAACGCTCAGGATGACAGTGTTAACGGGAGCTCCTGATAAAGTGCGAAACTCCTGTAAGAAATCCGCGTTCTAACGCAAGGAACGCAATAAAAATACGCTCAGCCCTATAAATAACAAAGAGGGAGACAAAGCTGCTAACCATGGCGGAAACTGGAAGATTACACTGGCTTGCCCAAAAAAGGCATTTAAAATATAAAATAAAAAACCAATCAGCACCCCCCACAACCAACGCCAGCCCATGGCAGACGAGCCACGCACGCCTAATACAAATGGAATAGCTAAAAATACCATAACCAAAGAGGTTAATGGCTGAAATATCCGCTCCCACAATTCATATTGATACGGTGTCGCCTGTAACCCATTTCTCACCAGATAACGTATGAATTTCAGTAAGCGACCCAGTGACATTTCACTCGGTTCAATCAATCCCATAGTTAATAAATTAGGGTTAAGCTTGATACTCAATGGTAACTGCTCGACATGCTGGCTATACAGACGATTGCTAGACAATGTTGTTTGCATCACATCATGCAAAACCCAGCGATCGTCCTGTAAATCCAATGACTTCGCATAATAAGTCTCTTGCAAGCGGTGCTCTGCATTAAATTGGTAACCTGTGACACCTTCTAAGCGGTGTCTATTGACAACTTGCTCCACATACAAAAAAGTATCTCCCTCATGCATCCAAATACCCGACCCCGTTACTACTGCCTGGCCACCACTCTTAGCACTTTCTTTTTTAACGGCTGCCAAGTAGCTTGCGGCAGGAGCTATCCACTCCCCTACCAGGGTAATAAGTAAGGTTAAAATCACTGCTGCGACGAAAACCGCTTTGGAAACCTGAGCAATTGAGAATCCTGAAGTACGCATAACCACTAATTCACGCTGCGAACTTAATACCCCTAAACCTATCATGCCGCCTAATAACATTAGTATCGGGAACAATTGATATAACTCGTGTGGCAAGCGCAGCAATACATACCCCATTGCTTGCCCTATACGATAATCACCAACGCCAAGATCCTTTAGCTCCCCCAATAAAGTGATAAAGAAGATTAACCCCATCACCACGATGGTCACCAATCCCGCAGAGAGTAAAATGGCTCTTATAATATAACGATGTAAGATGGATATCATGATAGATGCAACAAAGTACGAATAGAACGTTTAGAAAATAAAAACATACTCACTATCATTATTAAAAATAGTACCCCATGTGTTCCCCACATACCAATCGTAATCGGCAATAATTTCTGCTCAACCCAATGACGACTGACAAATAATAAATTCGCGTAAATAATATAAATAAGTACAGCGGGTAACAACAATAAATATTTGCCTTGTCTAGGCTTTACACAACTCAAAGGAACCGCCAACCAAACCAATAAGAACACCGACAACGGCAGTGAGAGCCGCCACTGTAATTCTGCTGCATAATTAGGCTGATGATAACCTCGCCATAAGGTCATAGTTGGAATCGCCTCTTCTTGTTGATGGGGAGGGCGTGTTTCCATGGGTAAGCGCACTGCGTACTTATTAAATTGGATAATTTTATAATTATTTTGTCCCGGGACACCTTCGTAGCGATGCCCTTGCGATGCCACAAAAAAACGACCGCCTGTTTCTTGCTCCTTCATCGCATAACCCTGGTTAGCATACACCACCACCCAAGGAGTTTCGCCTGACTTTGCCGTATCTTGACGTTTTTCTTCAGCAAGAAAAATATTCTGTGCACGTTTATGATCTGTCGACAACTGCTCAACATACACAACGCGATGCCCATCATAACTCACTTGGAAACGACCAGGCATCAAGGTTTGCAACAAATGTTCATAGGCAACGTCCTGATTAACCATATGCTCACGTTGTGCAGCAATCCACGGGTTCACCCATACCATGAGTATAAAAACCACCATGGCAACACCTATGGCAAATAATGTAGTCAATCCCAGTAAACGACGTTGCGAAAAACCACAAGCATGCAAAACAATCATTTCACTATTTGCATACAGACGTCCGTATGCAAGCAACACGCCTAAATACATGCCTAATGGCAGTAATAGCGCCAACAAATAAGGAATCTCAAACCCAAGCAGGCGTAACAACATATTCACTGCCAATTTGCCCGCAGCAATATAATTCAAATAACGTACTAATTCCTGGCTAAGAAAAACTAGCAACAATACGAATGTCACCACCAGTAAGGTAATGCAAACTTCTTTTAGTAAATAACGCGATATAATCATTGCTGTATAAACACCTTTTTGCTTACCATTCTTTATTCACCGAGAATTCTTGTACTTTCTTGCTAATCCTCTGTTTTTTAGTAAAATCTATACCCTGAACAGGAGTTCCCGCTAACACTGTTATCCTGAGCGTTAAGCTGTCATCCTGAGCGTTAGCGAAGGATCAGCATCCTTGTCACAATACAGTCAACAAGGATGCTGATCCTTCGCTAACGCTCAGGATGACAGCTTAACGCTCAGGATGACAGCTTAACGCTCAGGATAACAGTGTTAGCGGGAACTCCTGTACTCTGAACATAGATTATATCAAAAATTACACTTCTCAGGAGCCATCATGCGATTCAGCCTCAATTCCAGCCCTATTATCACACAACGGCATACTACCCTCATCGTCAGCTTATTTGAAGATGGCAGCCTCACCTCATCAGCCTCCAAAGTAGATAAGGCTTGCCATGGCCTCATTCACAAACTCTATAAACAAGGGCAATGCCAAGGCAAATTGGGGACAACCACTGCGCTATATTCTCTACCAGGCACCCAATTAGACCATGTTATTGTTGTAGGTTGTGGTAAAAATCGGTCGCTCACCGCCGGTAATTTTCGAAAAATCATTGCAAGTAGTATTAAATCATTACCCACGACAGCAACCAACTCGGTATTGCTTTGTTTAACTGAATTGGCTGTCGAACAACAGGATATTCCCTGGAAAATTCAGCAACTTATTGAAGTCAGTACTCATACACTTTATCAGTTTAATCAATTCAAAACTCAGAAAGAACCTTGTCAGCTCAAAGAGCTGCAAATTCATGCGGAAATGAATAGTCACAATAAAAAAGCGCTGGCTCAAGGAGTAGGTGTTGCAGAAGCGGTAACTTATACGAAAAATATAGCCAATCTCCCCAGTAATATTTGCACACCAAGTTATTTAGCCAAAGAAGCTCGCATCTTATCTGCACAATATAAAACCATGAACGTCAAGGTGCTTGAAGAAGCGGCCATGAGAAAGCTCGGCATGGGTGCTATGTTAGCCGTAGCAAAAGGCAGTGCTGAAAAACCTAAACTTATTTGCTTACACTATCACGGCGCCCCCAAACAACAAGCGCCCATCGTCTTAGTAGGGAAAGGCATTACTTTCGACACGGGCGGCATTTCATTAAAAACCGCGGACGGCATGGTCGGTATGAAATACGATATGTGTGGTGCAGCCACCGTCTTAGGTACATTAAAAGCTGTTGCCCAACTTAAATTACCTATAAATTTAATTGGTGTACTAGCCACAGCTGAAAACATGCCCAGTGGCACAGCTAGCAAACCAGAGGATATTGTCACTTCGCTATCTGGACAAACCATTGAGATCCTCAATACCGATGCAGAAGGTCGACTAGTATTATGTGATGCATTAACCTATTGCGAACGTTTTAAGCCTGATGTGGTTATCGACATTGCGACATTAACCGGCGCAGTGTTAATCGCCTTAGGTACACACGCTTCCGCGCTACTCACTAACCATGCGCCATTAGCACAAGATTTATTAACTGCAGCCGAACAAAGCTATGATCGCGTTTGGCAAATGCCATTATGGGATGACTATCAGGAGCAACTCAAAAGTCCTTTTGCAGACATGGCCAATGTTGGCGGCCGATTTGCCGGGGTAATTACTGCTGCTTGTTTTTTATCGCGATTTACCAAGAAATTTCACTGGGCACACTTAGATGTAGCTGGTACAGCCGCAATGATGATGGGTAATCAAGAACGCATGGCAACAGGACGCCCGGTTCCTTTGTTAGTACAATATTTGATTAACAGAAAACGCTAAAGGCATCATAATATGTTTTATCCCCAAGCTTTACGCTTAAGTGGTACTCGATTCAATAATCTGTTATTAGGTGTGTTGACAAAAAAACACCGAGAACGAGATATTAACATCGAAGAAGCGCAATTATTACAACTGCCTAACTATCTGCATGGCGCAAATACCATTGAATATATAAAAATAACCCAAGAAAATGTGCCGCCCATCTATATTTTCAAGGTCAGTAAAGATTCGCAAACCAAAACCAATGAGTCCCAGCTAGCTTATATTGGTGATGTTATCCAACAGGCACGTACTCACATAACAGACCCTTGCTATACTTTATTGCTTCCTATGCGCCAATGCCGCGGCTTTGGCAAACTACCTTTACTGCTAGGTAACTGGGTACAACGCCAACATATTGTATTAGTGCAAGCCGATGTGAATACTGCTACGGCTATAACTCGTATCCAAATCCATGACTCTCAAAGTTGGTCATACACCTACCCGGACAAACTGAACGAAATAGCCTCTTCTTTATCTCTACATTACTCCCCCGCAGAAGACTATCATGCTTACGGACGCCAGCGTGATCATGTCTTATGCGGTTACTATGTCCTCGCCTATATTGCAAAAATATTAGCTGGGGAATCGTGCCAAGACGTAGCACTTTTACTAAATCAACCATTTTTTGATGAAACGGTACAATTAGCTCCGGATGCCACCAATATAACCAGCATAATTAAGCAACGTATTGAGCGTGACTTACATATTCAGAGTTTACCACTAGGCGTCCAATTGGATTGGCCAAGCGAAATACGTATACTGCCAGAAGTTCCATCACCCCTTATGAGTCATCACCGCTAGCTGTCACGCTGCGGGTATAGGACAGCTGCTCTGAATAAACCTTAATGGCTGTTGATTCACGGTTTTAAGGATAAAGGAAAACGCATGCCTAACTCCATCAACGTTGATTTTTATATTCTTGAAAAATCGACTAAACCACAAAGTAGATTATTTATCTGCCGTTTGCTTGAAAAAGCGTACCAACAACAGCAGCTGGTCTATATTCATGTAGACTCACCAGCGGAAGCAGAACAGTTAGATACCTTACTATGGACTTACCGTGAGGACAGCTTTATCCCGCATAACATTTATTCTTCTCCGCAACCTATGGAACCCTCTATTCAAATCGGTTACACAGAAAAACCACCGCATCACCAGGAAATACTCATTAACTTATGTCATGAGATACCAATATTTTATGCTCAATTTACCCATATCATAGAAATTGTCTTCGCCGACCCGAATGTGCAACAATTAGCACGCGAGCGATTCCGTCAATATCGCAGCCAACAGTGTGTAATGAATACACATAAGGTATAAAAACCACGAAACCCATAGGCACAACAACCATGACAGGCATTGAGAAAACGTATAATCCACAAGATATTGAACAGCGCTGGTATCAAACCTGGGAACAACGAGGCTACTTCTCTCCCTCAGGTCAAGGAGCTGCTTTCAGTATTGTGTTACCCCCGCCCAATGTCACTGGTAGCTTACACATGGGCCATGGTTTTGGCTTCACCCTGATTGATGTCCTGATCCGCTATCACCGTATGTGTGGAGATAATACCTTATGGCAACCCGGCACAGATCATGCCGGCATTGCTACACAAATGGTGGTAGAAAGAAGACTAGCTCAGGAAGGTAAAAAACGTCATGACTTAGGCCGTGAAGCTTTTATTGAAAAAATATGGGAATGGAAAGAAGAGTCAGGTGGCAACATCACACGACAACTACGCCGTTTAGGTGCATCACTGGATTGGCAACGGGAACATTTTACCATGGATGCCGCGCTCTCTTATGCGGTACGCGAAGTCTTTATTCAACTCTATAATGAGGGATTAATTTATCGCGGCAAACGCTTAGTCAATTGGGATCCGATATTATTAACCGCTATCTCTGACTTAGAAGTAGTAAATCAAGAAGAAGAAGGGCATCTATGGTATATCCGCTATCCGCTTGTTAATCACGAAACCTATTTAACTATTGCCACAACCCGACCAGAAACATTACTTGGCGATGTCGCTGTGGCTGTGCATCCTGATGATGAGCGTTATCAACACTTGCTTGGTCAACAAATCAAATTACCTTTAACCGAGCGTACCATTCCAATTATTGCTGATCATTATGTTGACCCTATATTTGGTACGGGTTGTGTCAAAATCACTCCTGCGCATGACTTTAATGATTATGTTGTCGGTGAGCGCCACAAGCTAATGCCGATTAATATTTTCACCCCTACTGCTCACCTTAATGAAAATACGCCGCCAGCTTATCAAGGCATGGATAGACTAAAAGCACGCAAACAAATTATTGAGGACCTTACTACACAAGGATTAATCGAAAAAATTGAAAAACATAAACTAAAAGTACCCCGTGGGGATCGCTCGAATGCTATTATCGAACCTTACTTAACCCATCAATGGTATGTAAAATCAAAAATATTAGCTGAACCCGCTATTCGTGCTGTAGAAAACGGCGATATTCGTTTCCTTCCAGAAAACTGGAGTAAAACCTATTTTCAGTGGATGCATAATATTGAAGACTGGTGTATCAGCCGCCAACTGTGGTGGGGACATCGCATCCCAGTTTGGTATGATGAAGCAGGCCGTGCCTATGTAGGTCACGACGAACTGGACGTGCACCAACGTTATCAACTTGCCACTGATATTCCGCTCAAACAAGATGAAGATGTGCTTGATACGTGGTTTTCTGCCGCATTATGGCCGTTTACATCCCTAGGTTGGCCACAAGATACGACAACACTCCACACTTTCTTTCCGACTAATGTGCTAGTGACCGGGTTCGATATTATTTTCTTTTGGGTTGCACGCATGATTATGCTGAGCTTGAAATTTACTGGCTGCATTCCTTTTCGCGAAGTATATATCACTGGGCTAATCCGTGATGCGGAAGGGCACAAGATGTCAAAATCCAAAGGCAATGTACTGGATCCTATCGATCTTATTGACGGTATCACGCTCGATAAACTCATAGAGAAACGTACCTACGGTTTAATGCAACCCACAATGGCACAAAAAATTGAAAAAAACACCCGCAAAGAATTCCCAGAAGGTATTCCAAGTTACGGAACAGATGCCTTACGTTTTACCTTTTGTTCTGTCGCCTCGTATACCCGAGAAATTCGCTTCGACACCAGTCGGCTCGGTGGTTACCGTAATTTTTGCAATAAATTATGGAATGCATCACGCTATGTATTAATGAATACTGAAGGACATACTATACAAATAACAGCAGCAATATCTCTGCCTGATCAATGGATTGAATCACGATTACAAAAAACCATACACCAAGCTCACCATGCACTAGCTCAATATCGTTTCGATTTATTTGCACAAGCATTATATGATTTTACCTGGAACGAGTTTTGTGATTGGTATCTGGAATTATCCAAGCCTATGCTAACGTCTAGCCAATATTCAGCAGAAGAATTACATAGCACACGTCACACACTGATTTACGTATTGGAAATTTTATTGCGCCTACTACACCCTATTATGCCTTTCATTACTGAGGAAATCTGGCAACGTATTATTAAATTAACATCCATCCAAGGTAATACTATTATGCAACAACCCTATCCGCTGGTAGATGAGACACGTATTAATGAAAAAGCCGAGTCAGATATAGACTGGGTCAAACAAGTCGTTATTGCTATTCGCACAATTCGCAGTGAAATGAATATTGCCCCAGGAAAAATGCTTCCGGTATTATTTCGTAAAGGCACAGCATTAGATAGGTCTCGTGAAACAGCAAACACCGTGTTAATACGCACATTAGCTAAATTAGAAACTGTGATCTGGTTGGAAGACAACGCGCAACCACCAGAATCTGCCACAGCAGTAATCGGCCAACTCGAGATTTTCATTCCTATGGCTGGCTTAATTAATAGAGAAGAAGAAGCAGCACGCTTGCAAAAGGAAATTTCTAAATTACAAAAAGATTTACTCCAAATTACAACCAAGCTAGCTAATCCTCAGTTCGTAGAAAAAGCACCCCAACACGTGGTTGAAAAAGAAAAATTGCGCCGCATAGAACTACAGACAACACTAGAGAAACTACAAAAACAAGGGAAGTAATAGTTACGTAATAGCCTCCTTCTATTGTGCCAAAATAAACTTACAAAATTAGGTCCATGCGTTCTGTTTTCGCGATAACTATTCATCCGATCTTGACGGAGAAAACTACTCACCTTAGACTGAAATAGCCAAAACTAAGTAAAATATACCTTTATATTCCAACGGCAACTGTTACAATATACCTTTATATTTTCACGGATACAGGATAATGAAACGTTATCTTATTGATAAATTAAAAGATTGGCTTGTATCTCCTTCTCGCAAGCCAGCTGTGCTCCGAGGCGCGCGGCAGGTAGGTAAAACGTGGATTGTCAGGGAACTCGCCAAGCAAGCTGGCAAGCAGCTGATCGAGCTTAATTTTGAAAAACAACGTTCTCTTGCCATTCATTTTGAAAGCAATGATCCATCGACGATTTTATTAAATTTAGAAAGCGCGTTGAATCAACCTATTCATCCAGCAGACTCTATTTTGTTTTTAGATGAAATTCAGGCTGCGCCTGATCTATTTGCACAATTGCGATGGTTTTATGAAGACATGCCTGAGCTTGCTGTGATTACTGCAGGATCATTGCTGGAGTTTGTATTAGAAAGTCATACGTTTAGTATGCCCGTTGGACGTATCCAATATTTCTTTATTGAACCATTAGGATTTGAAGAATTTTTATTAGCAAAAAATGAAACACATTTGTTATCAGCCATAGAAAAAGTTTCTATTGAAAAATCATTTAATACATCATTGCATGATAAAGCTAATCAATTATTTAAAGAATTTGTCACTGTAGG
>MGYC01000026.1 GCA_001801575.1 Gammaproteobacteria bacterium RIFCSPHIGHO2_12_FULL_41_20
ACCCCAGCAATCCCATACCCCAGACTAAACAACCATGATAGAATGCGCCTCTTAGGCTCAATGGTTATTATTTATGCTTATACTTTCGCAAAAAAACCCCTGGATGCCACTTATTATATTGATTATATTGGGATTTACCTGGGGAACCGGTTATTCCATTGCCCGATTTGCTACCACAAACGGCGTACCACCACTAGGTTATAGTTTTTGGCAAACTGTAGGGCCAGCACTATTACTAAGTCTATTTCTAAAGTTAAAACGACAAACGCTATCTTTCTCTATCCCGCTATATCGCTATTACTTCATTTGCGGATTAACTGGCATCGTTATTCCCAATACCACCATGTACTTTGCAGCCCCCCACGTGCCTGCTGGTATCTTAGCGGTGATTGTCAATACCGTGCCTATTATCACTTATCCTATTGCTTTACTAAGTCGTGCAGAATCATTTAGTTGGCTACGCTTAAGCGGTGTTCTTTGTGCTGTAACAGGGTTAATGCTCATTCTATTACCCCAAACAAATTTACCTTCTCCAGATGCCATTCCGTGGATAGGCATCGTGTTGATCACCCCTCTATCCTTCGCTATTTGCGCAACCTACATTGCTCGTTATCAACCACCGCAAGAAAAAGGTGCACTGGCTTTATCGCGCGGCATGTTAGTGTTTGCTTGCCTATTCCTCTTTCCGCTTACGTTGATAAACGGAGATTTTTATACATTACACTGGCCACTCCTGTTACCTGATTGGATAATTTTGCTAGAAATCCTTCTTTCCAGTATCGGTTATATTTTATTTTTTAAATTAATCAAGATAGCCGGCCCGCTCTATTACAGCTTGGTTGATACCATTGTTGCACTCACTGGTTTATTCTGGGGTAGGTTATTATTCCATGAAAAACTAAATACCTGGTCCGGATCTGCGGTTTTGCTCATTTTGTTCGCACTTTTTCTTGTCACCCAACAACAACAATTTATGTTAAAATTCGCCAGATTCGCAGAACACTCATATAAATAAGGTGCTAGCCGTATGCTAAGACGTTTACTTCCACGTCAAGATAATTTTTTTGATTTATATCAACGCGCAGCGGACAAATTAGTCGGGGCTGCCTTCGAATTTTCGAAGATGCTGCAAGATTTACCTAATCAGCAACATTATGTCGATGCTATTGCACACTATGAAGAAGACGCCGACCAAATTGCCAATACCACTTTTGAATTACTACACAAAACTTTTATTACCCCCATGGATAGACATGATCTGCATCAGCTAACGAGTAATTTGGATGATATTCTTGATCAAATTAATCGCTGCGCACAACGTTTCCCTTTTTATCACTTAAAACAAGCTCCGCAAGAAATGATTAAGCTAGGCCAACTAAGTGCACAATGCTGTCGATTATTAAAAGAAGCAATTGATAATTTACATTCGCTAAAAAATGCGCCGTATATATTTCAGCGTTGCAATGAAATCGACCGTGTTGAAAGTGAAGCGCATCAAGTGGTATTAGCCGGAGAAAAAAAATTATTTTTAGAAGAAAATGAGTTCAAGGAGTTTTTCAAACTGAAAGATATTTACGCACATACAAAATTAGTTATTAATCGTTGCCAAGATGTTGCTAATCTCATTAAAGGCATGATACTCGAGTACCTATAATGCTTGCTACCCCACTTATTTTATTTACTATTTTTCTAGCCTTGGCCTTTGATTTTTTAAATGGATTTCACGATGCGGCCAACTCCATTGCTACGATTGTCTCTACACGCGTTTTAAAACCCCATTGGGCGGTCATTTGGGCAGCATTTTTTAACTTTATTGCTTTTTTATTTTTTGGATTGCATGTGGCTAATACCATAGGCACAGGATTAATTGACCCTTCAATTGTTAATACACAAGTAATTCTCTCTGCTTTACTGGGTGCGATTATTTGGAATATTTTTACGTGGTATTATGGGTTGCCTTCTAGTTCTTCACATGCATTAATCGGTGGATTGTTAGGAGCTAGCATTACTCAAGCTGGGTTATCGCCTTTGCAATGGCTTGGAATTAGTAAGGTACTGATTGCAATTGTACTTGCCCCCATCCTCGGAATGATCATGGGTGGCCTATTCATGTTTATCACCACGCGCCTCTGTTTTTACTCTACACCCGCTCGTGTAGATGGGTGGTTCCGCAAACTGCAGTTTATTTCCTCCGCAATGATTAGTTTAGGACACGGCAGTAACGATGCTCAAAAAACCATGGGGATTATTGCTATTCTACTCTACTCAGCAAATTGGTTAGGCGATCAATTTTACGTACCATTTTGGGTTATTGTAACCTGTAACTTTGTGATTGCACTTGGTACCTTCTTTGGTGGGTGGCGTATTGTTAAAACCATGGGCATGAAAATTACGAAATTAAAACCCATCGGCGGTTTTTGTGCCGAAAGCTCTAGCTCCCTAACTTTACTCGCAGCAACTTGGCTAGGTGTCCCCGTATCTACCACACACACTATTACTGGCTCTATCATGGGCGTTGGATCTATTTATAGTACTTCTGCTGTCCGCTGGGGAGTCGCAAAAAACATTGTGCTAGCGTGGATTTTTACTATTCCCGCTGCAGGGCTAGTTGCAGCAATGATGTGGATGTTAGTAGGGTATTTTATCCCCTCACACTAGCTGTTTACTACGCAAAAACTCGCGTGCGACGCGAGCAGGGCTACGTTTTTTCAGATCTACTTGATAATTTAATTGCTGAATCGTTTGATCACTCAGCATCTGCGCTAACTTCTCTAATGCCGGTGCTAATTCAGGATAAGCCTGTAATACAGCAGAACGTATAATCGGTGCACCATCATACGGTGGAAATAATTTCTTATCGTCCTCTAATACAACCAAATGATACACGGGAATTCGTCCATCGGTACTAAACGCTAAAATTACATCCACATCTTTGCGACGTATTGCCTCATACATTAACGTGGGTTCTAACTCTTTAATTGCCTTAAAATGCATACCGTATTTTTTCTCTAACCCAGGTAACCCATCATAGCGACGGATGAAATCAGAATGGGTGCCAATTACCAAACGCGGTGCTAAGGCAACTAAATCACTCATAGTATGCAAGTGATAACGCTTAGCAAAATCTTCGCGCACTACTACCGCCTGCGTATCATTAAACCCCATGGGTGCTAGCCAAGTAATATGGAAACGATTTTGATATTCGTTTTTTACAAATTGATAAAGTTTATTTCGTGACATATCCGTATAAGACTGATGTAAGGTATTAATATAAGCCGTACCTGTATAGGCAGCATAAAGATCAATTTCATCATGGCGAATTGCATCAATTAAAATAGCCGCAGCACCTAAATTAAATTTGCGCTGCACTTTTAGCGTTGTATGTTTCTCTATCAACTGCGCCATCAATTCACTCAATAAAATCTGTTCTGTAAAATTACCGCTACCAATACGAATTACTGGCCCATGGTGATTAGCTACAATTAACCGACCCGATGTTACCATGAGTGGAAACACGAGAAATAAGGCTAACAATCCCACTAACACATACGACTGAGATTTTTGTGTACCACGATAGGTTTGCATGCGCACTTCAATACGATGAATAAGGGAATCTAATAGCAAGGCTAAAATAGCAGCTGGAATAGCACCAAGTAATAATAAACCCGTATCATTTAAGGCTAACCCGCGATTGATAAAATCACCTAAGCCTCCGGCTCCAATAAAAGCAGCAAGTGTCGCCATACCCATAGAGATTGTTGTAGCAATACGAATACCAGCAATCATCGTTGGCCTAGCCAATGGCAATTCTACTAACCATAGGCGTTGCCAAGAAGTCAATCCCAATGCATCAGCGGCTTCAAGATTAGCTTGGGTAACCTGGGTAATACCAAGCACGGTATTGGTGGCTATAGGAAGAATGGCATAAATAGCCAAGGTGATAATGGCAGGTTTAGCTCCTATACCAAAAAAAGGCAGCAGAAAAACCAACAACGCTAATCCTGGGATAGTTTGTAAAACATTCGCCGCGCCAATAATCCAACGACGTAATAGCGGACGGCGTGCAGCGATTAATCCAAAAGGAATTCCTATCAATAATGCAATGCCTACTGCTGAGGTCACTATATGCAATTGCTCAATAATTTTAACGCCTAATTCCGGTAGGTTTTCCCATATGCAATTTAATATATTCAAGTGGCATTCCTCAATAAGGAGTTCCGCAAACTACTCCATGGGCAACTAACCCAAACTCTCTGCAAAACTTGTTACTTGCCGTACCGCATTTTGAAATAAATCACGCACAAACACATTTTTAGGCTGATGCACTAATTCATCACCGGTGCCTATTTGCACCAACTCACCATGATGCATCACCGCAAGTCGATCACATAAACGCAATGCTTCAAAAATATCATGCGTAATAAACAATATTGTTTTATTTAATTCTTTCTTTAAACGTAATATTTCTTGCTGCAATTCATCTCGATTCACGGTATCTAACGCACCAAAAGGCTCATCCATTAATAAATAATCTGGATTAGCTGCCAAAGCCCGCGCTACACCCACGCGTTGTTGCTGCCCACCCGATAACTCTGCTGGATAACGTGTAGCATAAATACCCGGATCTAACCCAACTAACTCCAGCAACTCATTGACACGTTGTCTTTGTGCATCTATAGACTGTTTTAATAAGCGTAAAACAACGGCAATATTTTCACTTACCGTCATATGTGGAAATAAACCAATCCCCTGAAATACATAACCAAATGATCGCCGCAATTGTACAATTGGATAATCTTCGACATTTTGACCATCTAACTCAATACAACCTGAAGTCGGCTCAAGTAGGCGATTAATCATACGCAAGATTGTGCTTTTGCCTGACCCTGAAGAACCTAATACAACCAGTGTTTCGCCTTTTTCAATAGTTAAAGAAACATTATTCACTGCAAACGTACGACCACCATCAAAAGACTTACTCACATTCGTTAAACGAATCATGATAATTATCCTTTTACCTTCTTATCTAGTTCTCGCAAGTAATGCAATCGTTCTTTAATTTTTGCCTCTAACCCACGGTCGGTCGGGTAATAATAAATGCGAGAAGGCAATCCTTCAGGAAAATAGTTCTCTCCTGCTGCATAAGCATGTTCTTCATCGTGCGCATAACGATATGCTTTTCCATAACCTAAATTCTTCATTAAAGTGGTGGGTGCATTCCGTAAATGCAATGGCACCGCTAACGAACTAGAAGTTTTTACATCTTGCATCGCCGCATTAAATGCTTTATATATCGCATTACTTTTAGGTACACAGGCAAGATAAACAACAGCATGGGCTATCGCTAATTCTCCTTCTGGACTGCCTAAACGTTCATATGCAGCACAAGCTTCTAAGGTTAATCCCAGCGCCCGTACATCTGCATTTCCAACATCTTCGCTAGCTAAACGAATTAAACGCCGTGCAATATACAATGGGTCACAGCCGCCATCTAACATACGCGCTAACCAATATAATGCTGCATCGGGCGCTGAGCCACGAATCGCTTTATGTAACGCTGATATTTGATCATAAAACGCTTCGCCCTTTTTATCAAACCGTCGCACACTTTCTTGAATCACTTCCTGCAGTAACTGCGCAGTGACTACAAAAGCAATTTCTGTGGCAACTTCTTGCCCGCTTCTTTGATGAGCAATATCGGCTACTATTTCCAATAAATTTAGTGCGCGACGCGCATCGCCGTCTGCTGCTTGCGCTAAAATGACTTGTAACTCATGCGGAAACTCCATGGCTAATTGACCTAAGCCACGTTCAGCATCCTGTAATGCATGGTTAATAATCTGCAATAGCTCCTCTGCAGTTAGCTGCTTCAATACATACACACGTGCTCGCGATAGTAAGGGGCTATTTAGCTCAAAAGACGGGTTTTCTGTGGTCGCACCAATTAAGGTTAATGTGCCATCTTCCACATAAGGTAAAAAAGCATCTTGTTGTGCGCGATTAAAGCGGTGAATTTCATCCACAAATAACACTGTCGCCTGCTGTTTCTCGACACGTGCCTGTATGGCTGTATCCACAATCTGACGAATATCTTTCACCCCTGAAGAAATAGCCGAAGCTTGAATAAAATTCGCGTGTGTATTATTAGCAATTAACCGCGCCAATGTGGTTTTACCAGACCCAGGCGGTCCCCAAAAAATCATGGAGTGTAACAAGCCCTGATCAAGTGCACAGCGTAATGGTTTACCTATTGCCAATAAATGTGCTTGCCCCACGTATTCTGATAAAGTACGAGGGCGCATACGTGTCGCTAAAGGCTGCGATCGCTTAACGTCGAGTTTCATCAATCACATCCACACCTTTTTTAGGCGTAAAAGAAAATAAAGTTGGAGATAATGCTGTATTTAATTGGATACGCTGAAACTCGATGAAAGTAGCATGGCCTAAGTGATCTAGCAAACGCATAGCTCGCACTTCCCCCTGCTGAAAGCCGACATGAATTTGCTCAAACATATTATCGTGTTCTTTTGGCGTAAGAACAAACCATCGCCAATTAGCTCTACCGCCTGTAGACTTTGGCTTTTGTTCTCTAACTCTAAAATCAGCTTGTAATGATGTATTAGAGCTACTCAACAATAAAGCTGGGACTTCCCCTGCAGATTGCCGTAAAGAGCGAATCACCACTTGTTGCAGATCAGCATCATAAATCCATAACCGCTCACCATTCACAATAATTAATTGTGGGATAGGGCGTTGTACATCCCAACGAAACCTTCCTGATCGCTGAAATGCCATACGCCCTTCTGAGCGTTGCACCGCTTTACCGTGATTATCAAAAATAGTTTGGGTAAAATGAGCTTGCATAGTTTGGATAGATGCAAATAATTGGGATAAACCCTCTGCCGCAGAATTTGCATGTAATGAAAAAACACACCACAAACAACTAGTTACTATGAGTATTTTAATGTATTGCTTTAATTTCATGCTCGCAGTTCCAGGTGATATTATTACAGGAGCTCCCACTGAAGACGGTGAGCTGATCCTTCGCTAACGCTCAGGATGACAGTTTGGCAATTAAACTATCCAATTGTCATCCTGAGCGTTAGCGAAAGATCAGCTCACCGTCTTCAGTGGGAGCTCCTGTTATTATAATAACTTACACGCCTGCAGGCGGTGGAGCCAATACCTCGCGACCCCCACTCCCATCAATAGTACTCACTACACCTGCCGCTTCCATATCTTCCATCATCCGTGCTGCTCGATTATAACCGATGCGTAACCGTCGTTGTACTAAAGAAATAGAAGCACGCCTGGACTCTGTCACCACACGTACAGCTTGATCATACAGTGGATCCAACTCTCCGCCACCCTCATCACCCTCCCCCTCCGCTCCCCCTGTTACATCTTGGGTTACCTCATGCAAATAATGCGGTTGGCCATAAGTACGCCAAGATGCCGCCACTCGATGCACTTCTTCATCCGCCACGTACGCACCATGAATGCGCACCGGCACACCCGCACCTGGAGGCAAATACAACATATCACCATTACCTAATAACTGCTCTGCACCCTGTTGGTCCAAGATAGTGCGCGAGTCAATACGCGATGACACTTGAAAAGCAATACGCGTTGGAATATTTGCCTTAATAAGACCAGTAATCACATCCACAGAGGGACGCTGTGTAGCTAAAATCAAATGAATCCCCGCTGCTCGCGCTTTTTGTGCAATACGTGCAATTAAATCTTCTACCTTCTTGCCCACCACCATCATCATATCTGCTAATTCATCTGCAACGATAACAATCACTGGCAAAGGCTCCAGCTGGGTAGCTGGCAGCATAGTCTCCGCAAGCGCGGGAGGTATTGATAATGGCTGCCCTTGTTTCATCGCATCTTCCACCCGCTGATTGTAACTAGCTAAGTTCCTTACCCCTAACGAAGCCATAAGCCGATAACGTTTATCCATTTCCGCTACAGCCCAACGTAAAGCATTTGCCGCATCCTTCATATCGGTAATGACGGGTGTTAACAAATGCGGAATACCCTCATACACCGATAACTCTAGCATCTTCGGGTCAATGAGAATCAAACGTAATTGTTTAGGAAAAGACTTAAATAACATACTCAGCAACATCGCATTGATACTTACTGATTTTCCGGATCCCGTCGTCCCCGCCACTAACATATGCGGCATTTTTGCTAAATCTACAACAATGGGCTCACCGGCAATATCTTTTCCTAATACTAAACTGACCGGGGAAAGTGATCGCGTATACCTCTCAGATTCTAATAACTCTCGTAAAGTAACCCATTCGCGATTTTCATTAGGAATTTCTAAACCGATTACCGATTTTCCTGGAATCACTTCAACTACACGTACACTTACCACTGATAACGAACGAGCAATATCCTTCGCTAAAGTTGAAATTTTACTTACCTTAATTCCCGGCGCTAACTCCAATTCAAAACGTGTAATCACCGGGCCCGGCGCTACCGCTACCACTTTTACTTCAATACCAAAATCTAATAAACGTTGTTCTACTAGATGTGACAACTCATCAAAGCTAATATGCGCAAATGCCTTTTCTTGTGAGGGTAATAGCGGGTTTAACAAGCTTAATGGCGGCAAAGTATTCGGCGCCAATATAACAGCTGCTTCTGATGTGGCAAGAACAGGACGGGTTTCTAGTGACTTCTGTTTCGGCTTTTTTATTTCCGCAGCAGATTCGGCTATGACTGGAATCACTCTACGGCCTTTATCTAGGCGTTTTTCTAATAACGGCTCAACCTTTTCCTTTATTGGCAATGCAAGAGTAGCAGACTGGCGCTTGCGATAGTCCCACAACCCGATGACACTACGGTAAATATACTCTCCTAATCTATCAATTAACCATAACCAAGACAGTCCCGTTAATAATGTCACACCACATAACCAAACTACCGCCAACAATAAAGCGCTACCCACGGTATTTAAAAATTGTGACAACCCATGGCTAACTACATCACCTAAAATACCCCCCGCACTACCGGGTAATTGTGCCGCACTATAAAAATATAAACTCACTAATCCACAGCTACTCGCTACAAAACAAAAAAATCCGACTCCACGAAAAACCCATTCATGGGATCGCTTATCAAATACTTCTGCGTAGCGAAATGCCATCCAACTTGTGAATGCAATAAGCGGTGGAAAACAGTAAGCCACGGCGCCAAATAAAAATAATAATATATCCGCTAACCATGCGCCTACACGTCCACCCCAGTTAAAAACACGTGTCCCCCCCCCTGAAGTAGACCAACCAGGGTCCGTGAGATGATAAGAGGCAAGTGACGCTAAAAGAAAAACCGCCACGCCCAATGACATCAATAATAACCCCTCACGTAAACGATGATGCATAGGCGAAGCAAAAGGTTGAGGTGTTTTATTTTTAATAGCTTGTTTCAAAATAGCTCCTTGTTTTTCAGGAATTCCCGCTGAAGACGGTAAGCTGATCCTTCGCTAACGCTCAGGATGACAATTTGATAGTTTAATTACCAAATTGTCATCCTGAGCGTTAGCGAAGGATCAGCTTACCGTCTTCAGCGGGAATTCCTGCCTTGTTTTTGCTTGCGCTTTACGGCTGTCCTTACTTCCCGTACTATATACCACCCTATTATATAGAAAAACAGCGATTGTTACCTATGAAAAAACATCACCCACTTATCATTTTAGGATCTGGCCCGGCAGGCTGGACAGCTGCCGTGTATGCAGCGCGTGCTAATTTAAAACCGGTATTAATTACCGGAATGACTCCTGGTGGGCAATTGAGCTTAACCACTGATGTCGATAACTGGCCAGGAGACGTCGAAGGCTTACAAGGACCCGACCTCATGGAACGCATGAAAAACCATGCATTACGCTTCCATACTGAAATCATTAACGACCATATTACTGCCGTCGACTTAAAAAAACGTCCCTTTGTATTACAAGGCGAACATACGTATACCTGCGATGCGCTCATTATTGCAACCGGTGCCGATGCCAAATATCTTGGTCTACCTTCTGAAACTGCGTTTAAAGGGAAAGGGGTTTCTGCCTGTGCCACCTGTGACGGCTTTTTTTATCGCAATCAAAAAGTAGTGGTAGTAGGCGGGGGAAATACGGCCGTTGAAGAAGCCCTGTTTTTATCCAATCTCGCTTCCCACGTCACATTAATTCACCGCCGTGATAAATTACGTGCAGAAAAAATCTTAGTTGAACATTTGCAGAAGAAGATGGAAGCTACAGGTAAAATCACTATCGAATGGGACAGTATTATTGAAGAAATACTAGGTGATAATCAAGGTGTTAACGGAATACGTCTGAAAAATGTGAAAACTAGCCAGGCTAAAACCCTCGACATTACTGGCGTATTTATTGCCATAGGACATAAGCCTAATACGGATGTTTTTATTGATCAGCTAGACATGAAGGAGGGATATATCCTTACCCATAATGGTGCGGGGGGAAATGCGACAGCCACCAGCGTGCCAGGCGTGTTTGCAGCAGGCGATGTTGCGGATCCTATTTATCGTCAAGCGATCACCTCGGCTGGCTCTGGATGCATGGCCGCCTTAGATGCGGATAAATATTTGGAAAGTTATCTTGTAGCAGGAGCAGCCCACTGAGCTACTCTCACAGAGTGTGACTCGTGATTAAGCAGCAGTTTCTGCTAACGTTGTCATCCTGAGCGTCAGCGAAGGATCTTCTTAATAAACACCGAGGATTTATTAAGAAGATCCTTCGCTGACGCTCAGGATGACAACGTTAGCAGAAACTGCTGCTTAATCACGAGTCACACCCCTCTCTCTTACATGCGCCTGAGAGACGGAGGAGGATGCATCTGCAGAAGGACTAGCTAGAGGTAACGGCGCAAACATACTGTGTCTTTGTGAAAAAGCAGGAGAAGGCGTTATTGTAGCCGATTCTGATAGAGCAAACTGTGTACGTAGTAATGCGCGACAATCGAGTTCGTTACTTCGCCCCCCCACATATTGCTGATAAATCGCTTTTATTCCGGTCATTAATTCTGCTCTAGTATGGTGCATAAATAGCTGGGTAAGCAGCGTTCTTTGCTTTAACCAAAAAGTACGGTTGTGTGTGGTAGAATGCCCCGTTTCTAAAGCAGCATGGGTAATTTCATGAGAAATAAAATCCAATAATTGATACAATAGGCGAGTAAAATCAACATTTCTTTGTAGTGCTTCCATGAGTTGTTGCGCTAGTCCATGGCTCGCGGAGTAGATATTCCAGTAAATGGTATGCGTTTCTGCTCGCGTATGTAATGCATCCCCTGCTTGCGACGTTGAAAAACCGAACTGCATGGCAGGGTATCCCAAACAGTTGGCTAGATATTCAGAGATTTTAATCAATGCTTGCCAAGCAGGTTGATTGGCAAGATTATCTGGTAGCCAATCTCGTTGGGGAAAGTTATCTAAAGTGAGCGCCACTTGGCGTTGCCATTTTTGGCTAGCAAGGGTGTCGTTGTATTCTCTAGCCAGAGAATGAAGATACGCAGGTACAAATTCAAGTTCGGGAAGCTGCCGATGCTGTTGATAGTAGTGCGCGAGCTCAATGAGTGTATAGCTTCTTTCATGGTTTTTGGCATGAAACAGCGGCAAATAAGCCATTAATTCATGTAGTCGCGCTAAATCTTGATATTTCTCATAGTTAGATAAAGGTAGGTTGTGGCTAATACATTCAGCGTCATGTAGAAGTTCAGGATTGGTTTGCTCCATGTTGCCTTTATATTGTTGAAACCGTTCAAAGAAATCATAAGGTAGTTCACTTAAGGCCAGATGATTATTCATGAATAATCGTAGATAAGCTTGAATATAACCTTGCAGTAGAAAAGGTTTTAGAAAAGCATAAACATGTTCTGCATCGATGAGTTCAGTTCGCTCACGATTGAGGGATAGTTGTTTGGGTAAGTCAATAACCAGGCCTTGTTTACGTACGACTTTACGAATGGCTTCAGGGATAAATTGGTCTAATTCATTAATTTTTCGCACAGCCAACCCGCCGACAGTGAGCATATCTTCTGAGGAACGATATAAAACCAAATACCCGAGCACAGGAATAGATATAGAAGCAATAGGAACCATAGAATGATTGAGTTGCGTACTATGAGAGGCGGCTGGTGTAGAGGCGGCTGGTGTAGAAGTGGCTGGTGTAGAAGTGGCTGGCGTGGAAGTGACTGGGGCTGGCGCGCTAGATAGAGATTGTTCCTCGACTTCATCTCCATTTAAAAAGACCCTGACTATATCCGCATTAATCGTTCCCGCATGCATTTTTAAGGTACGGCGATGGCGTGCTGCATCTAAAACAGCCGCCCGGCTACGGGCAACACGTTCTACTTCAGTACCCTGAAACAACCCCGGTATGGTTTGCCATTTTATATGCACATCTATCACCTGATTTTGCTCGTTATACACAGGACGAAGTTCAAAACAGTGAATAACCCCATCATTTTTCCCCGTGCGTAATCTAAGCAGTTCTGCATCATGGTAAATGGTAAAAGCGCCGACTCCGTGTCCACCAATAAAATGGGCGTGTCTGTCTGCTCGCTTAGAAGAAGCACCCACTAAAAGAAAGTGCTGAAACACTTCGTCCAAACTCATACCACAGCCATGATCACGAATACGAAATACACAGTGATCCCCTTCTCTAAAAAGATGAATAGCAATACGGGCTTCTTGACCGGTGATGGATAATGCAGCATAAGCATCCATGGCATTTTGGAGTAATTCCCGTTCATATAAATGTTTATTCGGATCGGCCTGATGATAAATAGCATGCTGCAGGGTTCTAATGAGATAAGCGCGATCAACATACCCTCCCCATCGATTTATTTCTGCAGAAAACTCAGCAGAGCCTAGCCTATCTAAAGCTTGTGTATTAAATTGATGGGCAGCCATTAATGCAATGATAGAGGTTTCCTGTGCAGTATCAGGCAAAGAAAGAGCGGGTGTTTTTCTTACTGCCAGTAATTGTTGTTCAGGATAAAACAAGTAATAACATAATTGTGCGCTACTAACAGGCATTTCATTAATAACACGCTGGGTTTCTTGCATGCTGGGGAAACACGCAA
The DNA here is from genome assembly GCA_001801575.1 of Gammaproteobacteria bacterium RIFCSPHIGHO2_12_FULL_41_20. Classification (GTDB taxonomy): domain Bacteria; phylum Pseudomonadota; class Gammaproteobacteria; order DSM-16500; family DSM-16500; genus 2-12-FULL-41-20. The sequence goes on from MGYC01000026.1 coordinate 13,110, forward strand.
TACGATGTTTATATTTATCTAATTCTGTATAACAGTGGATAAGCGCTTTCAATCCCTGTACTTCGATGATATTTATAATTTTTTGAGCAATGGGTTCAACAAGTTGTTCGTGTGAAACCGCATATACCAGATTAAAAAATCTTAATACTTGTTCACATGCTTCAGGAGATAATTTTTCAGCAAAGCTAATCATCGCTTGATAATCTTCTGCATGCTGAGGGAAGGCTGTATAAGAAAACAAATGCAGATAAGGTTGGATTTGTTTAAAGGCTGAAAACGGCCAATGCACAAAACGTAATGCTTGCCCATAACAGTAAGCATCTAAATGACATTGATTTAAATAAGCCAAGTTTTGTAAAACCTGTGTATTGGTTAAATCATCGACCGTAAGCGGATAAAACACGTGTTCTGAAAGTTTAGAAGAAGAGCGAGAAACAAACACATGCTGTCTCAATACCCTGGGATAGTCAGGAATTTCACGATTAAAAAAAGGATAGCCGGCTTGGGTAAGTAAAAATCCATATTTACTGTCTGTGAAAACCCTAACTAAATCATTACTTTCTTTGGGAGCATGACCATTATCATAGCTTATAATTCCACGCGGCACAGTGCCATAAACACTATGTAGCACATCACCAATTTTAGTGAAAGGGAATGCACCATGAACTTTATCAGTGTAAATATAGCAACTTCTCGAGGGAGCAAGCATTTCTCGACCACTTAAATCATATAAGCCTGTTTTGTAATCCTGATCAGAGGATTTAAAAGTCACAGCTAAGTATTCGCCATCGCTTGTATGGATTGGCTCGGAATAAGCAATGGCAAAGTTTTCTTTTTGAATCAATGGTTGGCCATCAGGATTTAAAATTCTATCATCTTGGTGTATATAATTGCCCGCCGTTGTTTTTAAAAGTGTGATCTTTTTCCCTTTAGCTAAACATCTACCCTCGGGTGAAACAAGGATAATGTCTTGATTGCTTAAAGTTAAATAATAATAACCTTCTTGGTCTTTTATGATAGTTTTTATGTCTTGTATTGATATAGAGAGATCAGGAATAAGAATGAGATCAGGTAGGGTAGAATCAAAAAGACCTAAGTGAGATGAATATTCAACAGGGATATAAGATGGAATATGCAATTCTTTAGAAGGAGATGCGTGCGTTATAGTTCTAGGAGAATAAAGGATATGTAGAGTGTTGCGAGAGCCCTGCTCTGCATCCCGCAATAAAGCGGTCACAGGAAATCCTAGCGTGTGAGCTGGATCAACATAGCGATGAGAATGGGTAGCGCTATCAATCTGTAGAAAATGAACACCACCAGAGTCATCTAGTAAAGATAAGTGAAATTGTTGAGGAGTGACTTCTTGGCAATGCACTTGACGTAATGTAGTAGGCTTCCAAGAAATATGAGTAGATTCATAAAGTTTTTCTCCATTTAAACGGCAAAGTACAAAAGAATTATTCTTCACGCCAAGTAAATATGAATTATGATGTAGAATAGTACTGTACTCAGAGAATAAAAATTGTCGTTGCGTAAGAGAATAAAGGAAAACAATATTCTGAGGATTATTGTTTTTAGTCCCCATAATGATATCTTGCTCTGCTATTGTCTCAATCCTACCATAAAAATCTGTAGGCAGAGCAGCGATACGTCCTTGGGTACGGTGGTATAGAATTCTAGTTCGAGAACCAACATGCCCAACAATAAAATACCCCTTCCCCAAGGCTTGACATTCAAGCCGATTTTCACTAGTGAAGCTAGGATCAACCCTATTTCCTAGTCCATCACAGAGATAATACACTTGTTTTTCTTCATCATAGCTAACCAATAAATCGTCTGCTGATAATGTGATATCTAAATCCGCGGTGTAAGCTGCTTCTCTTCTATCATCCCAGTCTTTATAACGCTGCGCGAGCACTTGTTCTATTTTGGCTTTTAATAATTGATAACGTGTGCTCCATAAAGGTTGAAAATTCGCATCTAGTAACCATTTATAGAAATCAGCGCCGTAATAGAAACGTTGGCCTTGAAAGGTAAGAGCACATAAAGGTGCTACCCTCTCAAGTGGGGTGAGTTCCGATTGCAGATTATCAGGGACCGGTAGAGCTGGATATAAAGCCAGTAATGTTTTTGCTTGTCTTAGAATAGGTTCTGCATCAGCATGAGCGTGTACTATTTTTCGTGTTGCTTCTTCGCCATACAACCATAATAATCCATGTTGTTGGTACAAATCATGGTAGGGGTGACGGGTAAGAACTTCATTATATGTCACTTGCGGTGACGCAAGTGGTGCGTCTTCATTGCTCTCTGCCGATTTTCTTTGTAATGTCACCCCTTCCGTATGAGAAAACACGAGTGCTAGAACATCTATGTCATTGGACACAAGTAATTTCTGGTAAAATGTTGTAGAAATAAATACTCTGTTATGCTCCTCATCATGAATAAAAGGCTGTGCGGTTTCTTGCATATCGACAACCCAGATTTCTGTGCCTTCTCGGCTCCATTCTCTCGCTGGTTCCGCAATACGCGTATGCCATGTTGGTGGCAATAGCAAGGGATGTAACGGTATCACACTGGGGTGCTGCAGAGAGTGGTAAAGTGGCTGGTCAGGGATACACGCGTTTTGAGCTAATTTTTTATAAACCGCTTGTCTTAAGTAATGTAATACATCGTCTTGTAATAGCAAGGAGGTGTTATTGAGCTGTAGCTCCGCTACCAAGGGTGCAATCGTATTCGCATAGCGTGCCCATTCGGGGTCAGGCATAGCATATAATTTATCTATTTCTGCTTGTATAGCACGTACAGTCTCTACTCGGTCAACGATAACTGCGCTACGGTTTTCTGAAATTGTCGTGCCAGGAGGTAAGTTCCAACTCACACGCGTGACATACTGATCCGTTGCTAATGAAATTTTTTGAATCACAATACCACTAATGGCAATAGTAGCATGGGGAGTCGGGTCTTCTGGCACCCATAAACACCCATTTATAAAAATGGGAATAGGCAGGTTTGCGCCTAAGCTAGCTGTTAAGGTTTTTTGATAATCCTCAGCATGAATTTCTGAGGAGGTGACTTTGGTCACCGTACCATAATGGGAAATATTGGGATCCTCTTTTAAGGAAATGTAGATCTTTCCCGCTATTAAACGATATTCAATCCGACACCCTGTATGTCCTCGTGCGCGTGTTTCTACGACCACAGACGCATCCGCTCCATTTAAATGGGCGAGCTTAATATAACTACCAATACCAAATCGCCCGATTTGCCTTTCCGCATGGACTTTTGAACTGGCCTTGGGCGGTAAGTATTGCGTGCAGATTTGCTCGGGTGTCATCCCTTGGCCGTTCACTTCACGGACTTCGTAATAGCCATCGCGAATAGTGCATTCAATGCGCTCGGGTGAGGCATCAATGGAGTTACTGACTTCTTCAACAAGCGAACGACTATGTTGGGTATGCTGAAAATAAATATCACCTTCGAGTTGAGAAGAATCAAGATCAGGGTGATAGGGGGCGAGAAACGCAGTGACTTCTTGCCCTAAATCAGCGACCTGAAAAAAACGTTGATACTCCTCTGCCTTGAAACGATGGGCCTCCGGTCGCAATATATTTAAGATGCAAAAAGCTAACACCTGCGTAAGAGGTAAGAATGCTTGTTGATCAGAGTGACCTGATTCTTCCGTAGCTTTGTGTCTTTTTCCAAGTTGAGAATTTTCTGTCTGTTGCGTTGAACGCATGTTTATGTGCACCTTATCATTTTACTATGTACACGATAGGAGTTCTCGCTGAAGACGGTGAGCTGATCCTTCGCCAACGCTCAGGATGACAATTTGGCAATTAAACTATCCAATTGTCATCCTGAGCGTTAGCGAAGGATCAGCTCACCGTCTTCAGCGAGAACTCCTGTGGGTATCACGAATTTCCGTCGTTTATAGAGGCTTTTTTATGTGCTTTGATCTTTTATTGAGCATATCTTACATTAAAAATCTCTGTAAAGTAAGATAAATCTCCTAGAAACTTCCTTCCCTAAATCAATCATTGAGT
>MGYC01000027.1:0-24149 GCA_001801575.1 Gammaproteobacteria bacterium RIFCSPHIGHO2_12_FULL_41_20
ACTCCGGCTTGATATTGAACTTGATTCCCTGTGCTAGAGGTAATGTACTGCCCCAGTTGATAGTGTTAGTTTGCCGACGCATATAAGCCTTCCAGGCATCGGATCCTGCTTCACGACCACCGCCAGTGTCTTTTTCTCCGCCAAAGGCGCCACCAATTTCTGCCCCAGATGTGCCAATATTGATATTAGCGATACCACAGTCACTGCCATGCGCAGACAGAAATTGTTCTGCGTGCGGTAAGTGTTGTGTAAATAATGCAGACGATAACCCAAAGCGCGAGGTATTTTGTAAGGTAATTACTTCGTCGAGCGTCTTAAATTTCATTACATATAAAATCGGCCCAAAGGTTTCATGTTGCACTACATCCCAATGGTTTTCTGCAGTGATAATGGTGGGTTCGACATAGTTTCCTGTTAGTGGCAATACGTTGCCACCAAATAATATTTGGCCGCCGGCCTGCTGTGCTTTTGCGATAGTTTGTTGGAAATTATCTACCGCGAGCTTATCGATTAGCGGTCCCATCAGATTTTTTTCATCGAGGGGGTCACCAACGGTAATAGTTTGATAAGCATTCACTAGGGCAGTGACAACTTTATCGTAGATAGATTCATGCACAAATAAACGGCGAGTGGTAGTGCAACGTTGCCCAGCAGTACCGACAGCGCCAAACACGATGGCGGGCAATGCTAATTCTAAATTTGCCGAGGCATCAACAAGTAATGCATTATTGCCACTGAGTTCTAATAAGCTTTTCCCGAGACGTTGCGCTACGCATGCATTGATTTGACGTCCGACTGCAGTTGAGCCAGTAAAAGAAATCAGAGGAATACGTGTATCATTAGCGAGTTTTTGTGAATGCTCGTGATTGCTGGTAGTAAACAAGGAAAAAATGCCTTGATAGCCGAATTGTTGGCATACTTTATTACAAAGCTGTTGCACAGCCACAGCGCACAGCGGTGTTTTTGGCGAGGGCTTCCAGATGACTGTGTTGCCACAAATGGCGGCAATAAAGGCGTTCCATGCCCACACTGCAACCGGGAAATTGAAGGCAGTAATCACCCCTACTATACCTAATGGATGCCATTGTTCATACATGCGATGTAATGGACGTTCGGAATGCATAGTATTGCCATATAGCATGCGGGATTGACCTACAGCGAAGTCTGCCATATCAATCATTTCTTGGACTTCACCTAAGCCTTCTTGTTTGGATTTACCCATTTCTAATGAGACTAAAGTACCTAAGGCTGTTTTCTGTTCACGTAGTGCTTCACCAATGGCACGTACCACCACGCCACGTTGCGGGGCAGGGACATTGCGCCACTCTAAGAAAGCATGCTGTGCAGCTTGTACTATCTGTTCATAATCAGTTACCGAGCAATGGTATACAGAAGCAAGCGGTTCATTATTAGCTGGGTTATAAGAAATTATTTTCCCGGTATTTTTTGTTAATGACCACCATGCCGAACCAGTACTGCCACCGCTGTTAGTGGCGTTGAGGCCTAATGTCGCTAAAAGTTCTGTGTTACGCATAATATTCTCCAAACCGATTCTTCACTAACTCATCTAATGAAAATTGTTCTTGACGTACAAAACCCTGGTATTTCCTGGGTTGGGTGAGAACTAAATCTACAACAGCACACATGCCTGATGCTGTCGTTAATTGAATAGCTGACCAACGTTGCCCACCGAGTTTTTTCGGATAAAATTTTCTGACGTAGTTTTCTTCGATAAACTGTTGATCTTGTATACCGGTAACAGACACATAAACCAAGACCACATCTTGATAAGTTTTAGGTAGGGCATTTTCTAATATACGCTTTAAGGTATCACGATCATCATTGAGTTTTAAATCATTCATCAAAAAACGTATTTTCGCGCAATGGCCAGGATAGCGGATAGTTTTGTAACTTAAGTGTCGTACTTTTCCTAAGTAAGTGGAGACAAGGCTACCTACTCCACCTGATGTATTAAAAGCTTCATAAGTTAGTCCATCAATTTTAATTTCTTCTAAATCATCCAAAGGTAATGATGTGACCGCCTCGTTATTTTCTATAGATTGGCAAAAGTTACCGTACTCATTAATTAACCCATCCGTAGACCAGGTTAAAGAATATTGTAATGCATTGCTAATGTTGATTGGTAAAGCCCCTACACGTAATTTTACTGTGTCTAGCTGTGGGAAGTGTTGCATCAGATCATTGGCCACAATATTAATAAATCCAGGTGCCAGACCACATTGTGGTACAAAGGCACTCTGTGCTTGTTTGGCTAATGCAGAAATAGTGTGGGTAGTTTGTACGTCTTCAGTTAAGTCAAAATAATGCAGATTTAACGCAGCAGCTACTTTGGCAATGGGTGTATTAGCGTAATAGGGCAAACTAGAGATAATCGCTTGTACTGGATGCTTTTTTAGAAATTCAGTAACCCCGTGTGGATTTTGTGCATCCAGCGTAATGCATTGTAAGTTGTTCCGTTTTGGCAGGCGCTGTGCTTGCGAGTGTTCTATATTGGAATCAGCAAGATAAATAAAGTAATCGTTGCTTTGTGTTAGCAGGAAGGTAATAAGTGAACCAATTTTTCCTGCGCCAATCACGAGTACATGATACATAAATTGTTTCCTTTGTTATTTTGCTACCCTACTAAGTAAGTTCCTGCGCCTGTCGCGAGTAATTTTTGTTCTTGATTATGCAACTCCATACGCGCAAAAGATATCTTGTTGCCGCTGTGTAAAACATCAGCAGTGGCAATGAATTTTTCACCTTTCCCTGGGTGCAGATAACTTATTTGCAAGTCTACTGTGCTGGATTTTCCTAACATAGTAGCTAGTTCTGCCAGAGAATAATCTTGATGTTTATACACGGCAGCTGCCAAAATAGCCATGCCGCCCACCATATCTAGCACCGACGAAATGACTCCGCCGTGTAAAATACCGTGTAAATAATTTCCGATCAATTCATTCTTCATGCTAAAACTAATAATAGCTTGGTCTTTCGCTAATCGCTCAAGACTGACACCGAGAATGCGATTAAAAGGGATATCAGTAAAAACATGAGTGAGCCCTTGTAAAACGCTAGGAGTAAACATGCAGTCGTCCTTTTTAATGGATTTTATGTGGTTAATACATTGGTGATGAGTGATTTAAAGAGTTGTTCATCGTGATCCCATTCATAAACAAGATTTTGGGTGATATCAAAAAACCATCCGTGAATATTCAGGGCTTGCATAGCCAGTTTTTGTTGGACAAGCGGATATTGTTTTATATTTTTTATTTGGTTTAATACATTTATTTTTGCTATATCATCGATGGATAATGTTGTATTGAGGTTAAGTTGCATCCTTATTTTTGCAATCCACGCATGAAGCTTGGGTGATAAGGAAGGGTTGTTGTGGTTGATGCAAGCGTGGATTGCGCCACAATTAGCATGACCACAAATAACAATATCCGTGATATCAAGATGAGTTAATGCGAACTCTAGAGCGGCTGCTTCACTGCTCAATGTGTCTGGCTCATAAGGCGGAATAAAATTACCAACATTGCGAATAATAAATAACTCACCTGGATCCGCAGAGGTAATGAGTGAAGGAACAATGCGACTATCTGCACAAGTGATGAAAAAGGTATGAGGGTCTTGTCGATGACGTAGGTATTCGAATAAACGTTTATCACGGTGGGTATTTTCATTGTAAAAGTGATAAACACCGTGTACTAAACGGCCATAGGCAGAACGCGGTGCAATGGCGGCTTCTTTTTGACGTAATTCATGTTCAGAGACAAGGTGGCAATTATCTATTAACATGTTACCTCCACAGGCTCTGAATAAAGGCTCAAATTGGCGTGATAAGCCCTTTATAAAAAAGCTAATATTTTTTTCTTGGCATTGTTTAAATAAATCCACAATGGCGGTAGCACCTGAGGTATCCATATTGGTGACGCTAGATAAGTCTAGCACCACAGGTTGATGTGTTTTTACCAGCTCCAGTGGTTTTTCTACGGCGGTAATTTTTCCTATCGATAAAAAGGTCAAATTACCGGTTAAGGATAGACGAATCACATCATCCTTGGAGTTTGTGGAAATGAATACACGAGTTTGCGTGGCTTTGAATAACACAATCAAACAAGCAGCAGTAATTCCTGCTTGTACACCAGCAATTAAGTCAACAAAGATAATGGTTAGAAAGGTTACCGTGTAAATAAGCGCTTCGGTGCGTGATGTAACCCATAGCTCATAAAACTCTTTATAGTTAATCATTGAGAATGCAACAGAAAATAACACGCCAGCGAGCGCGGCAACTGGAATTAAGCCAATCACTGGTGCAATAGCAAATACAGTTAATAAAATCAGTAAGGAGTGAATAATGCTGGCGCGCCGTGTTTTTGCTCCTGCTTTAATATTGGTGGCGGAGCGCGCAATGACACCAGTAACCGGAATGCCGCCAAATAGCGACACGGCCATGTTGCCGAGACCTTGGCCGATTAATTCTTGGTTAGAGTTGTGCTTTTTTTTGTTAACCAGTTTATCTACAGCACTAGAGGAAAGTAGGGTTTCTAGTGAAGCCAATAAATAAATCGTGAATGCACTTAATAGTATCTCTGTCAATGGGGTTGCGGTAACAGAGGGTAACTGTGGTGTGGGTAAGTTATGTGGAATAGCGCCAATTAATGGCACATCAGTCAAATTAAAAAAATATACTATTGCTGTGGCAGTGATTACCGCAGCTAATATGGAGGGGACCTTGGGAAATAGTCTGGGTAAGCCGCGGATAATCACTATGGTTACTACTACTAATAATAGACAGGCTCCATTGATCTCGTGGAAATACTCTTTGATATGCATGAATACATCGAAAACATGGGATTCAGCGGGTGGCATCAAACCAAACGCGCGCGGTAGCTGACCAATGAGAATGATGACGCCAATGCCCGCAGTAAATCCAGCGATGACAGGCAGAGGGACATAGCGAGCTAATTTGCCTAGTCCTAAAACACCGCTGATAAACTGCATAAGCCCAGCAATCAAGCAGACAATGGCTAGGGTACTAATGCCAAATTTTTCTACGATATCAGCAATTAATACTGACATAGCTGCAGCAGGTCCACTGACGGCTAAGGGTGTGCCACCAAATACAGCACAGACAATGCCGGCAATAATGGCAGTGATTAGACCTATACCAGGAGGGACACCGGAAGCTAAAGCAATAGCCAGAGACAGTGGGATGGCAATGAATGCGACAGTAATGCCAGCAGAGGTGTCTGCAGCTAAGTGTTTTGTTGACAGCAGACTTTTCCACTCGGTAAGTAAATAGGGGATGCCTAAATGATGATATAGAGTTTTTAAATGATGACTACCCACCTGTTCCTCCCATGGTTTCTGGTGGTTTAGGCCGCAGCGGTTCGGAAAACACACCTGCATCTTCCAGTTCTTGCTCTAAGCCTGCAGTGATGATCCCACTGCTAATTCTATTCTCAATGATACGCATGGTGGCTTCTGTGAAACCTACATTTGGATTTAAGCGGCGATCCGCATTAATAGGAGCAAAGCGATTTAATCCAGGGCCTAAGTCTACAGCGCCAATTAAATTAGAAACAAACCGTACAACAGGTTGCACGATACCGCCAGCCACATGCGGGTCTACACCACCATAGAGATCACGCGTATATTGTTCATCCGGAGAGTTATTAAGACACTCAGTGAATAATGCGGCAAGCGTGTCGATAAGAGAGGTGTTTTTTGCTAATAACTGCTCAACCTCTTGTTTTTCAGTAAATTGTGTTACAAGAAAATCAGCTAGCTCATGGATATCTTTCTCTGATAGTTGTTTACTAGGGTTGAGTTTATTCAATTCTTGTAACAACTGGATGAGTTGTGGTTTAAGCTCTGCGTGTAGTTCTTGCTGAGGATCCATGATGGATTTAAATAGCAAGGTGTAGTCAAATTTAAAGTTTGGATTTCGTCCTTGTACAAATTCTGCCACGACAGCGATAGCCAGTGCTTTTTGTACAGTGGCATCGCGAATATCATTGGGATCTAAGTCGTATATGAGGCCGTCCTTCTCAAGATTATCCAATATGTTATCTATAATGGTGTCTTTTTCCTCTAGTGTTGCATTGCGAATCATGCCTTCGGCAGCAAGTTTCTCAAAAATAACACTGAGTCCTTCTCTTAATCGGCTTCTGTCCATGTTGTGGCTCTTATTGTTATAAGGTTATCGGTAGCTATGATACTAAAATACTCTTAGAATGACCGCAATGCTGGATTGTTACTGGACTCGTAATTATGACTAATGCACGGATTGTACGCGTTGCTTTACCAGTGCCGTTACGACGCTGCTTTGACTATCTAGTGCCAGCTGAACAAGTAACGTGTTTGCAGCCAGGAATGCGTGTGCAAGTGCCTTTTCAATCACGCAAGATCATAGGCATGGTGGTAGAGTTGACGGATGTATCATCTATCCCACGCAAAAAACTGCGAAATATTTATGCGGTCTTAGATGTGCAACCTGTTTTACCTCGCGATATTTTCCAATTAGTATTATGGGCCGCAGAATATTATCATCACCCGCTAGGTGAAGTATTGTGGGCAGCCTTGCCTGCAATATTGCGGCGTAGTAAGCCAGCTTTATCCGTAGAATTACCACCATATCCAATCGATGATCGCGAATTAGCGCCAGCTCTGAATGCCGCGCAACAACAAGCAGTGTCAGCAATCTTAGCTGTGCAACATACATTCCAGGTTTTTTTGTTAGATGGTGTTACCGGCAGTGGCAAAACTGAAGTCTATATGCAAGTGATAGAGGAAGTGCTGCAACAGCAGCGACAAGCTTTAATCTTGGTACCGGAAATTAGTTTGACACCGCAAGCATTACAACGGTTTCGCCAGCGTTTTGCTGTACCGATAGCGGCTTGGCATTCTGGTTTGTCGGAACGGGAGCGTTATGCAGCGTGGCTGGCTGCACGTGACGGTACGGTGCGCATTGTTATTGGTACGCGTTCTGCGGTATTTATGCCATTTGCACAATTGGGGGTAATCGTGATTGACGAAGAACATGATACCTCTTTTAAGCAGCAAGAGCGATTTCGTTATCATGCGCGCGACCTTGCGATTGTACGTGCGAAAACGCAGCAAATTCCGGTGATTTTAGGCTCTGCCACTCCTTCGTTGGAAACCTTCTATAATGCTGGTCGTGGCCGTTATCAGCATTTGCAATTACCACAGCGTGCGGGCGTTGCACAATTACCACAATTTCAACTTATCGATATGCGCCGTATGCAAGTGGACCAAGGATTATCGGTGACCTTGGTCACCGCTATGCGCGAGCATTTACAGAGCGGTAACCAAGTCATGTTATTTCTTAATCGGCGCGGTTACGCACCTATTTTAATGTGCAGTGAATGTCAGGCAATGCTTGAATGTCAACGCTGTACCGCACGCATGGTGTATCATCAAACCACATCACGTACTTGGTTGCATTGCCATCATTGCGATGCGCATCAAGAATTACCGCGCATTTGTGAACATTGCCAGGCGACAGCCTTTAAACCCATAGGCTTAGGTACACAGCGGATAGAGAAAGCTTTACAAAAATACTTTCCTGATATGCCAGTGACACGTATAGATCGTGATAGTACGCGGCGCAAAGGTAGTTTGCAGCAATTGTTTGATGAAATACATGCGGCAGGGCCACGTATTTTATTAGGCACACAAATGCTTGCTAAAGGCCATCATTTTCCGCGAGTGACGTTAGTTGGGATTATTGATGCGGATGCGGGATTGTTTAGTGCTGATTTCCGTGCTTTAGAGCGAACTGGACAGTTATTATTGCAAGTGGCAGGGCGTGCAGGCCGCGCTGAAAAACATGGGGTAGTGTATATTCAAACCCAGTGCCCTGATCATCCCTTGTTACAGCAATTAATTCATCAAGGATATAGTACATTTGCTGCAGCATTATTAAGTGAAAGACAAGCAGCAGGATTGCCACCGTTTGCACATTTTGCATTATTTCGTGCTGAGGCACATCAGCAGTCCGATGCGGAACAATTTTTGCAAGAAGTAAAAAATATATTACCCGCAGAACAAGTACGGTTATCCGGGCCAGTACCAGCTTTATTATCACAGCGTGCAGGGTTACAACGTATGCATCTGTTGGTACAAGCTATACAGCGATTACCTGTTCAGCATTTTTTGCAGCAATTATTGCCGCAGTTAGAAAAATTGACGACAACGCAGCGTGTACGCTGGACATTGGATGTGGACCCATTGGAGATTTTCTAGGTTAAAAGGAGTTTCTAATGGCGTCCTTAAGGGCACCTCTATAATTTGTCATCCTGAACGAAGTGAAGGATCTGGTTTGTGCTTGATAAATAATCAGATTCTTCGCTTCGCTCAGAATGACAAATTATAGAGGTGCCCTTAAGGGCTTCTTTGCGAAGCAGAAGATGCAGCAGGTTTTTTGGTTTCTTGCTTATTAAATAAAGAAGATGCTTGTATGGCTTGGATCAAGCTTGTTGCTCCTTGTGTACGGCAGATAGTACACCAAAATTGCATATGCGTAGACCACGTTTGCGTATTCATTGTAGTTAATACATCGGAAAGTTCATCTATGGCTTTTGTTACATTGTGATCAGGATGAGGGTAACAAAAACGCAAAGCGCAGTTTAACTGGTGCGTAGGAGGACGATCTGCTTTAGGGGGTATCACTGCTCGTTGCAGCGTTTCATCTATTTGATTACAAATCTCTTTTTCTGTCTTGTACAGTGAAGCCAAGTAATGGTATGTCTTCTAGCCCTTTAGTAAATGCAATGACTTTGACGGTTTCACCCATTGCTGACGGCCATAGTAATTGTTTGATAGCTTGGCTTTGTTGGTATTGTTCAGAGATATTCATGTGTTTAGTTTGCTCTTCGGCCAGGGCTAATAATCCACAACTTATGAGGAAGGCGCTTTGTGTCGTATAGCCAGCTAATGTTAAGCTGGCATCAATAGCCATATCCGTGAGACTGGTAAAATCCACGTGTGCAGTCATATCTTGTTCACCAACAAGTATTAAGGGATTATCGTGATACTGATGTTGATGAAAACAAGTTAACGTGCCCTGACGGCGTTCAGGGTGATAATATTCGCGTTGTCCGTAGCCGTAATCTGCAAAAAATAATGCACCTTTTGTTAAGCAGTGCGCGAGCTGTTTGGTTAGTGTTAGCATGGCTAAATTGATTTCAGAGCGGTAACCAGGTGCTAAGTTATATTGCTGTTGTAGAGCTATGGCTTTTTCAGCCAGCTGGGGGTCAGTAAAAGGAGTGGTACACCAAGCGAATTGGTTATCTTTCCATGTGACGCAGCGTTCTTGAATTTTTACCCCCTCACTCTCTCCCCCAACACACAACGTTGAGGGAGAGAGTAACACCTCGAACGCATGTACCGGCAGTGCATCTAATACTTCATTAGCAATAATGACACCGTGAAAATCCACAAGCCAATTCTCTATCCAAACCACATGTTTCATTAAATGCGCGCAATGTGTTTGCAAGCATTGTTGTTGTGTTTGCCGTAGTAATGGGCTAATTTCCTTAATAAAATAATATTGCGGCAAACAATGTTGCTGCTCCAAAGTGAGTAACAAAGTTTTCGCAAATTGACCACTGCCTGCGCCTAATTCCAAGATGCTACCATGGTGAATTTCTTGCAAAATAGGTGCCACTTGCTTAGCGAAGCATTGTGCAAATAGCGGTGAAATTGCGGGCGCAGTAGTGAAATCTTGCAGAAAATGACGAGTACAATAATAACCCCATTGTGGATGGTAGAGGGCTAGCTCCATAAATTGAGCGAAAGAAATGAATCCACCCGATTTTTTTATAAGGCTTTGAATGTAAATGTAAAATTGTGGTAGCATGCCATCTCTGATAAATATAGAGGATAATTATTTCTAAAAATAAAAAACTCTACCTTTTCACCGCGGACTAGTATTTTATCTATGCTTATCTTAACTCATTATGGATTCCAGGATCTCATATAACAAGCACTTGAACCAACGAACCCAAAGTTAGGCGACTGTGCCAAATACTCATGGGTGGTTTTGCCTGTATGTATTTCCAACAGGAGTTTCGCACTTTGTTACTCGTTGCTTGCGTCTACTTGAAGAACATTAATCCTGCGGGGATCCGACGCTTGCGCCACCCCCCGACTTCCAGATTTTTTTTGACGATATAAAAAAACCCAATAAAAACAACGTTAGTGATGCATTTTTAGTGAAAAATCCCGCACTAATATGTAGGATAGCGACGGGTAAATTACTGATTAAGTGTCATGTCAAAATCAAAATATCGTACGCGAACGGTGCAAACCGCATCGGGTGCAACAGCTGTGCAAGTGGTTTGTTATGAAAATAATACAAGGAAAACTGCTAAGCACATTGGCAGTGCCAAAAATCATGATGAGCTAGAAATACTTCTTTCCTCTGCCAAGCAATACATTGCGGCACATGAGCCGCAGCTATCTTTGTTTCATGAACCCATTTCGCGAGTAGTTAATTTCGACCAAATTGAATTAACCAGTGTCTCATGCCAATTTGCACGGACGATTTTATTTTCATTGGCAAAACAGTGTGGCTTAGGTGAATTAGATTCGCATATCGGCAGAATTGATAAAAATACTCGATTCATTAGACATCGAAATTCCGCACTAAATCTGGAAGTCGGGACCCAAAATTAATTGCGATGCTTACAAACATAATCACTAATCCGATTGATACACCATACGGTTATAAAAACCCTGTACATGGAATTGCACTGCGTGGGCCTTTATCCCAATTTTTCAGCGGAATTTATTTGAAACCGCTTGATGATGCTTTTGATAATACAATGGTTACATACATAAGGTTTCAAGATGACCTGCTTATTCTCTGCAAAACCAAACGACAAATGCAACGTGCTAAGCGGCGCATGATGGAGGTGCTACACGAAAGGCGGTTAACATTGTCACGTAAAAAATCACGAATGGGAACCATCGAGAGTGGATTCCATTTCCTTGGTGTTCAGTATTCTCTGACGCAAATGGAGAATAACACCCGCGTTAAACATGCTAATGATGATGTGATAACAGCAGTTTCATCTGCTCACTCTCTGAGCGAATCGGGGGGGGGGGAGCCAATTGTTAGACATCAACAGCATGTCGCTTTGCACATGACGCCCCATCCGAGGGCGTTGCGCAAAGCCCGCGAGAACGTAAAGTTTATGGTCGCCGATCAGGTCTCTCCTGTAAAGATCAGATGCTATTTTTCTCGCTGGTTACAATGGTGGGTAACTACATCAAATACTTGGCAATATCACGAACTGTTGCAAGCGTTTATGAATGTATGCTGGCATGAAAGTGTGAGTGCATATGCAATCGCACTTTATCACCCTCGGCCTACAACATTACGCATTGATACGGCGTTTTCTGCCTGCGATATTGTAACGGCATAAGTTTCTGCAAGTTTGATGTTTTTGCTCGACATAAGAGTTGAAACTGGGGCATGCCAGCGCGGCGACGGCCCCGGGCCCCGCACAGCCAGGTAATAACTATAAACAAAATGAGAACGCCCAAGCTCAGGATGAAAGAAAGAATAACTAGGATCATCTTTAAGTAATAATGAACGAGTAAGCTTGGCCTTGTTATCCACCACATTAGCAACACCATCACACATGGCCTGCGCGAGATTGGCGGTAAAGTAACACTCAATCTCACCAATCACTTTTATCTCCGCCAGTCTATTTTTTTGACTATCCCAACCTCCGAACTGATTATAGTGCTGATCACAAAGTTCAAGCGCTTCCGGGAATAATTGGTCATTAAAATGAAATCCTGTCCTTACCACTTGTTCTTTTTGCTGCGCAAGATAGGCTTTAAATTCATCGACTGCCGCCTCACCCGCGGCATCGGTACGTGATGCACCAATCTTTCTAAATACTTCTTTTATCGCGGCTGAATCCGCTTGTTGACGGGCTTCCTGCTGCTGCTCCCACCCCTCTGGGAACTGCGCCGCTTTCTGGGCTGTTATCTCTCTTTCGCCATTGGGTAGCTCCTTCAGGTAACGCAAAAGCATCTCGGCCATTTCTTCATGCTCATAAGGGCTGACATCTTTCGCACCGAGTGCCAGTTGTAACGAGGCGCCTTCAATTCTGCGACCGGCATGGTCTGTTACGATCGCTTTCGTTGTGAGTAATGTTTCAAGCATCGCCAGATTGTCTTTATTATCTTCAAGCAACCTCCTGGCTTCTTTCCATTCGCCACGAACCACATGCTGTAAAAGTTGCTTTACTTTTGGATGCACAAACGGTTTGAAAAAGCCTTTTTGGCTAACCTCTATTTCTGTTCGTTTTTCATTTAGATAAGTCTCGATAGGCTTGCCATCAATATGATCGAGGCATAAGCCTTGCAGCCTATTATCTTCCTGTAATAACTGACAGCCCTTTTTAGAATGAAGCAGTAGCTCACACACTGTTTTCCCTTGATGTTTTCCTTCGGGGATAAGGCTATCCATACCAGCTTGTGTCATCTTCTCACGCATCTCAGGGTGCTGACGCAGCCACCACAGTGTGGCATATTTATCTTTACTGAATAATAAACCCAGTACTGGATTTACATCCGCACCTTGTACGGTTAAGGCGCGCACTTTCTCTAAATCGCCAGCTTCTGCTGCCATGGTTAAATAAATAGGTTGGTATTGCTGGATGGATTGCAGTCTAGTGGTCAAATCAGGCATGATTGCCAATCTACTTAAAATATCTTTTTGCTCATCACGTGTTTTATGTTTCAGATAATAAGAAACCAAATTCACTTTCTTTTCGGTTGGCCACTCGTTGAAAAAAACAAGGGATTGTATGAATTCATCCCGTGTGGCAAAGAGTGATAGTCCTGCCTGTCGCTGTGGACTAAATGTAACGCCATCACTCAGCATGACAGCGATCAGTGAATTTTCTTGCCGTGAAAAAGCAAAATACTGCTCATCGATCATTTTTTTAAGCAATGCCTTCTTCACATTCACCCAGTTGATATCAAGAACACGTGGCACCATCAACACATCGCCATCTTCATCCTCTTCTTCAAGATGAAATAGTTCGAGAAAAGGAAGGCTCACAAAGTCTTTCAAATAATCATTATCAAATTTGCGGTAATCTTCATACGCATAGCCGGTATCCTGGCGCCCTTTAAACCCGCGTTCACGTACTATCGTTTGAATCTGTTCGAAAACTGAATTTAAAATAGAGAATAACGTGTACTCTGCATTAAACACGTCTTTTAATTTCTGCTCTATCACTGCATCCGTCAGGCTTCCGCGATAAATATCTGCTTCATTCAGCGGTCTCACCCCAAACCCCAGATTACGCGCGACAATAGTAAACCGGTTATTTGCGTGCACTTCATCGGTTGCCATCACACGTGAGCGCACCACAATCCATTGCCGCAGGACTTGCAAGGCTTCATCCAGATTGCGTACTGTGGTGAAACTCGCTACCAGCTCATTGCTGCGATCATGAAAGCCGGGCGTGCAATTTGCAGCGCCTTCTTCAAGTTTGGAGGCGATATCAGCCTTCTGGTCGCTGGATGTGTCCGGGCTGCTTGCCAGCTTCGCATAAATAACTTTCAGGGAACCCCGTAATGCCTCTTTTAATTGGTAGGCTGCATTCTCACCGGCATGGCGCTGTAAATTCGCCACCCATGTGTTTTTTGCCTCCGGCTTCAATTCGAGTACATCAGCGACCCGATCGCCTAATTGCAGAAACCAGTTCTCTGGCACAACGATATTTGCATCCACCTCATGGCGTAATGGCTGCTGGGCGTAGAGCTTGTCAGGGATAAGTTGTGGCACTGAGTTTGATCTCGTTTTGATGGCTATTTATTTGATTGTTTATCTTACAGATGCTTGATTAAGACAGCCTTAATTGATCATTATTAGATCAGTCAAAAATGGCCAAAGTCCAGTTAAATGAACGGCAATTGAAAGTGATTAAACGTATGCTGCAAACTGATATAAAAGGTTTTGAAGGAGGAATAAGTGCAAAAAAATATATGTCAATAACAAGTACGTCTAAAGCAACAGCAACCCGAGATTTACAACATATGTTTGCCATAAAAGCTTTGAAACAAATTGGTAGCGGACGTAGCGTTCGATATGAGCTAAATTTATAATATGGTAATAGAAAACTAATTTTGGGAAAAAACTTGTTCAGCGAGAATTCCTGCTTTATAACCTGTTGGGTGTAAGAATAAACCTGTGAAAACATAGCATATCCAATAAGTATAGACGATAATAATCCTAGAAATGGTAGTTGGGTGCGAGTGAATCAATCACTAAGAAAAGGATATTTATTTTGTTTGAAAAATCAGGCCTAAAAATAAAAAATTTTGCCTTTACACTACGAACTAGTATTTTATCTGTATTTATCTTTATGCTAGTTTTTTCAGTTTTATCCGTGTTGTGGATTGAAAATTCTTATTTTAAATCAAGCCTTAACAGCACAGCATTTAAACTCATGAATCAGGCCTCTACGATTCTATTTAATGAAGTGGTTGAGAATATAGTTACGTCAACAGAAAGAAAAATTCGTACAGCTGCCGGATTAATTCGGGTAGGTTCTTTGCATGTTGATAATGAAGCGGAGGTTGCTGCTTATACTTATGTATTAAATAAAAGTAGTGTTTCACTGTTAATAAAAGCTACAGGATGGGGAGATACAAAAGGTAATGCAGCGATCACAAATAAACAACCAAAGGACGTATATATTACAGAGATTGTTAACCATACTTCGAAGGGTATTACTAGTACAGCTCTTTATTATAATGGGAGTGGAGATGTTATTAAAAAAGTAGTAATACCTTCAAGTTATGACCCTCGCACTAGGCCTTGGTATATTGACGCACGAACACAAGGTCGTATTGTCTGGACCGAACCTTTTTTATATCAGCTGTCAAGGCAAGGAATAATAGATCTAAAGAGCCATGGTGTGCTGGGTGTGGCTGCTGCCGCACCTGTCTATGATAAAAAAAATAAATTTATCGGTGTTTTTACTATAGGGATCAGTTTAGATTATTTATATAACTTTATTTCACAGATAAAGATTAGTAAAAATTGTAATATATTTATTGTTACTAATGATGGACGTAGTATTGTTTATCCAGAAGTTGATAGTCAGCAAACAGCGGGCTTAAAAAGTATTACTAGCGCATCTCCATGGATTACACAATCTTTTAATGAATATACTAAAAATCTGATATCGCAATTTTCTTACACTTACAAGGGGAAGCATTATTTAGCAAGCTATAAGTTATTACCTGGTTTGTTCGGACAACATTACTGGTTAATAGGCATAGTTGCCCCAGAAGATGATTTTATTGGTCTCTTATTGAAAGCACATTTTATTGTAATTGTAGTGAGTTTATTTATTCTATTAGTTAGCATATCTTTAGTATTAAAAACCGTTTCTCATGTTATCAAGCCAATCAAAATCTTAGTAACAGAAGCAGATAAAATTAAAAATTTTGAATTAAAAGAAACGCCATTAGTCCGATCTCGAATTGAAGAAATTAATTTACTGGGTAAAGCTATTTATGCCATGAAAAAAAGTTTGCGCTCTTTTCGCAAATACGTGCCTGCTACTTTAGTAAGACAATTAATCGAAAGAGGTGAGGATGCTCATCTTGGCGGAAGAAGGAAGAAGTTAGTTATTTTGTTTTCAGATATTGAGAGTTTTACCGCGCTTTCTGAGAACATAAATCCTAATTTATTAATGAAACATTTGTGCCATTATTTTGATGTGCTGTCAAAAATTATTAATACACATCGAGGTACTATTGATAAATATATAGGTGATTCGATAATGGCATTTTGGGGAGCGCCTTTACCCGAAGCGCAGCCTGTTGAGCAAGCAGCAAAAGCCGCACTGCAGTGTAAACAACAATTATCTATCTTAAACAGAGAATGGCGCACTAAAGGTAAACCAGTCTTGTTTACACGGTTTGGCATACATTTTGGTGAGGCTATTATCGGGAATATTGGTTCTACTAAACGTTTAAACTATACAGCTATAGGTGATACTATAAATATAGCAAGCCGCTTAGAAGGTGTGAACAAATATTATGGTACACAAATTATTGTGAGTGAATCCGTGTATCAAGCGATAAAGGATAAATTTGTTTTAAGGGTAGTAGATTGTGTGATGTTAAAGGGCAAAACCGAGTCTATGCGTATTTATGAGTTACTGGCCGAATATGCAGAAGAATTATCTTTTGATATCCGTAGGTATTGTGAATTTTTTTCACCAGCTTTTTCCTATTATCAACAACAAAGTTGGGATGAGGCTATTCAGCGATTTCAAGAATGTTGCCATATTTATCCAGAAGATACGCTAGCTCCTTTATTTATAAAACGCTGTGAATATTTTAAAACTCATCCTCCAACTGCCGATTGGCATGGTATCATGAAATACTAAGGTCCATATCTCAGCGGTTCCCGCTAACACTGTCATCCTGAGCGTTAGCGAAGGATCTTCTTAATAAACACCGAGGATTTATTAAGAAGATCCTTCGCTAACGCTCAGGATGACAGTGTTAGCGGGAA
The DNA here is from genome assembly GCA_001801575.1 of Gammaproteobacteria bacterium RIFCSPHIGHO2_12_FULL_41_20. Classification (GTDB taxonomy): domain Bacteria; phylum Pseudomonadota; class Gammaproteobacteria; order DSM-16500; family DSM-16500; genus 2-12-FULL-41-20. The sequence goes on from MGYC01000027.1 coordinate 16,595, forward strand.
CTCCTGTCCCTATCTGCCAATTGCCGGATCTAGGTTAATATGAGCTCTGCTATTATTGCTGGGAATTCGCGTTTGAAGAGAAAAAACTATGTTAATATCTAAAAAAGTAGCTCTTATTACCGGCGCGGCGCGACGTATTGGCGCAGAAATTGCTATAAAACTTCACGGTGCTGGGATGTGTGTTGTGGTGCATTACCATACATCCCAGCAAGCAGCGCAACAATTATGTCAACGTTTAAATCAGCAGCGTCCCGATTCAGCATGGGCTGTACAGGCAGACTTATCACAAACTGCGCATTTAGCTCTACTGGTACAACAAGCAGTAGAAAAGTGGGGGCGATTAGATGTATTAGTCAATAATGCCTCGCGTTTTTATCCAACGCGGTTTGGTAAAATAACAGAAGAACAGTGGCAAGATTTATTTGATAGCAATTTAAAATCCGTGTTTTTTTTATCGCAAGCGGCTGCGCCATTATTAACAATGAATCAAGGCTGTATTGTGAATTTAACGGATATTCACGGCGATCGCCCATTGCGCGATTATTCCGTCTATTGTTTAACTAAAGCCGGCATGCTGATGTTGACTAAGGTGTTAGCCAAAGAACTAGGTCCGCTTGTGCGAGTAAACGGGGTATCACCCGGGGCGATTTTGTGGCCAGAAGGAAGCAGTGAATTAACAGAACAAGCTAGGCAGCATATTCTTGAGAAGATTCCTCTCGCAGCAACGGGCGCTCCTACTGATATTGCTAAGGCCGTATTATTTTTAGTGCAAGATGCTAGCTATATTACCGGACAAGTATTAGCGGTAGACGGCGGGCGTTTATTATCCGGGTGAACGCCCTCTGCGCGCATGAGTAGGTGTAGCCGGTGGTTGTTGAGGAGCAACGGTCGGAGTAAGTGTTGTTAGTTCTTTTATTCTTTCTAATATAGTTAGCAATCCCTCTAAGCGTCGTATAGAGTCCTGCATTTTTTCTTTTTTATCTCCTGTGAGTGAGGTTAGCTTTTGTTTGTTTTCAGCTAAAGCTTTCTGCCATTTTTCCTGTTGGGAGAGATAGGTTTTTATTTTTCTTTCTGTGTCTTTGTTTAATGGTCCTTGAGTTTTCTCAATAATATCTTCTAACTGAAGTAGAGCCACAGCAATTTTCCCCGCGCGCGAGTGCAGATATTCTTTTAGTATTGCTTGATCGTCTGTTGAAGACTGTAGCGCATTTCGTCCTTTTGACTCTCTGGCCTGGTGTAACAATTTTTGTTCCATTATTAGAGAAGCTAGTATATCCGCATGGTGAGCAAGGTGAGTGCCTAATTGCGTAAATTGTTTTTTCTGGGTAGGAGTGAGGGGGATTTTCTCCCCTTCTACGTGTGCTTGCATGCGAGCATATCTATCTTGTAACTCCTTTACTTGTTTTTCTATCACCACTTGGATGGTTATAGCAGTATCCATAGGTCTTGCGCTAGGGCTAGGTTGATAGAGTTGTGTTTTACAAGATTGAATGTCTTCAGCTAGTCGTTGTATATCCTGCGCAAGATGGGCGGTAAAATCTTGCCGTTGTTGTGTATCACTGGCTTTCCAAGCAACAAAAGTCTGTTTCATTGCTGTAACCCATTCTCGTTTTTTCTCTTCCCATTTTTCTGCAGATAAATCGGTTATTGATAGTTGTTGAATGGTATGTGTATAGGCAGCTAGTCGTTGTTGAGATTCTTGTTGCCACGCCACCCATAGTGGATCATCTGTGATTTTAGTGCGTTCATGTAGTCTAGCAATAGAAATAGCAACTTGATGGTCAAATTGTTTGACAAGGTGAGACCATTCTTGGATACGTTTTTCTTGTAAGGTCTGTAAAGCCTTAGCAGGAGCGGTTTTTATAAGGCCAGCTAGTTCTTGTTGTCTTTCTACGTAATGTTTGGACCTGTAGAGTTCTTGTATATCAGCAAGAAGTGCAAATAAGCTAACTTTTTTGTTATGAATATTTTTATCTGGGTTTTCTATAATATCTATTATTTCATTTCTCTTATCATCTAGTTTTTTAATGAGGCGGTGTAACGAGTCGATCTCCGCCGAATAAGTATCCCATAATTTTACAGCACGTAATTCTTGTTCTTTTGCAATACAATAAGCGCGAATGCGTTCTTGTTCAGATCTTATCCACAGTATAGCTCTATCAGCTTGTTCTCTTACTGTTACTTCTTTTTCACTATCTACGGGGCACAAGATAAATAAATCATCATTAGTAAGTGCCTCACCTGTCCATGGCCTTGTTTTGCTTATTAAATACACGGCTCTTTCTATATTATCTGACCTGGGATCAGCCATGACTGATTCTCCTTTGTTTTATGCTTTCTAACCCACACCATGAGTGATTGGGTTAATGCCTTTGTGTCATACGCGGTGCTGTATGACCATGATGAGCTTGTTGTCTTTCTAGGAGGTGAGTTTGTATCGCTTGAACAACCGGATGTTCTTTGAAGGATGCTACTGTAGTTAGTAATGTTTCTATCCTTCTTATCTCTTCTTGTTTTTCTTGGTGTTTTTTACCACCGTGCAGGTGAGTTTTTTCAGCTTGACATTTTTTCAATGCGTTTTTCCAGGTTTCTTCTTGATCCAAGATGCGCTGTACTGATCGTATGGTTTTTTCGTCAAATAGAGCTTGTGGATTCTTTTTCCATTTTAAGGCTTCTTCTTCTAATGCCTGGGTTTGCCGAGCTACAAATTTACGACTCTCGTTGTCTATGTGTGAAGCCATGGCAGTAGTCATTGCTCTTTGCGCTCTATTGTTATCTCTATAATGGTTCTCTAGCGTTATATCTAAGGCATCTCGTAAACGAAGAATTTCATGTACGATTTTGCCCGATTTAGAGTTGAGATAAGCATGTAGTACTCTTTCCTCTGTTACTCTTCCATACTCCGCCGTGGATGAGGTATGTATGCCTTTTACTGATTTAGCATACTCGAGAAGGGTGTTTTTGCGTTGCAGTCTAAGTGTTACTTCAGTGTCTAATGAAAAAACTCTATCACTATAGTGTTTTTTATCATACATTTCGCGGATATCGCGTAGTATCTCACTCGTATTAAGTGAAATGTACGGCGCATTCTTCTTTGGCATATTCTCTTGTATATTTTCTCGTATATCGTCTAACCTATCCGCCAGTCTACGGAAGGATTTTATTTCAGCGCTATAAGGCGAGCTCCATAGATGTAAATCTCGCAATTGTTGTTCTTTGGCTTTGCAATAGTGACGAATGCGCGCAGATTCTTCTCTTAACCAAGCTATTGTTTCCGCTGTATATGAATCATCCAGCTCCGCAGGAACTTCCCCTGACCATTTTCTGGTTTCCTGTGAATCTTCTCGCGGCGCAGAAACATCACCTGACTGTTCCCTGGATCTAGCCATATGCTACTTCCTCGTTGTGTATGTTCTTTCAAATAAGTATAGGCTGTTTTTTTACTAATTTATTTATGATGCATTAAAACCAGCGAGCTAAAAATTCAACAAAATCAATGTTATGCTACTCTCTGTTTCATGGCATAAATAATTGACAGTTTTTATTTATGCAATAGCCTATTCCATTGTAAGATAACGTTGAAAACACAAGTCTTTTATGCGGATTCGCTTTGAGTAAGCAATTGACGACAGGCCCTAGTATAGTCCTAGGAATGGCAGTACATGAAAAGAGGTTATCGTGACACTATTCCGTGACACATTTATGACTGTGTACAAGGGCCGACTGTATCCTAATCAGTGGGATTTGATCGCATTGTTATTTGTGTTAACGGTACTGGGACTGTTAGCCTGGGATGCACGACAAATGTCTGTCCCTTATCAGTTAGGCCAAGTAATTCCCTTGTCTCTTGACCCACATATGTTGCCCTTGTATGCGCTGCGAACCATTATGCGCATGCTAATTGCATTGCTATTTTCATTTTTGTTTACCTTTACTTTTGCCACTTGGGCAGCAAAAAGCCCGCGCGCGGAACGTATCATTATTCCCATGATTGATGTGTTGCAATCCGTGCCAATTTTAGGGTTTCTCTCCATTACGGTTGTTGGCTTTATTCGTTTATTTCCTGGTAGTTTATTAGGCCCTGAATGTGCAGCTATTTTTGCTATTTTTACCTCGCAAGCCTGGAATATGGCGTTAGGCTTTTATCAAACTGTCCGTTCTGTTCCTGGCGAACTAAGAGAAGCAGCGGATATGTTTCATCTTTCTGCTTGGCAGCGTTTTTGGCGTATTGATGTGCCATTCTCCATGCCGGGATTATTGTGGAATACCATGATGTCCATGTCAGCGGGGTGGTTTTTTGTGGTGGCATCTGAAGCGATTTCCGTGTCTAACCAACAAATTTTATTGCCGGGAATTGGTTCTTATATCGCCGTGGCCATTCAACAAGAAAATTTGCGTATGATCAGCTATGCCATTTTAACTATGTTTATTGTGATCTTGCTGTACGATCAAATTATTTTTCGTCCGTTAGTGGCTTGGGCGGAAAAATTCAAATCAGAGCAAGTGGCAACCGAGAAAGAAACATATTCTTGGATTATTTCTTTATTTCGGCGTACACGAGTATTGCGTCGTTGGGGATTCAAGATTGCGCGTATTATGGATGCGCTGATTAATTTACGCATTTTTCAATCACGGGTTATATCAATGCATCGTTCTACGCTACACCCAGGCTATGAAAAAATCATTGCTATTGCGTGGAATGTACTATGTGTGATGCTTGTTATGGTGGCTATAGTATTTCTAGCGTTATTTATTTTCAGAAACATACCTTTTTCTTCAGTGGCACACGTGTTTTTTTTAGGTTGTATTACCGCTTTACGCGTGATTGTGCTTATTGTTTTATGTTCGTTATTCTGGGTGCCAGTCGGTGTCTGGGTAGGATTACGGCCTAGCGTGGCACGTATTGTGCAGCCGATAGCCCAGTTTTTTGCTGCCTTTCCAGCCAACTTATTTTATCCCTTGGTGGTGATGGTAATCGTTTACTACCATCTCAATCCGAATATTTGGTTAACGCCATTAATGATTTTAGGTGCGCAATGGTACATTGTATTTAATGTGATTGCTGGAGCATCCTTGTTACCGAAAGATTTATTACTGGTAGTAGATAACTTTGGGGTGCGGCGTTGGCTGCGTTGGCGGTATTTAATTTTACCCGGTATTTTCCCTTACTATATTACTGGTGCGATTACTGCTGCAGGCGGTGCGTGGAATGCGAGTATTTTGGCAGAAGTAGTGCAATGGGGTAATGAGAAGTTAGTCGCGACAGGGTTAGGTGCGTATATTTCGCAATATACGAGTGCAGGTAATTTCCCTTATATTGCATTAGGAATTAGTGTAATGTGTATTTTTGTTTTAGTATTTAATCGGATTATTTGGCGGCCATTATACGTATTTGCTGATAATCGGTTTCGCTTGGAATGAAATAAACATCCTCTCTGGATAGGTAGAGTATGTCCGATCCTATTATTCAATTAGTTAATGTACAAAAATCCTTTAAAGGCGGAGAACGCCAAGAATTACTTGTATTGCAGGATGTTAATTTCTACTTAAATGAAGGAGAAGTGGTAGCGATTCTAGGTAAGTCCGGCTCAGGAAAATCCACATTATTACGCATTATTGCTGGATTAATTCCTCCTAGTAATGGGACAGTGTATTATCGTGGTCAACCGGTTGTTGGTCCTGTGCGTGGAATGTCTATGGTGTTTCAGAGTTTTGCATTATTGCCGTGGTTAACGGTATTGCAAAATGTGGAATTAGGATTAGAAGCATTAGGGATAGATAGGCAAGAGCGACGTGAGCGCGCGCTGAAGGCTATTGATATGATAGGGTTAGATGGATTTGAATCCGCCTATCCTAAAGAATTATCCGGGGGTATGCGGCAACGTGTCGGATTTGCGCGGGCTTTAGTGGTGGATCCTGATGTGTTATTAATGGATGAACCTTTTTCTGCATTAGATGTATTAACTGCAGATAACTTAAAGAGTGACTTATTGGATTTATGGGAAAGCAAGAAAACCGGGTTACATGGGATTTTATTTGTTACCCATAACATTGAAGAAGCTGTGTTATTGGCAGATAGAATTATTGTATTCAATAGCAATCCTGGATCTATTCGTGCTGACTTACGGCTTACTTTAGCGCATCCACGTAGCGATATTGACCCGCGTTTCCGTAATCAGGTAGATAGGGTGTATACCTTGATGACAACCTTGCCGCAGCAAGAAGAGAAACTACGAGAAGGTATGGTGCCAGAGCATGTGACGATTGATATCGGTTATCGGTTGCCTGACGCTAATGTTGCTGAAATTACCGGGTTATTGGAGACTTTGAATGCTCCTGAGCACAATGGCAAAATGGATTTACCAGATGTGGCAGATATTTTAAGTTTAAACATTGATGATTTGTTTCCACTCACAGAATTATTAGATATTTTGCATTTTGCCAAGGTTTCCAAAGGAGATATTACGATTACCCAAGAGGGTCGGGCTTTTGTTGAGGCAGATATTTTGGAGCGCAAGAAAATTTTCTCTGAGCACTTAAAGAAATACGTGCCTCTTGCGCGACACATTTATGCGCAACTAACGCATCATCCGCGGCATCGAGCACTGGAAGAGCATTTCTTATCACTATTAGAAGATTATCTTTCTGAAGAAGAAGCCGAACGGGTATTACATACGGTTATCGAATGGGGTCGCTATGCGGAGTTATTTGCTTACGATTACAATTCCGGCGTATTGAGCTTGGAAAATCCAGGGTAAATGTTAATCCCACCTTGAATAAAGGATGACAAGCAGCTGCTTGTCATCCTTGCCATTCTATTAATTCTCTAAAGTGCTACGTAACATCCATGCGGTTTTTTCATGAGCAGCAAGACGTTCTAGAATCAAATCACCGGTGGTATCATCACCAGCTTGTTCAGCTATTGCAAATAAAGCTAACCCATGGGTGGTGACTATCTCGTGATCATGTAACAGTTGTTTCAGCATGTCTTCGGCTTTTAAGTGGCCTCTGGCTTCTTCTAGTGAGGTGAGTTTGGAAAATTGTGCAAAGGACGCGGGTGCTGGGGAGTGAAGTGCGCGCATGCGTTCAGCGATTTTATCAACAGCATCAGCCAGTTCTTTGTATTGCTCTTCAAACATCAGATGGAGAGAGTGAAAATGTGGGCCTTGTACATTCCAATGGAAATTCTGTGTTTTTAGGTAGAGGATATAACTGTCTGCCAAAAAATGCGCCAATCCATCCACAACCTTTTGATTTAACTGTACTTTGTTTAATTCCGCGGTTTTCATGAGAGTTTCTCCCTATTTGTGCCTACATTTTAAGCTATAGTATAGAGAAACATTCTCAAAAAAGCCAAAGACGTGATTTATAACACAACGTAAACCATATAATTGATCAAAAATTGATTGACTGGTGCACGAGGCATCTGGTATTTTTATAGACAGTTTAGGCGCTGCGCGTTGTTAATTGTCCAAATGTCAACTGATAAAAATAATAAAGCGAATAAAGCTATAAACGAGAAGAGGAAGGGCATATGTTTCGAAAGAGTGTTGCA
>MGYC01000027.1:24167-24309 GCA_001801575.1 Gammaproteobacteria bacterium RIFCSPHIGHO2_12_FULL_41_20
AAACCATTAGTAAACGTTATTATTGGTCTTGGTCCTGCGGGGTTAGCTGCTGCGTTAGTGGCTAGTAAGAAAGATGTTAAAGCGAGAAAAATTATAGTTATAACGTAAGCGTTTGGGTAAACACATCTTTTTAATTGTCTAA
>MGYC01000028.1 GCA_001801575.1 Gammaproteobacteria bacterium RIFCSPHIGHO2_12_FULL_41_20
AGATTGTTAGGATAGATAGACAGAGTGGGTATCAAGGGCTGTATACAGGAGGCATGAGTTATTGCCAGGCTGTGACTATTATTGAACGCAATGCCAATGGCGAAATCCAAAATCTTGCTATGATTCATTACGGAGGAGGATTGAGTAGTAAGCGCTTTCAGCAGTTGATGGATGAAACTACTAGCAGATCTTTAGAGGATGGAGGTTATAGAGAACTCATTATTACCGGTGGATGTGATCAGAAGAACATTGACTCTTTGAAGCAATATTTAGCTCTTTATATTTCTGATGGGGATAATATTGATGCTTATTTTCGTAACTATCTGCAGCGTAACCCCAAATTAAGGTTGAGTTCTATTTCATATGCAGTTTCTGATGGAGAGCCAGGCTCTGCTTTGGTGACTTTTGATGGATATGCGGGGACATGTTATGGAAATGCCCAAATTTTTAGTGAGTCCCGTGGCCATGATCTTGTAATTCAGGAGGAGAACTTATCACAGGAAAGATCTGAATGGAGAAAAATGCAACGCCATTTTTCTGGTTCAAAGTATGCGATAGCTAAAATAATAGCGGCGATTGAAGGAGCCGCCTGTGATGATCGTGTTAAAGCACAATTATATTTTCATACTCGAGAATTCATTTACAATAGTGAATTTACTCAAGAGAATAAAGAAATAATTAAACGAAAATATAAAAATAAACTAAAGGAAATACCTTTATCCACAAAAGCTGAAAACATAGTAACAGCGGTAACTTGTATCTTGGGTATTGGGTTGATAACGGCGTTGCCTTATTTATTATTTTCAAGGTATAAAAGAGGAAAAGAAATAAAAATGGCTATGACAGAATGTGGGGCAAAAAAAACGCAGAAACCAACAACACGGACTTCATTAATTTCGCGATGATATGATTATGGTATTTTTGAGAGTTTATTTAATGTTTCTTTCACTAGCATGATTCTATCGGTGATTACATGTTCTGCTAGAAAAAACCGTATGCATTGTGGCCCCTCAAAACGAAAGCATTGTGGTTGAGTTTGCATTAAATGAATGAGGTGTAGCGGGTCGATGCTAGCTTGCTCTTGAAAAGTCATTTTGCCGTTTTTAGCGTTGACTTCCATTTTAATAATACCCAATTTCTTTGCTTGCCATTTTAATGCTGTTATGGACATGAGATTTTTTAATGGTTCGGGCATGAGTCCAAATCTATCTATCATTTCAATGCAAATATCATCTAACTCTGCTTGGTTTTTTGTGTGTGCAATGCGTTTATAAAATTGCAAACGTAAATGGACATCTGCTAAATAATTTTCTGGAATGAGCGCGGTGATTTGTAGATTAATCTCTGGTCCTGTTAAGAGGGGCTTATCAAGGTCAGGTTGCTTTCCTGACTTTAATGCATCAACGGCTTGTGATAGTAAGTCCATATACAAGCTAAAGCCAATTTCATGCATGTTGCCACTTTGTTCTTCACCTAATAATTCTCCAGCGCCACGAATCTCTAAATCATGCGTTGCCAAAGTGAAACCAATGCCTAATTGTTCTAGAGAAGCGATGGCCTCTAAACGTTTTGCAGCTTCATCAGTAATGGTTTTTCGTGAGGGGATTAGTAGATAAGCATACGCTTGGTGATGTGAGCGCCCAACACGGCCACGCAATTGATGTAATTGTGCTACGCCAAACTTATCAGCACGATGAATAATCATTGTGTTGGCGGTGGGAATATCAATGCCGCTTTCTATAATGGTGGTACATACTAAAACATTAGTACGGCGATGATAAAAATCTGCCATAACTTGTTCTAATTCGTGCTCGCGCATTTGCCCATGGCCAATGCCAATACGTGCTTCAGGAACAAGCTTAGCAAGATCTTGCGCTTTGCGTTGTATAGAGGCGACATCATTATGTAAAAAATAAACTTGTCCGCCGCGTAAAATTTCCCGACGAATTGCTTCTTGAATAATATAGTCATCGTATTCATGTATAAAAGTTTTGACAGATAGGCGTTTTGCCGGAGGAGTGGCAATGATAGATAGGTCGCGCATACCAGAAAATGCCATGTTTAATGTGCGTGGAATAGGCGTGGCAGTGAGATTTAATATATCAACAGTCGTACGTAGTGTTTTTAAGTGCTCTTTTTGGCGCACGCCGAAGCGATGTTCTTCGTCTACAATAACTAAGCCAAGTGACTTAAATTTTACGCTATCTTGTAATAATTTGTGTGTGCCAATAATAATATCAACTTTACCTTCTTGTAAGCGGTCAAGAATAGTCCTTTGTGTTTTGGCAGTACGAAAGCGCGAAATAGTATCGATTTGTACTGGCCAATCTGCAAAGCGGTCTTGAAAGGTTTGATAGTGCTGTTGTGCAAGCAAGGTGGTGGGAACCAATACCGCTACTTGTTTGCCACTTTGTACAGCTAAGAAGGCAGCACGCATGGCTACTTCGGTTTTACCAAAGCCCACATCGCCGCAGATTAATCTATCCATGGGTTTTTCAGATGTCATATCCGCTATAATATGTTCAATAGCCTGCGCTTGATCGGGTGTTTCTTCAAAAGGGAAGGCGGCACAAAAATTAGAAAAATCTTGATTGGGTGTATTAAAAGCCACGCCGACATGCAACATGCGCTTTGAATAAATATCAAGTAATTCCGCGGCGACATCACGTACTTGTTCCGCGGCTTTGCGCTTTGCTTTTTGCCATTGTTCAGTTCCGAGTTTGTGTAAAGGTGCATTTTCAGGATCACTGCCGGTATAACGGCTAATAAGATCTAATGAGGAAACAGGGACATAAAGTTTGTCATGATTCGCATATTCCAAACAGAGGAATTCCGTGAGTTGGCTGTCAAACTCTAATGTTTGTAAGCCCTGGTAGCGTCCTACACCATGATCAATATGCACAACAGGATCACCCACTTGTAACTCTGTTAGATTGCGGATGATAACATTAGGGTCTTGTGTGGTGGTTTTACGGAAACGCCGTTGCATAACACGTTTGCCATATAAACTAGCTTCAGTAATGATGGCAAAACTGGTTTGTTGTTGGGGATCGTTAAATAAAAACCCTTCTTCTAAGGGAGCAATGATTATGCCATAGCGGGTATGATCTGTTAAAAATTCTTGCCAAGAGGTATAGAGCTTAGGTTGTATACCGATGTTGGTTAGTAATGGCAAGAGCACTTCGCGTCGCCCTGCACTTTCTACACACAATAAAAGTCTACCTGGGTAATGCATTACCCATTGCTGTAACAGCGCGAGTGGTTGCGAGGATGTATGTTCGACATGGAGGATGGGCGCAGGAAGAAAGGGGAAGGTATGTATGTTGTCGATAGCGTCATTAGCGCTAACCTGTACACAAGGATATATTGAGCAGGCATGTTGGATATCTTTGGGTGCAAGAAATAGTTCTGCAGGTGGCAATAAGGGCCTGGTTTTGTCGTGACGCTGCTGTTCATAACGGGCATGAATTTCTTGCCACACGGTATTTGTTTTCTCTGAGATATTATCTAAAGAGATAATGAGTGTATTGGTTGGTAGATAATCAAATAGCGAGGCGGTTTTTTCAAAAAACAAGGGTAAATAATATTCAATGCCCGGGGGACAAATGCCGTCACTGATATCTTGATATGTTGGGCAATTTAATGGGTTACCGCTAAAGCGTTGTCGCCACGCTTGACGAAAATATTCCATTGCTTCTTCAGTACGAGGAAACTCTTTGGCAGGTAATAAATGAATTTTATCTACTTTATCTAAAGAACGTTGTGTTTCTGGCGAAAAAGTCCGGATAGAGTCTACTTCGTCATCTAATAAGTCAATGCGGAATGGGATGTGGCTCCCCATGGGAAATAAATCAAGAATAGCGCCACGTACAGCAAACTCACCGTGTTCGCGAACTTGTGTGACACAATAATACCCTGCATTTTCTAACTGTTGGCGAGTAGCGGTGATGGTAATTTTGTCACCCGTTTTTAGTAATAAGACCTGGGCTAAGAAATCACAGGGTGGCAAGCGCTGCATCAGCGTATTGATTGTGGTGATGATTAGGCCTCGCTGTAAAGTGGGAATTTTATGCAGAGTCGCAAGTCTTGCAGAAATAATATCTTGATGTGGAGAGAAATGATCATAGGGTAGGGTTTCCCAGTCAGGGAAATGTAATAAGGGTAGCGACTTCTCTTGATTAAAAAACTGCAATTCTTCAGTTAAACGTGTCGCCGTTAACATATCAGGCGCAATCACCAGAGCTTGTTTTGTGTACAGGCCTAAGACTAAGCTCAGACTGGCGCCAGGTGAATGACGCCATTGGATAACTTCGCCTAAATCTTGCGGAAGCGGTGGTTGTGGAAAATATACTAATGTCATGTGTGTTTAGATTTAATTTTTTTTGATTGTAGCATAGTATATGATAAAATGTTAATCAACTATGTTAATCAATATGAGTAAACTACTAACGGTGCTTTATCTTTTATTTGCAATTGTATTTGAAGTTGCTGGAACAACGGAAATGAAGTTTTCCGAGGGCTTTACTCATCTGCAACCTTCCTTATTCATTTTTGTTTTTTATGTCATTTCATTTGTTTTTTTAGCGTTAACACTAAAACGTGTTAATGTAAGTTATGCCTATGCAATTTGGTCTGGTGTGGGGACATTATTGATTGCTTTTATTGGCCTAGTGTTTTTTGATGAGTCGATGAATCTTATCAAGATGGCTTCTTTAGGATTGATTGTTATTGGGGTGATTGGGCTAAAGCAGGAGTAGGGGATAATGGTAAATGGCTGGGTATCTTTAAGTATAGCCATTGTATTCGGTGTGTTTGGTACCATTTTTTTAAAGCTCTCGGATGGCTTGAAGAAATGGCGACCAGTGTTTTTTCTTATTATTTCTTACGGAATCTGTTTTTCTGCAATGACGTTAGCATTACGTAGCTTAGATCTAAGTGTAGCGTATGCTGTATGGTCCGGGCTGGGAACGCTGTTCGTGGCGATTATTAGTTTTTTTCTATTTAAAGAACCATTTTCTCTGCATAAGATTATTTTTTTATTATTAATCGTACTAGGAGTTATTGGGATACATTTGAGTGATGTCATCGATTTGTTTTAATCCACCTATTATTGCACATCGTGGCGGTGCTGGCTGCGCACCTGAAAATACCCTGGCTGCTTTTGCTAATGCCAAAACCTGTGGGGTGACATGGGTAGAGTTTGATGTGCAAATAACAGCAGACAAGCAGGTGGTGGTATTTCATGATGAAACATTAGATCGAACGAGTAACGGTACGGGGAAGTTAGTCGATTATTCTTATACAGACTTACTTACTTTAGATGTTGGTTCCTGGTTTAGTTCAGAGTTTAATAATGAACGTATCCCATTATTTAGGGAGGTTATGCAATTTCTTGCCAAAGAAAATATGGCAGCTAATATAGAGTTAAAGCCACAACGAGGACAAGAAGAAGCGCTGATTATTGAAGTAATAAAAGAATTACAACAAGTCGCACTTGTGCAATCTAGAATGCTATTCTCCAGTTTTTCTATTCCAGCTTTGCAGTGTTTGCGACATTATGCTCCCCAATATTGGCTTGGATTATTAATGGATAAATGGCTAGATAATTGGTATGAATTATGCCAAACATTACAGTGTGTTTCTATACACGTTAATCACCAGTTGTTGGATCTGTACAGGGTGCAAAGTATTAAAGAAAGAGAGAAGATGGTTTTATGTTATACTGTGAATTCCTTACAACGTGCTGAGGAGTTATTGGCGTGGGGAATAGACGCAATTTTTAGTGATTATCCGGAATTGGCTCAAAAGATTTTAAGGAAATAATATGGCTATATTGAATTGGGTTGATTATCTTGTTTTAAGTATATTTCTGGGGTCTGTGTTTGTAGGGTTAAGGCGTGGTTTAGTCAAGGAGGTTGTTTCTCTAGCTGCTTTAGTGATTGCGGTCATTGTTGCTATTTTATTTGCTAACCCTTTAGCCAATTTATTCACTGCTTCACAACCTGTGCAAAGTGTTATTAATAGCACCTCGAGTAGTCTCGGCATTGATTCTGCTCATCCTGTTTCATATGTCGCTTTAGGATTGAGTTATATTATTTTATTTGTTGCGACGTTAATTGTTGGAGGTATTGTTGGTTCCTCTATTAGTTACGCGGTGGAAGCAACCGGTATTGGTATTGCGAACCGAGTGTTTGGTGGTGCGTTTGGTATAGTGCGTGGATTTATTATTACGGTTGTTGTCATGTTTTTAATTGAGCTTACGCCATTAGCCGAACAGTCTGTATGGACACAATCTCAGTTTGTGAACTCGTTTCAACCTAGCGTTAGTTGGCTAGCAGGTTTGGTGTCACCAAGTCTAGCTAACTTGAAAGAAAAGATTGGAGAAACACTGAAAAATGTGAATTCGAAAGCAGGTGATGCAGCAGGGATTGCGTCTAGTATTTATCCCGGACAGTAGAGTAGACTTCTTGCACTAAAGCAAAATACTTGGTTATGCAAGAAGTCTAATGTTACATCAGGAGTTCCCGCTAACACTGTCATCCTGAGCGTTAGCGAAGGATGACAGTGTTAGCGGGAACTCCTGATGTAACAGCCCATTAATCCGAAAATGCTGCTAAGAACTCGCTTACTGATACTTTTTCTAAGTGCTGTCTATGTGCAAATAATGCGGTTAATTGTGCTGTTTTTTCAGCAGAAAAATGCGTAGCAAGATTTGTTTTAAATTTTTGCAATAATAACGGTATGCCAGCTTCACGGCGACGGCGATGGCCAATGGGATAGTCGATACGTACAGTTGCTGTTTTACTACCATCACGAAAATAGATTTGTATACTGTTTGCAATAGAGCGTTTGTCTGGATCGAGGTAGTCCTTGGAAAATTGTTTGTCTTCTTGTACTAGCATTTTTTTACGTAGTGCATCAATACGCGGGTCTTTTGCTACGGCATCACTGTAATGATCAGCTTTGAGATCACCATAGATTAAGCCTATCGCGGTCATATACTGTAGACAGTGATCACGGTCTGCTACATTGTAAAGTGGTCCAGTTTTGCTAATGATACGGATAGCGGACTCATGTGTGGTTAAGACAATTTTTTCAATTTGATCGAGTTTATCTTTGATAGTAGGATGTAATTGTACTGCACATTCTACCGCGGTTTGTGCATGGAATTCCGCAGGAAAAGAAATTTTAAATAAAATATTTTCCATTACGTAGGTATCAAGTGTTCTGGCAAATTTAAAGGGTTGACCACGAAAGCACACATCATAAAAACCCCATTTTTTTGCGGTTAAAGCGCTGGGATAACCCATTTCGCCACGTAATGTCATGAGTGCTAACCAAACTGCGCGGCTGGTAGCATCACCGGCTGCCCAGGATTTACGCGATCCAGTGTTAGGCGCGTGACGGTAAGTACGTAAGTAACCACCATCTAACCAAGCTTGCGAAATGGCATTGATAATCATGTCGCGGTTACCACCTAACAATTGTGTAGCAACTGCAATGGAAGCAACTTTCACTAAAATAACATGGTCGAAACCAACACGATTAAAGCTGTTTTCTAAAGCAAGCACACCTTGTATTTCATAGGCTTTAATCATGGCAGTCAGAATATCGCGCATTAATAGCGGGGCTTTATCTGCAGCAAGCAGTTTACGATTTTGATAATCGGCAGTAGCTAAAATTGCACCTAAATTATCCGAAGGATGTCCCCATTCAGCTGCTAGCCAAGTATCATTAAAATCCAGCCAGCGTACTAATGTGCCAATATTGAAAGCAGCCTGTACTGGGTCTAGCTTAAACGTAGTGCCAGGGATAGGTGTGCCATGGGTAACCGTGATTTCCGGAACGGAGGGGCCTAAGACTTTTTTACAGTCTGGGTAACGTAAAGCCAAGGTTGCACACCCTAACGCATCCATTAAGCAATAATAAGCGGTATCATAAGCTAGTTCGCTGTTGATTTTATGGTTAACGACGTAATCCGCAAGAGTAGTAAGTTCAGAGTCGTATTGGGGGCGTGTGTTTATGTCGGCATGATCAGTTATCATACTATATTTTCTCCTCCACAATGACTGCTATTTTTATCTTTTCTCTATAGGTACAAAATCGTGAGGTGCTGGGCCACAATAGTTTGCTAATGGGCGAATTAAACGATTATTAGCACGCTGCTCCATAATGTGTGCACTCCAACCCGATAAGCGTGACATTACAAAAATAGGTGTGAATAATATAGTGGGAATGCCACAAAAATGGTAGGCGCTTGCGCTATAAAAATCCAGATTAGGAAATAATTTTTTCTCATTCCACATGATTTTTTCTATACATTCTGACACGGGATACAAATACGCATCAGCAGCCTGTCCTGATAATTTTTTCGACCAGGCTTTTATAATGTCAGAGCGTGGATCGCACGTTTTATACACGCGATGACCAAAACCCATAATCTTTATTTTCTGTGATAGTTTATCACGAACTCCTGCTTCTGCCGCATCAGGAGTTTTATATTGGCTAATCAACTCCATGGCAGCTTCATTTGCGCCGCCATGGAGTGGTCCCCGCAATGTGCCAATTGCAGAGACGATTGCAGAATAAAAATCTGATTCAGTAGAAGCAGTCACACGCGCAGCAAATGTTGATGCATTAAACTCATGCTCTGCATAGAGGATTAAAGAAACATCCATAGCGCGACGTTGTGCGTCGGACGGGGTTTTTTGATGTAAGCGTTCTAGGAAATAACCTGCCATGGAGGGTTCGTTACTTTGGGTAGTCATCCGCCTGCCATCGTGATGAAAATGATACCAATATAACAACATGCTGGGAACGCAGGCTAATAAGCGATCAGCAATAGCCTGTTGTTTATGTTCTGTCGATTCTTGCTCCAATGTTCCTAGCATAGAACAAGCGGTGCGTAATACATCCATGGGATGTGTCTTCATGGGAATTATTTCGAGTATATACCGGATGGTTTCAGGTAACTCACGATGTTGTATCAGTTTTTTTTGATAGAGCGATAATTCTTTGGCATTAGGTAATTTGCCGTATAGAAGTAGGTAAGCTACTTCTTCAAAGCTAGCTTGTTCGGCAAGATCATTGATACGATAACCTCGATAGGTTAATCCCGAGGCGTCTTTGCCTACTGTACATAAGGCAGTTTCACCAGCAATCACATCTGCTAAGCCACTTGTTTTGCTTGCCGCTGCCATGGTTATTTTCCTTCTGCAAATAGTTTGTCTAAATTTCTTTCATAAACATAATAGTCAAGAACATCATATAATTCATCGCGTGTTTGCATATCTTGTAATACGGCTTTTTGTGATCCTTGTTCACGAATAGTGCGATAAACCTTCAGTGCTGCTGCACTCATCGCACGAAAAGCACTGAGTGGATACAAGATTAAACTTACGCCGGCTTTAGCCAGCTCATCACGTGTAAAGAGTGGTGTGACGCCAAATTCTGTGATGTTAGCTAAGACTGGGACTTTACAGGCTTCAATAATGGCATGATACTGAGATAATTCACGTACGCCTTCTAGAAAGAGCATTTCTGCACCTGCTGCGGCATATTGGCAAGCACGGTCTATAGCACCATTCAAGCCTTCATTAGCCAGTGCATCTGTTCTAGCCATAATGACAAAAGAAGGGTCTGTACGTGCATCCACGGCGGCTTTTAGGCGGTCATTCATTTCTGTTGCAGATACAAGTGTTTTGCCTGGGCGATGGCCGCAACGTTTAGCTTGCTCTTGATCTTCAATGTGTACGCCGGCAGCGCCAGCTTTACTCATGGATTTAATGGTGCGTGCAATATTAAATGCATTACCCCAACCCGTGTCGATATCGACAAGTAGTGGTAGCGGTGTGGCACTGGTAATACGGTATACATCATCGAGTACATCACGCAGGTTGGTGATGCCTAAGTCGGGTAGTCCATAAGAAGCACTGGCAACTCCACTGCCCGAAAGATAGATGGCACGGAATCCAGCATGCTCTGCTAGCATTGCCGAGTAAGCATTAATTGTGCCGACAATTTGTAATGGTTTTTCTTGTTGCAATGCTTTGCGAAACTGATTACCTGCACTAGTAGAAGCTTCCATTGATAGACTCCTTGTTTAGTGAAGCAGGATGGTAAACTGGCTCCCCGGACTGGACTCGAACCAGTGACCCAATGATTAACAGTCATTTGCTCTACCGACTGAGCTACCGGGGAATGATGTTTTAACAATGGAACTGGATACTAATATTGGTTCCTGCTGTCGTCAAGTGCTGCTCGCATGTTGTCCATAGCTTGTTGCAGTTTTTCTATGCTGGTGGCATAAGAAATACGTAGATAACCAGGAGCACCGAAAGCAGAACCAGGAATGACTGCAACGCCGGCTTTATCTAGTAAGTATTCTGCTAAGTCAATATCATTAGCTAAGGTTTTCCTGCCTAATAACGCAGAAAAATCGGGAAAGCAATAGAATGCCCCATCACCGGCTAGGCAAGAGACACCCGGCATAGTAGATAGTGCTGCATAGACAAAGTCATGGCGCTCCTTAAATGATTGGCACATGGACTGAATGGTAGTGGTATCACCACTTAGTCCAGCTTGCGCAGCAGCTTGGGCAATACTGGTAGGATTAGAGGTAACTTGCGATTGTACTTTTTTCATTGCCGCAATAATATGGGCAGGGCCTGCTGCATAACCAATTCGCCATCCAGTCATGGCATAAGCTTTAGAAACACCATTGACAACAATAACTTGGTTATACAAAGCGGGGCAAGCCATCACAATATTGGTGAAGGGAGTATGATTCCATAATATATGCTCATAAATATCATCACTAACTACTAAAACATCCGGATACTTCAGTAGTACTGCACCTAAGGCGCATAGCTCCGCTTTTGTATATGCCATGCCGGTTGGGTTAGAGGGACTATTTAAGATAACTAGACGAGTTCTAGGGGTAATGGCTGCTTCTAGCTGTGCTGGGGTAATTTTAAATTGTTGAGTATGGTCAGTGGTAATGAAGATAGGTTTACCATCCGTTAATAACACCATATCTGGATACGAAACCCAATACGGTGCTGGAATAATTACTTCATCACCAGGATTAATCATAGTGGCGAATATGTTAAATAAGCTATGTTTAGCACCACAGGAAACAAGTATTTGATTGAGTTGATAATTGAGATGGTTTTCATGTTTGAATTTATTACAAATAGCTTGTTTTAAACCTTGTGTACCGTCCACAGCCGTATATTTGGTTTGACCATTTTGTATGGCTTGGATAGCTGCATCTTTAATGTGCTGCGGAGTATCAAAGTCTGGCTCACCTACGCTGAGATTAATAATATTTTTGCCGGATTTTTGTAATTCTTCTGCACGAGCCGAGACAGCAAGGGTAGGGGAAGGTTTAATGCGTTGTACGCGATCTGCTAATGTTTTTATCATGGGTTTTTACTCTGATGGTATATACTTGGGTCTGTTTACAATAAAGCGCTTAAGTTTAAGCTTAATAAGAGAGCTATTCAACCTGGAATGGGCCGTATGGGGTACACTTTTCAATTGCAATCGCATTTTCAACCCTCAGGAGACCAGCCGAGTGCCATTACTCAGCTCATTGATGGCGTACAGCAAGGGTTAGTGCATCAAACATTATTGGGTGTAACAGGGTCAGGGAAGACTTTCACTGTAGCCAATGTCATTCAAGCAGTACAAAAGCCAACTATTATTTTAGCACCGAATAAAACCCTGGCCGCGCAATTGTATGGGGAGATGAAAGAGTTTTTCCCAAAAAATGCTGTTGAATATTTTGTTTCTTATTACGACTATTATCAACCTGAAGCTTACGTGCCCTCTACCGATACTTATATTGCAAAAGATGCCTCGATTAATGATCACATTGAACAAATGCGCTTATCAGCTACAAAAGCTTTGCTGGAGCGGCGTGATGCTATTATTGTTGCCACAGTGTCAGCTATTTACGGGTTAGGCGATCCGCGTTCCTATCTTAGCATGGTGATGCATTTAGATCGTGGTGACAAAGTGGATCAGCGGCATATTTTACGACGTTTAGCAGAGCTGCAATATACACGTAATGATATCGATTTACATCGCACAACGTATCGTGTGCATGGCGATGTGATTGATATTTATCCGGCGGAATCTGACAAGGATGCAGTACGCATTGCTTTGTTTGCTGATGAAATTGAACGCTTGGCTTATTTTGATCCGCTAACGGGTGAGGTATTGCGAGAAGTTCCACGTTTAACTATTTACCCAAAGAGTCACTATGTTACGCCACGTACTACCATTTTAGATGCGATTGAACATATTAAAGTCGAATTACAGGAACATTTGCAGACTTTACAACAGTTGCAGAAGTTAGTGGAAGCGCAGCGGTTAGAGCAGCGGACACAGTATGATTTAGAGTTAATGCAAGAATTAGGATACTGTCCTGGTATTGAAAATTACTCTCGTTATTTGTCAGGTCGAGCTGCGGGTGAACCACCGCCGACCTTATTGGATTATTTGCCTGCTGATGGCTTGATTGTCATTGATGAGTCACACGTTACTATTCCGCAGCTACGTGGTATGTATCGTGGTGATCGCGCGCGTAAAGAAACATTAGTAACGTATGGGTTTCGTTTACCGTCGGCGTTAGATAATCGGCCTTTGCGTTTCGATGAATTTGAAGTGCGTGCGCCGCAACGTATTTACGTATCAGCGACACCGAGTGAATATGAGTTTTCCTATTCCGATACGATA
Organism: Gammaproteobacteria bacterium RIFCSPHIGHO2_12_FULL_41_20; assembly: GCA_001801575.1. Classification (GTDB taxonomy): domain Bacteria; phylum Pseudomonadota; class Gammaproteobacteria; order DSM-16500; family DSM-16500; genus 2-12-FULL-41-20. Next base: position 12,745 of record MGYC01000028.1, read on the forward strand.
GTGGAACAAGTAGTGCGACCAACTGGATTAGTTGATCCAGAAGTAGAAGTGCGTCCGGCAAGAACGCAGGTGGATGATTTATTATCTGAGATTCATCTGCGTATCAAGATGCAAGAACGTGTACTTGTTACTACGTTAACTAAACGCTTATCAGAAGATTTAACCGAGTATCTTCAAGAACATAACATACGGGTGCGTTATTTGCATTCAGATATTGATACTGTAGAACGTGTGGAAATTATTCGTGATTTACGTTTGGGCGAGTTTGATGTATTGGTAGGGATTAATTTGTTGCGAGAAGGATTAGATTTACCTGAGGTTTCATTAGTAGCCATATTAGATGCAGATAAGGAAGGTTTTTTGCGATCCGAGACTTCATTAATTCAAACCATTGGGCGTGCCGCACGTAACTTCCATGGTAAGGCTATTTTGTATGCAGATCACATGACACAATCTATGCAGCGAGCTATCGCTGAAACAGCACGTCGCCGTGACAAACAGCGAGTCTATAATCAAACACATAATATTACCCCACGTAGTGTGCAGAAGGCGGTAAAAAACATTATGGAAGGAGCATATGCAGAGAGCAGCGTGCGTGGGCGGTTATTTTCTAAAGCAAAGGCCGCAGAAAGTGCAATGGCTTATCTGGCTTTATCACCAGAAAAACAAAGTGCAAAATTAGCTACTTTAGAAAAACAAATGTATGAGCATGCACATCGCCTAGAGTTTGAAGAAGCAGCACACCTGCGAGATTTAATTCGACAGCTACAAGAGCGCACACTGTGACCTTTTCAAGGAATTGCCCTGCAAGGGTTGTTGTGAGGTTGGATTTTTCTTAATAGGGTGGCACTTAAGCTCAAAAGAGCTTTTTCTTGGTTGGCGGGTTATTTGATAATATTCTCTGATACAAAGAGGTGTTGCATTTTGATCGAGATATTCACGAATGCTTGACAATAGGTTGGATAAGGGCTGATTTGCGGCGAGGCTATAAAACACGGGAGATTTTACAGTTAAGAGGCTTTTTTGTGTTAGTTCGCGATAAATAGCAAGATATTGACTTGTATGCTGATGTTGGAGATCAACAAAATATACTTCCTGCGCTTTTCTTGTTAGGCAATCTCTATAAGCAATACGGTCAGGCTGGCTAAGTTGGCAATACTCATTTAAATTCACAATGGCAACGTGAGTTACCAAAGCAGAGGATTGGTTTTCTATTAACTGTTGGCGTTTTCTAGTAAAGAATTGTATTGCTTCTGTAAGAGAAGGGCGAAATGTAGGGGCAGGATTTTGCATGCGCTGTAAAAAGGTGAATATCTCGTGACGTACCTCTGGGTTGCCAATAATAGCAGTAGCGTTGTTCTCATTAATAGAAAAAGGCTCTTCTGAGTCGTGTGATGATAGGGTGGCGAAACCAAAGACTTCAAATAATGTGAAGCCTAGTGCATGAACTTCTGATGCTTCGGTAAAGCGCACGCATTTGCTACGAGAATCTACAGAGGGCGTTAATTCCGGGGCCATGTAGTCTAGGGTACCTATAGCGGGGAGCAACGTTGTTGCTGCTATTTGTTTATCAATGGCAAATCCATAATCAAGCAAAGTAAGTGTACCAGTGCATGGGTCATAGTTAAAATTAAGAGATTTGATATCTCTATGCAGTAAGTGCTTTTCTGTATGTAAGCTATGTATGGCTTGTAACATTTTGATAGCAATATCCCAGCGTTCTGCTAGGGTAAGTGTTATCAATGGTTGGCTAACATCATGCAGTAAGTCAAACACACTCGCTCCGGGGGCTAATTTCATGCCAAGGTATACTTTATGATGGTTTTGGCGAGAGAATTGGCCAATGAATTGTTGTGTTGCTTGTAGCGCGGCTATTTCGTCACTTAATGCTGCCTGCGGTACGGGTTGCGTAATTAAGGAGTTTGCCTTCCACCTCATTGGTGCTCGTGTATACATGACCTTTAATGCATACCATTCGCCTGTTTCTAAGTTTTGCATTAATTTAACTTTAGAAAAAGTTCCTGTACCTAATTCTTTTTGGCGTTTTACACCCCAATAAACGGCATAACATTGAGACAATGGTAATTGTGTAGAGGAAGAAGATGCTGTGCCCACCTCTTCTGTTGAGAGAGGGGCGGTCGCTGCTGGAGGAGGGGGGAGCTGTAATACGGCATGTGTTAGTTTATATTGTATCGGGTGTAAGAGCATGGAAGAGATGGAGGAGTTATTTTTAGCAATATAGCGTATTCGCCAGGTGAAGGGGTGATCGATAGAATGCTGTCGAACATGCGTCAATTCCTGGTCATTTAAAATTTTTCCATTAGGAAATACGTCATGATCTATATCTACTTGGCTAGGAAAGGGAACGATAGGATGTGTCCCTACAAAATGCATAGCATCTGTGTTATGTGTTGAAAATAGCCCTATGGATGACGATGTGGCTCGCGGTTGCATGACGGCTTGACATTACCTGATGGGTTTAATTATGAGCAATTCTCGCATTTTTGCTTTTATCATGTCAATGGCAATACGATTACCGCCTCCGCGAGGGACAATAATGTCTGCATAACGTTTAGAAGGCTCAATAAACTGTAGATACATAGGCCTAACTGTTTCTTCATATTGGGTTAACACAGAATCAATAGAACGGCCACGCTCCTTAATATCTCGCTTTAAACGACGAATGAGGCAAATATCTAATGCTGTGTCCATAAAGATCCGAATATCCATTAATTCCCGTAACTTAGGCTCAGCAAATAAGAGTATGCCTTCTAGGACAATAATGGCATGTTGGCCAATGGTGCGAGTCATCTTTTCGCGCAGATGCATGGAGTGATTGTAAATGGGGATTTCAATAGACTTTCCTAGCTGCAATTGCAGAAGATGCTGTTGTAAAAGCGCATGATCAAATGACTCAGGGTGGTCATAGTTAATTTTTGCTCTTTCTTCAAAGGGAATATTGCTATGATCTTTATAGTAAGAATCTTCCGGAATCACTATAACTTGATCTGAACCCAGTTCTTTGACAATAGTATTAGCAAGTAAACTTTTTCCAGAACCTGATGCACCAGCAATACCAATGATAATGGCTGCTTTTTTATTCAAGTAAATTATCCCCCGTTTCTTAATAGCACATACACTGCACCACGATGGCCGTGTCGTGCTGTGGCAGATGAAAATGCCAGTACTTCATGAATATGGCGTAACCAATGATTTATTTTATTTTTTAGTATTGGATTACCGCTGTGACGTCCTTTGCCATGGATAATTAAGGCCACGCGTACTTCCTGTTGTAAACAATGTTGTAAAAATAATCCCAATGCAGCTTTTGCGTCATCACTAGACAAGCCATGTAAATCTAAAATGGCTTGTACAGTATATTGGCCTTTACGCAATTTGCGAAGAGTTTTATCTTGGACGCCACCTTGTTTAAATTCAATATGTTCTTCGCTGCTAACACAGGAAGGTGCAGGTGAGCTTACAGGAATAAGAGGGGAAGGATCCATCATTAACTGGCGAGGCAGAGTTTTTTTAAGTTTGGGCATGGAAAGTGACATTTTCGTATGTATTAATGGTTTTATCTCACGCATAGCATGACGGAATAAGTCACTGTCTTCGGTAGAAATGGTTGGTTTTTTACGCATGTCTCTGATACTTTTCTATACATTTCTGGTAGAGTATATCAAATATACGTGTCCCTCTGCAGGAGAGTGTTTATTGAACTGTCCTTCGAATTTTATGAACTTATAAGTAACAATTACTTTTGAGGCAACTGGCCTTCGTTTACATAGGTAGTAGACACAGTTCAATAAACACTTTCCTCTGCGGTGGTTTCTTGCTGGTTATAGGGGTATTGTTGCATAATTCGTCGTCGCGAGCTCGTGAAGCGAGCGTGGCGATCCAGAAAAATGCCTGGCTTTATATAAATGACTATTTTTTGGATTGCTTCGGCCACTAATGTGGCCTCGCAACGACGGGTTTTGCGCAAAGAGTGATTTATGCAACAACGCCGGTTATGGGTAAAACATGCGACGAAAACTTACCATTATTATTAGTGCTGGGATTATCGCCATCTTCGGTATTTTTATTTTCCGGCATTACGCTAAGCCAACGCAGGCTATGGATACAGCTATATGGGTAAAAGCTGAGCCGGTACAGCAACAAGATTTAGCCTTGGAAGCTACAGCCATTGGGACGCTAGTAGCAGCAGAAAATATAGAAATGACACCTGAGGTTAATGGGCACGTAGAAAAGATTTTATTTCAAGATGGCAGTTATGTGAAGCAACATGCGCCATTGATTCAGCTAGACAATCAAACCGCATATGCAGCACTGGTTTCTGCTAAAGCAAGTTTGGCTTATGCAGAAGCGGATTATAAACGTAAGCGATGGTTAGGTAAGCAAGGCGCGATTGCCCGACAAGCGATTGAGCAAGCCGAGGCGGATTGGCAAGAGAAAAAAGCGCTAGAGTTAGAAAGAGCGATTGCTTATGAAAAAAATCAATTAACCGCACCGTTTGCTGGTATGGTGGGGAAGCGTAAAATTAATGTGGGAGATTATGTTACGGTAGGGCAAAGCGTAGTGACCTTAACTGATATTCAACATTTACGTGTGGAATATAGTGTATCAGAAAAATATGTGTCGCAACTAAAACGTGGACAAACGATTACTGTCACTACTTCGGCTTATCCAGATAGAAAATTCTTAGGGACTGTTGCATTTATTTCGCCAACCATTAATGCAGCAGAACATACCTTGTCTTTGTATGCAGATATACCGAATGAGCAGGGAATATTAATGCCGGGAATGTTCATTAATTTGACGCAATCTTTAGGATTGCAACACCAGGCTATGGTGATTCCGGCACGTGCTTTAGTTCCTGCGGTTGGAGGTGAGCAAGTATATAGAATTGTGGATGGTAAGGCGCAAGCTGTTTCTGTAGTCATAGGTAATCGCGTGGGGGATAAGGTGCAAATTCTGCGGGGGCTTGCTCTTGGTGATAGGGTAGTTACCGATGGGCAATTGAAACTGCAGGATGGTGTGCCAGTACAAGTGATAACACGGTGAAAATCACATGAGTCTACCAGAACTTTGTATTAAACGTCCTGCTTTTACTATTGTATTAAGTTTGGTGTTGACGATTATCGGGGGCATTGGTTTTATGCAATTACCAGTGCGCTGGATTCCCAATGTTAATCCACCAGAAGTTTCAATTTTTACTGCCTATCCTGGTGCCAATGCGAGCTTAGTTGAAAGTCAAGTTACCATGGCGATAGAAACTGCGTTGGCTGGTGTGAATGGCATTGAAACGCTGACATCGCATACCAAGCAAGGACAAAGTTATATTGATGTGACATTTAAGCTAGGCCATAACATGGATGTGGCTACTGAAGACATTCGCAGTAGCATTGAACGTATCCGTAGTGGCTTACCTAAGGATGCCAGTTCTCCTGTGGTAGCAAAGGCTGATTCTAATAATACGCCTATTTTATTTTTGTCTTTCGCAGATAAGCAGCGTTCGGCACGTGAAGTTAGCGATTATGTACATCAATTTATTATTCCAAAACTCGAAACTGTAGAGGGCGTGGGTGCTGTTTTATATTACGGCGATCGTATTTCTGCAATGCGCGTGTGGTTGGACCCAGCAAAAATGGCGGGGGCGAATGTCACAACCAGCGATGTAAATCAGTTATTACAAGATCAAAATACAGCTCTGCCTAGCGGGCAAATTCGTACCGCTGATCGTTTTTATAGCGTTGTAACCGATATAACCTTAAAAAATGCCGAGCAATTTAATGATTTAATTATTCGCGATAATAACAATCAACTAGTGCGATTAAAAGATATTGGTGAAGCAAAAATTGATGCGGCAAACAGCGACTCTTCTTTTCGTGTTAATAGTCAGCCGGCAGTGGCATTAGGTATTATTCCGCAATCGACAGCAAATCCATTGGATGTAGAAAGTAATGTGCAGAAAGCATTTGCGATGTTAACTAGCTCATTACCCGCCGGCATGCAAGCGGCAATTGTTTACAATCAAGCAGATTATATTCGCGCATCTATTCATAGCGTTTATGAAGCATTTTTTGAGGCGGTATTTTGTGTGTGGATGGTGGTGTTATTGTTTATCGGCAAATTTCGTCCCACGTGGATTCCCATCGTGACGATTCCCGTATGCATTATTAGCACTTTTGCTATTTTGTATTTATTTGGTTTTTCTATTAATACGATTACTCTCATGGCCTTTGTATTAGCAATTGGGCTAGTGGTGGATGATGCAATTGTGATGCTGGAAAATATTAATCGTCATATTGAATCGGGTATGCATCCTATGGCAGCTGCTATCAAGGGCAGTCGCGAGATGATTTTTCCTATCATTGCTATGACGCTGACTTTGGCAGCTGTTTATACCCCTATTGCATTTACTGCTGGGTTGCTGGGTATTTTATTTCGTGAATTTACTTTTACCTTGGCGGGGGCCGTATTAATTTCTGGTTTTGTTGCCTTAACCTTATCACCTATGATGTGTTCGCGTTGGTTAACAAGCGCAAACTTGCCTCAAAATAATAGAAGAGGGGGAAATTATTCAATATGGTTAACCGCTAAAATTAGCATTATACAAGCACGTTATCGCCGCATATTATGTTATGTATTAGCGAAACGACTGTGGGTGATAGCAGCATTGGTAGTCATTGGTATTGGAGGCTATCTGGTTTTTCATACTTTACCCTCGGAACTTGTGCCTATGGAGGACATGAGTGAAGTGGACGTCTATGTGGCTGGTCCGCGTGATGCTAGTTTTGCATACACAGATACTTATGTGCGCCAAATGGAAGACATGTACCGAAAAATACCTGAAGTGCAATCCTACTTCACTGAGGTGGGGATGGGGTCGCCATCGCGTTCTTATCATGTGCTTATGCTAAAGCCGAGAGGGCAACGTCAGCGTGCGCTTATAGATATTGAACAGGAGTTAACGCAGAAGGTGAATAAAATACCGGGAGTGCAGGCTAGTGTTTACACACCTTCACCTGCTCTAGCAGATATAGTGGGTGATGAAGGGCAAACGATTGGGCTGGTAGTGACTGGCAGCGATTATCAGCGTTTATATGAGGGCACTCAATCATTCTTAGAGGCATTAAGAAAAAATCCGCTATTTCAGCATGTTGATAATAATTTAAGATGGGATGGGGAACAATTTACTTTGAGTATTAATAGAGAAAAAATAGCAGATTTAGCTATTCCTATACAAAACATTACTGATACCATTTCTACATTATTAGCGGGTCGTGTTGTTGGTCATTTTGAGCATGGCAGTAATCAGTACGATATTATCGTGCAAATGACCCCGCAAGCGTTGGCGAATCCCAATATTATTCAACAATTGTATGTGCGCAACGTCAGTGGCGTAATATTACCTTTGTCTGACGTGGTTAGCATGCGGACTACTAGTAGTCCGGACGTGTTGCGTCATTTTAGTCGTTTACGTTCTAATACGGTGTATGTGAGTTTAGCGCATGGATATAAGTTGGCTGATGCTGTGCATGCTTTACAAATGACCGCTAAACGTTATTTACCTGATGATATGAAATATACTTTTATTGGTGAAGCCAAGAACTTCTTAGAGTCGAATAGCAAAACAACGGTGACATTTTTATTAGCATTGGTTTTTATTTATTTGGTACTGGTGGCGCAATTTGAAAGTTTTATTGACCCTTTCATTATTTTATTAACTGTTCCCTTTGCAGTGGTGGGCGCCATGTTAACCCTAAAAGTGACTGGGGGTGGATTCAATATTTATAGCAATATTGGTTTAATTACCTTAATTGGCTTAATTACTAAGCATGGCATTTTAATTACTGAGTTTGCTAATCGCTTACGCGTTGCAGGTCAGTCTATCCAAGATGCTATTGTTGAAGCGGCCATATTGCGATTGCGACCTATTTTAATGACGACATCGGCAATGGTATTAGGCGCCTTACCTTTGGCCTTTGCGAGTGGGCCTGGAGCTGAGAGTCGTCAACAAATTGGTTGGGTGATTGTGGGTGGCTTATTGTTAGGTACATTTTTTTCATTAGTGGTGGTACCCATTGCTTATACCTATTTGGCACCATTTAAAAAAATACGCACAGCAGATGTTGTGATAGAACAGGAGTGAAATAACATGCTTGCTTTTTTCTATGATTTTCTTCCGGTGTTATTGTTTTTTTTGGCGTTTAAATATTATGGTATTTATACGGCCACGATTGTGGGTATCGTGGCAACGGCGGTGCAAGCTTTAGCAAGTTTACTGTTTACACGTAAGTTTGATAGAAAGGTTTGGATTACCTTCATGGTATTTGTGTTATTTGGTGGGATGACATTATATTTTCATAATCCTATTTTTGTAAAATGGAAGCCGACCATAGTGTTTTGGATTTTCGGGGCTATTTTATTAGTTACACAATGGCTAGGGAAAACACCATTAATGCAACGTATGCTTAGTGGTGCGTTTCAAGAAAAAATGACTATTCCAACAGTAGCTTGGCGACGCTTAAACTTAGCGTGGGCGTTATTTTTTGTCTTGCTGGGAGTTATTAACCTATTGATTGCTTATCGCTTCGATGACAGTGTGTGGGTGAATTTTAAATTATATGGCATTACTGGACTATTATTATTGTTTAGCGTATTTCAAACTATTTTTTTGATGAAATATCTGCGGAGTGAATAACTATGACCTCTTTGCCAACGCTTTCTGCTGTTATTTATGAGCGCTTGCAACATGCCTTTTCTCCTGCCTATTTAGAAGTGGTGGATGAAAGTGCGCAGCATCATGGGCATATAGCTCATCAGCAAGGTAGTAAACATTTCTTGGTGGTGCTGCAGGCGGATTGTTTGCAATCTTTATCGCGTGTTATTGCGCATCAAAAAATATACGCGGTATTAAATGATTTAATGCCACATCCATTGCATGCACTGCGGATTACCATAAAAAAGTAAATAAAAAAGGCAGGTGGATCGAAGGCCCGAATCGATAAGTGGATGTCTCGGTGATACTTTAGGCTACCTATTTAAAGGCTTGCTCACCATATCAACTCTCTGACTTCCTCGAGCTTGGTTGTAGGGCTTCGATCTTTACCTGCCTCTTTTAAAAGTATAGATGATAAACTTGAGTTGCGCATCTAGAAAAAGATTTAAATCACGTTAAATCATTAATACCCAGTCTAAATTTCCCTTTAAAAAATACTCTTCTGACTGCATTTCTAACAGCCGCGAACGAGTGCGTGCATATTCAGCAGCCATATAACCCTGCGGATAAATTTGTTCAATAGAAACAGTAGCTGAACACACTAAACGCACATGCTGATCATATAAAATATCCACTAAACGAATAAATAAGCTAATTTTATCTTTATCATCTGCGGGAAGTTGCGGTATGTCGCTGATGAAAATAGTATGAAATTTTTTTGCAATGGCTAAGTAATCTTGTTGGCTGCGTGGAATATGGCAGATCACATTAAAATCAAACCAAATAATATTTTCAGTGCGTTTTTTTACAGGAATTACACGATCGTACAGTTGGATAGGCTCTTGTTTTACATGGCTATTATTAGCTAGTGCGCTAAAGCTTTTTTCCATTAACTCGTGTGCTAGTGCGTCATTGGGAGTATAAAATACGCCGGCTTGTTTTAAATGGCGTAAGCGATAGTCTATAGTAGTAGGTATATGTATTACCTGAGTATAATGTTTCAATAAATCAATAGCAGGTAGAAATGACTGGCGTTGCAAGCCTTCTTTATACAAGTCATCTGGCATCACATTAGAAGTAGTAATCAAGCAAACATGCTGTGCAAATAGGGTAGTTAACAGGCGCTCTAGCAGCATGGCATCTACAATATCGGTGACAAAGAATTCATCAAAGCACAGTACCTGGGTTTTCTTGGCAATATTTTTTGCAATGATTTGTAGTGGGTTTTTTTCGCCTTGGTGTTTTTTTAATTCTTGTTGGATTAACTGCATAAATGCATGAAAGTGCATACGCATTTTTTGGGGAAAGGGTAGGCAATGATAAAAACAATCCATGAGCAAAGTTTTGCCTATGCCTACACTGCCCCAAAGATAGACGCCAGTGATTAGTTGCGGTTTATGCAGAAAAGAAAACATCTGTGCGCGTTTTTTATTTTCCATGACGAGTTGCTCAAGGGTTTTTTGTAGCTGCCGCAAAGCGATAAGTTGTTGTGCGTCCTCATGGATTCGTCCTTGAATGCATTGTTCGTGATAGTAATCAATCAGTTCCATTTCGCACCTTCATCTTTTTGATAACGTTTTACGTTGGGGCGAAATGTCGGAATCAGAGGCATAGATATAAAATAAATTTCAAAGATTTGTTCATTGCTTATGTTGAGGCAGTCTGCGCAACACATTACCCAGAAGTACCAGGTTTCATCGAGGTTGCATTGTCTGTTTTGGGTCTGGGGTTAAGTACCCGTCTGCACGTAACTCTTCGGCTAGTCCTCCGCCAATTGCACCCATGCTAATTTTATCTAGAATAGTTCGTGTTTCTAAGCCTGCATAATTCGTAGGATCAACACGGCTACCAGCATCAATTAAAGCAGAGCTTTCGCCTGGACCATAATCGACTAAACCCATGAAATTACCTGGCACAACTAGTAGTGCATATACCTCTCCAATGAAGCGTGGATCAATGCCGCCAAAGATAGCGCGATAGGTTAATGATTGTAGTGTATCAAATGCATTGACTACTGCCTCTTGTTTGGCTGCAATGCTAGGATTGGCTTCTAATTTTTTCATTAATTTAGCAACTAATTCATCTACTATTTCATCCAGTATTTTCTCATTTAAACGAGAACCCTTAGGTTGTAATAACATGAGTGCCATGAATAAGGTTTTCACTTCTTTTTTCATGGCTTTTTCTAATTCTTTAGGATTATGGAGTAATTCCTTATCAAACAGAAATCCTGGCTTAAATTGGCGTAGAAATTCTGCAGCAGCAGGATCACAATGGAGAGCAAGGAGTTTTTTCGACATATAAGTAGATATAATGGTGAGTGTGAGTGCTCTGCCAACAGTGGCATCATAATCGGCGCGTTGTAATAGATCGGGATTGGTTTTATAAATGATATTAAAAACATTCTCTTTTAAGGTTTGTTTTTCCCCTGGGGAAATATCATGCAATATGCCCCGGCGTGCTAATTCTTCAACCAATTTATCAATGGCTTGTACTAGCGTATCGGTAGGATGGAACATAATACCTCACTAAGTCATATATTTTTTCTATTATACTTAATTATTCTCTATTTATCCTTAAAACAATATTAATAAATGCAATTGCTTTGAAACCTTGATAACCTTCTCCGCGTATCTATTTTACGATAATAGGAGTTATTCATTTTCATGACGGCTTTTGTATTTACAGGAAAATTAGTTCAGTTAAGCTTGGCTTATGATGGGTTAACGATTTACCCTTTATTTACCCCGTACACCAACAATGAGTATGCAAAAAAAATCTCTGTATTACGTGATGATTGTTGCATATTGCAATTCGTGGATGGGTTAACCGCTGAGGGTGTAATGGGATTGCAATGTGTTTCAGAAGTGAGCCGTCACGTGAGTTATGATAGAAGGGTTTATCGTGAGGATGATGATCATGATTTCTATCATCAAGATACGACAGATAAAGATCATCTTCATTACCACATTAAATTTAAACATCCTTTATCGTCTCCAGAACGGCATGAAATTTTCGCAATGCTAATAAAGCATGGATTATTGGGGCCTGATGAATATCAAGATTTTGAGAAAGCGTACATAGAGCGTGATTATCAATACCAGTCTGTATTGATGCCATTACTGCAGGGTGAGCGCGAAGCAGATGTGAAGATGATTATTACCTATATTCAGAAAACCCAAGATAATGATCTTTTAGCGCATCTTCATCAGTATCTTTTATCTGAAGCATTTAATTATTTGCGTGAACAGGCTGTTGGGATGGCTAGGATGTGGCAAGGTACCTGCGCCCACGGTGAAGTTGCTAATGTGCATGCTGCTTGGGCAAGGCTAGAAAAAGCTTTTGCATTACAAATGGCACATAATATACAAGTTATCTGCAGTCAATTTACTGCAAAACTTGCGCATGAACGTGCCATGCAATTAGCGCAAACTCATCGGTTTTTTGCTTTGCCACGCAAAAGTAATTCTCAGCACACTACGGGGTCTGTATATCGAGCATTTGATTCCGGCGATGGTGAAATTTTAGAGCAAAAATATAAAAAAATATTTGGTTAGATCATGCTCCATTATAAGAGATCCCTGTATGCATGAACCCCATCCCTAAAGTAACAGGAATTCCTATTGAATAAAGAATGGGGGTTCATGCGTAGGTCTTATGTCCCATCATCTTGTTGCTCTTGGACGTCATCTGCAGCATAGGATTGCACTATGACTTTGGTGGCGTGATAACCTTTACTTGGTTTAGCAATGAAATCATTACGTAACCATTCAGCATCATCCACTAAAAGCCGCACACAGCCGTGGCTAGCATTAAAACCCGGTAAATTATTGGGAGAGCCATGTAATGCTTGCCCACCATAAAAATACATACAGTACGGCATCGGTGCACCGCCTTTAGGGATGGGAAATTTCGTAGATTTACAATCTACGCTACCCATAGAGTAAATGCGAAACGTTCCTATTTTGGTTCGGCAAGATTGCTGTATATCTGGGCACCAACCTGCACCACCTGAAGCCGGCCCCCAACGTAATAACTGACCATCTGGCAAGTAAGCTGCCCATGCGAGTAATCTAGGATTAAATAAGATGAGTTTTTCTCCGGGAGGATCAATGCGTTCGGGGAAGGGAGAAAAATCTATTAATGACATGCCAGTTAGGTTGTCCGGCACGGCTATTTTTATGCCAGGAAAAAGCGGAATACTCAAGCGGTTAATAGACATAACAATATGACGTTCTTCTGGATCTGGCCATAGGGTTTCCCAGCTTTCTCCATGTGCAACACGTAGACAAAAGAATCCTGCTGATTTACATATGGCTCGCCCGTAAGCGCCTAAAGAGGAAGCCATGGTATCGATAGGTAAGGCGAGTGTAATAATAATGGCTATTATACTTATCAATTTATTATTTTGTGTATCCATCTTGTCCACTCCTTATACTTTAATTGTAGCGCAGCCTGGCAAAAGGAAAGGGTTGACAAGTAGAAAGTGTTAGCTGTAAAAATACACCTAACTCTCATAAGGATAGTCATTGACAGCTCTATTTTTTTACATAATTATATTTGTAGCTTCTTATTTATCCGGATTGTTGGGCGCATTAACTGGGCTGGGTGGCGGCGGGATTTTAGTCCCACTACTGGTACTTTTTTTCCATGTGAATATTTATTACGCAATGGGTGCCTCGTTGATCTCTGCAATGGCAATGTCAACGGTGACGTCTGCTACTTATTTACGTCAAGGGTACACGAATATTCGCATTGGCATGTTCTTAGAAATCGGTGCGGTTATTGGTGCTTTAGCAGGGGCAGTGATAGTTGCTTTTTTATCGATTTCTGCGATTTCATTTATTTTTGGTATCATGCTATTTATCTCTGCTTATCTTAGTTTACGTCGCCGTGAAGATGAAGAGCAGTCAACTTCTTCTCATAGCTGGGCAATCAAGTTGCGATTAGCTAGTGCCTATCCTGTCTATGGGGAACATAAGGTGTATACAGTGCAACATCCGCCGCTGGCTCTTCTGGTAATGGGGATTTCTGGTGCGCTCTCCGGATTACTTGGTATTGGCGGAGGCATCATGAAGGTACTGGCTATGGATCATGTGATGCGTTTACCTTATAAAGTGTCGACAACAACGAGTAATTTTATGATTGGCATTACTGCAGCGGTAAGTGCAGGGATTTATCTATCGCGCGGTTATATTAATCCTAGTGTGACGGTTCCTGTTATGTTAGGGATAATAGCCGGTTCTTTTCATGGTACACGGCTATTGTCCCGAGTACACCAGCGCATTTTGCGCATGGTTTTTAGCGCAGTGGTTTGTGTGCTAGGAGCGCAAATGATTTATAAGGCATTGATTTCAATATGATTAAAGAAATTATTTACGCAAAGAATTTTAAAAAAATAGTGGTTTTTCTTTTTATTATTTTTTCTATTATAGGTTGGGGAGCATTTGGAATTTATAACCATTATTATATTAGTACAGATAATGCCTATGTGAATGCCAATGTAGTGCAAGTGTCTCCGCGAGTCACAGGCCAAGTGGTTAAACTCTATATCACAAATAATCAATATGTAAAACAAGGCCAGCCTTTGTTTGACTTGGATCCTGCTGCTTTTCAGATTGCATTAGATCGAGCAAGCGCAGAGTTAATGAAACGCCAAGCTGAGTGGAAAAATGCGTCTTTGGTCGCGATGCGTACTGTGCCATTAGCCAAGAAAAAGTTTGTTTCATCGCAAGATGGAGATACCGCGCAGACTAATCTGGAGGGAGCAGTAGCAGCAGTTGCTTTAGCTAAGGCTAATTTAGCGCAAACTAAATTAGATTTGCAATTTACTCACGTTGTTGCTCCTGTTGATGGCTGGGTAGCGAGTGTTTCATTGCGCGAGGGGGATGTAGTGACAGCGAATCAACCGTTATTTGCATTAATTAGTAATGATGAATATTGGGTTGATGCGAATTTTAAAGAAACGGAGTTGTCCTCTATTCACCCAGGACAGCCAGCTGATATTGTGATGGATATGTATCCTGGCCATGTGTTTCACGGCGTAGTAGAGAGTATTAGTAATGGCAGTGGTAATGTATTTTCTTTGCTACCACCACAAAATGCCACGGGCAATTGGGTGAAAGTGACACAGCGAGTGCCTGTACGTGTTCGTATGGTTGCTCCTGATGCAGATTATCCATTGCGTATTGGCACGTCTGCAGAGGTGACTGTGCATCTTCGTCGCGGTGTTTTGGGTTAAGTAAGGGTTATCCATGACAACAGCAGAATATCAAAAAGTATCAGTGCTTAATCGTTGGTTGATCGTCGTTGTTGTCATGTCTGCTACGCTGATGCAAGTTATCGATACCACTATTGTGAATGTTGCATTACCACATATGCAAGGGTCGTTAGGCGCATCACCGGATGAAATTACTTGGACCTTAACCAGCTATTTAGTCGCTTCCGCTATTTGTATGCCATTGACAGGATATTTTTCTGATCGGTTTGGCAGAAAACGATATGTGATTATTTCTATCACTGGTTTTACCTTGGTTTCAGCTTTATGTGGCGCTTCCACTTCGCTAACAGAATTAATTGTTTTTCGTATGCTGCAGGGTGTATTTGGTGCGGCGTTGGTGCCACTTTCTCAAGCTATTTTAGCAGATGTTTTTCCACCTAAAGAGCGTGGCCAAGCCATGGCAATTTGGGGGATTGGTGTGATGGTAGGGCCAATTTTGGGGCCCACATTAGGGGGATATCTAACAGAAGTGGCTTCATGGCGCTGGACGTTTTATGTGAATGTACCAGTAGGCATTTTTGCTTTATTACTTTCTTATGTTTTACCCAATGCAGCAAAGCGTGAGCGCACCATGGATTGGTTAGGATTACTAGGGATTTCTTTGGCAGTAGGGGGTACACAGTTTGTGTTAGATCGCGGTACTCAAGATGACTGGTTTAATTCACCGCTGATTCGCGTCGTGAGCTTTATTGCAGTAATGGGGCTGGTTGGTTTTGTGCTACATAATTTTCCGCGTCGAGCTCAACCCGTATTTGATATTCGTATCTTTAAAGATAAAAACTTTGTTATTGCTGCAGTTTTATTGGCAATATTTGGTTTAGGGCTATATGGGATCATGGTGGTGCAACCAATGATGATGGAAGGGTTATTGAATTATCCGCCGTTAACGACGGGATTAATCTTAGCACCACGCGGCATCAGCGGTATGCTTAGTATGATATTGGTTAGTCGGTTAATTAATTATGTCGATCCACGATGGTTAATTATTACCGGTATTGTTATTTGTGTTACCGGCATGGCGATAGCAACTCATTATACGTTAATGATTAGTACGGGATGGTTAATGTGGCCTTTATTATTGCAAGGGTTTGGGCTGGGCATGGTGTTTGTGCCATTGTCTACTATTGCTTTTTCTACCTTGCCTGTGCAATTACGTACAGAGGCGGCGGGTTTATTTAGTTTATTACGTACTATGGGCGGAGCTATGGGTATTTCCATTGCGATGACAGTATTAACACGGCATGCGCAAATGCTGTGGAATCATTTAGGAGGGTATATTCACCCTTATAATATGGCGGTTTATGCCTATTTAAAATTACTCCATTTGTCACCTGCACAGCCTTTAGGTATTGCTTTGCTAACGGGAGAAATGGCGAGGCAAGCAAACATGGTGGCGTTTATTAATGTCTTTGCTTTTATTAGTTGGAGTTTTATGGGGATGATTCCTTTAGCGTTATTGTTGAAGAAGCAGAATCTCAGTGCAGGAGTTCTCGCTGAATAAAGGATGGCAAGCCATCCTTTATTCAGCGAGAACTCCTGAGCCCAGTGAGGCCGATGAATTAAGTTTGTATTGTTTAGTATAAAACAGTCCAGCACTTAGCACAGTTAACATCATTAAGCCAAACAAAATATAACAAATGATATTGTACATATGTTTGATCTGAATATTATGAGGCGATAGGATTTGTATACCGTGAGTGGTTAATAGCCATTGAAACCCACCTACTGCAACTACAATGCCAAGACCGATAGAAAACTGTTGGATTATTTTGCCAATGTTGCTGGCATTAGGAATGGCTGCATGGTTAATGGATATATAGAGAATGGAATTCATTGCGGTATAGAGCAGTGACATAGTAAACCCAAAAAAGAAACAGATGATCCATAACCACTGGTGTAAAATTAAAAATTCCAGCTGTGATAATAACCCAATAGCAATAGCAGTAAGTGTTGCGGATAAGATAACGGATTTGTGAATGCCAAACTTTGTAATTAGCGGCGAGAGAAATTTCGCGACAATGCCAGCGACGGCGATAATAGCCAGATACCATCCTGCTTGTATAACAGAAAACAAGTATGCTTGTTGTAAAACAATACTGAGAAGTATGGGTAAGCCGCACATGGCGGATCTTGCCATAATATTGATAACGGTGCCGAATAGAAAATCATAATTTTTAAAAACATGTAAATCGAGAATCGATGGGATTTTATTGTTTTCCCTGCTGGTTTCTCTATGCTTCCACATAAAAACATAAGATAAAATGAGTAAAATGCCAATCAATATAGTAAAGAGATTTATCTTGTTAATGTGGTGACTCAGTTGTTCGAGTCCAGCTGATATCATGATAAGAGATGTGGATAATAAAGTCAGACCCATATAATCCAGGGGTTGTTTTGTCATTGTACAAACAGAAAATACGGATCGTAATGGCATTAACTGTGTGACAAGCACTAAGCAGACAGGAACATTAATAAAAAATGCCATGCGCCATGATAAATAATATGAAAATATTGCACCAACACAAGGGCCAATAGCACTGCCTGCCAGGGCGGGTATGTTAATAGCTCCCATGGTTTTTACTATTTCATTGCTACGACAGGTGGATAAAAGTGCCATGATAATAATCGCTGAACAAATAGAGATGGCTATTCCTTGACAGAGGCGGAATAGCGAGAAAGAGTATAGATCAAATGAAATGCCGCAAAGAAAAGAAAATAGTGAGAATAAAATTAAGGTGGCAACAATAAGGTGGATTTTATTATATCGATTTGAGAGCCAAGCAGCGATGGGAATAAAAATACAAGTTCCTACAATATAAGCTAGAATGGGTAGGGACATTCTAGCTGAATGTACATGAAAACTAGCGGCGACGGGTACTAAGCAAGAAGATAAAATGGTGGTATCTAACAACTCGATAAATAAAATAAGTGCTGCAATCCAGGATAATGTTTTTTTCATGAGAATTCCTGCCCAACCGCCGTTTCTAGGATGATAATTCATCAATTAATTGTTTTGTTATCCCCTTTAAGTTTCTTCCATGTTGATAAAAATCATTATTCATGATGGTGGAAAATATATTTACTAAACTTTCTATATGTGGCAGATGAACATTATAAATTTTTGCTAATGTCAGTAGTGGAACAAACCCATAAGCGATATCTTCTGTAACAAATCGATGATGGAGTGTGGTGGGCGCGGATATTTTACTGTGCGCGATAGAATTTTTGTAAATATCATAAATGGTATCGAAATTTCCATTATAAAATTTACTATAATCTTCTGCGCAGGGCGTAAGCGTATACCCCAGGGCTTTTGCTAGTGAGAGGCGCTCGTTATCTAAGGCCTCATGTAGGCGTGATGTTCTTTTAGATAAACCTTCTTGGTAGAATTGAAATAGATGTCCTTGGTCAATGAGTCGAGCATTGAGTAATACTGTAGCGGGATGCAGGATAGGATTAGTTCCCATTAAGCCTAGCTGAAAGATGGTATTTACTCTGCTGAAGTAAGTGGGCAAGCAGGATTCAGGCAGTAAATCAAGGTACTGATTGTCTCCAGGAAACAGGGATGCGATGGCGATTTCTGTTTTTCTTCCTAAGATGTATACGTCATTACTTTTTCCCGCTCGGCAAGCATAGGGAAAACTGGAAGTATCAAAGATTTTAATGGTTGTGTGAATATCTTTGCTGCGGGTATTCAATAATTGCTCGACACTAGAAAATATCCCTGAGAGATTAATAAACAGTTTCAGGGGCTGTGTGGTTGTTAGCGTGTCTATCAGTTTATTAAAGAGAGGAGTATGTGCAGGCATTGGGGTGCAATTGTATAAGATATCGCCAAACTCAGTGACTTCTGTAAGGTCAGATGAAACAAGATCGAGTTTGGCAATATGTTGTTGTTCATTGTCTGTAAAAAATATGTTTCCTTTGTGCTGGATAATTTCATTAAGCTTATTAGCATGAGCTGGATCTGCCCAGAGTGCAACTTGTGCTCCTTTTAACTTCAAGTCAGCAGCCAGGGCCATGCCACCGTTGCCACAGCCTAATACAATGACTTTATTTGTTATTTTCATGACTACTTCTCATTTTTGAGCTATATTTAGCGAAATTTCCATATATATATTTCTCTTAGAAACTTCCTGGTAAAAGTGTAACAATAATATACTAACATGAATTTTTTATTCATAAATTCCTAATTTGTGATAAAATAATGCATATAAGCAAAAATTTAACCTTAAAAAGGTAATATATGATAAAAAAGTCATCTAACACAGAAATATTAGATGAAGAGCTGGACAAAATAGACCGTAAAATCATCAATATTTTGCAAAAAAACAATCAAATTACCAATCTAGAACTAGCAAAGATAGTCAATATTTCCCCACCACCTTGCTTACGTCGGGTACGGCGATTACGTAAATTAGGCATTATTATTCAAGATGTATGCTTGATAGATCCTTTCAAACTTGGGCAGCATTTGATCGTGTTTGTTGGTATTAGCTTAAAAACGCATCGTGAGGATTTGATGGAGGATTTTGAGCATACTATGTTGGCAAACCCTGAAGTAAAGCAATGTTATTTTATTTCTGGGGAAGTGGATTATTTGTTAGTTGTGCATATCTCTAATATCGATGCATACAATGCGTTTGTGCGTAAAGTTTTATTAAAAGAAAAGAATATTAAACTTTTTAGAAGTAGTTTTTGTTTGACTCGCATAAAATTTGATACTAGTGTGATATTGAGTGATTGTTAATTTTTTAAATTGTCAACAGACCCTAATATCCTTTTGCATTGACATCAAATGTACCTACGTAGTGATCGGCACGGAATACTTGAGTTTGAATAGCGCCATTGGAAAATAATTCTAGCCAACGATAACCGGGTGGTAGTTTTTCTAATGCAAAGTTATCAGAGTGTTTCTTAAATTGAATACACGTCGATGGCGCTGAATAACATTGCATACCCAAGTGTTTTTTATTATGTTCTTGATGAACATGGCCAAATAATACGGCGCGTACTTGCGGATATTGCATGAGGATTGCCCAGAACTCATCAGCATTTTTTAATCCCAAATTGTCTAGCCAAGCGCAGCCTACAGAAAAAGGTTGGTGATGAAATACAACGATAGCATGATGCTCTGGATATTGTTTTAAACATGCTTGCATGAAATCTAATTGCGATGGATGCAGATAACCTTCAACCGCGCCAGGTTTATGCGAATCTAGTAAAATAATATGCCAATTATTTTTGACGATATGTTTATCCGCTAAAATAGTGTCAAGCGGATAAACACGCGCCATGACTTTGGGATCATCATGATTGCCAGGAATGCAATAGATAGGTAAAGATAATGTTCTTAGTTTCTCAGCTAGTCGACGGTAGGTTGCCTCAGAGAAATCTTGAGTTAAATCTCCAGATAGAATAATGAAGTCAGGTCTGGGAGATTGTTTATGTAGCATATCAATAATAACTTGAAAGCTTTCTTCAG
The DNA here is from genome assembly GCA_001801575.1 of Gammaproteobacteria bacterium RIFCSPHIGHO2_12_FULL_41_20. Classification (GTDB taxonomy): domain Bacteria; phylum Pseudomonadota; class Gammaproteobacteria; order DSM-16500; family DSM-16500; genus 2-12-FULL-41-20. The sequence continues at coordinate 33,238 of MGYC01000028.1, forward strand.
TTTTAACTCCGAGTAAAGCGGCGTGTTTATCAGCAAACAAATGAATATCACTAATCTGAACGACTCTAATGGAATCATGGGCCATGGCATATCCTTTTGCGAGGTGTTTTTATTCCAATCACTTATTTGTTAATGGGACAGCCTCCCTAATTAGCCGATACTAATTTACGTATCCATTGGCTGCGCCAATCTTCTCTATAATCAGACCAGTCGTCTTTGACTAAGCCAAAATCATTAATAGAATCCTCTATAATACCATCTGCGCGCTCAGGATTCAGAGGCCAGAGAGCCCAGCTCATTTCTTTATTGGTAACGTAACGAATGATATGTTGAAACCATAGTATATCTGCTTGGGTAGCATGTTGGGATCCTACGCCAAATTCTCCTAACCATATAGGCGCCGTATAGGGTTGTTCTGGTTCTAACACGTATCCAAATTCTTTATCTAGCGTAGATCGCAAGAGATCTTCATTCATTTCGCGATAGCGCATTTTACCCATCGAAGAAAATTTTTCACCAGTGTGTTCTGGCCCGGTATAACCATAGACATGGACTTCATACACTAATTTGTTAGGAATATTTAAAATAACCGGGTCTTGACGTATTGGTATTAACAAGGGCCTGTATCCTTGAAAAAGCGGAAGACCAGTCCAGTTAATGCCCTCGATTACCATAAGCAGATGCGGATTAATCTCATGAATAAGATTTGCCGCTTGGGTGGCTGCCAGTTTCCAGTCATTTTCATCGCCATTTCCCCAGTTAGGAAACACGGGTAACCAAGTATGGCGATAACGCGCCGTGCGTACTTCATTACGTAAATCAACCCCAGCAACTAAAGGATTGTCACGATAGCGATTCACTAACATGACCCAATCGTTGAGCCATTCTGCAGTAGTTTGATAACTAGAATGATGCCATAAGCCATTCATATCAAACCCTTGAGGCCACTGTGATAATGTCGTGTGATCATTCAAGATAACAACAAGGCCGGCATCCGTTAACGCTTTGATTACAATATCCATGACTTCCAATGGAAACTTATTAGCCAATTCTGGATTCGCCGAAACATCTTTTAATTCAACCAGGCGTTTGCTATGCAACATTTCGTTTGAATACGTTAATCTAATAGAATTAAAGCCGCCACGTTTTATCAAGTTGACAATATGTTGTAACGATTGCTTGTTGAGCCCCCCGGCGACTTGAGGTGGCTCATTAAAACCAAACCAGTTAACACTTTTTAACGTAACCCGATTGCCACATTGATCTATAATATGATGATCTTTTGTACTAAGTTCAAAAGAAAAATTACAAGAAGTAGCAGCAATTGCGTTGTAATAAGAAAAAAGAAGGCACAAAAAAAGCAAAATTTGTTTCATAATGATTCCCTATCATTTTACTGTTTTCACTTGGGTTCGAAAAAAATGTCTAATGTATTTTCCGGTACTTATTTTTAAATAACAAGCCATTTCTGCATCTAACAAGAGTTCTAGGGGTTCCACAGCTGGCCAGACCTTGACTCTCCGGCCTTGCCTGATTACCCTTGAGCAATTTACCCATCTTGTTGGACAGGAGTGTCATTCGTGAAAGTTGTTGCTCGTTTTGAAGTGCCTTATTACCAATACCTGGATGAAAACAGCCAGTTGACGGAAAAATTACCTACTTTTGCCAAAGATGCTGATTCGTTAGCGGCTATGTATCGTTTGATGACCCTCGTGCGCTTATTTGATACGAAAGCAATTGCTTTGCAAAGAACAGGAAAATTGGGGACGTATCCTTCTATTCGTGGTCAGGAGGCAGTGTTTGTCGGTGTGGGGCATGCCATGCATAAAGAAGATATTTTTGTGCCTTACTACCGGGATGTTGGTGTGGTTATTCAGCGCGGAGTTAACCTGTCGGATATCCTTTTATATTGGGGCGGCGATGAGCGCGGTAATTGTTATGCCAATAATAAACAAGATTTTCCCTATAGTGTTCCGGTTGGTAGTCAACCTTTGCATGCATCAGGAGCGGCAGTTGCGTTGAAATATCATAAGAAAAAAGCTGCTGTATTGACCATTTGCGGCGATGGTGCAACGTCACAGGGAGATTTTTATGAGGCAATGAATGTAGCAGGTGTATGGAAGTTGCCAGTGGTTTTTGTTGTCTGCAATAATCAATGGGCTATTTCTGTATCTCGTGGTGCGCAAACTGCTGCACAAACTTTAGCACAAAAGGCGATTGCAGCCGGCATTCCTGGTGAGCAAGTAGATGGTAACGATATTATCGCTGTCCATCATCGGGTGGAGATGGCGTTAAAAAAAGCGCGTGAACAACATGAGCCTGTTTTATTAGAAATGCTATGTTATCGGCAGAGTGATCATACCACGGCAGATGATGCACGTCGTTACGAACCGCCAAAAATACGTGAGCAAGAATGGAAAAAAGAACCGATTATGCGCTTACGTCGTTATCTCGAACAAATTGGCGTTTGGTCAGAGGACCAAGAGCAAGCTTTATTAGCTGAATGTGAGCATAATATTAACCAAACTGTTGAAGATTACTTGCATACACCACCGCAGCCAGCAGAGTCTATGTTTGATTATTTATATGCGACTTTGCCTAAGGCGTATCAAGAACAACGGGAGTTGGTGAAAAAAATAGGAGTGGTGCACCATGGCTGAAATCACCTTAGTAGAAGCAATTACGCAAGCACTGGCTTATGAAATGCAAGCGGACCCTAATGTTATAGTATTAGGCGAAGATGTAGGTAAAGATGGGGGTGTATTTCGTGCCACCTTGGGATTATTAGATAAGTTTGGTCCAGATCGCGTGCGTGATACACCATTAGCAGAATCTATGATTGGCGGTTTAGCAGTGGGGATGGCAGTTCAAGGTTTAAAACCCGTGGCTGAATTTCAGTTTATGGGATTTATCTATCCAGCAGTGGATCAAATCATTAATCATGCTGCACGTATGCGTAATCGTACTCGCGGTCGTTTGAGTTGCCCTGTGGTGTTTCGCACCCCTTATGGAGCAGGCATTCATGCGCCAGAGCATCATTCGGAAAGTACCGAAGCTATATTTGCGCATACGCCAGGGTTGCGGGTCGTGATTCCCTCTTCGCCACGGCGTGCTTATGGATTATTATTGGCGGCAATTCGTGATCCTGATCCTGTGATATTCTTAGAACCATCACGTTTATATCGTTGGGCTAAGCAAGAAGTACCCGATGATGGTAAAGCATTGCCTTTAGATACGTGTTTTACTTTACGGGTTGGCACGGATGTGACACTGGTGACGTGGGGAGCGATGGTGAAAGAAACATTAGAAGCAGCAAGTAAGCTAGCGGAAGAAGGAGTTAATGCGGAAGTGATCGATGTTGCAACCATTAAGCCTTTAGATATGGATACGATTTTGGCATCTGTAGAAAAAACCGGACGCTGTGTGATTGTGCATGAGGCGCCACGTACTTGTGGTATGGGAGCTGAGATCGCGGCTGAAGTATCCGAGAAGGCATTGTTATCACTGCAGGCGCCGGTAAAACGAGTGACGGGGTATGATACGGTAGTGCCTTATGCGCGCTTAGAAAAATCGTATATCCCGAGTGTAGAACGAATTAGAGAAGTCGTACATTTAATAATGGAGTTTGCATGAACATATTTAATTTGCCTGATCTTGGCGAAGGCCTGGCCGATGCGGAAATTCGTGAATGGTATGTGAAAGAAGGTGATACTGTAAAAGTAGACCAGCCCTTAGTGTCGATGGAAACAGCAAAAGCTGTGGTCGATGTTCCATCTCCACAGGCAGGCCGTATTATTAAATTATATGGCACAGTCAATCAAATTATTAAAACTGGCGCACCTCTCATTGGCTTTGAAAGTGAATCTGTACAATCATCACCTATTGTGAAAAAAGCAGGTGGTAGTGTAGTGGGCGCATTAGAAGAAAGTGAACATAGTTTAAATGAGGATGAGGTTGTGGTCGGCGTTGCAGTACCTGCTGCAGTGAAAACACCCAGAGTATTGCCTGCTATTCGTGCCTTAGCAAAACAGTTACATGTTGATCTGGAAATGATAATACCAACAGGTCCACAAGGACAAATTACCGCAGAAGATGTACAACGCGCTTCGCAAGGCGGCAAGCAACACATGGGCGAGTCACAGATGGAGGAGTTACGTGGAGTGCGGCGTGCCATGGCGCAAATCATGGCCCAATCACACAGTGAAGTAACGCCTGTTACTATTGTAGAAGATGCTGACTTAACAGATTTATCTGCGGATATTGATATGACGGTGCATTTATTGCAAGCAGTTGTAGCAGGGGTGAAAGCAGAACCAGCATTGAATGCATGGTTTGATGGCAAATCGCTAAAACGCCGCGTATTTTCAGAAGTGCATATTGGTTTGGCAGTAGATACACCAGAGGGGTTGTTTGTGCCTGTGATTAAAGGTGCGGAAGCATTGTCTGCTAGTAAACTACGCGCCAAGGTGAATGCATTTAAAAAGGAGGTTACATCACGTACAGTAGCGCCGATTGATTTGCACGGAGCAACGATTTCTTTGTCTAATTTTGGCACCATTACTGGACGTTATGCGAGTCCGATTATTGTGCCGCCTGCTGTGGCTATTTTAGGTTGTGGTCGTGCGCGCGAGGTGCCTGCTGTACATAAAGGCAAGGTAGCTATTCGCCGGATATTACCTTTATCGTTGACGTTTGATCACCGTGCAGCTACGGGTGGTGAAGCGGCGCGTTTTTTGGCAGCAGTGATTCAGTATTTAGAAGGTTTATAATCTTTTCTCAATACCCGCCGCATGATTTTATTCGAGGCGGTTTTAGGTAGTTCATCGAGAAAAATAAGGTCATGAACTTTAAACAGGGGGTTCAGGTGGCGGCTGATTCGGTCTTGCATTTTTTTCTTAATGGCTTGTTTGTCTAAAGATTGTTTCGTTGTGGCATAAATAACAAGTTGACTAGGCCCACTTCCTCTATGCGTAACCGCAATAGCGGCAGTCTCTCCTATTTCTTCCATTCCAGCTAGAGTGCGTTCAATTTCTGCTGCACTTATTTTTATTCCACCCAAGTTCATGGTGTCGTCAGCACGACCTAGAATGCAATAACAGCCATTGGCTAGTTGCTTAATTTCATCACCATGTCGACGTAGAATGGTAGCATTTTTTAGCGTAGGCATATTGGCAAAATAAACATCATCATGATTAGCATTGAGCAGTATGGTGGATAGGCCAATAGAGGGGGGGATTAATGCTACTTCACCTTGGTTGCTAGGTTGACCATGTTCATCGATGATAACCAAGTCTAATCCCATAGCGGGGGTGGTAAACAAAGAAGGATAATTTTTGTCAATGAGAGTACTGCTGAGATAAGCGCCACCGATTTCCGTGCCACCGCAGTACTCAATTACCGGTTTATACCCAGCAAGTGACATTAGGTAAAGCATGTCTTCAGCATTTGAGCATTCACCTGTGGAACTAAATGCTTTAATTGCCTGCCAATCTAATCCTTCCATGCAGCCACTATGTCGCCAGCTGGCGACGATTGTTGGAACGATACCGAGCATAGTCACTTTGGCATTTTGGATAAATTCTCCAAAAACACGATCATTAGGGGCATCTGGATAGATAGCTAATGTTGCTTGATTAATTAATGCAGCGAAAATGAGCCATGGGCCCATCATCCAACCTAGATTAGTTGGCCATGCCAAGAGGTCACCGGCTTGAATATTATGATGTAAGTATGCATCACTAGCGGCTTTTATCGGCGTGGTGTGGGTCCATGGGATAGCTTTAGGGGTACCCGTTGTTCCGGAAGAGAATAAGATATTGCATGGCATCATGGGGCCACAGGCGACGCTATCAAACTGATTATGATCAAGTAAAAAATCATGCCAGGAGAGGTCCTGGTTACGCAAAGACAATGATATGGATTCTTTGCTAGGTAATACGATAGCGGGAGGAGCATTTGCAGCGGTGACTCGCTCATAGAGTGGGTGTTTTTTATTATTACGCCAGATATTATCTTGAGTGAAAATTGCTTTTGCTTTGGCAATTTGTAGTCGTGTTGCCATTTCTGTGCTGGAAAAGCTGTCAGCAATAGAAACGACAATACCGCCCATTTTGATAATAGCTAAATAGATAGCAACAGCCTCTACGGTCATGGGCATGGCAATACCAATGCTATCTCCTGCTTGTAAGCCACATTGTTTTAAACTATTAGCAATACGGTTAACCAAGTGATGCAATGCTTGATAGCTAAGAGTTTTTATGTGTTTATTCTTATCCTGAAAAATCACCGCTGTTTTTGTCGGATTAGCAATAAAGCAACTATCACTGATGTTTAATGTGGCACCCGGCAACCATTCAGGGCTTGTTAAGCCTTTTTTTAAATCGCATACTTGTGTAGGGGGATGTTTGAAAACGATATGTAGTTTTTTAATCATTTGCTGCCAAAAGTCTTGGTAGTGCTTTGTTGTCCATTGATGAAAATCTTTTCTATTGGTAATACCTAACTCGTGCATATAGCACGCAAGATTGGCGTGTTTTTTTAATTCCTCGGTAGGTAACCATGCGGGGGCTTGCTCTGGGTGGTCACGCCATTGTGGAAACAGTAAGGAAAAGAAGTAAAGATGTATAGGGAAGGGATAAGCAGCTAAGTGGGATGAAATAATGTGCCAAGCTTGCTCTGGATCCGGATGGTTTAATAATGGGTAGATGTGCCGGTAGAGGGTTGCTGCTTTAGCGCTGGCAAGGCCTAAGTGGTCGGTTAGGTGGTTGATGATTGTTGTTTCCATGCTTTTTCCTTATTATCCTAGAAACTACTGTTGATTATCCAACAAAATGAGCTATTTATGCAAAAAAAAGCCATTGTTTTATTTTCTGGTGGGTTAGATTCAACAACCTGCCTTGCCCTGGCAAAGTCGCAAGGGTTTATTTGTTATGCATTAAGCATTGAGTATGGACAGAAAAATCGCATTGAGATAAATAATGCTAAGCGTGTTGCCCAAGTTTTACAGGTTGCTGAGCATAAGATTTTATCTTTACCATTAGCAGAGCTAGGAGGTTCTGCCTGCACAGATCCAATGTTAGCGGTACCTGACTATATACAATCAAATGCTATTCCTATTACTTATATCCCAGCTAGAAATACGATTTTTCTCTCACTGGCATTAGCATGGGCAGAGGTAGTGGAAGTTGCCGACATTTTTTTTGGTGCTAATCATGAAGATTACGCGGGCTATCCTGATTGCCGGCCTGCTTATTTTAATGCTTTTACTGCGATGGCTAACCTTGCGACAAAGATGGGCGTAGAAGGGCAAGCATTTACTATCCATACGCCTTGGTTATGGCTTAGTAAGGCAGATATCATTAAGGAAGGTTTGCGGCTAGGAGTGGATTATAGCGCGACTATTTCTTGTTATCGGCCTAATAAACAAGGTTATTCCTGTGGTACTTGCCTTAGTTGCGCTCTACGTAAAAAAGGATTTGCTGAAGCGGGAATTCCTGATCCAACTATATATAGCTCCTTGTAATCGCCATTTCGCACCTTCGTCAAAAATGATTTTTAAATGCCCATTTATTTGTAACGCGAGTTCCGGATCTGTCATCCTATAATTCTGATGGGTGTCATCCTGAACCCTTCACTTCGCTCTAGGGTAAACTCCGTGAAGGATCTATTTAATCAACTAGATAGATCTTTCGCTAACGCTCAAGATGACATAAGGTTATTTTTGTCGTGTACATAGCTGGCATGACAACTAAATGCTTTAGAATGATGAACAAGCGAACATCCTATGGATATTATTAATCTAATAACCCATATTGCTTTAGCTTTTTACGCAAAGTACCGCGTGAAATACCCAGAATATTTGCCATCTTTACTTGGTTATAATGGGTATGATTGATCAGGACTTCTAGTAGCGGGCGTTCTATTTCTTCTAGCAGGATGGAGTAGAAATCAATTGGTTGTTCTCCACCTATGTTAGTAAAGTAATTGCGTAATGTGTCTTTTACTGCTTGACGTAATGTAAGCGCTTCTAATGTATCGGACATAACTATATTTTCACTCATTATAAAAAGCTCCTTTTTCTTTTTTTGAATTATTCCTTGGCGTTTGCCTTTGTTATTAAAATCCCCTAGACGAGAGAGTTTTACTCTTTTTAAACTTGTTTGCAACTCCCTTTTATGCAATAAAAATATTTTTATTATTTGACAATAAGAAATATCAGCTAAGTAAATAAGTTACGACGTAAGCTCGGTTGATTTTTCTTTTTTTATGTCAGTGGTAGCCAGTGTGCTCGTGGTCTCTGTTTGTGTTTTTGGAAAAGTGGCAACAGTAATATTGGTAGGTTTATTTGTTGGTTTTTTTACAGGAGACACCGTTTTTTTAGAGACTGGTTTTTTCTTGCTCCAATCGCGTGAAAACTGTTCGAGCGCCTTGCGTAGCGCAGTGAATTTTGCTTGTTTTTCTATTAAATTCTTATAGTGCACTTGCGCTTCTTCTGCTGTTTTGATAAATGCCAACAAGTTTTTTTGTGTATGTTGATGGGCTTTCTTAGCAGCAGTTAATTTATTTTTTTTAGCTGGGCTGGGTTTCAGCTTCATTGCGGCAGCAATACGGGCTTGGTGTGTTTTTAATACGTCTTTTGATTTTTGAATATTAGCTTTGAGACGGACAGCTTGTTGTTTTAGGTTGCCTAGGTCTTTGGTGCATTGGGCAGCCAATTGTGCTGGTACGTTCCAGAATGCTTTTTCAATTTTTTCAATTAATGTTGTTGGTGGCTGTGTATGATGTTTGCTTGGCCGCTTCAGTGATTTTTTCTTCGGCATGGAATCGACGTCCTCATCAAGAATTTTAAAGGGTAGAATTTAACATCTTTTTATTTAGAAAGTCCACTCTTGTGCTGCACTAAGTAATAATACACCGCCGCCACCGCGCTGAAATTCCAGCCATGTAAAAGGCAATTGTGGATAATGTTCGACTAAAGCGTGTTCACTATTGCCAACTTCTACAATTAAAATGCCTTGGGGACTGAGATAGTGGCGAGCTTGTCTTAGAATGCGCAACACAATGTCGAGGCCTTCTTTTCCCCCTGCTAGACCTAGCGTAGGTTCGTGGCGGTATTCTGCAGGTAGGGTATCCATTTCTTCTCCTGAGACATAAGGAGGGTTGCTAATGATAATATCGTATTTTTTTGTTGGTAGTGAATTAAATAGATCGGATTGGTAAAGTATTACTTGATCTTCAACATGGTGTCGCAGAGTGTTTATTTTCGCTATCGTAAGCGCCTCTTCTGAAATATCCGTAGCATCGATTGTTGCATTAGGAAAATGTTTCGCACAAGCAATAGCAATACATCCACTACCTGTACATAGGTCAAGAATGTGATGAATATGGGTGGGGTCTATCCAGGGGCTAAATTGGTTCTCAATGAGTTCTGCAATCGGGGAGCGTGGAATCAGAACACGTTCATCTACATAAAATGCAAGCCCAGCAAACCATGCCTCGTGGGTTAAATAAGGGAGGGGAATGCGTTGTTGAATGCGCTTTTCAATGAGTTGTAACACTAGTTCTTTCTCATCTTGGGTTAGGCGGGCGTCCAACATACTGTTATCTATACTATGGGGTAGGTGCAGGGTATGTAATACCAAGGCAATGGCTTCATCCCAAGCATTATCTGTGCCATGACCATAATATAGACCTGCCTCATTAAACCGGCTAGTGGCGAAGCGGATAAAATCACGCAAGGTGTATAATTCTAATGTGGTTGTTAGCATAAGGGCCTCAATATCCTCAGTATGCACTGCGCTTAATATCTTATCAGTCTAGATGTATCTTGAAAACAGCATTATAATCCCTGTTGCAGAAAAATCAGCAACAGGATAATTTTCATATGGCCTCTCTTATTAGTCCCTTTATGCTTGACTTGCAGGGCTATGCATTGACAGCAGAAGAACATGAGCTGCTGGATCATCCTTTTGTAGGGGGAGTTATTTTATTTTCCCGCAACTATGTATCCCGTGAGCAATTGATAGATTTATGTCGCGCGATAAAAAATAGAAAAAAACCTTTGTTAATTGCGGTTGATCAAGAAGGCGGTAGAGTGCAGCGTTTCCGTGCAGGCTTTACTGTGTTACCTAGTATGGCGCAGATAGGTAATTATTATGAACAATCACCAGAGTTGGCTTGTCAATTAGCTGAAACTTGTGCTTGGGTTATGGCTACGGAGTTGCGTACTGCAGGTATCGATCTAAGTTTTGCTCCCGTGTTAGATTTACAAAAAAATTGCTGCCCAGCGATTGGTGATAGAGCATTCCATGTGCAGCCTGAGGTTGTGACAGAGTTAGCTAAGGCATTTATTGTTGGTATGCACCAAGCAGGTATGGCAGCAACAGGTAAACATTTTCCTGGCCATGGTTCAGTGGTTTTGGATTCTCACATTGCTATGCCTGTGGATGAACGCGAATTTCCTGATATTGAAAAAGACGATTTGTCCGTTTTTGTTGCGTTAGTTCGTGCAGGTATCGATGCGCTTATGACAGCGCATATTGTATTTAAGCAGGTTGATGATAAGCCCACTTGTTTTTCTGCACATTGGCTCCAGCAAGTATTACGAAAACAATATTGCTTCGATGGCGTTATTTTTAGTGATGACTTAAATATGCAGGGTGCAGGTATAGCAACTTTTACTGATAGAGTAGAAATGGCATTAGTTGCTGGCTGTGACATGGTATTGCTTTGTAATAATCGTGCTGGCGTGATAGAAGTGTTGGATCAATTACCTTATCAACGTTACTTATTGCGGCAAAGTAAATGCGCAAAATTGTGTGGAAAGAATGTGTTGTCAGATTTAAACAGGAACCCATTCTGGGAGCAGAAACAATTGTTGTTACGAAAGTATTTTAATTCTAGCGTGGCAACTTAGGAGGTATTTATGGAAACGATAGATAAAATTCAACCTGTCTTAGCAGAAGCAGAGTGTTTGCACAATTTTGCAGCCATTGAATTGGCATTAGATCGTATGGCAGAGGAAATTACGCGTGAGCTGAGAGACAGAAATCCACTTATTCTCTGTGTGATGGTGGGGGCATTGATTCCTACCGGCCATTTGCTTACACGTCTGCATTTTCCTTTGGAAATTGACTATGTACATGCTACCCGTTATCAGGGTAGTACACGTGGTGGGGATTTGCATTGGTTAGTTGAACCCCGGACTTCGTTAAAAGATCGAACAGTATTAATTGTGGATGATGTGATGGATGGTGGATTAACGTTATCAGCAATTATTGATTATTGTAAGCAAGAGAAAGCAAAAGCAGTTTATTCGGCGGTAATGGTAGATAAAAAACGGCAACGTGAACCGGGTGTGACACTTGAGCCAGACTTTGTTGGTTTGGCAACAGAGGATAGGTATTTGTTTGGGTTTGGTTTGGATTTCGAAGGATATTTACGCAATATGCCAGGTATTTATGCATTAAAGGATGAATAATGATTTGGACAAGTATTTTTTTATTATGTTTTATTGTATTGGCTTATCAACGTGCAGCATTATCTATTTGGACAGTGAGTACTATTATATTACTCGTTTTCTTCTCACGTTGGAGCCAGGCTACTGTTAGTACTATAGGGTTGCTTTGGCTAATTTTCTTTTTTGTTTTTCTGCCATTATATGTTTTCCCTTTGCGACGTTATCTATTTACTGGCCCGGTATTTAATTTTTACCGTAAAATGATGCCAAATATGTCATCAACAGAAAGAGAAGCGCTGGCCGCGGGAACAGTTTCTTGGGAAGGAGAGTTATTTCGTGGCAACCCTGATTGGCATAAATTATTGGCGATGCCGGTTCCTAGTTTGAGCTTGGAAGAAAAAGCGTTTCTTGATGGGCCTGTGCACGCATTATGCGACATGATCAATGATTGGGATATTACCCATAATCGTGCGGATTTGCCGCCAGAGCTATGGCAATTTATTAAAGAACAAGGGTTTTTTGGGTTAATCATCCCTAAAGAATATGGCGGTAAAGCATTTTCGGCCTATGCCCATTCGCAAATCTTGACTAAGATTTATAGTTGTAGTGTAACAGTAGCAACGACGGTGGGTGTACCAAATTCATTAGGTCCTGCTGAGTTATTACTGCATTACGGTACAGCAGAGCAAAAACAATATTATTTACCCCGTTTAGCGCGCGGGGAAGAGATACCTTGTTTTGCCTTGACTTCTGCGGAAGCTGGTTCTGATGCCGGGGCTATGGTGGACCAGGGTGTGGTTATGTGGGGGGAATACGAAGGGCAGCGTGTATTAGGAATACGCTTAAATTGGAATAAACGTTATATTACGCTAGCGCCTATTGCGACGGTAATCGGTTTAGCATTTAAGCTGTATGATCCTGATCATTTGTTGGGAGATAAAAAAGAAATAGGTATTACCTGTGCATTAATTCCGCGGTATGTGTCTGGCATTACTGCCGGGCGGCGTCATTTTCCTTTAGGGGCGCCGTTTCAACACGGTCCTATCCGCGGAGAAAATGTTTTTATTCCAATAGAATGGATTATTGGTGGACCAGCAATGGCAGGCAAAGGCTGGCGGATGTTAATGGAGTGTTTAGCAGCAGGTCGAGCAATTTCGTTGCCAGCAAGTGCAATGGGTGGTTGCAAGCTGTTGACTTATACTGCGGGTGCTTATGCGCGCATTAGAAAGCAGTTTGGTGTGCCCATTGGTTATTTTGAAGGAATTCAAGATGTATTGGCGCGCATTGCTGGACATACTTATATTATGGACGCAGCACGCAGTTTTGCAGTGTGTGCCATTGATCAAGGGGAAAAACCGGCTGTAGCCTCAGCCATTGTGAAATATCATGTAACAGAATTAGGCCGTAAAGTGGCTAACGATGCTATGGATTTACATGGTGGAAAAACGATTTGTTTAGGCCCAAAGAATTATTTAGGTCAGGGATATACGTCTATCCCGATAGCAATTACGGTGGAAGGGGCAAATATTTTAACGCGCAATCTCATTATTTTTGGCCAGGGAGTAATGCGTTGTCATCCTTATGTTTTATCCGAACTAGAGGCAGCTTGTCACCCTGATGTGCAACAGGGTTTACGGGTTTTTGATAAGGTGTTGTTAGCACATATTGGATTTAGCTTGGGCAATGTTGTGCGTAGTGTGGTATTAGGCCTAACGGGCGGGCATTTAGTGTATGCGCCATCAGGGAAAATGCGCAGATATTTCCAGCAAGCCACACGCTTTAGTTCAGCGTTTGCGTTATTAGCAGATGTTTCTTTACTAGTACTAGGTAGTAACTTAAAACGTAAAGAAAGTATTTCAGCACGATTAGGCGATATTTTAAGTTATTTATATTTATTATCTAGTGTACTTAAACAATTTCATGATCAAGGTAACTCTGATGAAGATATTGCTATAGTACGCTGGGCTTGTGAGACTTGTTTGTATGAGATTCAAAATCGCTTTAATGAGATACTTAAGAATTTTCCTTATCGCTGGATGGGTAGATTATTAAGAGTATGGGTTTTTCCTTTGGGCCAACATTTTTCTAAACCTAGCGATAAATTAACACAGCGTGTAGCGCAATTGTTACTTGCTCCAACTTCTTCACGATTGCGTTTAGCAACTGGTGCTTATTTGCCCTCTGCTAGCGAAAAAATTATTGCACAAGTAGACGATGCTTTGTTAAAAGTAGTAGTGGCTGAACCCATAGAGAAAATAATCAAAGCAGCAGCACAAAAAGATATTATTCGTGGTTTTACTATGCTAGAGCTAGCTAGTGCTGCTTTATCAGAAGGGGTGATATCACAATCACAGTATACGGCGGTGTTAAGTGCAGAAGAAGCGCGGAAAAAAGTCATTGCAGTAGATGATTTTACCTCGGAAGAATTGGCACATCATGCAGCCAACTAAAATAGTTGGGAACCAATGCAACGAAGAAATGAAACCAAAGACACGGGTTATGCAAGCAGTCTATTGTTATTGACAGTTTTTTTCTTTTTATTGGAAGTGAGTTTTTTTGTTCAGTGTAATCAAGCTTATTTAGACGATTTTAATTTTGTATCTAAAAAAATTCACTTACCATGGATATTATTGCCGGATATTTTATATTTTTTTTTAGCGCAACTACTTCTACATGCTGCTTATTGTTGTTTAGTGTGGGCAGTAACTAAGCTGGTTGGTAGTATGTTGCAGCTCTCACCTCGCACTACTTTTCGGCTAGGAATAAGTTGTTGGCTATTAGGTATAGTAACCATTATTGTTGCGAATCGATATTTTTTCCCCAATTCAAAATTTTCTGATCTTATTGCTGTGCATTCTGTAATAATAAGAGTGTTATTTTATGTGTTATTTTTTTGCTGTTGTATATTGTTGTGCTTAGCCTGCCTGAGGTTGTTATACGTTGGCTATCTTCTCGTAAAACGTTATCTGTTTTTACGCCGTATAATTTTTATGGTGGGTAGTTTTATTGTTTTATGGATGTGGTTTTATCCCAAACAGCCGGCTTTACCATGGCATACGCCGATTTTCTCTAATCGACCTAACGTTATTATTGTGGGTATTGATTCATTACGGCCGGATTTTTTAGGTTATTTTGATGGTATGAAACAAACGCCGTTTTTGGATCATTTTCTGCATCATGCTACAGTATTTACTGAGGCGTTTACTCCCTTGGCGAGAACTTTTCCCTCTTGGGTAGGCATCTTAACTGGGCAATATCCTAAACAAAATCATATCCGATCTAATTTAGTGGATTTTAAAACACTGGATTTATCTGCTAGTTTGCCGGCGATTTTACAGCACTATGGGTATGAAACAGTTTTTGCTACAGATGAAACACGGTTTAGTAATATTGATCAGCATTTTGGCTTTGACAAGATTATTGCTCCACCTATGGGGTTAAATGATTTTCTATTAGGAACCTTTAATGATTTTCCTTTATCTAATCTTGTAATTAATTCACTGTTAGGTCAGTGGTTATTTCCACATAGTTATGCCAATCGCCCTGTATATTTTTCTTATCAACCAGATAGTTTTTTACATTTAGTTGCTAGATATTTGCAGCATCGTGCTGATAAGCCATTATTTCTAGCTATTCATTTTTGTTTACCACATTACCCTTATTTATGGGCACAGCAAGTGATATCAGAGAACATTGCAGAGCGCTATCAAGCGGCTATTCAACGTGTTGATCAGCAAGCGCAAGATTTTTTTGTGTTATTACAAAATTTACATATTTTAGACCATGCCATTGTTATCGTTTTATCAGATCATGGAGAGGCAATTGAATTTGCAGGTGATAGGATTACTGATCAAGAGTTATTTATTGCAGGTGAGAATAATCCTGTACAGCAGATCCCGAAATTTTATCCGCCAAGTATAGACGATGAAACAGTGAATCAATCAGCGGGACATGGCACAGATGTATTAGGGTTGACACAATACCATACGTTATTGGCTTTTCGTTTCTATGGAATGCAACAGATTCCGCATCGTGATGTGGCAGGTATTGTATCCTTATTAGATATTAAACCTACTTTATTAACCTTTTTGCATATTCCTTACCACCCTGTTGCAGGCAATGCTTTAGTTGAGGTGATACAAGCGCATAAGAAACCACCATCTATATCTTTATTTTTAGAAAGTGATTTTTCGCCGGCGGCTATAAGGACTATTTATCCTGAAACCCGCCAGGTAGTGTTAGAGGGGATAGAGTTTTTTCATGTTGACTCTGCTACTGCTCGTCTAACAGTAAAACCCAGCATGGAGAAAATGATTATTAGTAGCAAGCAATATGCGGAATTACAAGGAGAGTGGGTTTTAGCTTTATATCCGCAGCAGCAAGGTGGATATATGCCCATTTTGGTTAATTTAGTGACAGGGGCGTGGACGAATGACTTACAAACACCTTTCGCTAAAGCTTCTCCTGCGCTAGGGATGTTACAAGCCATTCGGCATTTTTACCAAGACAAAACTATTAACCTATTGTAATAAAACAAATATTTACTCATGTTCATTTAGTGAACTTTTGATGATACGCATAGACATTATAGGGCTTAACGAGGTTTTCTATAGGTTATTAACAAAGTTATCCACAGAATCTGTGGGTAACTTGAAGGTGTCGCGAAATGAATTGGAATCGGTGGAACGTTTTACGATGTGCACTTTCTAGCGCGAGAGATAAGCGACTGGCTGCCTACTGGTGTTCAATCTATGATAGATGGCCGCTATACACCAAGACATTTGCAGCGCATTTATTTTAAAGATGAAACTATAGACCAACATACTGACTGCCGCGATCTGAATGAAAAAGCACACCTCGTGGGAAACCGCGGCGCCATAAGGCCATCATTAACGCATCGCATACTAATTGTCGTGACATGGTAGACTGCATTGACCAACCAATGACTGCGCGAGAATAAAGATCAATCACAACCGCCAAATACATCCAGCCTTCATCCGTCCAAACATAACTTATATCACCCACCCATTTTTGGTTAGGCGCTGCTGCATTAAAATCGCGATTTAGTAAATTAGGGGCAATCGGTAGGTTATGTTTTGAATCGGTTGTTACTTTGAATTTTTTCTTTGCTTTGGCACGTAAACTGATCTTGCAACCTTTTAGTGGACATTAGGAAGCTGGAAATTTTGTTGTTGATACCAGTGTTCTTCAAACATATCGGGTGACAAATATCCTAGTGTGGAGTGCCTCCTTTTTTTATTGTAAAAAATTATACTATAATCAAAAATACTAGCCTTAGCTTGGTTGCGTGTTTCATAGTGTTCAAAATAAACATGCTCGGTTTTAAGTGTATGAAAGAAAGTTTCCGCAACAGCGTTATCAAAGCAATTACCTGTTCCACTCATACTAGCAATTAACCCATACAGTGTTAGCAAAGATTGAAAATCATGACTGGTATATTGTGCACCTTTATCTGAGTGATGAATTAATCCCGCTTTAGGATTTCTCTGTAAGATAGCTTGTTCTAAAGCTTTTAAAACTAAATCTGCAGTCATCCTCTCGTCCATAGCCAGTCCTACTACTTTTCGAGAAAATAAGTCCAGCACAACAGCTACATATAACCATCCTTCACCTGTTGCAACATAGGTCAAATCAGCCGCCCAGCGTTGATTGGGTCCCTGGGCTGTAAAATCTTGTTTTAATAAATTAGGGGCCGCTTTTGCTTTAGGGTTTACTTGGGTGGTTACTTTAAAGCGTTTTTTCATTTTTGCTTTTATCCCTTCTTTTTTCATTAAATTAGCAATTCGCTTACGTGAACATGTTTCACCTTGAAAGCGTAACTCAGCATGTATGCGAGGACTACCGTAAGTGATCTTGCAACCCTTTAGTGGACATCTCATGGATAGTAAGTTAAGTCATTTGTTGCGACTTGACCCTGAACTTTCTGAACCTTATCTTCTTCAGTAGTGCTAGCATTAAAAAGCAGGACATCGCTAGTTAACAACCGTAGCTTCTCTATCTTATCAAAAATAGTTTTTGCAAATTCACTGGCATTATTCTCTTCTTTAACTCGCACATAAATTTCTCTATACTTAGCAAGAGCTAATTGAAGATTTTCTTTTTCTAGCTCCTGAAGTGCTTTTAATAACGCTTTTTGTGTTAAGTCAACCATGAATGCATCACGATAAGAGATTTTCTTTCTAACAAGCCAGGTTTCCATATAAGCGTCAACGGCTTTAAGATAAGCTTTTTTATTTACATAAACATCTCCTTTAAAGTGCAAGGTTTTAGCAATATCTTGATGGACGCTAGTATTTAAGAGTTTAATTTGCAGATGATAAGCTTCATTTAATTTATCTATAGCTTCATCCTGTTTTCCTAAATACATGAGCACTTTAGCAAGAGACTGTAAAGTTGTGGCAACCAGAAAATGAGTTGCTTTTGTTTCTTCGCAGAAGGCTTTTTCTAGTAGTGCTGCTTCTTCAAGTTTTTGATTTGCTTCTTCAAAACAAGCCGCATTACTCGTCTCACCGCAACGAATCAGCATGACACCTTCAATATGTAGTGATTCTGCCAAACCAATTCGGATGAGAGAAAAAGTGAGTAAACATGTACGTTGAATATCCACCGCTTGCCTGATGTAGGTAAGTGCTTTTTTAGTATTTTCCCTTGCATTGTCTAATCGATTTGTTTTATCACATTCAATAGCTTTTCGATGAAATATCAAGCCAATATATTGCAAAGCAAAAGCTCGATATTGCATTACTTCAGGATCATTTGCATTTTCCGGATAAATAGATAATGCCTCTAAAAATAACGTATCATCTCTGAAAGTAGGGTCAATGGTATTTGCATATCCCATTAGCGTGCAAATATGAGCATAATCAACTGTATTTTCTGGGATAAGTGATTGATATTTTTTTAAGTATTTTAAAGCAGCCTCTTTATTACGTTCATTAAATAAATAATAAATTGCAATTTTTTTATAAACTGATTTTAATAAACCAATTGGTGAAATATCGTCTTCACTAATAGAATTAAGTAGATCCTCAACTTTCTTAAGTCTTACTTTTGATTCATCATCTATGGCATGGACATTGAAGCGATCTACATTGAATTCTCTATTAAAATGAGTAAGAAAGGTAATATCACTAGTTATAGGTTTTCGTGTTTTCATTAGTCGTACCCAAAATTTATAAATGCGCAAAGATTACCATTTTACGGACATCTCTTCACCCAAAAATTTGACAAATGGTATGATGTGCGATTATTTAACATAATAAACGATGGGGTGCAGAATGGCATCGAGTAGACCGACATCATTAGGTGAGCTAGAT
>MGYC01000029.1 GCA_001801575.1 Gammaproteobacteria bacterium RIFCSPHIGHO2_12_FULL_41_20
AATGTAGTGCAAGGTGGTGACACTATTGAAATCAATGGGAATAAACGCCATATTATCAGTTATCTTTCTGACTTCTTATTTACCCCGCAGCGTGCGATGACTCCGGTTAAGGCGTTATCTGGAGGAGAGTGTAATCGTTTGTTATTAGCAAAGTTATTTAGTCAACCTACCAACTTACTCGTACTAGATGAGCCGACGAATGACCTGGATATTGAAACACTGGAATTACTAGAGGAATGGCTCATCAACTATCAAGGTACTTTATTATTAGTCAGCCACGATCGTACGTTTTTAGATAATGTTGTGACAAGTACGTTAGTATTTTCAGGTAATGGGCATATTGAAGAATATATCGGTGGCTATCAAGATTGGGTAAGACAAAAACTATCACAGCCTATTTCTCAACCGGTAATGCTGAAAACAAAAACCAAAAAATCAGTGGCTGAAAAATCTAGCCAAACAAAAAAATTAAATTATAAAGAACAAAATGAATTGCGAGCATTACCAGAACATATTGAAATGCTAGAAGCAGAGCAAACTAAACTACAAGTGCTTATTGCGAATCCGGAATTTTACCGTGAGTCTACAGAGAGGATTAGCTATGTTCTCGCGCAGTTAAAGAAATTAGCTGTCGATCTGGATGAGGCTTATCAACGTTGGGAAGAGTTAGAAAAGCGAAGTTAAGGCTCTGTGAAAGAATAGCAAGCAAAAGGGAGGTATAAAAGCACAAAATGATCTTGTGTTTGTATATAATTTTGCGCTGTCATATGATAATTTACTTGTTTTTTAGGGGCAATTCCAGAGGGCGTCATGCAACCAAGGTTTTTTTCTTCGTCACCATCTGCAACTGATAAGAATCAGCATTTTTCTCAGGAAGAATGCATTAACTATCTTCGTGAATACCTGCCTTGCCATGCTATTACAAGAGACGATATCCAGCAGTGGCAGCCATCCTCAGAAGGCGCTTCTTTGTCAAAAGTACATTGTGATGCCATTATTTTTTTGGTGCTTGATAAAAAGTTAAGTTTTACTCAGGCTCTTCAAGAAGTTAATAAATTAAATAAACATCAAGCTAATTTATTAGATACGCTCTATGAACGTGGCTTGCGTGGAGCAGATTTACGTGCCTGGCAACCCCCAGTAGAGGAGCGCCATGGCCCACCTCATTTTTCCAAGGTGTATTCTGATGCTGTACTTACTTTAGTGTTGGATCGAGAGTTAACGCCACAACAAGCATTGCATCGTTTAAATGGCTTGGAGTCAGATGAGGTTCAAAGGCATGTACTAAGTGGCAGAAGAAGAATGGTTTTGCGTTAGGAATGCGGAATAAAGTAGTGATCTATGTTGGATGGTATAAATTAGGCATCCATAATGAAACAATCTTTTACTAAGGGTGTAATCTTATTAACCGTCATTTTTATGGATCTATTGACGGGGATGGAGTTCGACCTGTTTGTGCCCAGTTTTCCTGAGCTGCAAAGTCATTTCAGTTTAGCGCCATTTTGGATTGAAGCCTTATTGTCGGTAAATTTTACGGGATATTGTTTAAGCTTATTCTTTGTCGGAGGGTTAGCTGATCATTACGGTCGTAAGCCAATTATTTTGCTTGGTCTCATAATTTTTGTAATTGGCAGTATTCTGTGTTTATCGACTGCATCATACAAACTTATTCTTGCTGGCCGTTTTTTACAAGGTATTGGAGTGGCTGCTCCTGCCATTCTCAGCTTTTTAATCATTGCCGATTTCTATCCCCTTAAAGAGCAACAGTTTTTAATCGCAATGCTGAATGGATCAATGAACATAGCTGCGGCTATTGCTCCTGTCATCGGGAGTTATATCACCCTGTATTTTCATTGGCGGGGTAACTTTATAGCGCTGTTAATTTTAGGGCTAATTACATTGGGGATGACCGTGTTTCTTATTCCTTCTTATAAATTACCACAATATCAGGAGACGCTTTCTCTGCGTGGGCTACGTGGATATATGCCTATATTCCAATCAAAACCGTTGATGCTATTGATTGTCAATATACTTTTTATATTTGTTCCCTATTGGATCTTCGTTGGGATATCTCCTTTGCTCTACATGAGAGATTTAGGAGTAGGCCTCGCACATTTTGGTTATTACCAGGGCGTGTTAGCGTTAGTATTTGCATCTGGAAGCATAGTATATGGTTTGATTATTAGGAGTAGTGATTATAATCAGGAAAAGATGTTATATGTTTCAATACAAATACTCGCTATCAGTTTAATAATCATTATTTTGGTTGCTGTTCTAGATAGTTTTAATCCATTACTTATTACTCTAGCGTTTCTTCCCTTTATCGTGGGCCAGATTATCCCGAGCACGATACTTTACCCTCTGTGCTTAAACTTTATGCCACAAGCAAAGGGACGAGTATCTGCGATCATCCAGGGAGGGCGCCTTATCTTTGCGGCACTCGGTCTACAGATTGCTGGCTATTTTTATCAGGGATCATTTCAAAATGTCGGGATTATTATTTCTAGTTTTATCTTCATCGCAGTCATTACTTTGTTTTTTGTTATGCAAAATCGTGAGCTTATGAAGGCCATGTGAGAGTAATTGATGGCTATAGCTCATGCGGTGGTTATGGTGAGATGAAGTAAAAATAGCGCAGAAAAACCAGAGGAGGCGTGATATGGTTGATAGCAATTCAATATGGGGTGGATTTAAACTAAATAATTTATTTACCCTTAAAAATAGAATTCTCATGGCACCTATGACGCGTGCAAATGCTTCAGATGACTGGGTGCCAACGCAAGCAATGGCTGACTATTACGCAAGGCGTGCAGAAGCTGGGTTAATCATCACCGAAGGTACGGTAATAAGCCCAGATGCGATAGGGCATAAGAACATTCCTGGCATTTTTTCTGATTCACAGATCAAGCATTGGCGGCTGGTGGCTGATAAAGTGCATCACAACAATGGATTGATCTTTATGCAAATATGGCATGTGGGTCGAGTTTCACATCCCGTTTTTCTTGGTGGAAAACTACCTATATCCCCATCCGAGACAGTTATGACAGGAAGGATTTTCCGCAGTAATGGATTAACTCATGGAAAGTCACGTGCGGCAGCGATAAATGAGATTAACGAAATAATAAGCAACTATGCAACTGCTGCTGCAAATGCAATAACAGCAGGATTCGATGGGGTTGAGTTACATGGGGCGAATGGTTATTTGATTGATCAATTTTTACATCATCACACAAATAAGCGCGAAGATGCATATGGTGGTAGCCCAGAAAATATGGCGAGATTTGCTTTAGAAGTAATCAGAGCGTGTGGTGAATCTATCGGTTATGAACGTGTTGGCATTAGGTTATCGCCGGGTGCTTATTTGCATGAAGTCCTTGGCGATGAAAGGGATTTTTTTGTTTTTAGATATTTGTTGGAACAATTAAATAAAATTAAAATTGCTTATGTCCATACTGGTAATTTTAATGATTTTCAAAAATTTAAAGAATTAAATGACATGACAATGAGTGAGTTTATGCGTAAATATTATCAAGGTAATTTGATTGCTTGTGGAGGCTATGCATTTGAAAGTGCATTAAACGGGATAAACAGCGATCTTTTTAATTTAGTTGCATTTGGACGTCCTTTTATCGCAAATCCTGATTTAATTGATCGCTTGGTTAACAATAAGAATCTTAATCAATATGATGTTGATATGTTAAAAACGCTTTATTAAGTAGGTGGGAAAGCGCATATTTTATCTCTGAAGATGTGATATTGTGAAAAAAGAAATTGGTTTTATTTAGGGGGCGCGCATGGCTTTACAATATTGGGCATATATTTTCCTTTCTCCTGGATTTGATGCAGAGCAACACGTGACAACGATGGATTCAGGAAGTTGTCGTTTTAAGGCAATAGGTATCAGTATGAATAATAAAGAGCAAGTTATTGAGATTGCCAAGCAACTGGTATCTGAGGGCGTACAACTTATTGAGCTTTGCGGTGGGTTTGGCCCTCAATGGATGACAAAGGTTTCTGCGGCTATTAAAGGTGTTATTCCAATTGGTGGTGTGTTTTATGGTCCAGAAGCACGTAAGCCAATGTTAGATATTTTAAGTAAGGATATTTCATGAGGGTATTGATTGTTTATGCGCATTTAGAGCCGCATTCTTTTAATCATGCATTAAAAGAGCAGGCGATTAATGTACTTCAAGCGGCACGGCATGAGGTAAGAGTATCTGATCTTTATGCGCAATCGTTCAACCCTGTTGCAACTTGGCATGATTTTGAAAGGGCGGCTGTTATACAACCTCGACAATATGGAGTAATGCAGCGCGAGGCTTATCTACATCATCACGTTGCTGAGGACATTATTGCAGAACAAGAAAAATTGTCTTGGTGTGATCTAGTTATTTTTCAGTTCCCGCTATGGTGGTTTAGTGCCCCGGCTATCTTGAAGGGTTGGTTTGATCGAGTTTTAATGGCAGGATATGCATATGACAAAGAAAAATGGTTTGCTACGGGTTTATTAACTTCAAGACGAGCAATCTTATCTGTGACGACGCAATCACCTAAAAGCGCATATGATGCAAGTAATATGCATGGGGATATTAAGCAAATACTTTACCCGGTGCATCATACTTTGCGATTTGTAGGAATCATGCCATTAAGTCCTTTTCTTGCTTATGGTGTGATGAATATGGATACTCAAGAAAGGCGCCAGTGTTTAATGGATTATCAATTACATTTATCCGAACAAATCGAAAAAAAATAAGTATATACCCATTGCACTTCCAGATGCGATTTTTAACATTTAACAGACCCTAACAATGTGGCGTGAGTTTACTCCTCAATTTTTAGTATTATCTTTTTAGTAGCGTATGTTTTATTGATGTTACTTGGTGAGCTGCCCACTCTTTCCAGCCCTCTTGTGCTTCTGCATTGTTGTATAAGATTCTTTTCGTTTGCGTCCTGGATGTATGAAAAAGACTAAACCAAGAAGAATTGTTTTCTTTTGTGATGCGCTGTGCACGTACAGCATCAATTAATAATTCAGGTGGAATGCGGTGTGGCGCTTGAGCCATGATTTCTGCAAATTGCATAGATATCAACGTAGGATCTATGGGCTTTGTTAACTGAATATCTTTGTATTCGAGGACATGTGGAGCGATTGTTCTTAAGAGTTTAAGAAAGGCGTCATCTGTAGTGATATTGATATCGTTGCTTTTTTCACACCAGTGATAGAGGTCTAAAAGTTTTGCTAGTTGCTTCTTAAACTCCTGCATTTGTGGTTGGTTATGGATATGGTTTAAATAGCCAACTACAGCAATAATGAAGCCAACATCGATGAGAAAGGTTGGAACGAGAATTAAATAAGGTAATAGATAGGCGCGAATTGCATAGGCTCCCAATCCCATACCTGCGTAACTGATATCTGAATTTCTCAACTCTTTCCATGCTTGTTTAAATAAGTTAATTTGAGCATTAATCAGATCTTGATGCGCTGAGTTGCTACGATCATAGCTTTGGTTTCTTGTGTCAACAGATTTTGCTGTAGCAAACCAATCATTTAGTCGTCCAAGCATGAGAATCGATTCCTTTTCATTGTATTCGTGGAGCAGTTCTTAGTGTGCATGAGTATGCATGGAAATTTCCAAAAATATAAGGGTGATTTTTTACTAATATCGAGGTAATATTAGCAGGTTATTATTAGTAGTCTCTGAATGTGATTATTGAGAAGCCTGTGAATCTACTAGAAAAAGATGTGTCAGCGCCTGAGACATGGAAAAGCTATTTACTTACCGCAATAAAGTTTCTTATTATATTTTATGTGTCTACTCTCTGCCTAGCTTTATTTTTTATTCATCGTGGCCCAAATTGGATAGTGACTGGGGTTTTTTTAAGCCTAGTTTATTTGTTTATTCTAGTTACTTCTTTTCGGCAAGTTATTAAAAAATTACCTATGGCAGCCATTATGTTGGCAGCACCAACTATCCCTTTGTGCATGGTAATTATTTTCTTATCTTTACTTGCATTGTTGTAGATTGAAAAGAAAAAAGTAAGGAAAGTATAGTTAATCTTTAATTCTTAATGGTCTTAGACCGTGGCTTTTAGGCCGGAAGGAGCACCACGCCTCGGCCTTTAGGCTGATTTAGAGAAGGCGCGGTGTTGGAAAGGGGTGTCTGCGCACCTCTTCCAAAACTAAATTTATCCTGCCCTAAGGGCGGGGCTATATTCTTCTAGCGAATCGATTTAAGTACTATCTATGCTATAATAGATGCTATAATAGAAACAAGCTTTTAATGGGGCAGTTGCATAATGAAATTATATTATAAATATGTAATATTTTTTATGATTGCCTTTATGTTTTTTGGGGCCATTTTTTATTATGTTTATAGTTATAGGAATTTTCTGGTAAACAAAGAAGTGATTAAGGTAGGCGTATTGTTTTCGCAAAGCGGTACGATGGAGTTGACCGAAAAAACGATAATCAATGCTACTTTATTAGCTATCGATGAGGTTAATAAAAGTGGTATTTTACCCGGAGTGCGTTTAGAGCCTGTTGTTTATGATGGCGCTTCTAATTGGGAGCGCTTTGCTTTTTTAGCAAGAAAAATGATCCTGAAAGATAAAGTAAAAGTGATAGTGGGTTGTTGGTCTTCTTCCTGTCGTAAAGCAGTGAAATCCGTGGTGGAAAAATATAATAATTTGTTAATTTATCCTACTCAATTTGAAGGGACAGAAGAGTCACACAATATTGTTTATTTAGGAGCTGCGCCAAATCAACAAGTTATCCCTGGGATCTCTTGGATGTTTGATCATTATGGAAAAAAGGTTTATTTAATAGGATCTGATTACATTTATCCTCATGTCGCTAATGAAATTATTCTTGCTGATGTAAAATCATTAGGGGGTGAAATTGTCGGAGTGAAATATCTTCCATTAGGAAGTAATGATGTAGGCGATGTTATTAACGATATTATTAAAAAACGACCTGATTTTATTGTAAATACCATTAATGGTAGTACCAATATTGCTTTCTTTACTCAATTAAATGCGTTAACTACAGGAATAAAACGTATTCCAGTTATATCCTTTAGTGTGAGTGATGCTGAAGTTAATAAAATAGGTATTGATAAATATAAAGGTAATTACCAAGTTTGGTCTTACTTCACATTACTTGATACTCCTGAAAATAAAGCCTTTCTAAAAGCTTATCAAAAAAAATATGGCAACGTAAATAATATTAGTGATCCAGCTATCACGGCGTATGCAGGTTTAAAATTATGGACGCAAGGTTTAGCGCAAGCTATTACTCAGTCTGTAGATCTTAATCCGAATATCATTAGAGGATTTATGTTGCGTCAAAGTATTGCTTCGCCTGCAGGTGTGATTTATATTGATCCTTTCAATGCCATGGCGTGGCGTACAGTTTTAATTTCCAAGGTCAACGACCAAGGGAAGATGGATATCGTTTGGTCTTCAAAAAGCCCGATTGAACCAGTAAATTATATGAATTCTAAAACTAAAACGGAGTGGGATTTATTCGAATATCAGCTATACACTAAATGGAATGAGGCCTGGGAGAATCTCAGTAACTAGTCAAAGGATGAATAGGGTGAATAAAATCAGATTATTTTTCCAAACCATTTTTTCTGGTCATGCCATTATTCCTTGGATGCTTATTGTTGCGATTATTCCTATGTGTTTCGTCAGCTTTTTTGCTTATCACATAGCAAAAACCATCTTACATCAGGCAATTAACATCAATTTGATGACTACCATACAGAAAAAGATTGAAGTTATCGATTCTTATATTCGTGAAAGAAAAATAGACCTTTACCAAATCAGTGAATTACCCACACTCCTAAAAGCCATTCAGAATTCTCAAGCTAAAAATGGGCAAATAGATGTGCTTGACCCTAATTTAATGGCGCCTTTTTCTAGTTATTTAAATTATTTAAGCAAAAAAATAGGTATTAATAACGTCTATATACTAAATTTATCGGGTAAGGTCATTTACACTTTAAAGAATGATGCTATTTTAGGTACTATACTTTCTGCGGATAGTAAAATGTCTATGGATGTGTATTCTTCATATGAAGGGGCAAAAATTCTTCGAGAGCCTTATCTATTTGCCACTCATCAAGAAGGGCGACGTTCTTCGGCCTCAGATATTTTTTTATCAAGACCAGTTATGGGCGGAGGAAGCTTAAAAGCTATTATTGTCATACGAATTAATGCGCAAAAAATTGAAACTATTATTGATCGTTTATTAGGTTATGGTAAAAGCGAAGAAACATTGCTGGCAACCTTAATTAATAACACCCCTGTAGTTGTTATGTATAGCAAAGAAGGCATAGATGAAAAAAATATTGATATTCTAGACAGTCAAAAAATTCAAGGCTACCTACTGCAAGCTATTCGGGGAGAATCAAGTACACCAGTTGAATTGGAAGGGAATGGTAAAGGAATAATGGCTGTTTACCGTTATGTGCCTCAGCTTAATATGGGCATGCTGCTTAAATATGATCGCTCCGAAGTTTTTGAACGCATCCATTGGCTTGGCCTTAATATGTTATTATTTATTGTGGTTAGTTTGCTATTTGTTGTCACCTTGGTTTTTTGGATTTCCAGAGAATTGTCTCTAGCCAATCAAAAAAATGAGGATTTGCTGGCAAATACTTTCCCGGACTTTGTGATAAAAGAGTTAAAACACAAAAAACAATTCCTTGCAAAAAATGTAGATCACGTTTCAATAATTTTTATTGATATAGCAGATTTTACTACATATTCATTAGATAAACCCCCTGAAATAGTTGTGCAATTTCTTGATAATATTTTTACCTTATTTGATCAGATTTGTGGTAAATATAATGCAATGAAAATTAAAACGATTGGGGACGCTTATATGGCCGCATCAGGTCTGACGGAGTATAGAGAGGACCATGCTAAAAATACGGTAGACTTAGGTATCCAAATTATTTTAGCCATGAAACATTTTAATTTAAATCATAAAACAAATTTTTCAGTTAGAGTAGGTATTGATTCTGGTATGATTACTGAAGGGGTCATTGGTAAAACTAAATTTAGTTTTGATATTTGGGGTAACGCGGTTAATCGCGCTAGTCGTATGCAATCCACCAGTGAAAAAAATAAAATACAAATCACTGAGGAAACCTTCCAAGCATTAACTAATAAAGAAGATTATACTTTCACGCCTCGCTCTAATTTAACTGTAAAAGGGTTGGGTGAGTTAAATACTTATTTTGTAGAAGAGAAAGACTCTGCAAATTTTTAGAGGTGGCCTTTAGTACTTCTGTAGCTTGAAATTAATTTTCTTCACGCGACAACCATCCTGAAAATCTCGGTCAGTTAGAGCGCAAGGTGTCATTGCTGTGACATAAAAATTATTTTGAAGATATATTTCTTCTTGCATAGGCTCGTTGCAATTCGCCAGGCCCGGTATTATTTTTCTGAGAGGTATGGATATCAGTGAGGCTTGCAGAAATAATATTAGCGATGGTTCGTCTATCTTGAATTAATTGATTATGCTTAGCAGGGATAGGATGGACTCGACTAGTTAGAATGATTACCCAGGTTTGTGTGGTTGGATCAATCCATAAAGAAGTGCCTGTCCATCCGGTATGGCCAAAAGAAGATAGCGGAAAAAATATCCCGCGATTTGAATAAACGGAGTCAATATCCCAACCGAATCCACGCATATTAGTAATATGAGTCGGTGTTTGTCGAGTAGTCATTTTCAAAATAGTGAGAGGTCCCAATAAGTAACCAGATTGTCTTGGTAACAATCCCCCATCTAATAGACATTGGGAATAAATAGCTAGATCAGTGGCATTAGAAAATAAACCAGCATTACCCGCAATGCCGCCCATAGCATAAGCGAGGGGATCTTGTACTTCACCCCAGCGTAGCTTGTTGTTTACGATAAGTGTTGGAGCAATACGATCACGAATTTTTTTTGCAGGTAAAAAGAAAGTATTTTTCATGCCTAATGGGCGAGTAATGTGATTTTTTACGTAGCGATCGAAATCTTCTTTGGTGATGATTTCAATAAGGTGTGCTAATACAATAAAGTTAATATCACTATATAAAAAATACTTGCCAGGGGTGCCATGCGGTTTTATTTGCTCAATCTGCCGTAAAATTTTATTTTTGTCAGTGAGTTTATTCGTAACTGTAATATCAGCGGGCAACCCTGACATATGCGTAAGAAGTTCGCGAATGGTAATCGCTTCTTTTCCATGTATCCCAAATGTTGGCCAGTATTGAGCAACAGGGGCGTCGAGGTCGAGTTTTGCTTTTTCAACTAATTGCATAATTGCCGGTGTTGTTGCTACTACTTTAGTTAGTGATGCGATATCAAAAATAGTGTTAAAACGCATGGGCGCTATTGTGGGTACAATACGCTCATTACCAAATATACCGCGATAAATGATTTTTCTATGATGTCCAGCTAACACAATGGCGCCAGGATAATTACCTTCCGCAATCGACTTTTCTATGATAGGGGCAATATTCTGTAATAGGTGGGTACGTATCCCTGGTACTTTGGCAATCATGACGTTTTTTGTTCCGGATGGGAAATGTGGCTGCGCAAAACCATATTCTACATGGGCATAGAAAAATACTAACAGGAATGACATGGGTATTAATTTTATAAGCATAAAAATTATTTTGTTATTATGGCAACAGATCCTAATATTTAAATCGTATTAACCAACGAAAAAAAGTTGTGGGTAAAATACTGCCGACTGCTAAAGCGATTACTTCGGTAATGGCTTGTAAGCTAATACTAATGCCCTGGGTTATTTCTAATGAAGTAGCATACGTACCTTGTTGAGCTATGTGTAGTAAATCATGAAATGCTCTTAATAAAGCTGCCCCAGGTACAAGTGGAATAATGCCAATGGTGGCCGCGTAGGCTAATATTAGGGGGTTATGCCAAAATATAATTGCTATAGCTATGCCCACGCCTAGTGCCGCAATAAAGGTTGCTGTGACCGGGTCGTAGCCTAATTGTAAAATCCAAACTGCACGTAAACCATGACCAATGGCGCCCAAGAAAAAACTACTTAGTAGTAATTTGCCAATAGCTTCAAACCGATAAGCACATGCTAACGAAGCTAAACCAGCCCAAAACCAATCCTGCCAAGGGGAGATGGCCAATGCTACTGTGAGATTAGTTACTTGCATTAGTGCAGGTATTAATCCTAATAGTAGAGAAAAGATAATCATCCAAGCTTTGGCGAAATTGTGTAATGCAGAAGAAATAAAACCATGAAATAAGTCACTAAAACTATTCATCATTGCCATGCCGGGTACTAGCCAAATAATACTAGCAAATAACATAGCCAATGGTGTTTGACTAAGCAAAGCGCTTCCTATTAGTATCGCAACGATTCCAGACAAGAAAGCCACGACAGAGTCTAGTAACAAAAGATTAAGTTTGTTTTTTTCAAAATAGCGAAATGTAATGAAGCTGATGAATGCGGCTCCTGCTGTGCCAAAACTAGCTGCCCAGTCACCACCAAAAAATCGACAAGTTGCAAAACATTGAATTATGCATGCAGCAAGAGCGCATAGCCAAGGACGTAGAGGCTGTTGTGATAATTGCATTATCTGCTGAAAAACTGTAGATAAAGGTTGATTTGTTTTCTGCACAGTAAAGAATTTTTTTTCTATGTGTGTTAATAACCCGGCGTTGGTTGGTTGCTGCTCGAAGCGTGCAATAGCTGTATAAAACTTGCTTTTGTATTTTAACGATAGACTAATGGTATTAGGTAAGGGTGAAAGATGGACTAATGGGAATGTTATCACGCTGGACAGTTTAGACAAGCAAATGGTTACTTCATATGCTGTTGCGCCAATACTGGTAAGTAACACACTTAATTGTAAATAAATATCAAGAATTTTGTCACCATCAGATTGATGAGATTCTGTCATGGTATAGTAACTTGCATTAATATTTATGTTGTATAGTCTATCATAAAATCATTAAGGATGTGTTTATGGCTAAACTTTATTTTTATTATGCAGCAATGAATGCAGGAAAAAGCACAACATTGTTGCAATCGTCATTTAATTATCAAGAAAGAGGCATGGGTACATTATTGTTTACGCCCGCTATAGATAATCGTTATGGCGAGGGTAATATTTGTTCGCGAATCGGCTTAAAAGCAGAGGCTGTGCCGTTTAACCGTGATTTTGATTTACTTCGCTATACAAATAAAGAATTACAGAGCAATAGCAGTATTAAGTGTGTTTTAATAGATGAAGCTCAATTTTTAAATAAAAATCAAGTTGTGCAATTAACGGATGTTGTGGATAAGTTAGATATTCCTGTGTTGGCTTATGGGCTACGTACTGATTTTCAAGGGGAGCCTTTTGAGGGCAGCATGTATCTGCTTTTGTTAGCAGATAATCTTATTGAGCTCAAGACTATATGTTATTGTGGTAGGAAAGCCATCATGAATGCACGTATGGATGCGCAGGGATGCATTGTTAGAAGCGGTGAGCAAGTTGAAATAGGGGGAAATGATAAATACGTTGCCATGTGCAGAAAGCACTTTAAAGAAGGCTGGAGGAATAATGATGATGGGCGTAGCGCAGCCATGTCTCAATGGGCATTGGATAGCGTATAGGCTCCTATATAAGTGGAGATATTTTCGACATGGAATGTAAGCATTGTGCTTCTCTTGTTAGCAAGAGGCAGCGGTTTTGCCTGAGTTGTGGGGAGGTCGTCAATAAATGTGTGAAATGTGGCAATGCATGTGTATTGGAAGCGCAGTTTTGCGATCACTGTGGAAATAAATTATCAATAGAAACAAAGCGTGTGTCTTTGCCATCTCAAGGTGTGCTTTCATTAGGGCAGCAAGACTTCACTGGCGGTATTAAAAAACATGCGACAGTTTTATTTGCTGATGTGAAAGGGTCTACTGCTCTTATAGAAAGGCTTGACCCAGAAGAAGCCGGAAATGTTTTAGTGCCAGTAATCAAAGAAATGCTCAATGCTGTTTATCATTATAATGGTACCATTATTCATACCGCGGGGGATGGTATTGTTGCTATTTTTGGTGCTCCACAAGCCTTGGAAGATCATGCACTTCGTGCGTGTTTGTCGGCATTAAACATGCAGAATAAAATTAAATTAATTAATAAAGACATTCAAATTCGCGTGGGTATTAATTCAGGGGAAACATTTTTAGAGACTGTTGGCGATGACCAACATTTTGAATATGACATTGTCGGTCCAGTGGTGAGTTTAGCAGCAAGGATGGAGCAAACAGCAAAGCCGGGGACTATTCAACTAACTGCGAATACTTTGCATTTAGTTGAGAACCATGTACAAGTTATCTCATTAGGCGCTATTCAAGTAAAAGGGTTTAGTGATCTTATTGATACTTTCGAATTGCTGGCTGTTCAAGAAAAGAAATCGCTATATGCAATAAAGAAACAACCTGTTTTTATTCCATTTATTGGTCGTGACAAGGAAATGGGTCTATTAAGTAGCCTATTAACTCAGGTGAAACTTGGCAAAGGCAGGGCTATAGGTATTCGCGCTGAATCGGGGGAAGGAAAATCGCGTTTAATTTATGAGTTTATACATACGCACTTAACGGAGTCTTGTTGTGTGCTCATCGGTGGAGGGATTTCATATGCCAAAACCGCGCCTTTATTAGCTGTCTTTAATGTATTTCGAAATTTACTTGATGTGAGTAGTGACGAGGATAGAGATAAGATTCAAGATAAAGTTACACCTTATTTATCTATTGTTGATTCATCGTATGCAAAGAATATAATCTTTTCTTTACTTGGTCTGGAATTGGATGGTATTGCATGGAGCCAATTGGATTCGCAATATAAGCGTAAACTTATATTTGCAGCGGGAGTAAAGATTTTACTTAGTCTTGCCACACAGCAACCACTTATTTTATTAATAGAAGACATGCAATGGATTGATCAGGAAACGGAAGCTTTTTTTGATCTATTCCTTGCTAATATTAAAGACTCAGCTATTTTTTTTATAGGTACATATCGACCTGAATATCAGGATCACTGGATAGGTCAAACTATTTATACAGCAATTGCCCTTAACCCGTTATCTAAAGAGAGTGAGATAGCGATTTTAGATGCGCTTTTGGGAGACGATACTAGTTTGGTGGATATTAAGAAAAAACTCTTGTCTAAATGTGCGGGCAATCCTTTTTTTATAGAAGAAATGATCAAGTCGCTGATCAGTGAGAAAATTCTTACTGGGGCTCCACGTCAATATTGTTTGAGTGAAAGCCAATCAGCAAGCGATATTCATTTGCCTGAAAGTATTTTTTCTATTCTGCAAATGGCAATTGAAAGACTCACCAATCAAGAGAGAGATTTATTACAAGTAGCCTCTATTATAGGAATGTATTTTCCTTATGCCCTGGTTATACAATTAATGGAAATAGATGACAAGGAATTGCGGTGTTTACTTAACGTGCTGATAAAGAAAGACTACATTTATGAAAGAAGGATTTATCCTGAGACTGAGTTTGCTTTTAAACATGCTTTAATTCAGGAAGTGGCTTACAGTGGGTTGCTGAAATCTAGACGTCATGTGTTGCATTTGAAAATCATGCATATACTGGAGGAGGGGCTGACGGAGGAGGTTGATAAGATACAGCTTGTTGCTAACCATGCTTATCTTGGTGAGGATTGGAGTAAGGCTTTTACTTATTGTAAAAGAGCAGCAGAAAAGTCTTTTTTAATGTTAGCACTAAAATCCGCATTGCAGTTGTACGAGTGGGCTCTGGTAAGCGCTAGTCATTTGGATAGAAGTAAACCCATTATTGCAGATTTGATTTTTATTCATTTTGAGATGTGTCAAATAGTGTTACGTTTTGGGCAGTTTGAAAAACAAATTCCTCACTTAGAAGCATTAATGGAAATAGCTAATGAAGCTGATGATAAGATATTAGCAAGCGAGGTAAAATCTTGGTATTGTTTTCATTATCTTGGCATAGGAAATACAAAGGAGGCCCTTAGTTATGCTAAGTCTTCCTATGCCATAGCCGTGGGTACAAATAATTTGGATGCAGTTTTATCAGGGCAATGTGCGCTAGTGCATAGCTATCTTTTTTTGGGGCAATATAAAAAGCTAGTAGAAATTGGTGAGGAATTAATTAACACCACACCTACTCTTAGTTATTATCCGAATATTCATAGAATTCCATTTGGTTATTTAACTGCATTTTATGTTTCGTTAGGATATGCACATTTAGGGAATTTTAATGCGATTGAAAAAAAGAAAGCTTTATTTGCTTCTGTCGATATTAATCAGCCAAATATTTTTTCTGTGCTTGTCTTGGGTTTATTGACAATAATACCCTTTTTCAAGGGTGATGAGCATGCTGGTGATGCGATTAACTTGCTAGCAAAGGCAGCGACATATTGTCTTGAATTTGATATTACTATTTTTGTGCCTATTTTTTCATCATGGTTGGGTTGCATTTACTTAAGAAATAAGGATCATATAGAGGGGAAGAAGTGTATCGATCTCGCTATCGATATTGCAAAAAAGATTCAATTTAATTTTACTAGCAAACTTGCATTGGGGTCATTATGCGAAGGATTATTGCTGCTCGGTGAACACGAGAGAGCACGAGAGTTTACTGATGAGGCGATTGCCATTGCAGATCAGGCAGGTTTGCAAGGCCAGAAAGCTTGGTTACTCACTATCTCCGCGGAAATTGATTTACAATCACCACAACCACAAAAAGATTGGCGCGGAATAAGAAATAAACTAGATGATTCGTTGCGATTAGCTAAACAACTCGATATGTTGCCACATATTGGGCATGGTTGTCTTGCATATGCAAGATTATGCCATGTAGTAGGTGAACAGCGGGAAAGTAAAAAGCTTCTCAAAACTGCGGTTGATATTTATCGACGACTTGATATGGCTTACTGGGTAAAACAGAGCGAATTACTCAGTCAGGTTTTTGTCAGAAGATCCTGATCTATCATCTTAAGCAGCGCATCTATACTTAACAATAAGAATACCAATAATTTTTCTGCATATACCCATTACACTTCAAGATGCGAGATTTTAACGCCAAGATTGCAAGAAATTCAAACGTTCTGATTGAGAAAAATCGCAGGAATACTCACTGTATTTCGAGATTTTTCGATTGAAGAACGTTTAAATTTCGCCGCAAGATGGGATGTTAAAAATCGCACCTTGAAGTGTAATGGGTATATAATGAAAATAATCAAGAAGAGTTAGCTAGGTGCATAGATCAGTTTGATGATGAAGAAAAAGATGAGATTAAAAAATATATTAGGGATGGAAGTATTCAGGATGTATTTGCAGGGAGGAATTACGTCCTAGTTTGCAATCATCAGCCCTAGCTAAACCCTAGCTAAACTCCTGTCATAGGGATCTGCTATTCTAGAAGTGGTAGTTGACTCATGACTTTAAAACTCGTGCTCAATCGCTATTTCTGGGATTGCTAATTTCACCCCTGCTTGTGGTTTTGATTGATAGATTTTTGGAGGATAACTAAATTGTGCTTGATAATAGGAAGTTATTTTCTGCTTGAATTCATTAAGGTAAGCGTCTTGAATTAAGTTAATTGTACATCCACCAAAGCCGCCACCCGTCATGCGTGCGCCATAAACACCCGGAATAGATAATGCCTGATCAACAAGAAAATCCAATTCTTTGCAACTGACGTGATAATCATGCTGTAAAGATCGGTGTGAGGCAGCCATGAGTTTCCCTAGCGTGAGCCAATCTTGGTTTTGCATAGCAATAGCAGCTTTAAGGGTGCGTTCATTTTCAGTAATGACATGATGGCAACGTTGGTAGACATTGGGCGATAATTTTGTTTTATAGGTAGTGAGCATAGCTAAATTAGCCTGGCGTAGACTATTCACTTGCATGGCAGCCGCACCCTGTTCACATTCTTGGCGTCGAATATTGTATGCAGAGCTAGCTAATTGGTGGCGAATGGTAGTATCACAAATGAGCCAAGTTACTTGATGCATATTTAAAGGTATGGGTTTGAGATGGAGACTTTCACAATCAATGAGTAAAGCATGTTGTTCTTGGCCTAAACTAGCGATGAGTTGATCCATAATGCCACAACGTGTACCAACATAGTGGTGCTCGGCTTGTTGGCAAATCATTGCTAGCTTTATGGGGTCAATAGGTCGGTGATGGGCGCTTAAATAAGCAAAACCTGCAGCAATTTCTAAGGAAGCAGAAGACGATAGTCCAGCGCCCATAGGAATATCACTCGCAATAACTATGTCAGCACCATAAGTAGCATATCCTTGTTTCATCAAAAGCTGTAGCACACCGGCAATGTAAAAATACCATTGCTGCTTAGATGGGTCAAAGTTGTCTGTTAAGTGAAATTCAGCATGTTTATCTAGATTTTTCGAGTAGACATGCACGATCTTATCTTTGCGTAAGCTTAATGCAAGTTTAGTGCGAAACTCAATGGCCATGGGTAATACAAAGCCATTGTTGTAATCTGTGTGTTCGCCGATGAGGTTGACCCTTCCTGGTGCGGAGCAGAGCAAAGGTGCTGCTGTGGATTCAGGAAAGCATTTTTGGAATAATATATTCATCATAAATTTCGCAAACATTGTGCAGCATATTCTGCAGTAAAATCACGCTGTGCCTCTGCTAACATTTCATAACCAACCATGAATTTTTTTATACTGGCAGAACGCAGTAATGGTGGATAAAAGTGTGCATGTAACTGCCAGTGATGATGGGGATCCGATGTTTCTGGTGCTCCATGCCAACCCATGGAATAAGGGAACGATACGTTAAATAAGCGATCGTATTTTACCAGTAACATTTTTAATATCTGTGCGAGGGACTGTTGTTGGATTAGGGATACATTTGGCATGCGAGTTACAGTAAACTTTGGTAACAATAAAGTTTCAAACGGCCAAGTTGCCCAATAAGGTACGACAGCTAGCCAATCTTTGTTTTCGCAAACAATACGTTCTTGCTTACGGCATTCTTGTTCTGCATACGCTAATAAGAGTGGTAAACCATGTTGTTGATAATAGGTGGCTTGGTTTAATGTTTCTTGGTGAGCCGTATGCGGTAAAAAATTACTTGCCCAGACTTGCCCATGTGGATGTAAACTTGAGCACCCCATGCTTTCGCCCTTGTTCTCAAAGATTTGTACCCAGTGATATTGTTGCCCTAGCTCTTGTATCTGCGCGATCCATAGCGCAATGACTTTGCTGATGTCAGGCTCGCTCATGTCAGCAAGGGTTAAATTATGTTGTTTTGAGAAACAAATGACCCTGCATTCCCCAGAGGCAGTTTCTGTTTGAAATAGTGTATTGTAGCTATTATTTGTGTGAGGGTGCTCTAACGGTATTAATGCGGCAAAATCATTCGTAAAAACAAAAGTATCAGCATATTGCGGATTAATTTTACCATTGGCTCGCATATTGCCAGGGCATAGGTAGCAGTGAGGGTCATAGGCAGGATGATAGCTTTGACTTGACGTTTCTTTAGAGCCTAGCCAAGGACGTTGTGTACGCTGCGGAGAAACTAAAACCCATTCATTTTTAAGAGGGTTATAACGGCGATGCACCTGGGTTGACATAATATTTTGCGTTATGCTTCTCCAAGTTTAAGTAATGGGGTATTAGCCCAGACATTTTTTTCGATACGTTCTAGTGATACACCTTTAGTTTCTGGCATAAAGAAACGAAAGAATACGAAACTTAATATAGCAATAATAGCAAGCATGACAAAGAAACCGCTAACGCTGAAATTTTTCATGATGCTTAATGAGAAAGCAGCAATTAATGAATTTCCAACCCAATTTGCCACTGTAGAGCAGGTAATACCGAACTCCCTAACACGCAAAGGATATACCTCGGAGCATAGTGTCCATACTACGGGACCGTAACTGATAGCAAAGCCAATGATAAATACAAATACTGAAGTGATAGCCAACATGGCATTCGTGCCTGTTAATCCTGAATTAAACAAGATAGCTAATGTTGACGTACTGATGAATAATAATATAGCACCTAGATACATCAAGGCGCGCCGCCCTAAGTATTCAATTAAATATAAGGAGAAGATGGTGGTAATAACATTAATAGCACCAATAGATACTGTTACCCACATGCCATCGGTTTGGTTAAAACCGGCTTGTCCAAAAATAATCGGTGCATAGTATAAAATGGCATTCATACCAGAAAATTGCTGAATCAACTGTAGCATGACGCCTAGAAAGATAACTTTTAACAAAGATTGATTGCGCAATAAATCGCGTAATGGCATAGCTAATGTAGCGGATTCTTTGATTTCTGTAAATTCTTGTTCTACTTGATGCGCATGGCGAATGCGCTTTAAGATGTGTAATGTTTCTTCATCACGGCCTTTTAAGGCTGTCCAACGCGGGCTACTTGGTAGAAATAATACGACAATGAACATAAGGGCAGCAGGAAAGGCGACTGCGCCTAGCATCCAACGCCATGCTTGGGCTGCGGATAGTATGCCGATGCTTTGCAGATGAGTAAAGCCTGTGTCGCTTAAGTAAGCTAATACAATACCAACAGTAATCATTAGTTGATAGCATGAAATTAAACGGCCACGAATGGCAGCTGGTGCCATTTCGGATAGGTATAAAGGGGCACTAAAAGAGGCGACACCGAGTGCTAATCCTAGAATAATTCTCACTATTACTAAAGTATTATAACTGGCTGCCATAGCAGAACCTATAGAGCCTATGACAAAGATAACAGCGCTGACTAGAATTGCAAAACGACGTCCATAGTGGCGGTTAATCCAACCGCTACCCATTGCGCCGATGACTGCGCCAACTAGTATCGAACTGGTCACGGTTTCCAATTGGGATGTTGAGAGATTTAAATCTACTTGTAAGTAGTTGAGCGCCCCAGAAATGACGCCGATATCAATGCCGAACAATAATCCAGCTAAAGCAGCAATAAGACTAATGATATAAACAATAGGCTTATGGGTATGAATACGTGGGTTCATAAAAGTATTCTTTTTTATTTTTGGAAAGTTTATCATAACAAATTGTCATTAAAAATAAAGAGAAGCTTTTTTCATGGAATATTAGTAGGGGGACGTATGGAAAGAATAGTAAGAGGATTGATCTTTGCGGGCGTGAGTATGGGCTTAGCTGGTTGCATTGCTAATTTTATGCAGCAGGGTACGAGTAACTCTATGCATGACGGTGCCATAAAACCTAATGCCGAACAAACTATGATTGCTGCACCAGAAGCAGAGAGCAAGGGATTAATTGGTGGCCAAATCGGCAGTGCGATGGGGGAGACAGATAGAGTAAAAATGTCGAGAGGGTTAGATAACCCAGTAGGTAAACCAGCTACGTGGATAAGCAGTAATACAGGTGCAAAGTACACGGTTATGCCGACGAGAAAGATTCATATTAATGGCAATCCACACTGTCGTGAATATTCTATTACCGCTACAATGGGTAGTCATACTCAGCAATATAATGGAGTAGCATGTATTGCAAGTGATGGGGATTGGCATAGTTGAGAATTATTAAAAAATATCCGAATCGACGTCTTTATGATACAGACACTAGTCGTTATATAACATTAGATGATATTAAGCAGCTGATACTAAAACATCTGGATTTTAAGGTGGTTGATGTTCGTACTGAAGAGGATATGACTAATTATGTTCTCTTGCAAATAATTAGTGAAGAAGAATGTGCTGGCAAGCCAATTTTTACTACGGAGATTTTATTAAATATTATTCGTTTTTATGGCAATCCATTGCAACAAACCATGAGTCAGTTTTTAGAAAAAAACCTTGCATTATTTACAGATCATCAAGCAGATTTTCACACCTATTTACAGGATATGCTTGGAAAGCATGATGCATTTAGTCCTATGAGTGAATGGATGCAGAAGAATATGGCGATGTGGCAATCGGTGTTTTCTCCTCCTGTGGCAAAAACTACAAAACAGAAATCTACAAAAACTACAAAACAGAAATAATTCTTAAAACCGCAAACTAACGGCGTTTGCATAAATCACTTTTTGCGCAAAACCCATCGTTGCGAGGCGACATTAGTGGCCGAAGCAATTGATCCAGAAAATAGGCATTTATATAAAGTCAGGTATTTTTCTGGATCGCTTCGCGAGCTCGCGACGACGAATTATGCAACAAAGCCCAAACTAACTGCCATTTTAAGGGTGATTCGATAATTATTCTGAATAAATAATATTAATTTATCAATAACTTAAATGGATTCAGGGCGGCTATATTCTTGACTATTATGCTGCAATGCAATAATATCAAGTTATGGATTGCTGCGGTGCACAATAGATGGGAGGATTCAATATGCAAAGAGAATTTAATGAGAGTTGGAGCAAGCTTTGCCAATGTGTTAATAAGCCAATAGTGGAATTTACTGAGCTTAATATGACGACGATGAATAATTTGGCTAGAAACATGGGATCATTGGGAGAAGTGACTCAAGCTAAAAAGCCTGAAGAGTTGCTAGCAGCACAAGTCAAATTAGCTAATGTTACTTGTCAAGAGGCAGCAAAGTATACGCAGAGAGCATTAGATATCAGCTTTAATGCTGTTTCTGAAGCAGGGAAAATTTGGACTGATGCGCTACGTCAGCATACAGAGCGCGCTTCTGAGATGACAAGAATGGGAACAAGCAAAGAAAGAGAATAGTAGAACAGTCTCAATACTACCAGCCGAGATGGAGTAGCAAGGATGAAGAAACATCTATCGGTAGGCGATCACTTCACTACTTTTCGTGAAAATATTGCGACATCATCGGCTGGTATAACCCTAGCTTGCGGTTATGAAGGTGAAACTTATGATAAGTTGTTACATGCATGGCTTGGAAAAGGTACAGGATGGTTGTCACCCGCCTCGTTAAGTTTAGCTATTTTTGATTGGTCGGCACATCTACATATTGCACCGGCAAAACAATGGGTTCTTACACAAAGTGCGTGGAAACATGTAGCGCAATTTATTATGCAGTTTTATGCGGTGACTGGTTGCTATCCCAGCGAGAAGTGCTCTGTATTTATTCATCCGCGTATTCAAGATCATCGATTTAGTAATATGGCGTGGGAATTGTTTCCATTTAACTTATATTCGCAAGCGTTTTTATTGTATGAAAAGTGGTGGGATGAGGCTACTCTTGGTATTCGAGGTGTTTCTAAACATCATGAACATGTGGTTAACTTTGTGGTCAGGCAATTGCTGGATATGGTTTCTCCGTCTAATTTTCCATTCTCTAATCCAGAAGTAATAGCGGCAAGTATACAGCAGGGTGGCGCTAATTTTGTTGCGGGGTTTTGTAATACGATAGAAGATACCTATCGTTTTCTCAATCAGCAGTTACCTGTGGGGACTGAAAATTTTCCAGTAGGTGTCCAGGTGGCTACTACTCCAGGAAAAGTTATTTATCGTAATCACCTTATTGAATTGATTCAATATACGCCGGTTACTCAAGATGTATATGCAGAACCGGTATTAATTATCCCAGCTTGGATCATGAAATATTATATCCTAGATCTTTCTCGGCATAATTCTTTAGTGAACTATCTAGTTGGTCATGGCCATACAGTTTTTATGATCTCATGGAGAAATCCCACCAGCGAAGATCGAGATTTAGGATTAGAGGATTATCTCAATTTGGGCGTGATGAATGCCTTGGATGTGATAAATGCGATTATTCCTCATAAAAAAATTCATGCTACTGGTTATTGCTTGGGGGGTACGTTGCTGATGATTGCAGCTGCAGCTATGGCATTAATGAAGGATGATAGATTCAAGAGCATCACTTTATTTGCAGCTCAAGTAGATTTTCATGACTCCGGAGAACTGTCATTGTTTGTTGATCAAAGCCAAGTAAATTATCTTGAAGATATTATGTGGGAGAAAGGGTATTTAGACGGGACACAAATGGCATGGGCGTTTAGTATGTTACGTTCTAATGATCTTATTTGGTCACGCATGATACATGATTATTTGCTGGGCAAGCGTCGACCTATGAATGACTTAATGGCATGGGACAGTGATACAACACGATTACCATTGCGGATGCATGCTGACTACTTACGGGATTTATTTCTCAATAATGAATTAGTGCGTGGTCGTTATAAAGTAGGAAAAAAGAAAATAGCATTAACAGATATCACTATACCTATTTTTGCTGTTGGCACACTAAAAGATCATGTGTCACCCTGGCGTTTGGTATATAAGGCTCATCTTTTTACTAATACGGATATTACCTTTGTTTTGACTAGCGGCGGGCATAACGCGGGCATTGTTAGTGAGCCAGGGCATAAGAATCGGACTTATCAAATAAAAACAAGGAAAAAAGGCGATAAATATATTAGCTCTGACACCTGGTTGGAGAGCGCGAAAAAAACCACGGGTTCATGGTGGCCAGAGTGGGAGCATTGGCTAGCTGTTTTCTCAGAAAAAAAAGTAGCTCCTCCCTTAATGGGTAATCTTAAAAAAGGGTTGGGCCCATTGTGTGATGCACCGGGAACCTATGTATTGCAGAGATAAAAAATAAACGGGGGTTAATGTATGCCAAAGAAACCTCATCCTTATGATCAAGTCGTATATCTTTTACAGGGCGGTGGCGCATTAGGCGCGTACCAGGTTGGCGTGTGTGAAGCATTACTAGAGAGTGGGTGCGAGCCTGACTGGGTAGTGGGTACGTCAATTGGCGCAATTAACTCAGCTATTATCGCAGGAAATACACCAGAAAAACGCATTGAAAAGTTAAATCAATTTTGGAATAGGGCTGCAACACCTTTTCCAGAGATGCCGGTACTTGAGGATAATTATTTATTAAGGCAGGTGCAAAAATTTTGGAGCTCGCAATGGACATTGATGTTTGGTGTGCCAGGTTTTTTTAAACCAAGAATACTGAATCCTTGGTTGAATTTTTCAAATCATCCTGATCAAATCAGTTTTTATGATACACGCGAGTTACGACATACATTGGAAGAGTTAGTAGATTTTAATCTTATCAATAGTAAAAAAGTAAGGCTTACTTTAGCATCGGTTTGCGTGGAAAACGGTCAGCTTGTCTATTTTGATAATACTAAGCAAGTAATAGGCCCTGAGCATGTGATGGCAAGCGGGGCATTACCACCAGGGTTTCCTGCTATTAGAATCGAAGGGAAGAACTATTGGGATGGGGGAATTATTTCTAATACGCCATTACATGCGGTGGTATCAGATAAAAGTAAAGCGAACTTAAAATTATTGTGCATCATGGTTCATCTATTTTCTTATGATCAACGCACACCTATTTCTCTTATGGAAATTTTAAAGAGAAAAAAAGACATGGAGTTTTCTAGCCGCTTTCATCAAATCTTACAAGCTTTATGTAAGAATCATGACCTTAATCATATCATTGATCAATTAGTGGATAAGTATGCCAAGTTCGATTCAGTAGAGAATATTAAAAAACTCACTAAAAATGCTAGCCGGAAAACCATTAATATAACGCGATTTCATTATCGAGATGATCCTAGTAATCTTTGGTCTAAAGATTATGAGTTCTCATCGCAAACATTGAAAGAGCATAGACAGACGGGATATGGCGATGTAAAGCGGGCTTTACAAGATCCATGTTGGCTGCAAGCAATGCCGGATGATGAGGGCGTTGTGCTTCATGAGTTTTAATGGGGACATACTTTTAGATAGTTATTAAACGTTTCTTTACGTAAGAACCCGGTGCATCTTCTATGATATAATTCTTACGTGCATTTGCATGTTTAGTATTAATTAATCTGCCTGCATATGGTTTTAACCAATTTATCCAATGCGGCCACCATGATCCCTCATGAAAAGTAGCATTTTTAAGATAGGATTCTGGGTCAAGCGGACGTTTACTGTAAGTCCAAAAGCCATATTTATTTTTTCCTGGGTGATTTACAACACCAGCTACATGTCCAGAGCTGGCTAACACAAACCTTACCGGGCCGGATAAGAGTAAACTGCTTTTATAGCAGGATGCCCATGGAATGATATGATCATCTTTCGTCGCTAGAAAATAACAGGGCGTAGTAATTTTATTTAAATCTATATATTCATCAGCCAATTTTAATTGATTAGGGTGAATGAGTTTATTATTAAGATACATATTGCGTAAATAGAAGCTGTGCACTTTTTCAGGGATGTTGGTAGAGTCATAATTCCAGTATAATAAATCCAAGGGTTTAGGTTTTTGTCCTTTCAGGTAGGTAGTAATAAATGATGACCATATTAAGTCATTTGCACGTAATGCATTAAAAACAGCGGCCATTACATGACCATCTAAATATCCTTTGGGCTGCATATGTTTTTCTAGTTCATTAATTTGTTTGTCGCCAATAAAAACGCCGAGGTCTCCTGGTTCTGAAAAATCAATAAGTGTAGTTAGAAAAGTAGCACTGCGAATGCTATGGTTATTTTTCTTGGCGAGGTAGGCTAGCATACAGCTTAGCAGAGTCCCTCCAATGCAATATCCTAAGACATTTACTTGAGGCTGATTAGTTATTTCTTGGATAATTTTTAATGCCGCAATCGGGCCCTCTATAAGATAATGAGAAAATTGTTTTTCTCTATGCGCAGTTTCTGGATTGACCCATGAAATCATAAACACCAAGAACCCTTGATCAACTAACCATTTGACCAGGGAATTTTCTTGTTGTAAGTCTAGGATATAATATTTATTTATCCATGGCGGTATAATAAGCAAGGGGTGTTTATAGGTTTTTTTTGCTGTGACATTATATTGGATAAGCTGTATTAAATCATTTTGAAAAACAATCTTACCGGGTGTGCAAGCAATGTTTTTTCCTATCTCAAAGGATGTTAAATTA
This sequence comes from Gammaproteobacteria bacterium RIFCSPHIGHO2_12_FULL_41_20, assembly GCA_001801575.1. Lineage (GTDB taxonomy): Bacteria > Pseudomonadota > Gammaproteobacteria > DSM-16500 > DSM-16500 > 2-12-FULL-41-20. The sequence goes on from MGYC01000029.1 coordinate 25,885, forward strand.
ACGGAGGGCGTTAGCCATTGCCCATTATTTTGTTTAATATCATTTAGAAATTGTTTCAAGCCGTTCACAAGGTTTTTCCCTTGTGTTTCAATTGTTCTGGTAATGATTTCCGGGTTGGTAGATATAAAATTTGTTGGAGCTATGGAATCTAAAAATTGTTTGGCAAAAAAATGTAATTTTTTTGCTGATTCTTTATTATTCCCTGAGGAGTTTTTAATTAGATTATCTATATGGGTTGTTAAGAGGAAATAAGCTCGCTGAATAAAGTTAAATAAAATTTGCTCTTGCCAGGCTTTTCCAGTAAAGCGCTTATCGATAGAGATCACGTTATCTGTCAAATGTTGCAATAATTCTTGATAGTCTTTCCAGAGTTCTAGGTGGCAACGAGTCAATTTGTCTGGCTGTTGCAGTAATTGTTTAGAGATTTCACTCCACGTTTCTATAAGCTGGTTCGTGATAAAGTGAGCATACTGGTTGTCTTCCATGACCCCACCTCTTGCGCTTTTATATTTTATGCTACACTTATTAACAATGGATTGGCATGAGTTTATTGGTTACGAAGCATTATTTGGTTATATATCGACATAATTTTCTATGTTAGCTTCAATATGAGTCAGGGAGGGCTTATGCGGTTACAGGGTAAAGTGGCAGTTGTTACGGGTGCTGCCAGCGGTATTGGCAAGGAAATTGCAGAACGTTACGCACAAGAAGGCGCGAAAGTGGCGATTGCTGATCTTGATCTTAATAAAGCGGAAATGACAGCAAAAGCTATCGGTAAAAATGCAATGGCTGTGCAGATGAATGTTACTGATGAGGCGCAAGTAGAAGCTGGCATAGCGAAAGTGGTGTCTGCGTTTGGTGGTGTGGATATTCTCGTTAGTAATGCAGGAATTCAATATATTTCTCCTATAGAAGATTTACCTTTCGCCGAATGGAAAAAGCTATTAGCTATCCATTTAGATGGTGCTTTTCTCACTACGCGAGCTTGCTTAAAGAGTATGTATAAGCGCGGAAAAGGCGGAAGTATTATTTACATGGGATCAGTGCATTCCAAGGAAGCATCGTTACTAAAAGCCCCTTATGTAACAGCAAAACATGGATTGCTAGGGTTATGTAAGGTTGTTGCAAAAGAGGGAGCAAAACATAATGTTCGTGCGAATGTGATTTGTCCTGGGTTCGTGCGTACTCCTCTTGTTGACAAACAAATACCTGAACAAGCTAAGACATTGGGTATTAGTGAAGACGATGTGGTTAAAAAGATAATGCTGAAAGATACGGTGGATGGTGAGTTTACTACAGTTGCTGATGTGGCAGAGGTAGCTTTGTTTTTTGCATCATTCGATTCTAATGCATTAACAGGGCAATCTTTAGTAGTAAGCCACGGCTGGTTTATGGAGTAATTGCAAAAGGATAATTGTCATGAATAAACAGGAAGTAAAGGATACTGCATTTGCTATGCCGATTACTCGTCCCGCTTATCCAAAGGGCCCATATCGTTTTATTAATCGAGAATTTTTTATTATTACTTATGAAACAGATCTGGATATTCTGAAGCAAGTTGTGCCAGAGCCATTAGAGGTAACTGAGCCAGTTGTGAAATTTGAATTTATACGTATGCCAGATTCAACGGGATTTGGTGATTATACAGAGTCTGGTCAAGTTATTCCGGTTAGATATAAAGGGAAAACCGGTGGTTATGTGCACTCGATGTATTTAGATGATGAAGCACCCATTGCTGCAGGCCGGGAAATATGGGGATTTCCGAAAAAATTAGCGAGTCCTTGTTTGTGCGTTAACAGTGAAACATTGATTGGACGTCTTACTTATGAGACGTGTGAGGTTGCAGTAGCAACTATGGGTTACAAGTATCAATCTTTAGATGTGAAAAAAATACATGACGCTTTACTTGCCCCGAGTTATTTATTGAAAATTATTCCTCATGTTGATGGCACACTGCGCATTTGTGAATTAGTGGAATACTATTTGGAAGATGTTGTGGTAAAGGGAGCCTGGGCAGGTCCGGCAGCGATTCATCTTACTCCTCACGCTATGGCGCCTGTGGCAGATTTACCAGTGCGCAAGGTGCTCTCTGCTATGCATGTGTTAACAGATTTAACTTTACCTTATGGCAAGGTCGTGCATGATTATTTGTAGCAGGAGGTTAAAATGAAAAATAAGGTTGCTTTAGTGACTGGTGGAATGGGAGGGATTGGTACCGCGGTATGTCAGTACTTAGCTCGCAAAGGGGCAAAAGTAGTGGCTAGCTATAATCGAGGGGGAAACCATGCGTCCGCTAAGGCTTGGCAAGAAGAACAAAAAAAATTAGGTTACGATATGGCAATTAATTTTGTTGATGTTGCGGACTTTCAATCATGTTTGAGTATGGTGAAAAATGTAGAAGCAGATTTTGGCAGCATTGATATTTTGGTGAATAATGCCGGCATTATTTGTGATGTGCAACTATGTAAAATGGATTTATCACAATGGCAAACGGTATTGCGCACTAATTTAGATAGTATTTTTAATGTAACGCGGAATGTGATTAGCGGTATGTTATCTCGTCGCTATGGCCGTATTATTAATGTTTCTTCTATTAATGGACAAAAGGGGCAATTTGGGCAGACAAATTACTCCTCTGCAAAAGCAGGTATTCATGGGTTCACAAAGAGTTTAGCGCAGGAAGTGGCACGGAAGGGCGTGACTGTTAATACCATTTCACCCGGGTATATTGAGACAAACATGGTGATGTCTGTAGATGATAAAATTCGTGAAAAAATCGTTGCGCAAATTCCAGTTGGTCGCTTTGGTAAGCCAGATGAAGTGGCGCGTGCTGTAGCGTTTTTAGCGGCGGAATCTAGTGGCTTTATTACTGGGTCTAACTTGGTTATCAATGGCGGACAATATTTGGTGTGAGATGGCATGAGTAACTTCACGGATGTAGCCCCGTTCATAGTCCCTTCTCCCGGAGCGCCGGATGAGGGCGATGACATGACATCCTCTTAATAAAACCTTAATCTTGCTTTGGTATGGTCATTTTATGACCTTTATTTATATAGTTTATTAACCAGTGACAATTTATTAATATGCCAAATGTAATTGTTAAACTATTTGATATTGATGGCTGTTTTTATCATAAATATCAGTCAAGGCAAGAAGGGACTGCTTGGATGATTGATACTAACATGCCACTTTTGCAAGAAATCGTAAATGAAGTTGATGCTGGTGGCTATGTTCGCGTTGTTGTTGGTTATGCCAGCAATCGGCAAGATGCTCGTACTAATAACTATAATAGCCAATACTATAATGGACCATCATGTACCCCTGTTTTACCTGTGCTTCAGTGTTATTTACAATCACAACTAGCTAGGAGCGAGGTAAGGCTCGATCCTTTATGGACCGCAGATATTTATAGTGGTAATCGCGCTGGTTATAGTTATAAGCTTGCATTAGCCGAAGAAAATGGTAGAACCGTAGATATCCCTCATCCAGAAGCTGTATTTGATGAAACAAAGATTTCATTGGTTTATGCACATGCACATCGCGCGGCGGTACTTAACCCTGATGCGGATAATATTATGATAGATTTTTATGATGATAATGAACCGATTCTTACAGGAATTTATAATTTTTTTAACCAGCACCCTGATTTATTACCTGTCAATGTTAAGTTACGTTTATATCAATATACGGGTGAAGAACATAATCAGGCTGCTGTTGTTATTGATGGGCGTGGTAGGATTGATGCGCATTATCAATGGAGCGTACGTTATATGGCCGCGACAACACGCATAGATCATGCAGAAACCTTAACTCAAGCAGCGGATATCCAAAGATATCACGAAAGCTGTCGTTTATTAAGAACCTTGCAAACGATATGTATGCGAGTGCATGATAATTTTGATGTTGAACGATTTAAGCAATTCCGTGACGTAGAGAGTTGTAAACTACCTGATAGCCTGGCCGAGTTGTCATCGGGATATACAACGGCAGAGCAACTTGTTACGGAAAGGTTGATTACAAAGAGTTATCTTGATATTGCTTCACCTGAGAATGTTTTACGTTATCGGTTAATAAACGCAGAACATAACTATCTTGAAGGCGACCAGGCAAGTGATTTTATTACATTCATAGAAACAATTCATAAATATGCTCACCTTAATGAAGTGGTAGTGCCAAGTGGCTTTGTTGTTGATAGTGCAATATTAAATATTGCAGATTTTCTTGATATGTCAAGTACTCGGCTAACCGGATTTCAACCGGGGTTTTTTGTACATCGTCCAAATACCACATTGATGCACGAAGAGATGGAGGCTTTTTATGCGCAAGTGGGAAGAATGAAAAATGACGTAAGAATAATTGATTTGTCTATTCATGTTTTTCCTGACTCCGCGTCTTCGAGTGTACGAACTGCATTACAGATGAATGGCGAAGAAGTGCAGCGGCTAGTGGATATGAATACTGTGTTTTTTATGGCGTTAAGTGATTATTGTTCTAAGTGGGGTATCCCTTCAAATGTATTGGTTACTGCTAAAAATAGCGAAAATGAACTTCTTGCTGGTGTATCTGTTTCTCCATAATCTAGGATAATATAGGGTCTGTTTACAATTCAACCCTCTTCCCCCAAGGAATCGATGGTTAAATTATAAACAGATCCTAAGGATTATTGCAGCAGTTCCCGCTAACACTGTCATCCTGAGCGTCAGCGAAGGATCTTCTTAATCAATCCTC
>MGYC01000030.1 GCA_001801575.1 Gammaproteobacteria bacterium RIFCSPHIGHO2_12_FULL_41_20
TCATTTTCCTAATGATTTACGCAACAACGCCGCTAGGTTGGCGTAACCCTATGATTTTTTGTACCGTACAGAGTCCTGTTTGACAAAATCGTCAATATCACCAGCTATTTGTATCGGGTTAATCCATACCGCGTTAAACCCCATTTCGCGCAATTGCGGTAGATAGGCAGTCATGTTGTCTATTCTGCCGAATTGGGTCGGAAACATGTTATAACACCGCAGTATGGCATTATTGCCTTGTTCTAGAAAATGAGACTGCATCTTTAGCTACCTTTTACTGGGCGTTCTCTCGCAACGGCTGGGGGCTGTGGTTGATCAAGCTTTCCGCTAGTATCTATAACACCAAATACACCTAATTTACCAGGTGTGGCAGTAAGAGCCGGTGTTGATTTTACTTGCCTGACCCGCTGAGTTTGCATTAACCCATCGCTGGGTACAATGGCCGAGCCTAAATGAATATCACTTTTCTTCGCTACGTAATAAAATGTTGCTGCGGCACTACTACTATCTATATTAAAACTGTCCGAAAAAATACGTTTTTGATAGATAACTCCAATCTCTGTTATATCTTCTAAATCCAGCGTTACTGGCTTGTCAGGCGTTAAATTAACTATCACTAAATCTGTTTTTGCATTATACCCTGGGCCATTTCTGCGTACTACAATCGCTAACTCAGGTTTGCCAGCGAGTCGAATCATTTCGCTGCTAAAGCCATACTGTGAGGCAGGAAGTTGTTGCAGTAGGCTATTTGTTTCACGCATAAATTCGCGCATGTCGTGACGTCCATTCCAACCATTACTTGGTTGTCTTGGAACAGCAACATAGTCACTTTGATTAAAAGTTACACCCTGCTCTTCAAGGGTATCCTGTAGCAGCTGGCAAATAGCGGGATCACCACTGTTGACTAAGTTTTTCAAATTTTCTACATAAGCCATTATAATTCTTTCCTGCTCAAGATCATGTGTTAATGAACGATAGGCTTCATCCATGTGTGCGCGTATTTCCAGTGGATAACTCTGAATGAAGTTTCTAGCGATGGTGTCTAGAGCCTTTTTAGCTGCTTGCTTATGTTCTCCTAAGAAAATACGGTGGCTACGTTGTGGATAATAATCTTGCTCTAATGCTTGCTGGCGGTGAAAAACCGACTTGGGTGTGGTATCACCGGTTTCGTCGCCTGCTAATGCATACCATCCACCACTTGATGTTAATGCACCCATAGCAATTTTTTCGCGCATGCGTCTTTCAAAATCATGGATGGTAGCATGATCATGGTTAGCGATAGCTTGCTCCATATCCTGGACGAATGAATACAGGAAAATACTTTCTCTTCCTTCGTCAGATCTGTATTTTGCGTTTAATTGTTCAGCTAAGTGATGTAATCTTTCATGCTGTTGTAAGCGTTCTTCTGCCATTTCGTGCAGCACAGTCATCGCCAAAGAGTTATGGTCATGATTTCCTGAAAAGTTAATACAGCCACCCTTGACATGCTCGCGTATTTCTCCTTCTTGGGTTTGGAAGACAACCGATGCCTTGTCTGCAGCTTCCGCATTGACCCAGCCGGGTAGGCCGCCATGCCATTCTCGTCGCGCATAATAAGCACCCGTGGTGATATGCGTTGGACCTATGTTGCCTGGCAAGCGTAGATTGGCGCTCATTTTCTGCGTATCACCACTAAATAGTACCTCATCCAAGATCACAGGCTTTGGTATATTTAGCTCTTCTGCTAAATCATACAAGTACTGGTAGATTTCGCGTCTAACCTCTGGATGTATGTAGCCTACTGCGTCAACACGCACACCGCCAAATCCATATATTTGGATATACTGCCTAATGTAGGGTTTCCATAAGTGCTCAATAATTTCGCGTCTTACTACCTCGTCTTCATAGTTGAATGCGCGCGCATCTTGAAAGTCAGGGTGCACACCTTTAGCAAACCAATGCGGTCTTTCTCTACATAGGGGGGCATCAGCGGCGAGATGATTGAGTACGAGATCAAAAATAGGAACTAACTTATTATCACGTGCAGCTTGAGTGAATTGTTGTAAAGCGCGGGTATCAATTTGCTGAGCTACTTCTGGGCTAACTAGTAATTCTCCACTCGGAGAATGAGGCGCATCGCTGAAATAAGCACTGATTTGGCTAGGATTGCGCATAGCATACATGCTGCCAATTACTGTATTGCCGGCTCGTACGCCTAGTTTTTTATCACGCTTTTCCATGGCAACATGGGTTGCATCTTGTAAAGGATTCACCCACACCACATTGAAGCCCATCGCGCCCACCATGGGGAGGTAGGCAGTCATATTGGCTATACTGCCAAATTGCGTAGGGAACATATTATAACAGCACATAATACCATTGCCTTTCTCGACAAAATGATGTGCTTCGAATCTAGCATCCATTTCACTGCCCCTTGCCTGTTTTGCAGGCGTATGCAGTAAGTTTGTCTATTACTAGTATAGCGAATAGTCATTGTTTATGGGACTGGTCTTGGGGTGATAATATTACTAACATCATGATTGTGTGTTATTTTTTTTGAGTACGCTCTCTGTACGGTACTAAAAATCAGGTCGTTGCCTCAAAATAAATGTTACCGAACGGAGGCGGTAACTATGGCGAGGCGAATGAATATGGCGCTTTATTTGGGTCAACTAAAAATTCGATATATTCAAGCAAATAAAAAATCTAAGTCTATCATTTTAAATGAATTTTGTGAGACTAGCGGTTATCATAGGAAGCATGCTATTCGGTTGTTGACGAAACCACCCAGTAAACGTGCTTCTAACGCCAAAATAGAAAGCCGTGGTCGCAAAAAAGTCTATGCGCCAGAAACGTTAAAGGCCCCACTAAAGCAAATATGGCTTGCGACTGATCAAATGTGCGGTAAGCGATTAAAGGCTGCCTTAGCCATCTGGCTACCGTTTTATGAGCATACCTATGGAACCCCGTAGCGCCAGAGATAAAAGGCTCGTTATTGACGATGAGCGAAGCAACGATTGATCGCTTATTACAACCAGAACGGGTTCGCTTTCCAAGACGCTTAGGCGGCACCAAGCCCGGGTCATTGCTTAAGAAACACATCCCTATTAAAACAGATCAATGGAATGAGCAAACACCAGGCTTCGTTGAAGCAGATACAGTCGCGCATTGTGGTGAGAGCTTGATGGGTGATTTTGTGTGGAGCATTACACTCACGGATATTTATTCCAGCTGGACAGAAAATCGTGCCGTCTGGGGTAAAGGGGCCGAAGGTGTTGTTAAGCAGATAGAAGATATTGAAAGCAATTTACCCTTTCTCATCTTTGGGTTTGATTGTGATAACGGCTCTGAATTTCTAAATTACCATTTAATACGTTATTTTGAGCATCGAACTGATCCAGTACAATTTACGCGATCTCGCCCTTACCACAAAGATGATAATGCGCATGTTGAACAAAAAAACTGGACACATGTTCGTCAGCTATTCGGCTACTATCGCATTGAAGACAAAGCATTGATTGATGCAATGAATGATGTCTATAAAAATGAATGCTCTCTGCTACATAATTACTTTTATCCATCCATGAAATTAATAGACAAACATCGTGTGCAAGCAAAGATCAAAAAGATACACGATAAACCACAAACTCCCTACCAGCGCATCTTAGCAAGCAAACACATCAACGCCGCACAAAAAGAACGGCTCACTGCTATCTACAAAACACTCAACCCATTTGAGTTAAAGATGAGTCTTGAAGCCAAGCTCAAAAACATTTTTGCTCGAATTGATGTAAGATTAAAGGGTAGGAATATTGCTATATGATTAAGATCATCACTTTAGGCCTCACTTTCGGTAACATGAATTGTGAGGCAACGAATGAGTGCTTCGGTAACATTTTATTTTGAGGCAATTCGAGATATAGGAGAAACTCCTGCAAATATGTGTATTACATATATACTTTAAATATAGGAAGAATTGATTAAGCGAAGGAGAAAGCTATGTCTGCCGCATGGAAAACACAATTGGAAAAACTACAAAAAAACCGTGGCGGGAAAAAGGGTGCGCAACTTAAAAAATATCTGGCTTGTTTTCCAAGTAACTACCTCGAGGATCATCTACCCACTCAAGCTATCGATGATATTAACCATATAGAAAAACTTTCTACAACCAACCCTTTAGACATGGATTTTTATTATATTGAACAAGCGGGAAAACCAACGTTACATTTGCGATTGTTTCAATGGCAAGCCCCTATAGCATTATCAGATATATTGCCCATATTGGAAAATATGGATCTACGCACTTTAAGCGAATCTCCTTACCAACTAACCATACAAAAACAATCTATTTACATTAGTGATTTTAGTATCTGCTATATTAAAAATAAGCCCATTAATCTAAAACAATTAAAAGACTTATTTACCGATGCACTTCTCCATATATTTCTTGGTAATGCAGAAAGTGATGGATTTAACAAACTTATTCTAAGTGCTGCCTTATCCTGGAAAAAGATTATCATCTTACGTGCCTATGCAAAATACTTGCGTCAAGTTGGGTTTCGCTTTAGCCAAGCTTATATTGAACAAACTCTCGCTAATCATCCTGCATTGGCCGAAACTCTGGTAAATCTTTTCCTTGTTCTGCATGACCCAAAACAAAAATCCACTCGCCACAAGATAGTGGAGCAATTAGAAAAAAAACTTATTAACGCACTAGAGTCCGTAACCAGCTTGGATGAAGATAAGATTATTCGTCGCTATCTTAGCTTAATCAAAGCAACACTACGTACAAATTACTTTCAAACTTCCGCCAATAAACAACCCAAACCCTATTTAGCTATTAAATTAAATTCTCGCGCTATACCAGAATTACCGTTACCCGTACCACTCTATGAGATTTTTGTTTACTCCCCCCGTTTTGAAGCCATTCATTTACGTAACACCAAAGTAGCGCGTGGTGGAATTCGTTGGTCTGATCGTCGAGAAGATTTTCGTACTGAAATTCTTGGATTGATGAAGGCACAGACAGTTAAAAATGCAGTAATTATACCTTCCGGAGCAAAAGGAGGGTTTGTATTAAAAGCACTACTTCCACAAGCCTCTCGTGACGTGATTAAAAAAGAAGTGATTGCCTGTTACCAATATTTTATGTGCGGTTTATTAGATATAACGGACAACGTTAAAAATCGTAAAATTATTCATCCAGGGCAAACCATTTGCCATGATGACGACGATCCCTATTTAGTTGTGGCTGCAGATAAAGGTACTGCTGCATTTTCAGATATCGCTAATGCCATTTCTAAACAATATAATTTTTGGCTAGGTGATGCATTCGCATCCGGTGGCATCACGGGTTATGATCACAAGAAAATAGGCATTACAGCTCGCGGCGCATGGGAATCAGTGAAAAGACATTTCCGCGAATTAGAAGTAGATGCCACAAAAACAGCTATCACCGTTGTTGGTATTGGAGACATGAGTGGCGACGTATTTGGCAATGGGATGCTTTATTCTAAACACATTAAATTACTCGCTGCTTTTGACCATCGGCATATTTTCTTGGATCCCAATCCTGATCCGATAAAATCTTTTGCCGAACGGCAGCGCTTATTTAAACTGCCCATCTCTTCCTGGGAGGATTATAATACACGCTTAATTTCCAAGGGCGGCGGCGTTTATTCGCGAACATTAAAATCCATCCCTATCTCTCCCGAGATCAAACAACAACTCGGCATAGAAGAAAGTGCACTGGTTCCAACCGATTTAATTCGTGCCATCTTGAAAGCACCCATTGATTTACTGTGGAATGGTGGTATTGGTACTTATGTAAAATCTAGCAAAGAAACTAATGCTGACGTCGGTGATAGAACCAATGATTTTTGCCGTGTTAATGGTGCAGAACTACGCTGTAAAGTTGTCGGCGAAGGTGGCAACTTAGGATTTACACAGTTAGGCCGGGTTGAATATGCCTTAACTGGCGGCCACATTAATACTGATTTCATCGATAACTCAGCTGGCGTCGATTGCTCAGACCATGAAGTCAATCTAAAAATTCTATTAAATGAAGATATTGCTAATAAAACCCTATCAGAAACACAACGCAATAAAACACTAGCAAATGTGACAAAAGAAGTCGCTACGTTAGTGCTCAACGATAATTATCAACAAGCTATGGCAATGAGCTTAGCTGCATTCTTCGCTAAGGATTTCGTCGGCATTCATCAAGTCTATATCAAAGAATTAGAATCACTGGGCGAGCTAGACAGACAAGTGGAATTTTTGCCGGATGATAAAGAAATTTTGGAACGCAAGGCAGCTGGAATAGGCTTAACTCGCCCTGAATTAGCCATTTTATTAGCCTATACAAAAATCCACATCAAACATGAAATACTCAAATCGGACTTACCAGAAGATCCATTTTTAAGCGAAATTATCGAAACAGCTTTCCCTTACTCACTCCACAAACGCTTCCACAAGGAAATGCGACACCACAGTCTACGGCGCGATATTATTGCCACCCAACTCAGTAACCGTATTGTTAATGAAATGGGCCTTATATTTGTACATCGCATACAAGCAGAAACAGGCGCTACAGTTGCCGATATTATCAAAGCACACGTGGTATCTTCACATATATATGAGGCACATAAATTAATCGATGCTGTGTTAAATCTAGATTTTAAAATCCCCATGGCAAAACAATATGATTTAATCTACCGTATTCGCCAGCTTATTAATCTATCTACTCGCTGGTTCTTACATAATAATCGACTAAAATCAGACTTAAGAACCACCATTAGCCATTATGGATCTCATATAAAAACTCTACATGATTTAGTGCCTTCACTCATGGGTGGCTTAAGCAGAGATTATCTAGAAGAAATAACTGTGCAATTTATTAAAGTTGGATTAACAAGAGAATTCGCCCGCCGCGTTGCAACCTATCGACCAATGTATACCGCATTAAATATTATTGAAGTAGCCACCACGCATAAATTGGATATGGTAAAAACTGCTAAGGTGTACTTTGCCATCGGTGATAAGTTTAATTTAATTTGGTTCCGCGACCAAATCTCCGCGGATACAAGAGACGGCCATTGGAATATTTTAGCCCGCCTCACTTTGCGCGATGAATTGGATGTAATACAAAGAACATTAACCACCCTCATAATGGCAAAAAATAAAAATCAACCTACTATGCATATGATCGATGCATGGCTACGCCAGCATAAAGGCATGATAAATCGCTGGAATGTGATTCTTGGGCTATTGCATGGTAGCACCATCATTGATTACACTATGTTTTTCATCGCCTTACGCGAGCTCACGGAGCTTATTCAAGGAAAGTAATCCTTTCAGAAATTCCCTGGCTACAGCAACCTAGACGTATTATTTATTATCTTAGATAATAGGGTCTGTTGACAATTTAAATTGTCAACAGACCCTAGACATACTATATCTGGGCTTTGGCCATATCTAAGGCTCTAGAGCAAATAACTCATGGATGGGAGGATACATATAATGCAAATAAGAAATATATTAAATCTACTTATTGCCGCCTCATTAACCGCAGCAACACCCTGTTTTGCTATGGAGGACAGTAGCGTAGCACCCGTTTCTGGTTTTGCACGAGCTTTTATATTAGGGACTGCCATTTCTAATGCAACAATTACCATTCTTGAAACAGGAGAAAAAATCAAAACGGATAAAACCGGCCATTTCGGCCCGATTTCCTACCCAATTGGTAAACCTATTACTCTCACCTTAGAAAAATTTGGCTATAAAACCACGCAATCTGCTACTGTCTTCGTTCCCCGAGAGGGATTAACAGGCCCCTACAATAATATCACCTTTCAAGTTCCCTCCATCGAAACTTATTATGTACTCGCATCGGTTATTGGTGCAAAAATCGATGATAAAGCATGCCACGTGGTCGCAACCATTACCGCCTATCACAAAACCATGGATGATGCACCCCAAGGAGAAGCAGCGGCTAAAATAACCTTAATTCCAGATACACAACAACTCCCTTTTTACTTTGGCATGTTTGAAAGCGGTCCCTTAAAAGGAAAAACTAATCCCTTTACCAAAGGACTTACCCAAACCTCCGAGGACGGTGGTTTGGCTTTTTTTAATCTCCCCCCACGAGATCAACCCTATACCATTTCAGCAAGCAAACCCGGCCTCGGCTTTACAGAGGCACAGTTTCTATGTCGCCCCGGTGTTTTTATCAATATCAGTCCACCGCATGGCCCTATGGTTATGGAATAAAGTAATATCTTGATCTGTAATTATTCCATCTAAACGGATATCCCATATATCTGCAGGAATGGCATCTATCTGTTGCCACGAGTAGGCTAACCCTATTAACAAAGGGTTAGCCTGCTCTTTGCCCTGCAGGAAGGTAAATGTCCGATCATAATAACCTGCTCCCGTGCCAAGTCGGTTTCCGAGTTTATCAAAAGCTAACAATGGCAAGATCACTATATCTATCTCCGTGGGATCTAAGGTGTCAGCCCGAATACCAGGCTCTAAAATATGGTAACGATTATAATGCAGCACATCCCCCGCGTGATAAGCAGCAAATTCAAGATGTTTATCGTTCTTTATCGATAAAATGGGCAAATAGCAACGTTTACCTGCCTGCCATATCTCTTTAATAAGTGGCATAGTGTCAAATTCATCTTCACGTGCCGCATAGCTAGCAAATATCGTGTTGTGCTTAAAAAAAGAATGGGAAGAAAATAACAACGCCGCTTGTTGCGCAGCAGCACTCCGTAATGCTGGCAATATAGCCCGACACTGCGCACGAAATTGCTTACGGAGCTGTACTTTATTCAGTATAGAGAAACTCCGTTTGTGCATTTTTATCTAATGCATCACCCAGTTTTTCTTGCAATTCATTAATACGTTGATGAATAGATTGCATCGAACTTTCTTTTTCTTTTTGTAAAATAAGCAATTGATAAGCCATGTGTAATGCCGTCATAATGGCTAGCCTATCCAAGTTTAAGGCTTTGCCTGATTCTTTAAGTCCACGCATCTCTTTATCGACACATTTTGCAGATTGTTGTAATAACTCTGCCTCAGACTCAGAGCATTTCACCGTGTAACTTTTTCCTAATATGTCTATAACTACGTTTTTTATAATATTGTCTGTCATGGCGCATTCTCTAACGTTTTTAGCTTAGAAAGCATGGTTTCAATTTGGCTAATAGCTCGTTCCTGCTTTAACAACAAGGATTGATTTTCTTCCAAGATAAGCCGGCCACCCGCTTGTAATTGGTGATTACTGTGTTTTAACGACTGACAAGTCTGCATAAGCGTTTTTATCTTCGCCTCAAGATGCTGTATAAGCTCTTCCATAGCAATGAAACCTTTTTCCGTTGGCAATATACCCTTATAATAGGCGCCTTGTTATCGACGAGCAAGAGCATGGTATATGTATAGCCCAATTCAATTACCAGAATGGCAGCAGCTACAGCAACATCAGGCACGCATAGCCACCCAACACATGCGGCATTGGTTTGCTAGTGATCCGCAACGTTTTCAGCGTTTTTCCTTATCTTTGGGCGATATTTTGTTTGATTATTCTAAAAATATCATCACTGAAGAAACGCTTACCCTATTGGTACAACTAGCCAATGCCGCTCATTTGCAGCAAAAAATAATAGACTTATTTCGAGGCCAAGCTATTAATACCTCCGAAAATCGCCCAGCTCTACATACTGCATTACGTAATTATAAAGATTCTACCCTGTTATTAAATGGCCATAATATTCTCTCATCCATCCAGGGTATGCATAAAAAAATGTACGCCTGCATAGAAAAGATTCGTATGCAGCAATGGCTTGGGGTCACAGGCCAACCGATTAAATATATTGTCAATGTGGGTATTGGCGGGTCACACTTAGGTCCGATGATGGCATTACATGCCCTAGCTGATTTCAGCTCTACACAATTACAATGTCATTTTGTATCAAATATTGATAGTGCGCATCTGTATGAGGTATTAGACTGCATCCAACCAGAAAGCACTTTGTTTATTATCTCATCAAAGTCTTTTACTACCATAGAAACACTTACTCATGCACAAACTATCCGGCAGTGGTTACAACAACAGCTAGGCACAAATAATCTTACGGCTCATTTTATTGCCATTACTGCTGCCGCAGAAAAAGCTCAGCAATTTGGCATTCCTGAAACACACATTTTTCCACTATGGGATTGGGTAGGTGGTCGTTACTCTGTATGGTCAGCTATGGGGTTACCCCTAGCTCTGATGATTGGTATTGAAAATTTCTCACAATTCTTACAAGGTGCACAGGATGCCGATCAACATTTTCAAGAGGCTGCCTTTATAAACAACATACCGGTATTAATGGGGTTATTAAGTATTTGGTATACGAATTTCTTTTCTAGTCATGCGCATGTGGTTACACCGTACTCACACCGATTACACTTTTTACCCCATTACTTACAACAAACAGAAATGGAAAGTAATGGGAAAAATAGCATGCGTGATGGCAGTCCAATCACTTATAAAACAGGCCCTGTATTGTTTGGTGGTCAAGGCAATGATGGGCAACATGCTTATCACCAACTATTACACCAGGGAACGCATCTTATCCCAACGGATTTCATCCTGGTTGCCAACTCTCACCATAAACAAGATCCTCATCAGGATATATTAATTGCTAGTGCCCTAAGTCAAGCACAAGCCATGATGCAAGGTAAAACGTATGCTGAAATATTACAAGAAGCCTTAGCTAATGGTTTAACAGATGAAGAGGCTGCAAAGTTAGCTAAGCACAAACAGTTACCAGGAAATCGCCCTAGCAATACACTATTTATGAAGAAAATCACGCCAAGAAATTTAGGCACTTTACTCGCATTATACGAACATAAAATTTTCGTAGAAGGTGTATTATGGAATATTAACTCCTTTGACCAGTGGGGAGTAGAGCTAGGAAAACAACTGTTACCGCCTATTTTAGACTGTTTAACAGGCATTGCTGAATCAGCCAACTTAGATTCATCTACTTTAGGTCTAATTACCCACTACAAAAAACAAGATGATGATTCAATTTAATGAATATTAAAAAGGTAATAGCCTATAATATTGTCGCTATGTTACTAATTTCTTTAGTAACTGCCTGCGGACAATATGGCAAACTTTATTTGCCGGAAGACGCTCCTAAAGCAACCTCGGTAACAACCCATAAGGAATAGCCTATGTATAAAAACACCTTATCCCACGAATCCATGCATATTGATGCTAATATCGATACAGCATCTACCCTTCCCTCTTCATTCTATACATCACCCGCCTGGTTCGAGCGTACTAAAGAAAACATCTTTACTAAAACATGGCAATTTTGTTTATCTACAGAAGAGTTGCGACTAGAAGGCCAACTTGTTCCTTTTACTCTGCTACCTGGCATACTAGATGAACCGCTACTTTTTGTACGCAACATCGATAACACATTGCATTGTATAAGCAATGTTTGCACACACCGCGGCAATATATTGGTGGATGCCCCTTGTTCTGCGCAACAAATTAGATGCCGTTATCACGGTAGAAGATTTAAGCTCTGCGGCGAGTTCATTCATATGCCGGAATTCGCACAAGCAAAGGACTTCCCCTCTGCAAGAGACAATCTTCCAAAAATACCGTCTGCACAATTAGGTGACTTTATTTTTGCAGCAATTGCCCCGTCTGCCACTTTCCAAGAAACCTTTGGAGAAATAAAAAAACGTTTATCGTGGTTTCCTTTTGCGGAGTTACGCTTTGACCCTCTGCGTTCACGTGATTACTTGGTTAAATCCCACTGGGCTTTATATTGTGAAAATTACTTGGAGGGATTACATATTCCTTTCGTGCATAAATCATTACGCAGCGTATTAGACTTTAATGCTTATACAACAGAAATATATAGATATGCTAGTTTACAGTTAGCTTTAGCCGCAAATGGTGAAATTGGTTTTAACTTACCGCGAACATCTCCGGATTATGGAAAGCATGTTGCGGCTTATTATTATTGGATATTCCCTAATCTTATGTTGAACTTCTATCCATGGGGTTGTTCTGTTAACGTAGTCAAACCACTTGGCCTTGAATTGACAAAGGTTTCTTTCCTTACTTATATACTAGATGAGACCAAAATCAACCAAGGAGCTGGTGCAGAACTCGATAAAGTAGAACGCGAAGATGAATCCGTTGTCGAGTCAGTGCAAAAAGGTATTCGGTCAAGATTTTATACCTCTGGAAGATATTCACCGTCGATGGAACAAGGGATACATCACTTTCACCAGTTACTTTGTGAATTTTTAGGTGATTGAATTGGAAACCTCTGCAACCACTACGCTACCTCGCACATTTAATACCCGTACATTAAACATGATTACCCTCGGTGGCTCGATCGGCACCGGAATTTTTTTAGCTAGCGGTAATGCTATTTATTTTGCTGGACCAGGCGGCACCCTGCTAGCTTATTTTATCACTGGCATCATGGTGTACTTCCTCATGTCAAGCTTAGGAGAAATGGCTGCATTTATGCCGACCACGGGGTCATTTTATACTTATGCTTCGCGATTTGTGGATCCTGCCTTAGGTTATGCATTAGCTTGGAATTATTGGTATGGGTGGGCCATTACCGTGGCAGCTGAAATATCTGCCTCCTCCTTAGCCATGCGCTTTTGGTTTCCTAATAGCTCTGCCTTACTTTGGTGTACTCTGTTCTTAACAATCATTGTGGGTTTTAATATTTTATCCGCAAAAATTTTTGGCAAAACAGAATATTGGTTTGCCCTGATTAAGATAACCGTCATTATCCTATTTATTATTTTTGGTATTGCTACGGTTATTGGAGTCACGCAACAACCCATTGGTTTTAAAAACTGGACAATAGGTGATGCTCCTTTTCATGGTGGATGGTTAGCGATATTCAGTGCATTTATGATCGCAGGATTTTCTTTTCAAGGAACAGAATTACTAGGAATAGCTGCGGGAGAAAGTAAAAACCCAGATAAAGTCGTCCCTAAAGCCATCAAACAAGTCTTTTGGAGAATTTTACTATTTTTTATCTTGTCTATTTTTGTTATTAGTCTTTTAATTCCCTATACGTCAACCCAGCTAATCGATGTCAATGTGGTTACAAGCCCCTTTACTCTGGTTTTTAAACAATACGGCATATCCTTTGCTGCTGCGCTCATTAATGCTGTAGTAATCATAGCAATCTTATCAACAGGGAATTCTGGCATGTATGTATCAAGTCGCATGCTTTGGTGTCTTGCCAAAGAAGGGCATGCTTCCTCAATCTTTGCTAAGGTCAGTAAACGCGGCATTCCTGTCTACGCATTAATAGCAACCACCTTAGTTGCATTGCTAGCATTTTTATCGTCCTTCCTTGGCAATGGCATAGTATATTTTTGGCTTATTAACGCCGCTAGCCTTTCCGGCTTTATTGCTTGGCTAGGTATCGCAATAAGTCATTATCGTTTTCGCAAAGCTTATTTAAAACAAGGAAAAGATTTAACCGCACTGCCTTATCTTGCCAAAGGCTACCCCTATAGCACCTTGTGCTCCTTGATGTTCTGTATCTTCATTATTCTTGGGCAAAATTATCAGGCTTTTATGGGTAATAATATTGACTGGCATGGGATACTCATTTCCTATATAGGAGTACCTGCATTTTTACTGTTATGGGCTGGTTATAAATGGATTAAAAAAACGAAAGTCATTGGCTTAACCGAATGTGATTTTGAGTATCAGTAATGCGCACCTATTTCCCAAGAGTTTGTCGCCCTCGCAAACCTACCCACCGCTAGAAGGCTGATTAGATCGTCACGAGAGCGCTAGCGGTAGATTTTAACCGCCGAATCTAGGATAATGCCTCTCGCAAAAAAATAACTACACTAAGGAAATTATAATGAAAAAACTTTATATCTCTACATTCGCTGCACTAGGCATAGCAATGGCCCCATGCGCTTTTTCTCAGGGTGTTGATTTTAATGGGTATTACAGTACGCAGCACGTGAGCAAATCAGCAACAGCTAACAACCTCGTTCCTCCTACTGATATCACCGTCGTTAATGCTTCCTCTGATATTGTCTACGCTATTGTGCCTAATTCTCCCATCCATGATCTAATTTACTCCGGGCAGAATGATCATATCCGTCACAATAATTATTACGGTGATACACACTTAGTACTTACTGACCCCTTCTCCCGCACATTATTTGATGGCTATGTTTGCCGCTTGGCAATGGTATCAGTCAGCAATCCATTTGGGGCTTACCGTATTAATGTAGACAGTGAATATTGCTATTAATAGCTATGATAAAAACACCTATTCAATTCTATAAAATGCACGGTCTAGGCAACGATTTTGTGGTAATTAATACCATTCACCAGCCTATCGACATATCAAGCCTCCCTATCCAGCAGATTGCTCATCGTCAATTAGGCATTGGATTTGATCAATTACTACTAATCGAAGCCTCTCATCGTGCTGATTTTTTTTGTCGCATTTTTAACAGTGATGGTAGTGAAGCAACCCAATGTGGTAATGGGTTACGCTGTATAGCACGCCTCGTACATGAACAAGGCCTGCATACATCATCCGCGCTAACTGTAGAAACACACAGCGGCATATTTAATATAACGATTCTCGATTACCAACACATTCAGATCACTATGGGTATTCCACAATTACAACAAAATTCATGGAATATCCCTCTAAAAAACCACCCGCCTCTTGTTGCCACTGTATTAAATCTCGGAAATCCACATGCCATTATCCGTGTTCCTGCGTTAGCAACCACCCCCACTCACCTGCTCGGCAAAGAAATATCCACACATGCGCTTTTTCCACAAGGCATTAATGTCGGGTTTATGGAGATCATTCAACCTAATCATATTCGCTTATGTACTTTTGAACGCGGTGCAGGAGAAACATACGCCTGTGGAAGTAATGCTAGTGCTGCTGTCGCTGCCGGAATAATTAATCGCTGGTTAGAAAATAAAGTGACAGTGGAATATCCCTATGGCACTTTAGAAGTTGAATGGCCTGGAGGCACACACCCCATGGTCATGCAAGGACCTGCTGAGTACAGTTTTTCTGGGATATTCCCTCATCATCCTCATTAGAACTTCTTTTTTTTTCTTCTTATAAATTGCCAGGAGTTTCGCAGGAGTTCCCGCTAACACTGTCATCCTGAGCGTCAGCGAAGGATCTTTTTAATAAACACCGAGGATTTATTAAGAAGATCCTTCGCTGACGCTCAGGATGACAGTGTTAGCGGGAACTCCTGTTAAATCGCCGAGACCAATGATACCTTCTTCTTTGCTCCATCTTTACGCAAAATTACCCCGGCTTTACTAATAGCCACAACCGTAGAACCATCAGGAGGTAACACATCACCAACAGCAACATTATATAACTTGCCTTGGTATCCCATAATCGCATTCCATTTCCCTACTAAATAAGATACAGATAATACGATATAAGAAGACCCCTCCGTTGTCGTAGTGGTTTCAGCGCCCATTGCTGTAGCCGTACCTAATCCACCAGAGGAAACAAGGCTACTCGCATAGCTACTTACTGGCACAGCTGGAGGAGGTGCTTTAGTAAACAAGTCCAGAACCCCTTTCTCAGCTGTCACTGTGGCTAATTTAGCTGAGGCAATTCCTTGGGTAGTTTCAGCTATTTCTCGAGAGATTTTTAACATTTGTAATTCATTAATTGCAGCCAAATATTTTTCCTGTGTTTCTTGCTGCAACCGGATTAATTCACTTTCCCGCGACGAGAATGAGCTTGGTGTTTGTTGCTGACCACCACTACTTGCTGACGGCAAAGATGGAGATTGCATTGCCGTTGTAGAAGATGATGTTCCTGGTCTTTCCGCTGCCATTGTCGCTGCTGGTTCGGGAGTTGGTGTAGCCGCGCCGCCGCCGCCTATGAGACCCCAAGCCTGCCATATAATCACAACGATAACGATAATAAATACCACTATTGTGGTTTTCTGTTTTGTATTTAAATTCTGCATCGATTGCATTTTATTGTCTGCCATGGTTAGCTACCCAATGCTTGAAAAACTAATGTACCCGATAAACTCCCTTGGTTTACTGTTAACGATACATCACTTAGTACCAAAGGAAGGCCTTTAATCTGTTGAGCAAGTAATCCCAATACAGCTGGACTCATTTCATTAATCTTTATAGTTATAGGAACTTGTGTAAAACTCCCGTACCGCGTGTAAGACCCTAATTTCACATTATTCCCAGGTATGATAGATGACACTCGATCAATGATTGCCGCAATAACATCTTGCAATGCATTAATAGTCGTGGGTGCTTCTCGGCTTAGCAAAGGAAAACTTATTTCCACTGTTATACTGGATGGAGAAATATTTACTGTAGCATAATTGTATTTTGCCCATTTCATTAAGGTGGCAACTTTCGTCCCTTGCGACTGTACTGTTGCAACCGCAGTTCCCTCACTGTAAGTAAGGGTTTTAGCTGTCCAGCCAGGCATAGATAATAAAAGATTAATCTGTTGGAGCAAGCTTCGTATCTCATTATCTGGAGCGGGAGATGTTAACGTATCTGTATATAGTTGGTACGGATTAACTACTCCTACTACCACCGTCGGTAATGCCTTCTTATGCAGGGACAGAAACTCTATTAATCCCCATATCCCCCCAATCACAACCACCATTATCAAAATAGGCTTAATGGGGAAAACCCCAATACCTTGCGATTTTAACACCGGGTCAACTAACTGCAGTTGAAACGGTTTAACTAAAGGTAACGTTGGAAAAACAGGAGAATCTAAAATAGTAAAGGATTTAACAGAAGATTCATCGAACGAAAATTTACCATCAACAGGAATCTGGCTAATTGGGATATCGCCATAAACAAAAATCTCAAAATGATTTTGTTGCGTTCGAAAAACGACCAGTTCTTCGGGAATGCTATCAATAGGGAACTGTCCATCGAGGTAAACACTCCCGCCTTTCACAACAACCAGAATGGCTTCTACGGTATTAGGAATGGCTTCACAGTACACCATGTCAATTGGCCGTTTAAAATTATGCCAAACTGACTCGCCTAAGAGGTACCCTGCATCCGGCGAAAATGCCACTTCATAACGCGTGGCATCCTTGCGTCGCAAAGTAATGTATTCACCATAACTTGCGCTCAACGCCAGTATTTCTTTCTTCAATAAGCTCTTTCGCTTCGCACTGATCACATCACGGTACGAAGGAATAACAAATCGATTGCCATCCTCACGCGTGATATACGGCATTAGGCATACCCATGTAAAACAATAGGAGTAATAAGCACAACTGTTTCACCAGTTCTTTGTATAGACCCTTTGCCGCCCAGTGCTTGGGAACCAAATAACTGCATAGCACCTGCTTGATTAGAAACTTGTCTAAATCCGGACAGAATTAAGGTATCACCGGAATGAATTAAACTACGCTGATTAAAGTGCTTAGCCGTGATACTTGGCAACTGTACGGAGGAACTACCTGAGGTAAATGTCGTGATGCTTTGCTTAGCGGACAAATCGGCAGCCACTTGCAAATAAACTTTACCCTGCATAATTTTCGGTAAAATATACAAAGTCAGCCCAGTTACTAAATTACCTGGAGTGATCTGTGACGTAATCGTGTTTAAGGATGTGCCACCACCTATGCTGGATGATTGCACACTGGCAACATAACTTTCTTGTGCAATGATCTTAATAACCGATACTTGATTATTTAAACACACCACGCGCGGTTCAGATACTATCGCAACTTTCCCTTGCTGTTGGAGTGCACTAACCAATACTGTATAACCCGGCACACCAGCACTAGTATTACGTAAACCATACTCAGGTAAAGGCACAACCGGTGTTGTTGTACCCTGGATTTCTTGTACTAATGCTGATTGTGGTGATAAAGGGGTTATACTTATGGGTGTCCCATAATTTGCGTTAAGAAGATATTTACTCCCCGTAAAAGCATTGGCAATTAAGGCCCAATTAATACCAAAATTATAATCATTAGATAAAATAACTTCTAATACTTGTACTTTTACCAACACTTGCTTAGAAAGATTGCTATTTAAGTTGTGAACATATTGCCCAACTAACTGCACATTGGTCGGTCGATCACGCACTGTCACCGTCGTTGTTGATTCTGACACCATAACCTTGCCTTCAGGAGACAGCATTTGCTTAATAGTTGCTTCTAAATCCTTCCAAATAGACAACTTGGCCGTTTGATTACTATATTCCGAAGCAGATGCATCATTTACCCATGGCGAATTACTTACTGTTTGGACACCACCTGCACCACCCCCACCGCCACCCCCATTATTTCCACCGCCACTATCCGGCGCACCACCCATAAGGTAGTCAGATGATCCTGGCATAAAAGCAATATCATAAGTACGGGTAACAAAAGCTTGCCAATACACATTATTGCCATGCACCGTATAAACATATCCCGTCTTAGCTGCGACCAAATCCAATGCGCCTTTCACTGTGCCCGAATAATTCACGCTGACAGTAGTGGCTTGATCTAAACCTGCTTGATAACGTGTTAATACATGAGAGCCTGCCCCCGCAACAATGGTACGGCTATAGTAAGAAAAAGGTAGTTGATCTCCGCGAATAATTACGCGATTTTTTAGCCAGGATGGCTGTCGTTCTAAGCTGATCGGAGTAGAGTCAACATATAATCCCTTTTTCACAACTAAAGATGGCGGGGCTTTAGCTAATGCATCCGATTTATGGCGCTCATTATCTACTTTAAGTTTTACATCCGCCACATTCGCTTGGGTTTGATTGTATACATTAGAGTTATTGCAACCAACCAGTAGCAAGGTCACTGTGAAAATAAAGACAATCCATGTGCGCATATCTATCCCTCAAGTTTTTGCTACTACAGTCATCGTTCGATTCGACATATACATAATAGCTTGCAAAGGAAACGGCTTTAATAATTTCTCAATAACGTTTGGCAAACTAGACCCAGCAACCCGACCATCAAAGTTATAGTCATACGGCGCCTTCCATACCACTTTCCAATGATACCGTCCCATTATACGCTCTAAGTTTTCTTTTAAAGAACCGCTAATACTAACCGCATAAACAGGAGCTGGGGTTCCTAAATTAGCAAACTGATTTGGAAAGGCATGACCACCATATGCAGAAGGTTGAAACGATGTGTCTTGTTGATTACCCGCTTGAAAAAAAGGTTCGGTTGGCATAGCTGTTTGTGGTTTCGACACTTCCCATCCAGCCATAGCATAAAATGGCATGCTAAGAAGAAGTATTCCTACTGCTAGCTGTCTCATTGTCATGATATAGCCTCTCATCCTGATACTCCTTATCCCTAACTTATCTTTTTATGCGTTAGTTATCAAGTATATGGGATTTATAAAAAAGGTGTAAATGTTTTTTTCTATTGTGTAAATACCTGTAAGTTAGAACCCTTGGGTTCATTATTGGGCGAACATCGAGTAAAAGCCCCTAAATAAACAGACTGCGCCCACCAATCATTCCCGGTAGATACATCCCCTTTAGGGGTAATAATTTTCGCACAAGCTCGCCAGCTATTGCCTGTGTAACTATTAGCATCAGCATTTCCGCAGGGAGGAGCATCCGGACCACTAGGGCCCGGCGAGCCTCCAGCCCCATTAGGACAGCCAGGGGGGTTGTTGGAGGTTCCCCCCAAAGCATAAGCAGTAAAACTATTGATAGGATAGAGGTTCATGGAGCGATAATCATTTAGCCCGCTCATAGAAAGCGGCACAACAATAATCTGTGGTGTCATAGCCGCACCAGTTGGATCAATAGGACAAGTGGGCACAGGCACGCACGCGCCTGGGTGATAAATACCTGCAAAATTAATCGCACTGGCCGTATTTAAGCTTTGCCCTGGGATATTCACCGCTGCCACCACATAGCATGGCTGACCAACAACACATGTACGCGCCGTTGGCATCGTCGTAGTGCTTGCAGGAGGTGCTGTGGCAGTAAATCCCATAGACAACTGCCCTGAAATAATCAGTGCCTCTGCATTGGTTTGATTCGTAGAGGTGGCCGTACCAATACGGGTATATACATAAAATAATGCGGGTACTGAAGAACTTGGTGGCGCAGGAATTACCGGAGGGGTAGGAGCAGGTGCCGTACCAATCACAAAAGGATTACTCCAGAAATTATTTAAAAAAGTAGAAGGTAAATAAGTTGAGCCTGTAGTAAGTGTTGATAAAACCAATGGATCAGGCCATTTTCCATTGACTACATAATACGCTAATCCTGCATTTAATACTTGTTGTAATTGTGCCGTAGTTTTATCATCGCGTAATTGCTGTGTTCTCTGCTGAATAAAACCAAGTACCATCGCCATCACCGTAGCCATAATAGCCATAACCAACATCATTTCTAGTAAGGTAAACCCTTTCCATTGCTTATGATGGTGACCCATTCGCACTTAACTCCCACAAAGAAAATATTGGTTATTAACTTGATACCAGTTTGCTGCGCTTAGTAGTAGCGTAATTGGATAAGTCGTATACATTTGGTTAAATTGCTGTATTAATGGCATTGATACCCAAAATGGTGATCGTGATTGTACCGCTGCAAAAGAAGGCATACGCTGCCACACAATATAAGCTCCGCTAGTTGTTACTGCCGTACAAGGAGTAACAATATTCCCACCTGCTGATGATGCACAATTGCCGCCTAATGCATATAAATAAGCAGCCGCTTTAGAAGAGTCTTTCAATTGTACCGCTACTTGTGCCTGCCACATTACAATAGATCCTACCCCTTGAGTGCCACCCGCTGATAAGTTAACAGAACGAATTGGGTAGGGTTGTATTGAATTAAACTGCACTTTATAACCAGATACAATAGAATTAGGCCCAAATGGATAATATGATGTGGATGGATTCGTATTTGTTGTGGATAAAAACCCTGGCGCGACTAATTGGGTGTGTATATTAATAGGAACATTTATTGATAAGGTGTTATTATTACATCGCGGATCTAATGGCGAAGTACAACTACCCGCAAAAGTAGTTATATAATTCACTCCGTTGCAATTAGCCCGATAATAAAACTGCAACGCTTGAAACAGTGTATCTACATTTCGCTGTACCTCAGTAACATCTGTATTAGCTCGATAAGTAAAGTAAGATCGTAACGATAAAACAACAATCATAGCGCCAATAGCTAACACCAACATGACTTCCAGCAATGTCACTCCCGCATCTCGACGGCTTATTGCCATTTCAACCATTAAGACCCCATCGCCATACCAGTTAGATAGATACCACGAATAATCACAATAATGATTAGCCCGCCAATCCCCATAAAAATACCGCCGACTACTTTAGCAATTGCCTTGAGTGTCTTCGTTGCACCTTCTGTGCCACGTATACCCATACGTATTAATCCATGCTCAAACCCTTTTACCTCAGCCATTACGCGCAAACGCATAAGATCTGCTCCACTAACTAACCCGGTATCTAATACATCGGCAATATTTGTTTTTCCAGTCCCCAATAATTGTTCCATCGTTACCAGATGCGAGGCAAGATAAGGGTCAGCTTGGTATTGCATGACTTTAATTGCTGATTTAAATACAACACCATTTGCAACTAATAAACCTAAGGTTTCTAAAAAACGTGCTGCTATTAACTTGCGATAAAAAGAAAAAGGCGGGATGCGATCTAACAATGGTCGCAACTCACCTATATAGTTAGCCATAAGCCTGCGCAGTATAGCTATAACCACTACTGCGGCTATGATTACTGTCCACCACCAGTTTTCTATTAACCCTGCCAACCCAACTAACTGTTTACCTGCTGCTGGCCACTCACTCATCGGTTTAATTGCTCTAAACTGCACAAACACATTGTTATCAATATAAACCATGACTGCGCAACCAATCACAATCACCATCAATGGGTAAGCAATAGCGCCGACAAAAGCACCCATTGCCACCCCGCGCTGGCTTAACATATTAATCGCTGATTTCATGGTTTCTGCTAAAGCACCGCCTTCTTCTCCTACTCGCACAATTTCAACCACATTCATAGCAAACCATTCGCGCATCCCATCTGCCAATGGCTGCCCCTCACTAATTTTTTGCGAGATTGATAAAGCCACTTCGCGAGTAATGCCCTGCGTTACTTGTGCCATCATTTCTATAGCACGATTGGCTGGAATACCGTCGTTTACTAAGAGATAAAAGTCTTCTAAAAATGCAAGCTGTGCCTTGCTACTAAACTGGAGTTGCTTGAATGAGTGAATAATAGAATGCGTTAATCCTTGAACATCAGTTAAATCCATGTAGTCCTCTACATTTTACAGTTCATCAACCTATTATCCTAGATCCGGCGGTTGAAATCTACTGCTGGCCTATGTGCACGACAAAAATAAAAAATCTATAAACGCGAATTCTGGATAAAGTGAAACGCTTCGAGTATAGCTATTGATATTTATATTGCTTTGCTTTCGTAGCAGGATTAATAGGACCAACGACTTTTTCAGCATCAAAAGGATCGCATGTGCCATCTTGAATTAGTTGTATAGCACGATCATGAAAATCTTGCCAACCATTCTCTTTTAAATATTTTTCCCAACCTAGTATATCGGATTTTTGGATAAAATATCGTCCTTCTTCATCCACCCAAATCACTTCTGCCACCACGGTTCTCCCGCTTACGCCCGTCATATGGCAACTTTCGCAACCTGCACCACGAGCGCGGGCACTATTAATAATATCTACGCCTAATACCGCTTCCCAATCAGGAATAAAAGCATGGTGTCTAACAGAAGTACGTAATGGCACTGCACATTTGGGACATACCTTTGGGATAAGACGTTGACACATTAGACAACGTAACACACTACTATCGCTTAGTAACACCGGTGAAATTCCCATATCCACTAAACGGGTAATAATTGCCGTAGCTCTATTGGTATGCAATGTAGTTAATACTAAGTGTCCAGTGATAGAAGCACGCACTATCACATGCGCCGTATCTTCATCACGCGTTTCACCGAGGATAATAACATCTGGGTCCATGCGTAAAGCTGCGCGCCCCATACTAGCAAACGATCTATCTTCTTTTTCCGTATTCACAGGAACTTGTGTGGCTTCTTCTACTACTTTCTCTACTGGATCTTCAATAGAATATAACTTCGCTGTGGTTTCAACCATTTCCATACAACTGGCTAAGGTGGTTGTTTTACCAGATCCCGTTGGTCCTGCAACAATAATAGCACCAAAAGGTAATTTCATCGCCATTTTAATAATGTCTATTTGTTTTTTCGTATATCCTAAATCCTCTAATGTTGCGTTATGCTCGGAACCCGTTGTTAGAATACGCATGACCATATCAAACCCGCCATGCGCAGGCACACTTGCTAAACGCAAACGGATATCTTTGCTATGAATCTTGAGAGGCATAGAAGCATCTTGTGGAACGAGAGGATTAAAATGTGATGTGGCATGATCAGTTTCTTTATTAAATGCCACAGACGCAATTTCACGACCTAGTTTTTCTGACCATTCCGCGAATAACTTTAATTCGCCATGCTGACGCATACGAATTTTTGTTTGCGTCTGCCTAACCTGAATGTGAATATCGCTAACACCTTGTACCACTGCTTCATAAACCAAGTCACGTAGATGCCGTTGTTGGTCACTGAAGGAAACGTTCGTTTCACCTTTTTGTTTTTTGGCAAATTCGTCTTCCTCACCGCTAGCAAGTAACAAGCCAATAAACGCTTGTGTTGCTGCATAGACTTGGCCAGGATGTATTCCTTTACTTAATAGTAGTGACTTACAGTTTTGTACGGTGCGAGAAGTGGGATCGCAAGAGAGGATGACACCACTTTTTAATACAAAAATGCTCCCTTGTTCCTTACACCACGGGAACATTTCTTCCATTGCTCTATCTTTTGCATCTATATCATTAGGACTGCTTACAATTCTGGTTCGCGTTGCAGCCGCATATTGCCCTAGCAAGGCCATTTCTTTATCACTCACGTCTCCAGTAGGAGAGGTTACCTCAGCCATACTTACCTCGCAAGTCTCATTCCTTGATCACTCTTCTCACCTTACATAGTTTAATTTTTTTGCCCAAGGAGGTAACGCCGGTAGCCATAGCCCCCAAGACTATATAGTCTTGGGATAGCGAAGACATCGGATCCCTGCAAGGCGAATCCCCCTTTATCCACTATGTAAGGCGAGAACCTAAATAAAGTATAGCAGGGCATGAAAAAACTGAATGATGCTCAATGCCTTCTCTCAAAAAGATAAATATTTGACTAATAACGCAAACAGTGAGAATATGTTGCGCAAAATCAGGTCTATTGCCCATGGCTACAACTACCTTAAAAACAGAAGCAACCCCACCTGTCTCCACTACAGCAACTTTACCGACAGTGGACAATCAATCTGTGTTTTTACATACCTTACCGAATGAGTTGATTGTCGGCGGCGACCAAGATGGCGCGGATGTGGGTATTGGTACGCACTGCGATATACAAACAATCGGGCGATTAACTCGTACCTGCCAATTATTTCGAGATTTATTTAAGGACTCGCTCCTTAAAGCACGCCTGCTCCAGCATGTTGCTTTTGGCGAGCAAGATCAAGCGGAAGCTATGCTCAACCAATTGAAAAAGACGAATCCGGGATTACTCCAAAAAATAATGAGTGAGAAAGGTCGCGTTACCGACCCAGGTGGACGTATTTTTCCTAGTATTACTGCATTTCAATTAGCTGTATGGAACATGGATGTGCATATGTGGGAAATGCTAAAAAAATACCAGGATGATCAAGAATCAAAAGCACAATTTCAAGAATTAGCAGCAGGGATTACTTATACATTAAATGGCAAAAAAACGGCATCCAACCATTACGACTTTAATGATCTTCTAACCCCATTAAATAATTATATTAAAAACTATAATAAATTGGCTTCTCAGCAACTTGCAAAATACTGGTGCGAAGAAGTAGGCAAAGCCCAGAAACATACTACAGCCATGGTGGCACAAAGATATTGCAATGAAGTACCGTTTTACCCGGTTCCTAACTTTAGAAAAAATCAGCTCTTCGCTCGTTGTTTAATTCTAACTGATGGGTCCCATTGGTTTGATGCAACAGCTGGTTTAGGGGTAATGTTTGCGATACGTAAGGGTAGACTACCTGCGCAACCAGTACGATTATGGAAATGGTGGCGAAATCGTTTCTTGTCGTTTTTTACTAGCCAACAATATAGCCAAATAAGCTGTATACATGAAATATGGGATTGGGCAGCGTTAACTGCCTTGCGTCAAGAAAGAATGCTCGATCTGGAAAAACTTCGAGCACAGTTTACACCTTCCCTAAACATCTAAATTCACCACATCGAGAGCATTAGCTTCAATAAACTCCCGGCGTGGCTCTACCTCATCACCCATTAGTGTAGTAAACATTCTATCGGCAGCAACCGCATCTTCTATGGTTACTTGCAGTAAACAACGCACAGCAGGATCAATGGTTGTTTCCCATAACTGCTCAGGATTCATTTCTCCCAACCCCTTATATCTTTGAATTGTCTGACCTTTTTTCGCTTCGCTCACTAGCCAATCCACCGCTTCCGCAAAAGTTGCCACTGCCTGCTGTTTATCACCGCGGTGGATACTCGCCCCGGGTCTGATGAGTGTACAAATCTTTTGTCCAAAATCCACCAGCCGCCTATAGTCTGCGGATAAAATAAAATCTAAGCCTATTAGCAATGTATCCGTCACTCCATGATGCGATATGCTAAGCTGTAATAACCACATAGACTTGGCTTCATCCTGAACAACGCTTACAATATAAGAATAAAATGGTGAATTATTGATCAATTTATCTGCTATTTCTCTTGATATAGACTCCATATGCTCCCGGTTAAGTAACAATGCTTCGCTTAATGGCGATGAATGCATCAATACTTCCAATAAAGCCGGGGGATATCGTCGCGATAAGCGCTTAATTATATTCATGGCTGCCCGATATTTTTTTAGCAGCCCCTCTAGTTCATGGCCGCTAATAGTTGTGCCATCATCTAAGTTTAATGTCGCCCCCTCCAATGAGGATTGAATAAGTAGCATTTCTAGTGCTTCATCATCTTTAACATACTGCTCTTGCTTACCTTTCTTCACCTTATAAAGAGGTGGTTGGGCAATATAGATATGGCCACGTTCTATTAATTCAGGCATTTGCCGATAAAAGAAAGTCAATAATAAAGTACGAATGTGCGAGCCATCCACATCCGCATCGGTCATGATAATAATATGATGATACCGTAGTTTATCAGGGAAATATTCTTCTCTACCAATGCCGCAACCTAAAGCAGTAATTAACGTTGCCACCTCGACGGAGGAAAGCATTTTATCAAAACGTGCTTTTTCAACATTTAAAATTTTTCCTTTTAATGGCAATATGGCTTGAGTACGCCTATCCCTTGCCTGTTTGGCTGAACCACCTGCTGAATCGCCCTCGACAATAAACAATTCTGACTTGCGTGGATCTTCTTCTTGACAATCCGCTAATTTTCCGGGCAACCCCCCCACATCTAGTGCACTTTTTCTCCTAGTTAATTCACGAGCTTTACGAGCAGCTTCTCGGGCTCTTGCTGCATCCAGCACTTTATTTACAATAGCCTTAGCATCTTGAGGATTCTCCATTAAAAACTCTTGGATTTTTTCGCTCATTAATGATTCTACGACTGATTTAGCTTCAGAGGACACCAGTTTTTCTTTGGTTTGTGAGGAAAACTTGGGATCAGGCATTTTGACAGAAAGAATAGCAGTCAACCCTTCACGAAAATCATCGCCTGTTGTTTCTACTTTAGCTTTCTTTAAAAATCCTTCTTTCTCAACATAATTATTTAATACTCGAGTTACTGCGCTTCGAAAACCAGCCAAATGTGTGCCGCCATCACGCTGAGGAATATTATTTGTGTAACAAAAAATCTTTTCTAGATAGGTGTCGTTCCATTGCAAAGCAACTTCAACAAGAATGCGCTCTTTTTCGCTAGAAAAATAAAATATTTTAGAATGAATAGGATTTTTATTGCTATTTAAATCTTCAATAAAAGCTTTTACGCCCCCGTGATACTCAAAAGTATCACTTTTTCCTACGCGCTCATCTCGTAATTCAATCCGGATGCCAGGATTAAGAAAAGATAATTCACGCAATCGTTTAGCTAAGATATCATAATGAAAATGGATGTTTTTAAATATTTCAGAGCTAGGCTTGAAACGAATTTCTGTTCCTTGTTCTGTCGTATCACCAATAGCCGCTAACGTTCTATCTGGATCCCCCATATGATAATACTGCTCATAAGCCTTACCATTAATATAAATGACTAAACGCAATTCTTCGGATAATGCATTTACAACAGAAACCCCAACTCCATGTAAGCCTCCAGAAATCTTATAAGAATCATTATCAAATTTACCCCCTGAATGCAGAACAGTCATAATCACTTCCGCTGCAGAACGACCTTCTTCTGGGTGAATATCCACTGGGATACCACGACCATTGTCGCGAACTGTCACAGTTTCATCAGCATGAATAGTAACTTGAATTTTATTACAAAACCCAGCTAACGCCTCATCTACAGAGTTATCAACCAACTCAAAAACCATATGATGAAGTCCGGTTCCATCCTCTGTATCACCAATATACATTCCTGGACGCTTACGAACCGCATCTAACCCTTTTAATACCTTGATTTTTGATGAATCATAGCTTTCCGTCATGGGCACCTTCATTACTCCGTACTATTAAAGAAGTCTATTTAATAAAGTGAGAGCTTCTAACAGGGCAACTCTAATGGCTGATTATCCGGCCATGTTTCACGTGAAACATCTTGGTTGCTAACTCTGCTTGCTCTTCAAAATCCTTTGCGCTTTCAGACTCAATCGCTGTTACAAATATTTGTGCGCTTTGCGCCGCAAGAAGAGCTATCAATTTAGACCTACTTATAGCATCTAGTTCGGAGGGTAGATCATCAATTAAATAAACCGGCCTTCTTTTTTTTTGTGCAGCTAGCAGCGCACCTTGAGCTATTATCATACCACAAACAAATAACTTTTGTTGGCCTCTTGAAAGCACATCTTTGGCACAAATCCCTTGTATAGTAAGCCGCAAATCTGCGCGATGCGGACCATGCTGGGTGTAACCCAAACGCATATCTTGGCTTAATGAAGAGCGAAGAGCCGCCGCATAAGACTCATCCCCGCTCCATCCTGGGTAATAATCAACAATTACAGAATGCGCCGATACTAATAACATGAGTGCCTTTTCAAGATATGGCAACAATGCCTGTAAATATTCCTGCCGTAATATCTCGATTTTTGTAGCATATTCTAATAACTCATTGGTCCATGCATCAATTTCTGCTTTAAGACCCGCGCCTTGCAAAAGACAGTTACGCTGCTTTAACGCACGATTAAATTGTCTCCACTCTTGGAAAAAAGCTTCGGAGTGATAAAACAAGCCCCAATCAAGATAAAAACGCCGAAAAGTAGGGCCTCCTTCTAACAACAAGTGGCATGAGGAATTAATTAATCGAATTGGTAAATAATAAGCTAATTCAGCTGTTGATTTAGCTTCCTTGCCATGCACACGTATTTTTGCACCTCCGGTTCTATAGCGTTCCATACCAATTGAGTAGGAATTTTCTGAGCAATTCACCTGGGCGGCGAGCAAAAAATTATCTACTTGGTGATTGATAATGCGCGAAACAGAAGAAGTACGAAATGAACGGCCTAACCCTAGATAATAAATAGCCTCTAAAAAGCTGGTTTTCCCACTGCCGTTATTTCCACAAACAAAATTAATACCGTTAGGAACTGGATAAAAATCCACATCCAGAAGGTTACGAAAATTAGAGATTTTTAAATACTCTAGCGACATAATTTTTAGGATTATAATCGCATCGGCATAACAACATACATGCTGGCTATATCATCCAAAGACTCTATAAGTACACCGCCATCAGGATCACTGAATGTACAGCGAACATTTTCCGATGATATGGACGAAAACGCATCGATCAGGTAAGTCACATTAAAGCCAACCTCCATCTCATTCCCCGCATAATCCAGAGAAACGGTTTCTTCTGCTTGCTCTTGTTCCATATTGTTCGCCATTACTTGTAGCTTATTGGGGCCTAAACGCATTCTCACTCCGCGCAGTTTATCATTAGAAAGAATAGCAGCCCGCATTAAAGCCTGTCTAATAACTTCTCTCCCTCCCGTTGCCACCTCTGTCCCTCTAGGTATGAGCTTATTATAGTCTGGATACTGCGTATTGATTAATTTTGTTGTAAAAACAAAATCAGGCGCGACCATGCGCAAACGGCCATCACCAATACTTAAAAAAAGTTCTCTGTCATTATCCGTGCTCATATTAACAAGACGCATCAATTCCAATACGCTTTTGCGTGGCAAAATAACCTTAATTTGCGGCGTATCTGCTTTATCATTAGGTAATGAGCTTAGTGCCAATCTATGTCCATCCGTGGCAACGCAAGTTATAGATTTTTGATTAATATGGAGTAATGCGCCATTTAAGTAATGGCGAATATCTTGTAATCCCATCGCAAAATAAACTCGCCCTAACAAATCTTTTAAGGCTTGAGCGCGAATGGAAAATTCGGAAATAAAAGAAGCCTCTTCAATGCGTGGAAAATCCTTTACTGGTAATGTCGCTAAAGAAAAACAACTTTCTCCCGCGCGAATAATTAAATAATTTCCATCTATGGTTAAATGTAATAGTGCTTCTTCTGGCAAAACGCGGCAAATATCAAAAAGCTTCTTTCCTGAAACAGTAGTGCGGCCTTGAGCCATAACAGTTTCAGGAGACACGGAGCCAATTAACTCAACCTCAAGGTCGGTAGCTGTTAAAGATAGGGATTTTTCTTGAGCGTTAAGGAATACATTGGCCAAAATAGGTATGGTTTGTTTTTTCTCTACAATACCGCTAATCGCTTGTAACGGCTTTAATAATGTGGAACGCTTTACCATAATATCCATAATCAATCCTCGGTGTTTATTAAGAAGATCCTTCGCTAACGCTCAGGATGACAGTGTTAGCAGGAATTCCTGCTGTAACCCCTACGTCGTTAATGTTCTCAACAAATTCGTGTAATCTTCTTCGATATCCGGCGAAGTTTGCCTAAGTTCGCCGATCATGCGACAAGCGTGCAATACCGTAGTATGATCCCGCCCCCCAAATGCATCGCCAATTTCTGGCAAACTATGGTTGGTTAATTCTTTTGCTAATGCCATAGCCATTTGCCGAGGTCTCGCTACTGAACGACTACGTCGCTTAGACAGTAAGTCAGCCATCTTGATTTTATAGTATTCCGCTACGGTTTTTTGAATGTTTTCTGTGGTAACCAACTTATCTTGTAACGCCAATAAGTCTCGCAACGCTTCTTTTACAAAATCGAGAGTAATTGCCTTTCCTGTGAAGTGTGCATTAGCAATAATACGCTTTAATGCGCCTTCTAATTCTCGCACATTAGAGCGAATACGCTTAGCAACAAAAAATGCCACCTCATAAGGCAAGTCAATATGCGATTGTTCGGCCTTAGTCATAAGAATGGCCACGCGTGTTTCTAATTCTGGAGGCTCCACCGCAACCGTTAAGCCCCAACCAAATCGTGACTTTAGCCGCTCTTCTACACCATTAATTTCTTTGGGATAACGATCACAAGTCAAAATTACCTGCTGCTGGCTTTCTAATAATGCGTTAAAAGTATGAAAGAACTCTTCCTGTGATCGATCCTTGCCAGCAAAGAATTGTATATCATCGATTAATAATGCATCTACCTGTCGATAATAACGCTTAAACTCATTCATAGAATTAGTCTGTAAGGCCTTCACCATATCTGCCACAAAGCGCTCGGAATGCAGATATAGTACGTTCGCCCCAGAGCGACGGCGCAGCATATGATTGCCAATTGCATGCAAGAGGTGAGTTTTGCCTAGCCCAACGCCTCCGTAAAGATACAGAGGATTATATGCCACTGCTGGGTTTTCACCGACTTGCAAAGAAGCTGCTTTAGCTAACTGGTTAGATTTACCTTCCACAAAATTATCAAAGGTAAAGTTTGGATTCAGATTGCTAACATAAGTAGGGGTATCTGATGAAGCAGCAATGGCTTTATTATTGGTTGTTGTCGCTGATGTTTGCCGCAAAGGTTCTCGTACAACAATAGGCTCACGTTTACTGCTACCAATTTCTAAAGCAATGGCTGGAGGGCTGCCATCACTCAACTTGTGTATTATCTCTGATATTCTGGACAAGAATCGCTCTGAAATCCAATCTAATACAAAACGATTAGGCGCAAATAAAGTTAACCTCCCATCGCCATGCTCGGCTTGCAGTGGACGTATCCAGGTATTAAATTGCTGTATAGGAAATTCATCCTGAAGACAACTTAAACATTTTTCCCACAGGGTGGTAGCCACCAATGCATCTCCTATTTGTCGCGCAACAGACCCTAGTTTCTAATACGCACCGCCCATCCTAAATAAAGAGCAACGAGAGCAATGAGTAAATGCAGAAAATTATCTGCTAAATTCATATGCAATCCTATCGTATGTAAAATCTCAGAGCGGATAAATCCTAAAATCATTACCAGTATATAAACAATACCAAGTATACGAAAATACCATTTCGCATAGATAAATTTAAATGCAGCTAAAATACCGATCACACCACTCATAATATGCACCAAGTTATGCAGCATATTTACCATGAATAAACCAAATAAATAACCATCCATGGTAAATGTCGGCATAAACCCGGCAATACCTACAAAAACAAAAGCAATACCGAAAAGCAACGATAAAACTTGAATATACATGCTACACCTCCTTGTGGGAATTTCCGCCAAAATAAAGGTTGGGTTACTAAAATAGAGGGTGATTGCGGAACTCATTATGGTGTTATAGCATACACTCCTGTTAACATGAGACAATTCCTATTTTACGCTATATTGCTCATGACAAAAAATAATATGCTAATTTTAGTAGATGGCTCCTCTTACTTATATCGGGCTTTTCATGCGCTACCGCCATTAACTAATGCGCAAGGGTTTCCAACCGGTGCTATTTATGGCGTGACTAGCATGATACAGCGTTTGCTCGCAGAATACGACCCTGAGTATATTGCTATCGTTTTTGATGCCAAAGGAAAAACCTTCCGAGATGAACTTTTTGACGATTACAAAGCACACCGCGCAGCCATGCCGGACGATCTAATCAGACAAATCGAACCCACTCACAATATTATTCGCGCTATGGGCTTGCCATTATTAATTGTTGATGGCGTAGAAGCAGACGACGTCATTGGCACTTTAGCTAAGCAAGCAGATAATCAACAGTTAACAACATTAATCTCCACGGGAGATAAAGACTTAGCGCAGTTAGTAAATGAGCGCATTACATTAGTCAATACCATGACTAATAATACGCTTACACCGTTGTCCGTAGAGGAAAAATTTGGGGTCCCACCATATCGAATCATTGATTATCTTACGCTTATTGGTGATACCAGCGACAATATTCCCGGAATTCCACAAGTTGGGCCAAAAACCGCGGTAAAATGGCTTAAGGAATATGGCTCGCTCGATGCTATCGTTGCAAATGCAGATAAAATTTCAGGAAAAGTAGGAGAAAACTTAAGAGCCAACTTAACACAACTACCTTTGGCTAAATCCCTTGTCGCAATTAAAACAGATGTCAAATTGCCGATGGATATTGCTGATCTCAAACGTACGCCCGAAAATAAAGACACATTGATTAAGCTATACAAAGAGTTAGGATTTAAAACCTGGCTAGCTGGATTACTCTCAGATACACCCGCAACAACGCCTCAAGATAAATATGCCAACTATGAAATTATCACTACGGAATCCCAGTTACATACCTGGGTAAAAAAATTATCGTCGGTTAATTTAATTGCCGTGGATACTGAAACGACTAGCCTGGATGCTATTTCAGCAAAACTCGTAGGTATATCTTTTGCAGTTTCATCTAGTATAGCCGCATATATTCCATTCGGACATGATTATACAGATGCGCCGCAGCAATTACCCATGGCACAAGTCTTGCAACAACTACAGCCTATTTTTAAAAGTTCACAAATTAAGAAAGTAGGGCATAACATTAAATACGATCTGGAAGTATTCACCCAGCACGGTGTTGAGTTACATGGCATTATTGCTGATACCATGCTGGAGGCCTATGTGTTGGAAAGCACCGCACTCAACTACAGCATGGATAATCTGGCACGAAAACTTTTAGATTGGCCAACTATTCAATTCGAGGATATTGCCGGAAAAGGCAAAAACCAACGCACGTTTAATCAAATAGCATTGCCATCAGCGGGCACTTATGCGGCAGAAGATGCAGATGTCACGCTGCAATTACATCATGTGTTTTGGCCGCGTTTGGAAAAAACTCCGAGCTTAATGCATGTGTTCGAAAATATTGAAATGCCATTAATACCTGTGCTTGCACGCATGGAAATGCACGGGGTACTCGTTGACGCTAAAAAACTAAAACAACAAAGTAATGAGCTTACTCAGCGTTTACATGAGCTTGAATTAGAAGCCTATACACTGGCTGGAGCTACGTTTAATATAAACTCACCAAAACAGTTGCAAGAAGTATTATTTCAGAAATTGCAACTTCCTGTTTTACAGAAAACTCCGACGGGGCAAGCCTCTACTGCTGATCCCGTATTACAAGAATTAGCATTAGATTATCCATTGCCCAAAGTGATTATTGCCTATCGCAGTATTAGCAAGCTTATTTCTACATATACTGAGCGGCTACCTGAGCAAATTCATGAAAAAACCGGGCGAATTCACACTTCCTACAATCAAACTGGCACTGCTACTGGTCGTCTATCTTCCTCAGATCCTAATTTACAAAATATCCCGGTACGCACCATAGAAGGTAGGCGCATTCGCCAAGCTTTTATTGCTCCCCGAGGATATAAAATTTTAAGTGCCGATTATTCGCAAATAGAACTCCGCCTCATGGCACATATTTCTGAAGACCCGCATTTAATTGCTGCCTTTGAGCAAAACCTTGATATTCATAAAGCCACAGCAGCCGAGGTATGGGGCGTTCCACTTGATCAAGTAAGCACGGAATTACGGAGAAATGCCAAAGCTATAAACTTTGGTTTGATTTATGGTATGTCTGCATTTGGTCTGTCCCGCCAATTAGGCATT
Organism: Gammaproteobacteria bacterium RIFCSPHIGHO2_12_FULL_41_20; assembly: GCA_001801575.1. Classification (GTDB taxonomy): domain Bacteria; phylum Pseudomonadota; class Gammaproteobacteria; order DSM-16500; family DSM-16500; genus 2-12-FULL-41-20. The sequence goes on from MGYC01000030.1 coordinate 34,295, forward strand.
GATCGTGATGCAGCTCAGCAATATATCCAATTATATTTTTCGCGCTATCCACAAGTCCAAGCTTATATGGATAGAACAAAAGAATTAGCCCGAGAACACGGCTATGTAGAAACGTTGTGGGGACGCCGCCTCTATCTTCCTGATATCCGCGCAGCGAAAGTATCCCGACAACGCGCGGCCGAACGTGCTGCTATCAACGCTCCCTTACAAGGCAGCGCCGCTGATATTATCAAGCTGGCAATGATTCGTATTGATCAATGGCTAACACAGTCGCATTGTAATACTAAAATGATTATGCAAGTACACGATGAATTAGTGTTTGAAATAGCTGAAAAAGAGGTTGATAGTGCTATGTCTGCCATTCAAGCCCACATGACAGATGTAGTAAAACTCAAGATTCCTTTGCAAGTAAGTATAGGGGTAGGGAAGAATTGGGATGAAGCATCAGCGCATTAGGGTTCAAATTGAATAACAATCAGATAGCTCCACCAAAATTATTGCTCGGCTTTGATTTTGGTACTCGCCACATCGGGGTCGCAATAGGTCAAACCGTTACGCAATGTGCTCGCCCTCTAAAAACTATCAAAGCCATTAATGGTCTACCCGCGCGTGAAACTATTGCATTATTAATCAAACAATGGCAGCCTGATGCTCTTGTTGTCGGCATTCCATTAAACATGCGGGGGGAAGAGCTCTCTGTTACGTCCCAAGCACGGCACTTTAGCTTATGGTTACATGAGCAATTCCACCTTCCTGTTTATGAAGTGGATGAACGTCTAACCACTAAAGATGCACGGGAAAAATTATTTCTATCGGGAGGCTATAAAGCGCTACAGGATGGACAGGTAGACAGTGTTGCCGCACAATTGATTTTACAAAATTGGTTAGAAAATATAAAAGGTGGCAAGAATACATGTTAGGAGCTATGCGGCGTTATTATTTTTTTGCTTTGCTTATAACTTGCATATTATTAGGATTTTCATTTTATCTACAGCTACAAGGCGTTATCCCTTGTACATTATGCTTATTACAACGTTTTGCATTGGCTTTATTAGGTATTATTTTTCTCATCGGCACACTATGCAAATTTCAGCGCGTCAGTCATCATGTTGTATTAGCCTCCAGTACCTTGCTGGTGACCACTATTGGCCTACTATTATCAGGTAGACAAACTTGGTTACAACATTTCCCACCACAACAATCCAGCGAGTGTGCTGCCAGCTTACAGTATATGTTACAGGTATTACCTCTACATGAAGTGGCATTGAAGGTATTACAAGGCAGTGTCGAGTGTACAGAAACTATCTGGTCCTTTCTTGGATTAAGTTTGGCTGAATGGTCTCTACTTTGTTTTTTGGGGTTTTTGCTATTTGGTTTATATCAATTGTATCGCGCTGTCACTGCATAAGCGATCCCAGGAATTTCGTGGAATACAGAGGCAACCATTTTTTAACCGCATAGAGAATAGCAAGATATCCCACTATCACTAATGACGCACGCATAAGCAATGATCGAGATGGTGCAAGCCAATGCTTTAATCGTGTTCTAAATAATAGCTTTTTTTCTTGCATTTTTCGCGCTCTAAACCAATCTACACTGTAAAAAATTAATATTTCCTCTCCCTTACGAATAAATTGCTGCGCGCGAAAAATAAGGATATTTGTATTAGGGTCAAAAATATAATGCGCGTTATATTTATCCGAAGAATGATTATATAGTGAGCCAAATCCTAAAGCTAAAACCCACCGCTCACTCTGCTTATCAGCAAAATAATAATTTACAAACTCATTATATCCCTTGGGAACTAATAACGTATAGCATTCTTCAATCAACTCTCCCTTTTCTATATCCTTGCCCGCAAACACACCATAACCATGCAAAGGCGATTGCTTAATAATAAGTTGATTTTGAAGTAATACTGGTTTCATAATGGCTATACTGTGTTTTTATGTTTCCCTGCGTTAATATACCCGAAGCGTTTCGCTTTTAGGTGTTTAAAATGAAACGCTTCGGGTATATATCCTCATAATGCGAATTCGCGTTCATACTCAATGGGATATAATTATGGCATGGAAAAAGTTTTTCATCATCTACCGGTCATGCCTATTAAAACCTGCGATGCGAATCTTGAGTATCATTGGCCTTACCCTATACCTCAACCCGATTAGCTATGCTCAAGCCATAGATAATTTTGGGCAAACTGTACAAATATATACACATTTTAGCGAAATAATTGGTAAACCCTCTTGGCTACTAGTTATTTATGATGTTGATACCAACCAAGTACTGCCCTATATGTTTGACATCACAGAATTAGATAATTTTTGGGTGGCGTTCTCTTTTAGTCGTAACTATCGTATCGCTGCATCCACTTTGCGATTTTTCCCCTTTCCTACCTCTATCCATAATTTTTGTCACTTAGAAGACGGTGTCGTAAGTGGCCAATCTTTTTACGTTACCTTGTCAGGGCCTCTAACACCTAATCGCCGGTTAATACATTGCCAAGTGATGCGTTACCCCAATTCGCAATTCACGATTGTACCTTCTTAAAATAAAGCGGTAGAATGCGGCCCTAAATAGCCCAGATAGAATTAACTAGAGGAATACCATGCTGCTTAATAATATTCTTGAAGCCATAGGTAAGACACCCATCGTACGTCTACATAGAATAGGAAAAGAACTAGAGTGCGAATTATATTGCAAATGCGAATTTCTGAATCCCGGTGGCTCAGTAAAAGATAGGATTGCTGCTTCCATGATTGAGCAAGCGGAAACAGCCGGTAGGATTAAACCTGGAGATACGTTAATTGAAGCAACGTCGGGCAATACAGGGATTGGCTTTGCTCTCGCTGGTGCAGTAAAAGGATATAAAGTGATCATTACTATGCCAGAGAAAATGAGCCGGGAAAAAGAAGTGGTACTCGAAGCGTTAGGGGCAAAAATTTATCGTACCCCAACCGAGGTCGCATCAGATCACCCGGATAGCCATCTTTCTCTCGCGAAAAAGCTCCAAAAAGAATTACCCAATGCGCATATTCTCGATCAATATGCCAATCATACTAACCCCCAAACCCATTACGATACCACCGCACAAGAAATTCTTGATGACATGCGCAAAGACTTAGCCATGGTAGTTATGGGTGTTGGCACCGGAGGAACGATTACTGGCGTAGGAAAACGTTTAAAAAAAGAAATACCACATATACAAATTATTGGTGCTGATCCTTATGGCTCAATATTGGGTGGCGGCACAGAAATATGTCCCTACTTAGTAGAAGGCATAGGTTACGATTTTATTCCTGCGGTCTTAGACAATACGCTAGTTAATGCCTATATCAAAGTGAAAGACCAAGATACCTTTATTACTGCACGTCGTTTGATTCGTGAAGAGGGGTTATTGGTTGGAGGGTCTTCAGGTACTGCAACCTGGGCGGCTCTATGCGCTGCAAAAAAACTAAAAAAAGGGCAAAAATGTCTCGTCATCCTCCCAGATGGAATTCGTAATTATCTTTCTAAGTTTGTTGATGATCGCTGGATGCAAGAAAAAGGCTTTCTAAAAGAAACAGCCGAGAGCCACCATGGCTAATCAGTCTAAACAACATCTTGCCACTCGTGTTATCCATGCAGGACAAACTCCGGATCCAGCAACGGGTGCCATTATGACCCCGATATATGCTACCTCCACGTATGTACAAGAAAGTCCGGGCAAACATAAGGGATATGAGTACTCACGTACCCGTAACCCTACACGTTTTGCTTACGAGGCCTGCGTTGCAGACTTAGAGTCAGGGCAACAAGGTTTTGCTTTTGCCTCAGGCATGGCAGCTATTGCCACAACCCTAGAATTGCTAAGCCCAGGAGATCACGTAATTGTTTGTGATGATGTGTACGGAGGCACGTTTCGGTTATTTGATAAAGTGCGCAAACGGTCAGCAGGGTTGGATGTGTCCTTTGTTGATTTATCTTCACCTCAACAGTTACAAGCCGCATTACGCCCGACAACACGGATGATTTGGGTAGAAACACCAACGAATCCCATGCTGAAGCTAGTAGATTTAGCTGCTATTGCTAAATTTGCGCATCAACATAAATTAATCGCTGTAGCAGATAATACCTTTGCCACCCCTTGTATCCAACGCCCACTGGAATATGGCTTTAATATTGTCGTTCATTCCGCGACTAAATACCTCAACGGCCATTCAGACATGATAGGAGGTATTGCTATTGTTGGTAACCATCCTCATTTAATCGAGCAAATGGCTTTTTTACAAAATTCAGTAGGAGCCATTGCGGGCCCGTTTGATAGCTTTTTAGCACTCCGTGGGTTAAAAACATTGGCCATACGCATGGAACGTCATAGCCATAATGCCTTAGAAATTGCTGGCTGGTTATCTACACATCCCCAAGTGGCTAAGGTTATTTATCCTGGCTTGCCCAGTCACCCTCAGCACACATTAGCCAAACAACAAATGTCTGCTTTTGGCGGCATGATTACAGTTGAACTAAAAGGTACCATAACCCAAGCCGTAGCCATGTTAGAACGCTGCCAAGTTTTTGCTTTAGCAGAAAGCCTAGGCGGGGTAGAAAGCTTAATAGAACACCCTGCTATCATGACGCACGCCAGTATCCCCCCGGTACAACGACAAGCCTTAGGCATCACCGATGGGTTAATTCGACTATCAGTCGGCATTGAAGCAGTAGATGATTTGAAGCATGATTTGGCTCAAGCATTAGGATAGGGTCTGTTTACAATTCTTTCCAGTCATCCGTATCAATTACGCGACCTTTCTTCTGCGCATGCAAATGGGGATGTCTATGCGTAGGTATTGTATGTTTAGCTGTCAGCTTTGCGCGTATCCATTCCAATAAAAACAAAATTACGCCCACTGCCGCACCAAAAACAAACAGATAGGCCAGTACAATAAAACCCACAGTAAAAGCAACCATAGCTATGCCAATAAATAAAAAAGGCATTAACTTCTTAATAAGTGTATTCATGTGTCCGACATTGTGCTCCTTCGTCTTCGCAAAAAATGCCGCGGAGCGCGATGTTGAGTCGGCTCTTTTTTGTCTCTTAATGCCTCTATGCACAGGTGTTTTTCTTGCTCTTTACGTTGTGATAATGAAAGTTGCGGATGATTTTTTCTGAATCCTTGCAAAAACTTATCTATTTCACTAATAAAATAAGAGGGTTTAAAATAATGCCACATGGCTTGGCCTCAATATTACTCTTAGGTATATTCATCATGTAAACTAAACATTGTATCATAGTCTATACCTGAAACGTTTCACTTTTAAGTGTGTAACTATGTACACGGCAAAAATAACTTTATGTCATCCTGAACCCTTCGCTTCGCTCTAGGGTAAACTCTGCGAAAGATCTATCTAGTTGATTAAATAGATCCTTCACGGAGTTTACCCTAGAGCGAAGCGAAGGGTTCAGGATGACAGAGTTATAGATTTTTTATTTTTGTCGTGTACATAGGTATTTAAAATGATCGATTGCAAGAGATTGAAAATATGCTAAAACGCTATGGATTTGACAGAGAAACGACATGAGATTGCTATCCATTTTTATTTGTATATGTCTTATAATCTGCGGATTTTCGCCACAAACATTTGCCAAAAAAAAATCTCGTGTTAAAACAACAAAACACAAAACGCATTCCGTTTATCATTTTACCAAGAAAACCTCTCCAGCCACGCTCGCTTTAACACCAATTGCAGCCCCCAGCTTTTCCTCTGCGCGCAGAGGAAAAGCTATTATTTATGGTACCCAGCAACTTACTAATGAAATAAACCGCATCCTTCAACCCTTACGCTACAATGTAAATATTGGTATCTACGTAAAATCCATGCGGCAAAATGACTATTTATTTGCGAAAAATGTTTATCAACAGTTTGTTCCCGCCAGCATATTAAAAATTTTTACTGCGGAGGCTGCGCTCTTGTACCTAGGGCCAGAATACCGCTTCTCAACGCAATTATTAACCGACGCAAAGTCTATCAACAATGGCGTATTGCAGGGTAATTTATACATTATACAAACTGGTGATCCATCTTTAACCTACTATGATCTTACTGATCTCATGGTGAGTTTAAAAGCTCAACAAATCCATGCCATTAGCGGCAATGTCTATATTGATAACAGTGCTTACGATCAAGCCACACGCGGCCCTGGTTGGTTATGGGATGACAAAAAATACTGTTACGCAGCGCCAATTAGTGCCAGCATCATTAACCATAATTGTATTTCCTTACAAGTTGCGCCAGCTAAAACTAAAGGTGCGCCAGCACAGATTCGCACTTCGCCACGCTATTACTACCCCCGGCTAATTAACCGCACAACCACCGCTAGCGCTCGGCCATGTGCGTTACACGTTGGCACAGAAACAAATAGTGCTATCTCGCTCAATGGCTGCATGCCTAAAGGGCAATATGCCTGGGGTATCAGTTATGTACTAGAGGATATTGAAGGCTATAACCTTTCCTTATTTCGCGACCTATTACGGCAGATGAGTATCCAGGTATATGGACGCATTCAACCTGGTATCGCACCATCGCATCTTTCTGTTGTCGCAACACATCAATCTAAGCCATTAAAGCTACTCATTACAGAAATGCTAAAAAAATCAGATAATATAATAGCCGGCTCTTTATTTAAAAAAATGGGGCAGATTTCTACTAGCCGACCAGGCAGCTGGGAAAATGGTAGCCGTGCAGTAATACAAATATTAACTCGTCGCTGTAGCATGGACCCTTATGGTGCCCGTGTTATCGATGGCTCTGGACTCTCGCGGGACAATCGTTTATCCCCTAGCCAAATGATGCAAGTACTGGATTTTTCTTATCATCATTATCCTAGCAACGATGATTTTCTCACTGCTCTACCTATTTCTGGCGTAGATGGCACCTTGAAACATCGCATGAGTAATATCGCTAGGAAAGTACGCGCTAAAACCGGCTCCATGAAAGGGGTGCTTGCCTTGGCTGGATATGCAATCAGTGCAGATAAAGAGCCGCTGGCTTTTGTCATTATGATAAATACAAAAGCTATCTCCATGTGGCAGTATAAACAAATAGAAGACAAAATTGTCACGGCATTAACACGCTATTCACGGGTGTGACTCTACATCACATTCGCTACTAATAACAACCCAAGGCCCGTTCCTATGGTTGCGATAACGCTACGTATATCCACATGCATTAACAATGAAAAAACCGCACCGCTAAAGATTAATGTACAGCCAACGCCACATAGAAAATAACGCATACCATTATTATGCGGCTTGCCTTCTTCCTTCGTAACGCCTTTTGTTCTAGCAAATCGATTCGTCTCTTGCTCTTGTCGTGTCTCATGAAAAACCTCATACACAAGACTAGGAAAGTCGGGTATTTGTTCAGACCATAAAGGTAAATTATCGCGAACACGGCGTAAAAATCCGCGCAATCCGACTTGTCGTTTTAACCAACGCTCTAAGTGTGGTGCCGCAGAGCCCCATAAATCTAAATCCGGAGACAAATTACGGCTTAACCCCTCTATGCTTAATAATGTTTTCTGTAACAGAATAAGCTGTGGTTGAATATTAATATGAAAACGGCGCGCCACTTGAAATAGATGTAATAATAGTTGCCCAAAAGAAATATCTTTCAATGGCCTATCGAAAATCGGCTCTGATACGCCACGAATCGCTCCTTCAAACTGATCAATCCGCGTATCTGGCGGTAACCAACCTGAGGCAACATGCAACTCTGCAACACGCTGATAATCTCTCTTAAAAAACGCTAGCATATTCTCAGCAATATAACGTTGATCCATGGCTGTCAATGAACCAACAATACCAAAATCAACAACAATATATTGCGGGTTTTCTAGGTCTTTTAGTGAAACAAAAATATTACCAGGATGGAGATCCGCATGAAAATAACTATCGCGAAAAATTTGCGTGAAAAACACTTCTATTCCCGTCTCTGCTAATTTTTTTAAGTTCACACCCGTGCGCTTTAACTCTTCAACATTATGAATAGGTATCCCTTCTATGCGTTCCATCACCAATATATTGGATCGACAATAAGGCCAATATATTTCTGGGACATATAATTTTTCTGACCCAGCAAAATTCCGGCGCAATTGTGTTGCATTGGCACCTTCACGCATTAAATCTAATTCATCATGTAAAGTTTGCGCTATTTCTGTGACTAATTCCCTAGGCTTTAACCCTCGTGCTTGACGCCAATAACGCTCAGCTAAGCCTGCAAACACCGCCAGCAAATCCAAATCACGATCAATAATAGTCTTAATTCCCGGCCGTAATACTTTAACTACTGCCGACTTTCCATTCTTTAATACCGCAGCGTGCACTTGTGCAATGGATGCGGAAGCCAATGCCTCTATTTGCAGTTCACTAAATACATTTTCGATTGGGCAGCCTAATGCCGTTTCAATAATTTGCCTGGCTTGTTTTCCCGGAAAAGGCGGAACACGATCTTGAAGTTTAGATAATTCATCCGCGATATCTTCTGGCAAAAAATCACGTCGCGTCGACAGCAGCTGTCCGGCCTTAACAAAAATAGGCCCTAGATCTTCCAGCGCTCGCCGTAAGCGTTCGCCTCGGGTTAATTTATTGCGTAATAACCAATACCAGGGGTTGAAATAACTTAAGAAACGCAATGGATAAAACCACGGCGTAGTAAAAAGAATTTCGTCTAAATTATAACGCACTATCACATAATTAATACGGATTAAGCGTAATAACCGCGTCACGAATTTCACTGTTTCTACTCCTTTAATGCCTGCACTTTTGCAGCCAATCTATCCACGTCCATGCGTAACGTATCTACCTCATGAAAAAACTCTGCTATGGCTTCTCGAGGAGGAGAGAATGCGATCTCTTCTTGTACATATTCAGTTGTGTCTTGCATAAGTATTTGCTGTGTTTGCTGCACCCAATTAACCATTCGTCGTCCCCAACAACCAATCTGGTGCGCAGGAATATCTCCCACGATTTTTGCCAAGTACTCTTCCCAATCAATATCTAAGTGATCAAAAACATCAACTATGTGTTGCCCTAACTCTGCGTCACCTTCAATGCGGATATCTTCAGCAAAAAAACGCCGTTTATCCTCTGCTATCATCATGCCTAACAATTGCAAAGGTGTTCCGCAGATTATAACATCGCTGACTAAGAGTTCGTCAGTTTGAATACGTATTTTTGCATCAGCAAACACACACTGAAACCGCAAATGAAATGGCAAAAACTCTATCGTCGCAACTTTCCCATCTAACCCCTGTAAGCGTAGAGGCGATTCTGGATCCAAGTGAAGATAGGTATTTAATGCTGTTTGAATAAGTTGTAATAATGCGTTTTTCACCCTGTACCCTCATCATTCTTTTGCCAGCATAACTAGGGTTTGTTTAATATTTATATCCCTGATGCAAGGCTACTATCCCACCGGCTAAATTAAAATAGGTTACCTCATCAAACCCGCATTCACACATGTTTGTTTGCAAGGTCTTTTGATCAGGGTGCATGCGTATGGATTCCACTAGATATTGATAACTGTCCCGATCTTGGCAAATTAGTTCACCTAGCTTCGGGATAACATTAAATGAATAAAAATCGTATATGGTTCGTAAAGCAGGAAAATCAGGGTGAGAAAACTCTAAAACCAGCAATTTACCCCCTGGCTTTAATACGCGATACATAGACCGTAACGCCGCAGCTTGATCTGTCACATTACGCAATCCAAAGGCAATAGTAATACAGTCAAAATAATTACCCTGAAATGGTAGTCGCTCTGCATCTGCTTGCACATACACTGTATTTCCAACAATCCCGTGATCGATTAATCGATCACGGCCACGACTCAGCATTTTTTCATTAATATCTGTAGCGACCACTCGCCCTTGCGGTCCAACACATTTAGCAAATAATTGGGCTAAATCGCCGCTACCCGAAGCCACATCCAGGATACGCTGCCCTTGGCGCACACCACTTTTTGCAATGGTAAACCGTTTCCAAAGTCGATGTAAGCCTAGCGACATGCAATCATTCATAATGTCATACTTATCGGCGACGGAGCGAAAAACATCCGCGACCTTTTGTTCTTTTTCCGTAACAGGAACTTGTTGATAACCAAAATGCGTCGTGTTTTTTTCCACATGCTTAGGCATATTATTGTCGCCACAACCGTTGGTTAACTAACTTTACCGGGTAATTAGCGCGATAAGGATTAATATCTAAGCCACCGCGGCGCATATATCGTGCAAAAACACATAATTTCTCTGGCTGACAATAGCGCTGAATATCACAAAAGATAGTTTCTACGCATTGTTCATGAAATTCTTGGTGGTTACGATAAGATACAATGTATTTTAATAATCCTGCATGCTGAATTTGCTTTCCTGTATATGCTATCTGCACACTCGCCCAATCAGGCTGTCCGGTAACCGGGCAATTTGATTTCAATAAATCTGAATACAGGCTTTCTGTCACTAGCTGATTTTCTGTTTGCAAATACGCGGGCGTTACAGAATAAGTATCACAAGTCACCGCTAATTCATCTAAGCAAATACCTGAAAAACTGCGCTGTAACTCCATACAAACGTTAGCTAATGTTTGTATCTGTACAAACACTGCTGTGCCCGTCGCTTTGGTAAGGTCACGGACTAATATCGCTTGTACTGCTTCCATGGAGTCAAACTGGGTGTTATTAAATGAATTGAGATATAGCTTAAAAGACTTAGATTCAATTAGATGAGAAGACGTACAGGGAAAAATAAACTCGGCCATGGCAATCATGGGTTTCCCTTGAGTATTTAACCATGACAGTTCATAGGCATTCCACACGTCGTTCCCTTGAAATGGCAAGGCGTTAGCCGTTATGCCTAGTTGCTGACGTTGTGCTTGACGTTCGATAGGAAACAATAAATCCGGTTGATAATGAGATATATACTCGTTTTTTTTGCCTAATGGGGAATGTAGGATCTGTTGACAATTTAGATTGTCAACAGACCCAAATAATGTTTCATCGCTTGGCATAGATTTCTTTACCTTATATACGCTCTCACGCTACCCCCGCCCTCTCTGGCGCCTGTAATTCTTCCTCCCTGCGCAGCATTTCTCCTGCTAAGGCCAAATAGGCAATCGCTCCTTGCGACTTCTCATCGTATTGTATCACGGGCAGCCCATGACTAGGCGCTTCCGCCAAGCGTACATTGCGTGGAATCACGGTGCGATAAACCCGCTTAGGAAAGTGCGCCAACAATTGCGCAGATACATCGAGGGCCAAACGATTGCGTCCGTCGTACATAGTGCGCAATAACCCTTCGATACACAACGCGGGATTAATCGTAGCTTGCACTTGTTCAATCGTATTGAGTAACGCACTCAGTCCTTCTAAAGCAAAATATTCACATTGAATAGGAATTAATACAGAATCAGCCGCTACCAACGCATTCACCGTTAAAATATTCAAAGAAGGGGGGCAATCAATTAAAACATAGTCATATTGAGATACAATCGGTTCTATTAGGTTTTTTAAGCGTAATTCGCGTTGTGGCTCTTGTAGCAACTGTACTTCAGCAACAATAAGCTCATTATTTGTTGGCAACACAGCGTAATTAGCGGCTAATTTAATAATAGCTTCTTGTATATTCGCTGCATGGAGTAAAGCATCGCTAACTGTATAAGTAATTTGTTCTTTGCTCACGCCACTGCCTACGGTTGCATTACCCTGTGGATCAAGGTCGATTAATAACACCCGGCGTTTCATACTAGCAAAAGAAGCAGCAAGATTAATCGAGGTTGTCGTTTTCCCTACACCCCCTTTTTGATTAACAATCGCAACAATCTTTGCCATGGTTTTATCCTTTTATTACTTCACCTTTAAAATAACCACATACCGTTCTACGGCCATTCCCTTGATCTGTAACGGCTGTACTGCCTGCACTGAAAACCGCGGAGAAAGTAAGGCTATTTCTGTAGCCACCTGCGCGCTTTTCATCGCAATAAAAACACCTGTTGGGGCAATAACATGCTCTATCGTTGCTAACATTGTCGATAAATCACTCCATGCCCGAGAGACGATGCTATCAAAACCCGCCTCAGAATGAAATTCTTCACAACGGGCATTATGTACGGTGACATTGGGTAAATCCAATTCAATCACCGCTTGCGTCAGAAACCGCGTCTTTTTGTTACTCTTATCCAGTAAGGTCCATTGCTGCTCTGGATGCAAAATAGCCAATGGCAACCCTGGCAAGCCAGCTCCGCTGCCTACGTCTAACATCCGCGAGCCATGCAGATAAGGACTAATAACTAAGCTGTCGATAATATGCAGATATACCATCTCGCGCGGGTCACAAATAGCCGTTAGATTGAACACTTTGTTCCACTTTTGCAGCAACGCAAGATAGTGCTCCAATTGTTGCTGCATTTGCGCAGTGAGAATAAGGTTGTTTTCTTGCAATGCTGTCGATAAACAAGCATGGTTGTTCAAGGTAACCCCCTCTCTGACCCTCTCCCCCACAACAAACGTGGGGGAGAGGGGGAAAAAATACAGCCTTGTGAAAAAACATCATTGCCTTTTCACCGCCGCCGCATATGCACCAACAGCAACGAGATAGCTGCCGGTGTCACCCCAGGAATACGTGAAGCCATGCCCAAGGTTTGCGGCTTAGCCATAGCAAGTTTCTGTTTTACCTCTGTAGATAACCCAACCACCAAGTCATAATCCAAACTCTCTGGCATCGATAACGTTTCATAACGTAATTGTTTAGCTATCTCTTGTTCTTGTCGCTGAATATATCCCGCATATTTGGTCCGAATGGTAACTTGCTCAGTTACATCTTCTGCGAATACTTCTAAGTCACCGTCTGTGATCGCTACTAAATCTTGATAACTCACTTCAGGTCGTCGTAAGAGGTCTATTAAGTGATATTCTCGCGATAAAGTTTGTCCTAGCATGGCCTCTAATTTATCTCCGGCAGGCGTCTTAGGATGAATCAATGTGCTATGCAATGCCTCCTCAGCTCGCATAAGCGCTGCTTGCTTCTCCGAAAAAGCTTGCCAACGCGCATTATCAATTAACCCTAGCTCTTGCGCCTTGGGAGTTAAACGTAAATCAGCATTGTCTTCGCGTAGTAATAACCGATACTCAGCCCGGCTAGTAAACATACGATATGGCTCTTGCGTTCCCTTTGTCACCAAATCATCGACCAATACCCCAATATAGGCTTCATCACGACGCGGCACCCACGGCTCTTGTTCTTGTACCTGTCGTGCCGCATTAATCCCAGCCAAAATGCCTTGTGCAGCAGCCTCTTCGTATCCCGTTGTCCCATTGATTTGCCCGGCAAAAAATAAGCCGGCGATGCATTTGGTTTCTAATGAAGGCTTTAAATCTCGCGGATCAAAAAAATCATATTCAATGGCATAGCCTGGTCGCGTTATATGTGCTTGCTCAAAACCACGCATCGAACGTACAAATGCTACTTGTGTAGCAAACGGTAAACTTGTTGAAATTCCATTTGGATATAATTCGTGTGTGGTTAACCCTTCTGGCTCCACAAAAATTTGATGGGATGTTTTATCTGCGAAACGCACAATCTTATCTTCAATGGACGGGCAATAACGTGGGCCCACCCCTGCAATCATCCCAGCATACATAGGCGACTGCATTAAGCTACCGCGAATAATATCGTGGGTAGTTGTATTGGTATGCGTAATGAAACACGGGATCTGCGTTGGATGCTCTTCACGCCGGCCCATAAAAGAAAATATCGGCGTCGGACTATCGCCCTCTTGCCGCTCCATTACCGTAAAATCTACACTACGGCTATCAATGCGTGGAGGGGTGCCAGTTTTTAAGCGTCCTACCCGTAATGGTAATTCCCGCAAACAGTGCGCTAATGCCACAGCAGGAGGGTCACCCGCCCGCCCGCCTGCGTAATTGTTGAGTCCAATATGCATTTTTCCGGCCAGAAACGTACCAGCAGTGAGAATCACCGTTTTGGCTTTAAATGTTAGCCCCATTTGTGTGACCACACCCACTACTCGCATTTGTTCAAGCAAAATATCCTGCACAGCTTGTTGGAATAAGCGTAAATTAGGTTGGGTTTCTAAAGCATGACGAATGGCTTGCTTATATAGCAGGCGATCTGCTTGAGCTCGGGTCGCACGCACAGCGGGGCCTTTGCTAGCATTGAGAATGCGAAACTGGATCCCCGCGCGATCAATGGCTTTGGCCATGATCCCGCCAAGTGCGTCTATCTCTTTGACTAAATGTCCTTTGCCTATGCCACCAATTGCCGGATTACATGACATTTGCCCCAAGGTTTCTATATTGTGGGTCAGAAGTAAAGTCTGCGCACCCATACGGGCAGCTACCAATGCCGCTTCTGTCCCGGCATGGCCGCCCCCTACGACAATCACATCAAATTGAGCCTTTAAATCAACCATTAGCCTATCCTATTGCCTCAAAAACAAATGTTATTTACATTAACAAACCACAATATGTCCATTATTTTTACTATTTTGCAGAAAAATGCTAGTTTACACAACAGGCGTGTCAAATATTAGCAAAGCGGCTCGCGATATCTCCACAACAACAGCTCGGATATTATCATGAGATCACACTTTCCTTTCGATGAACAATTAGCCAAATTAGAAAAACAAGAAAAAATGGAGCCAAATAAAAAACCGGCCCCCTCCTCAACAGCGCGTGTCCAACAGCACACCAACAAGGACCCGCTGCGTTTAGGTCTACTCTATTTCGACCAACAAAACCCTTACCATAGCTATAGAAAAGCACGCTATTGGCTTGGCTTAGCTGCAATGCAAAACCGTGTAGAAGCCTATTATCATTTAGGATTAATCTATCTCAATGGTTATGATATAGAGAAAAATGCAAAAAGTGCTATTTACTGGTTTCATCGTGCCGCACAACAAAACCACTTGGAATCGCAGCAACAGCTTGAAAAATTCCTTGATCCATCAGAGGCACCTGCCACTCGTTTTCTAGCTGCGCTAGTTTTAAAGAAACCAGAGTTAATCATTCTATTACTAAGACATGACGATTTTATAAAATTTTGTTTCGCTTTCTTTGAAATACTTACCAAAAGCACGTGGGCAGCAACAGAAACAGAGCGCCAGAATTATTTACGCTGCTTGGATGAATGTTTTCGTTATCCTTTTATTATAGATCAACTGCTTAACTATGCTAATACAGCCTATCAGACTACCCTTTCGTCTACACACTCAAGAAAATCTGCCTTTCAAGCCGCATTACGTTGGTATCGGCCTATTTTAAATAATTTAGCCGCGCATAATAAAGACGCTTGGGAATTATATTTAAATAGACATGCATTGGCTCTAAAAGAAACCAAATTAAGTGCCTTGCTTACAGACAAACATCTAAAGACGAATTTCTGGTCATCAAACAGGTCATTACAAAAAAAATATTCGCATGCCCAAAAAAAGATGCAAGAAGCGATTAGAACAGAAACACATCGAACCTCTATGCCCTCTTAATTAATTATTTCATTTTCCTATGCAAAAACTGGAGAAAATCCGCGTTAATAAATCATTGCTAGTAAATTCACCGGTAATTTCATTAAGCGCTTGTTGCGCCTGACGTAATTCCTCTGCTAATAACTCTCCCGCTTGATGTTGTAGTTGTTGATAGCCGGTTTCTAATGCCGTCTTAGCGCGCGCTAAAGCATTCAGATGGCGACGACGAGCAAGAAACATGCCTTCCACTCTCTCCGCGTCTAACCCTGCATATTGAGTAATACAAGAACGTAATAAATCGAGACCTTGTTGTTCCTTCACAGATAAAGACACGGTAATTATACCGTCTTTTTTTACGGATGGTGATTCGTTAAGCAAATCAATTTTGTTGCGAATTAATATGACTTTCTTTGCTAAATCTTCCGTTATTTTGTATTGCCCTGTCACATAAATCGCGCCTCGTAATAACGAGGCTTCATGTCCAGCTCTCGCATCCATAACATATAAAATCAAATCTGCCTTCTGCATTGCTTGTTGTGCACGACGAATGCCTTCTTGTTCAACAGTGTCTGCGCCATCACGTAATCCCGCAGTATCTACAATATGAATAGGTAATCCATCCATTAAAATAGTTTCCCGCAATAAATCTCGCGTCGTGCCGGGAATATCTGTAACAATAGCCGTTTCTTGCCCGCTCAACCAATTTAGCAAGCTGGATTTACCCACATTTGGTTCGCCGATAATCGCTACGGTTAATCCTTCTTTTAATAAACACCCCTGTTGTGCTTTAGTTTGAATATCAGTTACGTGCGTAATAATCTGTAATAATTGGTTATGGATTTTTTCATCGGCTAAAAAATCAATTTCTTCTTCGGCAAAATCAATACTGGCTTCTACATACATACGCAAATAAATGATGGCTTCTACCAAGGTTTGAATTTTCTTAGAAAACTCGCCTTGTAAAGAACGCATTGCCAATTTGGCCGCTTGCTGTGAAGAGGCGTGAATGAGGTCCGCGACTGCTTCTGCTTGAGTTAAATCCATTTTGCCATTTAGAAATGCACGCTCTGAAAATTCCCCTGGCCTAGCTAAACGCGCACCTAAGGATAAACAGCGTTGTAACAACAAATCTACCACCACCGGTCCGCCATGCCCTTGTAGCTCTAACACATCTTCGCCGGTAAAAGAGTGTGGATGTGGGAAGTAAATCGCTATGCCTTCGTCAATAATGGCATTTTCCTCATCATAAAAAACCGTAGCGCTCGCTACACGTGGAGATAACTCACGTTTAACAATGGCTTTCATGATAGGCAAGACGAAAGGACCAGAAATACGCACAATGGACACCCCACCATAACCAGGCGGAGTTGCTTGTGCAACAATGGTATCAATCATCACTTTATTTTCGTGCGGTAACACGAAACTTACCCTTTGGCTTTCTTTACTCTTTCCTCTTTATCCATTTTATGCATGATATACCATTGTTGTAAGAAGGAAAGCGTATTATTTACAAACCAATATAACATTAATCCCGATGGGAAATTTAAAAATAACACAGTAAAGATCACCGGCATAAACATCATCACTTTGGCTTGCAATGGATCTGGTGGCGGTGGGTTTAAGCGTTGTTGTAAATACATAGAAACGCCCATTAACAACGGCAAAATATAATAAGGATCTTTTAGTGATAGATCTTGTATCCACAACATAAAGGGTGCTTGACGTAATTGTACGCTTTCCACTAAGACCCAATACAGGGCAATAAATACGGGGATTTGAATAAGAATAGGCAAACACCCGCTCATTGGGTTTACTTTTTCTTGGCGATATAAATCTAATGTGGCTTGGGTAAATTTTTGTTTATCGTCTTTATACCGCTCTTTTAACGCTTCAATGCGCGGTTGCAATTTTTTCATTGCACTCATAGACCGATAGCTTTTGGAAGAAAGATGATAAAACAGTAACTTGATAATAATGGTGACAAAAATAATAGACCAACCCCAATTACCTACTAAATCATAAATTTTCTGCATCATCCAAAATAAAATGCCAGAAATAAACCAAAATATGCCGTAATCAATGGTTAATTGTAAGCCTGGCGCCGCTTGTTTTAATTTATCAGTGAGTGCCGGCCCACTGTATAAAGTCGCTTGCGTAGTAATGGAGCTACCCGGAGTTGCTATTAATTCCGGCCCTATCATACCTATTGTATATAATCCATTTGTTGTTACTTTAGAGTAATAATCCAACGTAGTATCTTTATGCGGAATCCATGCGCTAATAAAATAATGTTGAACCATAGCAGCCCAACCACCTTTTATAACTTGATTCACGCTACTTTCTTGCATATCTTTAAAGGTTATTTTCTGGAATGGCTTTTGGGGACTAGAAATTGCCGCACCAAAATAAGTAGAAAGATTAGCTAACCCTTGTGCATGTTCACTAGGAGCATTGGTACGCATTAATTGCGTGTATAAATGTCCTTGCCAGCTTTGCTTAGTTTGATTATCTACATTATACGCTACATTTATTTCATAACTATTACGTGTGAAAGTGAAGGTTTTGGTTATCTTCAATCCTTGATTATCTTGCCAATACAAAGTAACTAATAAAGTATTTTCATTATTAGACAAGGCATATTCTGTTTGTTTGGTTGTGTAAATAGCTTGTCCTTTAGAGGTATCAGGGCCTATTTTGCTTAATAAACCACTTTCGGCTATATATTGAGTTTTTGCTTCATCATTTAATAAGATAAAAGGCGTATTGGAATCGAGTCGTTCTGGATATTTTAATAATTTTAACCCAACAATATCCCCACCATGGGTATCCAAGGTAACATTTAGCGTATCCGTTGTAACATGAATTAATTTTCCCGTGGAAGCGGTAGGTAATGAAGGAGAAGAAATGGTTGGTTCAGCTATGGATTTTACCTCAGGAACATAAGTAGAAGGCATTGTAAAAGTGGTTTCTATTTTTGCTTGCGGAATATCTTGCTTAGGATGATCCAGACTCCAGGCTTGGTACAAAATAACACCAAGAAAAGCAAGAACAACATAGAGCGCTATACGTAAATAATCTAGTATGGTATCAATCATAATTATCTCTTTTATTAAAATTCCGATCTATATGAGTATCTTTTATCAGGAATTCCCGTTGAAGTAGCGTCCTTGCGCGCCCTGCGCTTTTTGCAAGGCACGGCAATTCAGTTTTTGTCCTGTACAGAGAAACAGACCCTAAGATTGAGGATAATAAAAACACCTTTATTTTTTCGGAACTGGGTCAGAACCACCTTTGCACCAGGGATGGCAACGAGATAATCGATATATAATAAGAAAAATCCCTTTTATCCATCCCTGACGTTCAATCGCTTCAATCGCATAAGAAGAACAAGAAGGATAAAACCGGCAATGTTGCCCTATTAAAGGTCGTAACATCCATTGATAAGATTGAATAAAAAAAATTAGAATTACTGTGATAGAGCGATTAATTTTTTCCATAATTTATCGATAATTTCTCGTAGTTTTTTTTTATCCTTAATTCCCTCTCCAGACCTAACAATAACTACCACATCCATAGCAGGCAGCAGAGATTGGTTCAAACGAAAACTTTCGCGGATAATACGTTTTATCCTATTTCTAAGAATCGCTTGTCTGGCTACACGTTTACTTATAGCAACACCAAGCCTGGTTGTAAGTTTATCATTTTCTTGGTAAATCGCTACTAAATTCTCACAACTAACTTTCTTAGAGTTGCTCAGTACCGATTGAAAATCTTTATTTTTTTTAAGTCGTTGATAATGTTGCAACTTATACTGCAAGCCGTGCTCGACCTTTAGCGCGACGTCGACTTAATACTATACGGCCATTTTTGGTAGCCATTCTTGCACGAAACCCGTGAGTTCTTTTTCTTTTAATGTTACTTGGTTGAAATGTTCTTTTCATGATTAAAAACTCTAAAAATGTTTTATATAAAATAGATGGTTATCTTAAAAAAGACGCGAACGGATGTCAACTAGTTGTTATTTATGTGTAGCTGACACATGATTTGTCCGGATTTGTAGCACATGATTTGTCCGGTTTTATAAGCTATTGAGTGAACTCAAGAAACGGAGGTCACCAGTAGATGAAACGGACGGAATTGCTACAGGAGATTCGGAAAATGAGATTTGAAGAAACCTATCGAGCGTGGACGGAAAAGCGTTTAACCCAAGAAGTGATCTAGCCCTGCTTCAGTAGACACGTAAACTTGATAAACCACTAGTCAACTAAAGAGATGTTAGAAATAACAAGATCGGTAAGAAAATATACAAAATGGTTTAAACAAGAAGCGATTAATTTAGCCTTAAAATCGCCTTTTATCGTTAACATGTAAACTAAAAACCGGGAATTTCTATGTGTGACTAACACTAGTTGTCATTTATTTTCAATATAACATTAAATTATCTTTTTATTTTTGATTGCTGTTATTACACAAGGGCTTTTTTGTGGAATACTTTGAAAAATAATTAATATTCAATAACTTGCGTTATTTATATCCTGTGGAAAACTTTTGGATATGGTGCTTTCTTATAAGTAAGGGTGTTGATAAAAATGAGGAATATTTTCTTTCAATAGGTTATCCACAGGGTTAACTAAAGTAGTTCACAGTGTTTGATCTAGGTTCCATCATTAAATTTGATCACGATTAAGCCAGGAATTCGCACCCAACTGCCGTTTCTAGGTTTAAAATACTTGCAATCTGAGCGCTAGGAGGACAAATTCAGTGAATCGTTGTACTAGGTTTATTATACCCATGCAATTTTCTACACTTAATGAATGGCTGACTTTTATTTCCTCAATTCATACCACTGAGATTGATTTAACTTTGGCTCGCGTGAGTAAAGTAGCGAAACAATTGCGCATTCTTCAACCAGCTTGCCCAGTTATTATTGTGGGAGGGACAAATGGTAAAGGCTCAACAGTTAAAGGCTTAGAGTCCATTTATTTAACAGCTGGTTATAAGGTGGGGACGTTTACTTCCCCATTTTTATTTCAATTTAATGAACAAATTCGCATTCAAGGAAAGGACGCACAAGACAAAGTCATTTGTGATGCATTTTTTCAAATTGAAGCTGCGCGTGGAAGTATTTCTCTTACTCCTTTTGAGTTTCATACCCTGGCTGCTTTGTTTATTTTTACCCAACAAAATTTAGATATATGGATATTGGAAGTAGGGTTAGGCGGTCGTTTGGATGCTGTTAACATTATCAATGCGGATATTGCTATTGTAACAACCGTGGCTATGGATCATATAGATTATTTAGGATCTACCCGAGAAGAGATAGGTTGGGAAAAAGCGGGTATTTTTCGCGAAAATAAAGCCGCTCTATGTGGCGATTTTAATCCACCTAAATCCTTAATGAATTATGCTGAAAAAATCGGTGCGCCATTATTTTTTCAAGGTACGGATTTTCGTTATCGAGAAGAAACGACGCATTGGTCTTGGCAGTGGCAAGATACATATTATGACATTTTGCCATTTTCTATTCTTGCGACGCAAAATATGTCTACGGTGTTAATGGCAATTACTTTGTTGCAACAACAATTAATAGTACCGCAACAAGCTATCCAATCAGGATTGATGACTACTAAATTGACTGGACGTCAAGAAATTGTTTCTGGGCCAATAACACATATTTATGATGTATCACATAACCCAGCGGCAATAGCTTTTTTAGCGCAGCGGTTAATGCAACTACCTTGTATTGGAAAAACGCATGCAGTTTTCTCTATGTTAAGTGATAAAGATCTTGTGGCTAGCTTATATGAAATCGCTTTGCATATTGATCAATGGTATGTCGGACAAATTTCC
This sequence comes from Gammaproteobacteria bacterium RIFCSPHIGHO2_12_FULL_41_20, assembly GCA_001801575.1. Lineage (GTDB taxonomy): Bacteria > Pseudomonadota > Gammaproteobacteria > DSM-16500 > DSM-16500 > 2-12-FULL-41-20. The sequence continues at coordinate 55,657 of MGYC01000030.1, forward strand.
CATCAACGCGGAGCTGTATTAGCTATGCTACAAGTTGGATTCCAGCAGGCCAGCTTAATAGAAAAGACCGATTTTTTTACTACCCTCTCTATGGCGTATCAAGCCGCCTTACAAAAAGCGCAGCCTGGCGATCGAATAGTTATTTTTGGCTCATTCCATACTGTGGCAGAGGTGTATACATAAGCATCCTCTCAAGCTAATGCTTTCACCACCTTTAGCCCCCGTGCGCACATATCAACGTTATGCACGCGCAAATAATCTACCCCTTGATCTGCCAGGTAGAGCGTAATAGCCATGGTTTCAATATCACGCTCACCAATAGGGCGCGCCGTAAATAATTGCATGAAAGATTTACGCGAATGCCCAATCAATAGACGAGTTCCTAATGATTTAAAGTGGCGAATGTGTTTTAACAACACGAGGGATTGATAGGCTGTTTTACCAAAACCAATGCCCACGTCTAAAACTACTCTATTTGATGCTATTCCTGCTTGCTCTAATTCGGCGATTTTATTTTTTCCCCATTGATATAAAAAGTCGACAGGATCTTGATGGAGAGGAATGGTTTGCTTAGGATCAACAGGCACGGTGATATGGTGCATAACCACGCAATCTACACTTGACTCAGCAATACATTGACACATGTTGGGATGAGTTAACCCAGTTACATCATTAATCCAATTGACCCCAGCAGCGATAGCTTTCTTCGCTGTTTCTGCATGGCGAGTATCCACACTAATTTTAGGTTGTAGTAAAGCGAATAATGATGGATCTTTTAATGCCGAGAGTATGGGTTCTAATCGTTGCCATTCCTCTTGATGATTTAAGGGGTGATGCGCATTTGGCCGAGTTGATTCTGCACCTACATCAATAATTTCTGCTCCTGAAGCAACAAGACATTGAGCATGTTCTAACGCTTTTTCAATATCGAGATAATTTCCACCATCGGAGAAAGAATCGGGTGTGACATTTAGCACGCCAACCAATTGAGAAGTGTCTATACGATGCGGAATTTGTCGAGTATGTAGTGGGGCTTCACCGGTAAATCGCGATCCCCATAGAGCAACTATTTCTGCCGCAGACTGTTGATAGGTAGGGTGTATCCATTCTGGGGCAACATCAGCCAATGGCCACAAAGCAAATGGTCGCATTGATAAGTCGCGATGCGGCAAAGTAAGACGATCATCGTGATATATCATGCTATCCCAAGCGAGAATATCGATATCTATTACACGCGGACCCCAGTGGCGCTTCTCTGGTTTACGACCTATGCTGTGTTCTATGGATTTTATATGCGTAAGCAGTTCCAGAGGAGAAAGTGGTGTATGACAGCGTAAGGCTAAATTAATGTAAGGCTGATCCCAGGATGAAGGCGCGTTTTCAGGCAGTAAAGCATCGGAAATGTAAAGTGGCGAAACTTGTTCTACTGTTATGTTAGAAATGCGTTTAATTGCTAGTAGTGCTTGACGTAAGTGCGCAAGCCTATCCCCCAAGTTAGATCCTAATCCTAATATTACCATGCGTTTTATCCATCCTCGTAGTAAAACGTCACCCCATTCTGCAAATCAGGTACTGTCGAAGGATACTTGGTAATTGCAACGCCTATTTTTACAGGCTGTGAGATGACATTTTTTATTATGTTATAAATTTCGTAAGCCAAATGTTCAACTAAACGGCAGTGTCGGAGGTTAATTTCCTCGCGAATAGTTGCTGCTAGTTTCGCATAACAAAATGTATCTGCTAATTGATCTGTTTTGCAAGCGTTCGGTGGTTGTGGAAACTCAAGCGTTATATCCAGGTGAATTAATTGCTTGCGTAAACGTTCATCTTTAGGCCAGCCGAAATAAATATTTAATTTTAATCCATTAATGGATAAACGTGTTTTTACCGTAGATTTTTTATGTGTTGCGCTCATTGCAAAATAGTATCAATTTTTTTCATTATGTCTTCAGTTAATTGCGCTTTTACTTCTAGCGCACCTATGTTTTCATGTAATTGTTCTAATTTTGTTGCGCCGGTAATTACAGAACTAATATGGGGATTCTTTAAACACCAAGCGATGGCTAGCTGTGCTGTCGTGCAGTTTAATTCTTCTTGGGCTAGCTGTGTTAGTTTACGTGTTTTTTCTATTAAACGGGTAAAATCATTGGGAATTAACCATGCTTCTTTGGCAAGACGGCTATCATGAGGAATGCCGTTGTTATATTTGCCGGATAAAACGCCAGAAGCTAACGGGCTCCACGTTGTTGTGCCTAATCCATACTTTTCAAATAAAGCAAGATAATCTTGTTCTATGTGTTCTCGAAAGAATAAATGGTATTTTGGCTGTTCCATGGTTGGTTTGATACAATTTAATTGTTCTGCAATTTGATAAGCGGCTTCAATTTGTGTTGCACTCCATTCTGAGGTTCCCCAATAAAGCACATAGCCTTGGCGAACTAAGTAGTCCATAGCAAGAACCGTTTCTTCAATGGGTGTTTCTAAGTCGGGGCGGTGACAAAAAAGCAAATCCACATAATCTAAATCTAAGCGATTTAGCGAGTTTTTTGTACCTTCTAAAATATGTTTGCGCGATAAGCCGGTATCATTCGGCCCATTGCCTCCCCAAAAAACTTTGGTAGATAGCACTAAATCTTCACGACGAAATTCTTTTACTACTTTTCCTAATAAAGTTTCCGCCTCCCCATGCGCATAACTTTCAGCCGTATCAAAAAAATTTATGCCTTCATCAAAAGCTGCATGAAGAAGCGCTTTTACTTCGGATAACCCTATTTGTTTGCTGAATGTTATCCATGAGCCAAATGCTATTTCGCTGAGTCTAATGCCTGCTTTACCAAGTTTTTTATATTGCATATGCGTTCCATCCTAAGAATCCGTGTTTGCGGTATTCTATCACTTGGCACGAGGAAGGATAGGGGTATTTCCCGGGGAAGGGTAGGTAAAAATCGGCCGACGCTTGCGCCACCCCATGGCTCACAAGCTCGCCATTGGGGGCCCCGGCTTCAGCGTCACCTCCTCGGGAGTAAAAGGTCTTCAAATAGACAAAGGCAACTATTAATAAAGCGCGAAACTCCTTAAGAAAATTGCCCCATTTAGTACAAATATGGTACTGTATGCAGCCTTGACGAGGTGACCATGCTCCGGATTAGTAAATTAACTGACTATGCGACATTAATTATGAGCCATTTGGCCATGCACACAGGAGGCGTGGAAAGTGCAGCAACCATCGCAGAGGCTTTGCATTTGGGGCTGCCAACAGTTAGTAAACTATTGAAATTATTGGCAGAGGCTAATTTGCTAATTTCTATGCGTGGTTCTGATGGTGGTTACCGTTTGGCACGTTCACCTGCTCACATTACCTTAGCGGAAGTGATTATCGCGATAGAGGGCGAAGTAGCTTTAACCCTATGTTGTGAAAGCGATAAACTGTGCGCGCTAACCATGACGTGTACTATCCAAGAGAATTGGAAGCGCATCAATCAGCTAATGCTAGGATTTTTAGCACGATTTACCGTCAAGGATATGACTTCACCTTTGCAGTTAAAGAGTGAGGATTATGGCAAATAATTATTTAAAAGAAATTGTGAATAAAAGTTACCCTTACGGTTTTGTAACTGCCATTGAGTCTGATGCGTTAGCGCCCGGCTTAACCGAAGAGACAATACATGCGATTTGGGAAAAGAAAAAAGAGCCTGAATTTATGTTGGCATGGCGGTTACAAGCGTATCGTCATTGGTTGACAATGACGTCACCGCAATGGGCACATATTCAATATCCTGCGATTGATTATCAAAGTATTATTTATTATTCCGCGCCGCGAGCGAACAAAGAGGGACCTAAAAGTTTAGAAGATGTTGATCCAAAGCTATTAGAAACTTACAAGAAGTTAGGCATTCCATTGCATGAACAAGGTCGCTTAGCGGGGGTAGCCGTCGATGCTGTATTTGACAGCGTATCAGTCGCCACGACGTTCAAAGCCAAGTTAGCAGAAGCGGGAGTGATTTTTTGCCCTTTATCTGAAGCAGTGCAAACACACCCTGAGTTAGTGGAGAAATATTTGGGTTCCGTTGTCCCTTATCGCGATAATTTTTTTGCAGCGCTAAATTCAGCGGTGTTTAGCGATGGGTCTTTTGTTTATATCCCCAAAGGCGTGCGCTGTCCAATGGAGTTGTCTACGTATTTTCGGATTAATTCTGCGAAAACAGGGCAATTTGAACGCACCTTAATTATTGCCGATGAGGGAAGCTACGTTAGTTATTTAGAAGGGTGCACTGCACCAATGCGCGATGAAAATCAGCTGCATGCAGCTGTCGTTGAGTTAGTCGCTCTCGATAATGCGCAAATTAAATATTCTACCGTACAAAACTGGTATCCGGGGGACGAAAACGGTCGCGGAGGGATTTTTAATTTTGTAACTAAACGTGGGGCATGTCGGGGGGTGAAGTCAAAAATCTCTTGGACGCAGATTGAAACTGGATCAGCGATTACTTGGAAATATCCGAGTGTGATTTTGCAAGGTGATGACTCTGTCGGCGAGTTTTACTCTGTAGCGTTGACGCATCATCACCAACAAGCAGATACTGGCACGAAAATGCTGCATATTGGCAAAAATACCCGTAGTACGATTATTTCTAAAGGTATTTCTGCCGGACATGGGCAAAACACCTATCGTGGCATGGTGCGCATGTTACCTACCGCAGCGAATGCACGTAATTTTACCCAGTGTGATTCTTTATTATTGAGCGCGACTTGTGGTGCGCATACGTTTCCTTTTGTTGAAGCAAAAAATCCCACTGCGCATGTTGAGCATGAGGCAAGCACCTCGAAGATTGGTGAAGACCAATTGTTTTATTGTCGTCAACGTGGATTAAGTCAAGAAGATGCTGTGTCGATGATTGTGAATGGATTTTGTAAACAAGTATTTAAAGAGTTACCGATGGAGTTTGCGGTGGAAGCACAAAAATTATTAGAAGTGAGTTTAGAGGGGAGTGTGGGCTAATGTTGTCGATTAACGGTTTACATGTTTCCATTCAAGATGAAAAGCAACAGGCAAAAACTATTTTGCGCGGGTTAAGTTTGCATATTAAGCCGGGCGAAGTGCATACGATTATGGGTCCTAATGGTTCAGGCAAGAGTACACTGGCAAATGTTTTAGCTGGTCGTACCGAGTATCAAGTACATGGCGGTCATGTAGAATTTAATGGTGAAGATTTGCTTGCCTTAACACCCGAGGAGCGTGCTGCCAGAGGGCTATTCCTTGCTTTTCAATACCCAGTTGAAATCCCGGGTGTTAATAATATGTATTTTTTGCGTACGGCATTAAATGGTGTGCGTAAACAGCGCGGCCTATCTCCTTTAGATGCAGCGGATTTTTTAACTTTAGTAAAAGCCAAAGCGCAAGAAGTTGGATTAAACGAAGCTTTTTTACAACGCGCTGTTAACGAAGGATTTTCTGGCGGAGAAAAAAAGCGTAACGAAATATTGCAAATGTTATTACTAGAGCCGCGATTCGTCATATTAGATGAAACAGACTCAGGGCTAGATATTGACGCTTTGCAAATGGTAGCGCAATGCGTGAATCGTCATCGTAATGCTCAGCGTAGTGTATTAGTGGTGACCCATTATCAACGGTTGTTGGATTATATTGTGCCAGATGTGGTGCACGTGATGGTGAATGGTCGTATTTTAAAATCGGGCGATAAGAGCTTAGCATTAGAATTAGAAGCAAAGGGATATGGTTGGTTAGAAGCAGGAGAGATACGTTGATGAGCTTAGCCACGCCCTCTATTCCTGCTTGGCTTGCGGCCAGTTTGCAAGTTTTACCCGATACATCTGTGCCGTGGCTGCGTGATTTCCGCATGCAACAATGCGCAGCGGTTTTACAACAGGGCTTGCCTAAACGACGTGATGAACGTTGGCGGCAGACGGATTTGTCTATTTTTACCCAGACGGGGTTTCACGTACCTGAGAATACTAGCAAAGTTACGTGTGACGTAATTCGACAAATACGGCGCATAGACAGCGACGCCATTTTTTTATTGTTTATAAATGGGTGCTTTGTTCCACATTTATCGGATATCCATTTATTACCCAGCAATGCTATTGCTTGTAGTATACATGATGCCATATTACAGCATTCTGCCTTGCTACAAGCTTATTGGCAGCACGAGGTTGCTGTTCAGTCGCATCCGTTTGCGGGTATTAATGCGGCGTTATTTGCAGACGGGTTGTTTTTGTATTTGCCGCCGCAATGTCAATTGTCGGTGCCGGTGCATATTGTGCACTTGGTCAGTAATCAGCAAGGGGTGATGGTACACCCACGCAATTTGATTGTTTTAGATGAGTATGCGCAACTAACCATTATCGAAGAGCATGTACATCATCATGCTTCACACTATTGGAGCAATAGTGTAAATACCGTTGTTGCTGGTAAACGCGCGATACTGGAATATCACAAAGTATACAAAGCACATCCTACTGCATGTTATATTGCATTAACGCAAGTAGAGCAAAAACAAGATAGTCGCTGTCGTTTTTATCATTTCTCTTCGCAAGCACAGGTTGTCCGTGATGATTTAATCGTCAAATTACAAGAAAAACATGCGGAGTGTGAGGCTAGAGGCTTTTATGGCTTAACCCAGCAGGATCAATCTATCACACATTTTGTGGAGATGGATCATCAAGCCCCACAATGTAAAAGCAATATGTTGTACAAAGGAGTATTACGCGAGCAATCAAAAGCGGCATTTCACGGTAAAGTGCTGGTACGAGAGCAGGCACAAAAAACTCAGGCCTACCAAGCCAATCACCATTTGCTATTAACAATGGATGCGGAAGCAAGCTCGCGACCCGAATTAGAGATTTACGCCGATGATGTGCAATGTAAACATGGGGCAACCGTGGGGCAACTGGATGCAGATGCGTTGTTTTACCTTTGTTCGCGCGGGGTGAGCAGACAAGAAGCGGTGGGATTATTATTGTCTGGATTCGTGGAAGAGGTATTTGCGGATATAAACCCTATTGTTGCTGAGCAAATTCAGCTATTGTTAGATGAGTGGTTACAAAAAAGCCATGGCAGTGAGGCTTAATGGGTATAGCTATTGCGAAAATATAAATTAGCGTGAGTATTGTCTAAGAGTACAATATCATTTACGCGTGGCAATACTCACGTTTCAATTGCTAACATCATCTGCATAAATTTATTGCTTAGGGGTTGATGTATGATGGATCTTTTAAAATCATCCCAATATGAATGGAAAGATAACCTTTCCGCGGAAGAATGGGATACTATACTCTCGAAATTAAATGGTCATCCACTTCAGTCAGCTCAATGGGGTGACTCCAGAAAGTCTTCATGTGGTATCAATTATTATCGGTGGGTCGCATTCAAGGGCGGTATTCCTGTGTTTTTAGCACGACTAGAAGAAAGATATTATTTGAAATTTTTTAAAATCGCATGGATTCCTAAGGGCCCAGTAACTTTAGATTATAGTGATAAGGTGATAGAAAAGGAGTTTTTACATCAACTGAAAAAAAAACAATTTATTTTATGTGTTACTAACCCATGGAGAAGAATAGAGCCTATTAATAACATAAATTCTTACTATTATACCGTATGGATCGATTTAACTGTGGGTAAAGAAAAACTCTGGATGAACCTTCAAAAACAATGTCGTAATGATATTAAACGCGCTAAAAAACTGGGTGTTGTGATCAGTCAATCGGATTCTTTGGATGATCTTAATGCATTCTATAGCATTTGCGAAAGGGTTAGCAAAAGCAAGGGGTTTAGCTTGGGCAATGCCCATAACACAATGCATCATTTATTATTAAATCAATATGATTGTGACAGTGTTAAATCACATCTCTTTCTTGCTCGGTATGAGGGCAATATTTGTGGCGGTGCTTTTTTGATGAGATGCGGTGAGGGTGTTCATTATCTTTGGGGCGCGGTTGATCGCAATAAATATTCACATTTTTGTATAGGCGAAGCTTTGCAATGGGGGATCATTGAATGGGCTTCAGATAACAATTATAAAAAATATGATCTTGAAGGAATCTCATCAAAACAAAATAGTGGGGTGGATCATTTCAAGAAAAAGCTAGGAGGTACCATAATTGCTTACCCAAATATTCAAGTTTATCCATTATGCTTTGGTCGCCGATTTATTGCTATTTTAATAAAAATCTATTTATTTATTACACCCACAATAAAAATGACTCTATCCTCCCTTAAAAAAGAGCATAAAGGGGTCTGGGGGGTATAAAGGTTATTACAAGGATCACTGATTGTGTGCGCCATCTCCGGTATAATAAGTACCATTCCTGACTATTATCATAGTTCTTTTTTGGAACCTATCTTAAAAGCCATGATACATCGAGGGCCAGATGGAACCAAGATAGAAATGTTAGAAAATGCGGGTTGTATTGGCCATAATCGACTTTCCATCATCGATTTGAATAGCCGAGCTGAACAACCTATGTGGGACACATCACGTCGATTTTGTTTAAGTTTTAATGGGGAAATTTATAATTTTAAATCTCTTAGAAAAACACTCCGACAACAAGGTGTACAATTTTATACAGAGTCAGACAGTGAGGTCTTGGTTCAGGCCTGGGCAAAATGGGAAATAAATTCCCTACCCCATTTAGTGGGTATGTTTGCATTTGCACTATGGGATAATAAACTTCAGCAATTATATTTAGTCCGAGATCGCATGGGTGAAAAGCCCTTATATTATGCTCCGATTAAGAATAATTTTAAAAATGGTATTGTATTTGCTTCCGAATTAAAGGGATTAATTAAATATCCTTTTATTGAAAAAAATATTTCTATGACTGCATTGAGTCATTATCTTAGTTTTAATTACACTCGCACAGAAGATGCTATTTTTCAGAACATTTATAAATTACCGCCGGCGTCTATTCTTCAATATAATTTGAAAACCGATGAATTAAACACAAAAGAATACTGGTCATTATCAAGTCACTTTAATAATAAAATGCATCTAAGCTTTGAAGATGCAAAAAATCAATTAATGGGTTTGTTATCTGAGACAATTAAAGAAAAAATGATAGCAGATGTGCCACTGGGTGCATTTTTATCGGGAGGAATTGACTCTGCCACAATCGTTAATCACATGGCTAGAAATCATACTAGAACAGTCAACACTTACAGTATAGGATTTAAAGAAAAATCTTACAATGAACTTCCCTTAAGCCAGCTCACAGCAAACTATTTAAGGACAAATCATCAAACCAGAATTGTTACACCCACTATTCGTGATCTTATTCCACAGATTGTTTCTTCATTTGATGAGCCTTTTGCTGATACTTCATTAATCCCAACTTATTTCTTATGTGCTTTTGGAAGGCAATTTATTACTGTGAGCCTGTCTGGAGATGGCGGAGACGAATTATTTGGTGGTTATGCCACCTATCAGGCGGATCGATATCATCGCTATTTTCGGCACCTGCCTTTGTTTTTTAAGAATAAATTAATGAGGTGGGGTCGCCGTATCCCCACCTCTTTTAATAAAGTAAGTTTTGATTACAAAATCAAACAATTTTTATACGGAAATCTTTTAGATTTTGAAAATGCTCATTTAAGTTGGCGAGAAGTTTTTAGTGAAGAACATAAGAAACTTATATTTCGACCCTATTTACACGAAGTATTTAACTATGATGTTAGAGAACTATCCCGCAGATGGTTTAAAGATGTCGAAAATTGCCATTATCTTGATCAAGCCATGTATGTTGATATGAAAACATGGTTGGTTGACGATATATTAATTAAAGTAGATCAAACTTCTATGTCTCATTCTCTGGAAGTGCGAGCGCCCTTTCTAGATCATAGGTTAGTGGAATTTGCAGCTAAACTACCCATTGATTACAAAATTTATCGCAGCAATGGAAAGCGAATTTTGAAAGAAAGCCATAAAGATCAATTACCCCAGTTTTTATTTCATAAAGCAAAAAAGGGATTTAATTGTCCTGTTTCATACTGGTTAACTCATGAACTTTATGAGATGGCGTATGAAATAACAACAAGGTCTCAGATGTCTCATTGGTTTAACATGGGGGAAATTGAAAAATTGTGGTTTGAACATCTAAAAGGAGTATGTGACAATGGGTATCGTTTATTTAATTTATTTTGCTTAGGGCTTTGGTGCCAAGCATATGTTTAAGGAGTAACAAGTTGAGATTACCCATTTCCATTGTGATCCCAGCTTATAATGAAGAGGAAGGGATTGGCAAGACAATTAATGAAATTAAGGCTGTTTGTTATAGTGCTAAAATAGAAATTTTTGAAATTATAGTTGTTAATGATGGCTCAACAGATAAAACGGAAGAGAAATTGAGAGACTTGGGCGTCTCTATTATCTCTCATCCTCATAATATTGGCTACGGACGTTCACTCAAAGATGGAATCATTGCGGCTCAATATGACACCATTGTTATAACTGATGCGGATTGTACTTATCCTTTTAATAGGGTTCCTACCTTGCTTAAGGAATATAGTAAAGGCTTTGATATGGTGGTAGGAGCAAGAATGGGCAAGTATTATCAAGAATCTTTACTAAAAAACCCGCTACGTCGAATTTTACGGTTCGTCGTCGAATTTAGTGCGGAGAGAAAAATTCCAGATATTAACTCCGGATTAAGAGTATTTAGTAAGGAGAAACTATTGCCGATTTTACCCAAACTCTGTAATACGTTTAGTTTTACAACCTCCATGACGTTAGCATTTATGATGACAGGAAAATTTGTAAAATATATTGAAATTCCATATAACAAACGTAATGGGCAAACAAAGGTAAGATTATTTAAAGATTCATTAAGAACTTTACAATATATTTTACAAGCCATTAATTATTATAATCCTTTAAAATTATTTGTATTATTTGCAGCCTTTTGTCTCATATTATCTTTTTTATTCTTTTTCTTAGGTATTTTTACCCATTGGAAAACGCTTTTTTCTTTTGGAATTGGATCTGCTTTATTGAGTTTAGTTATACTATGTGTTGGTTTGTTGGCCGACTCCCTAAAACAAATTATTGATAAATAACTATGAATGATATCATTATCGTGGGATCAGGACCCGCAGGAATCCTTAAGAGCTCAAAAAGTTTTGAACAATAATGCTGTACATAATGGATTCAAAAAATGCAATGGCTCAAATTTTTAGTGAGTGTAGTAATGATATTAAGTGTGTTGCAGATTTTTCTAAAAATTTAAATCCTGGATTTCGTTTATCAGATGACTCAAGTTTTCCAATAATAAATATTGATGATTTTGTTCAAAACTATGGGAAGAAACAATATTATATGCCATTGTAGATTAATTTTCAGTAAAATTAATAGGACGTTTTTTAGAACTTCCATGAGCCTTAAAAAAAATACTTTTTCCAATTTCATTGGATTTTTTTACACAGCTTTAATTGGCTTAATTATTCTTCCTCTTTATTTAAAATATCTGGGTATTTCAGCATTTGGCTTGATTGGATTATTTACTGTATTAAAAGCTTGGTTTCGGGCATTTGATTTAAGTTTAATACCAACTTTTTCTCGTGAAGTAGCTTTTAACCGTAACAATGCTACGGGTATCTATGAAATTAGACTGCTTATGCGCAGCTTGGAAGTGTTATTTTTTATTGTAAATATTCTTATTATTTTTACAGCCATACTGAGTTGTAAGTGGATCGTCCATTCTTGGTTGCAAATTGAAAATATTGATTATGCACAAGCGGCTTTTTCTATAATTCTAATGATTATTATTATTTCTGTGGGTTGGTTTTCTGATCTTTATCGTGCTGTGATCCAAGGAATGGAAGATCAGGTTTGGTTAAATGTTGCAAATATATTTATTTTAAGTTTGCAGTATATTGGCGGGTTAATATTACTTCGTTGGTTTACTCATAACCCTGTGCATTATTTTGAATATCAATTAATGATTGCAGTAGTGGATGTATTTCTTGTTAGGACTAAAGCATATCGATTGATACCAAATGCTTCTGATCATAAATATATTTATTTTTCATGGAATGCTATAAAACGAATTTTATTGTTTGCAAGTTCATTGGCTTATACAGGTACACTTTGGTTATTGCTGACGCAACTTGATAAACTTTTATTATCGCATATTCTACCTTTATCAAAATATGGGTATTTTATTTTGGTAGCTTTGATCTCAGGAGGGATTTTGCAATTTTCAGCGCCCATCAGCCAAGCAATATTACCAAGAATGACGTTTCTTTTATCTCAAGGGAAAAAAGAAGAAATGCTGCAACTTTATTGTAATGCAACCCAAATTACCGCTGTATTGGTTTTTTCATTATCTGGCATTATTGCGGTTTTTGGTAGAGAGCTTATCTATGCATGGACTGGAAATATAATAGCTGCGCATTGGATTGCGCCTATTTTATTTTGGTATGCATTAGGTAATGCTGTTTGTACTATGCAGTCCTTTCAATATTATCTACAATGTGCTTCAGGTAATTTAAGACTGCATGTTGTTTTTTATACTATTTTTAGCATAATTGCTGTTCCCAGCATTTTTTTTGCAGCGTATTTTTATGGGCCCATAGGGACAGGTATAGCCTGGTTGTTAATACAATGTACTATATTTGTAGGTTGGTCTCCGATCGTGCATCGTAAGTATGCGCCAGGCATACATCGAGTATGGATATTAAGAGATATTATGTCGATATTTTTAGCAGTTACTATTACTTTATTTTGTTTAAGAATGGTTTTTATTCATTTTGAGTGGATGTCTAGAATTGAAGTGTTTATCATTCTTTGTGGCTTTGGTATTGTAGTATTAATGGGGGGAGCTTTAGCTTCTAGTGCCTGTCGCAATTTTTTTGCGCCAACATTTGGGAAGAAAGAGGTTTTGAAGGTATGATCCGAATGGAAAAAGAAATAATGCAATGTTGGCAGTATCAGGATCCTCTTTTAGTAAGTATTGTGTGTTTTAGTTACAATCTGGAAAGATACATTGAAGATGCTATTAAAAGTTTTTTAGTTCAAGAAACGACTTTTCCGTTTGAAATTATCATTCATGATGATGCTTCGATAGACAGTACTCAAGAAATTATAAAAGATTATGTAAAAAAATATCCTAATCTTATTAAGCCTATTTTTCAAAAAGAAAATCAATGTTCACAGCCTGGAAAAAATTTTCGGTTTATTCAGACGATGGTTCTTCCTCAGGCGAGAGGAAAATATGTCGCCTTATGTGATGGGGATGATTGTTGGATCGATGCGAATAAATTACAAATTCAAGTAGAAGAAATGCAAAAAAACCCTAAGTGTCATATCAGTTTTCATCCTATCTTACTTAGATCTGATCACAAGCCGGATAAAATTGTGGCTAATCATACTTCACATCAAAAAATATATCCGGTCAGAAAAGTAATCCTTGGCGGAGCTTTGTTTTGTCATACTTCTGCTACTATGATCAAAAAGGATGTTATTGATAATCTTCCAAAATGGTATTTTGACGTTCAAATAGGTGATTATTTTCTACAGATTCTTGCGGCTTTGCCTAGTGGGGCACTTTACATTAACAAAGTAATGTCTGTGTACAGAACAGATACCATCAATGGTTGGTCAGAGAAAATGGCTAAAGAAAAAAACCGAGTTTATAATTATTTTATAGGCATGTTGGCATCTCTTGCAGATGTTGATGCATATACCAATTTCGAGTATATGTCAGAATTTAATATTATCAGAAGAAAATTATGTTTTTCTATGTGTAGAAACCCAGTATTTTCTCTTGAAGAAAGGAGGGAAATTTATCTTCAATATCGAGATAAATTGGATTTAAAAGATAAAATTATCTGGTATTTAGTTTATAACAATCAACTGATTTTTAAATGGGTTCATAAACTAGAAAAACAAATAAGAAGATCTCCGCTTATTAGTCGTTGATGCTAATTTGCCAACGCTTAAGCATGCGTTTAAAATCATTTTTTAATGTGGGATGTTGTAATGCATAAGCAATGGTTGCTTCTAAATAGCATACTTTATCACCACAATCGTAGTGATTTCCAGGAATTTTCATTGCAAATACGCGTTCTTTTTTAATTAGTGCATCAATAGCATCCGTTAATTGATATTCTCCATTTTTTCCAGGAGAGATCGTATTTAGGCAATGGAAAATTTCAGGAGTTAAAATATATCGACCGACAATGCCATGATTTGATGGAGCGTCTTTGGGTTTTGGTTTTTCTACAATAGCGTTGATTTCAAAAAAACTTTGATCTACTATTTTTTCTGTTGGCTTAACAACGCCATATTGTTCGGCGTGTTGTTTTTCAAACAAATTAACTGCAACGATGCTTTGTTGTGTTTCCTTGAATATTTCTACCATGACTTGTAAACAGTTTTTTGGTTTAGCATCTATTAAATCATCAGCCAAAATAACAGCAAATGCCTCATTACCTATAAAAGGTTCTGCACACAGTATGGCATGTCCAAGCCCCAATGCTTGTGATTGACGAATATAGGCACAACGAAGATAAGAAGGTAAAATATTTCTGACAATTTCTAATAACTCACTTTTTTCTTGCTGTCCCAGTTTAGTTTCTAACTCCACATTAGAGTCAAAGTGATCTTCAATGGGACGTTTGGTTTCGCTTGTAATAAAAATTATTTCAGTGAATCCCGCAGCAATGGCTTCTTCTACTGCATACTGAATAAGAGGTTTATCAACAATGGGAAGCATTTCTTTAGGCGTTGCTTTGGTGGCAGGTAGAAAACGAGTGCCAAGACCAGCGACAGGAAATATTGCTTTTTTTAATCTTAACGTCATGAAATAAGATCCCTCAATATTTTCTTATCGGGTATAGATTAATTAAGTTTAAGAATAAATTCAATGATAAAACGTTAAATCTTATATACTCGAAATTTTTCAATTTTAGGTGGTTAAAATGACAGATTGCCAGAGATTGAAACGCTTCAGGTATATTTGGCAGTTAGAAGTGTTTTGCCTAATAAGCCTCCTAAACAGAAAATCAAAAAATAAGAATAAAAAGAATAAGAAGGTAAGAGTGGTTCAAAAATTGCTACAAAAGCAGTATTAACTAATATTGTTAAAAGAGAAAGCCATATATAAATAGAGTAAAAACTAGTATTTCCATTGCGTGGTATAAAAATACGAATACTGGATGTAAAAAAAGCAATAAAGAAAAATAAAAAAATGGAAATGTCTCCAAAAAAAGAAATTAATTTCCAAAAATAAAATAGCGAATTCTCTTTTATTGCATGCCAATAAAGTACTTTACTGATATTTAGCGCAATAGCTTCTTTTTGGTAGGTAGCTATTTCTCCAAGGATTGAGTCATTTGCTTGTAAAATAGATGGATAAACAGCTGTATAATATGCATAAGTTGCATGAAACCCTTGTGCTGGTTTCATTGCAAGCATAGAAGAATTTTTAGTAAGTTTTAGTTCTTCCAGTTGTTTGATTAGGGACAGGAAAAGATTTTTTTCTGTACTATTTTCAAAAAATTGCGCTGCATCGGTATTGGATAAAAAAAGTGCTTGAACAATTAGTTGAGTTCCAATAAATGGAACATCTGCAAAATGACCATGTTTTAAAAGATGGTAACTACGATTGATAATGGCAGTTGCAGTAATAGAAAGTATCATGATGAGTAAGGTAAGGAAGATTTTTTTTATAGGGATTTTTTTCCATCCATACCATGCTACTAATAGCATAAATAAGAAGTAAAAATAATAAAACTGAGCGCGTGTTAATATAAGGATGTTAGTAAAAATGACTAATAAAATTAGTTTTTTTATATTAAAAGTATAAAAACACTCTACGAGCAATGAAAAAGTAACAATAAAAACAGGAAATGCAATTGCTTCCGAGCATATTGTTTGCAGTGTCTGATAATAAATAAAAATTAAGGACACAGTAAGCAATAAGATGAATAAAATAGATAGTCCTGATATAAGCAGATGCTTATGTAACCATCTGCTTATATATAATAAGGACAACAATGAAAAAACACACTGAACCCACATGACTATTTCAAGTTGATGTTTTCCAAATCCACGAAATAGCCAAACAAAAGTAGGGTATATGGGAGGTCTTGTTGCGTAGGAAAAGATATAGGAGGTGGAATCGAAATCTAGTTTAGGAGCTGATTCAAAAACGTATGCTATTAATAAGAGACATACTGCTACAATTGGGCTCCAAAACATTAGCTTATTATGCATGCGATCGCTATTAATCATATATTTTCTTTCCTGAAAGTTTTAATAGAATTTGCGTTCCATTTACCTGTAAGTTATAAGATCTATTGTGAGAAGGAGAGTTTTTGTTTTCAATAGCCATATTCTGAATAAAACCATTGATTAAGTAAAGGAATTGTTCATGTCAATAGATAACTATGCTATGCAAAAACCAGGAGGATTGATTGATCGATTAGCATTGAAAAAAAGATTGCAAATGTTACAGGTTTTTTTAAAGGAATTTCCGGAGAATACTTTTAATCAGGTGTTAGATGTGGGAGTTACAGCGGAGAAAAATTCAATTTCATCTAATTTTTTTGAAAAATATTTTCCTAATAAAAATAAAATTATTGCATTTTCTACGCAAGACGCTTCTTTTCTCGAAAAAATATATACGGGTTTAATATTTAAAATGGGTGATGTAAAAAAATCGCCTTTTCGTGATGGGGAAATCGATATTGTATTTTCATCCGCAGTAATTGAGCATGTAGGCTCCTTAAACAATCAAAAGCAAATGCTTGCAGAATGTTATCGTATTGCAAAAAAGGGTGTTTTTATCACTACACCTAATCGATGGTATCCCGTTGACCTTCATACCATATTGCCTTTGATTCATTGGCTACCTAAAAAACTTCATCGAATAATTCTTAAAATGATTGGATTACCTTTTTATTCTACTGAAAAAAACTTAAATTTACTGGACGAAAATAATCTCCGTCATTTTTGTAAGGAATTAAATATTCAAAATTTTACCGTGAAAAAAATTACTACATTTGGTTTTGTCAGTAATTTGATGTTGATTATTAAAAAGTAATATATAAATATGTGTTACGCAGTCTGCATAATGTCAACCTTTGTTATAATTGCTACCCTGATTTGAACCATGCCAAAAAATGGCACCTGTTTTTTTTAAAGGAGATCACACTGCAAGATACGATTTACAAAAAATTCCCAAATTAGTACAAATATGGTACTGTATACATCCTTAATGAATAAAGACAGATAAAAGCCAATGATAAGCGAAATGGCCAAATTAGATCCTTACATTGTACGAGCCGATTTTCCTATTTTGCAGATCCAGAACCGCGGTAAGCCATTGATTTATTTAGATACATCGGCTTCAGCGCAGAAACCACACCAGGTAATCGATGCGATACAGCATTACTATACGCATCAACATGCCAATATTCATCGTGGTGTATATGAATTATCTGAGCAGGCAACGCAAGTTTTTGAAGGTGTGCGCCATCAAGTAAAGTCATTTATTAATGCGCAACATGCTGAAGAAATTATTTTTGTGCGTGGTACTACGGAGGCGATTAATTTAGTCGCACATAGTTATGGGCGCTCGCGTTTTCAGCCAGGGGATGAAATTGTGGTAAGCGTCATGGAGCATCATTCGAATATTGTGCCGTGGCAAATGGTTGGTGAAGTAACAGGCGCGGTGTTGCGTGTGATTCCAATGGCGGATACGGGTGAGTTAGATTTAGACGCGTATCGCCAGTTATTAACCGCGCGTACTAAATTAATCGCTGTGACCCATATTTCAAACGTATTAGGGACAATTAACCCCATTAAGGAGATAACGGCTTTAGCACATGCACAACAGATTCCTGTATTGGTGGATGGTGCGCAGGCGGCACCATTTTTCCCGGTGGATGTGCAAGCGCTAGATTGTGATTTTTATGCTTTCTCTAGTCACAAAATGTATGGTCCGACGGGGGTGGGTGTTTTATACGGGAAAAAAGCCTTGTTAGAGACTATGCCGCCGTATCAAGGCGGTGGCGATATGATAGAGACAGTATCGTTTGCTAAAACAACCTATGCCAAATTACCCAATAAATTTGAAGCGGGCACACCGAATATAGCTGCGGTTGTGGGGTTAGGTGCGGCTATCCGTTACTTGCAAATACTAGGGATGGAAAATATTGCGAGCCATGAACAAGAATTATTGCATTATGCGACAGAACAATTACAAGCTATAGCAGGGCTGCGTATCTTCGGGACAGCTAAACATAAGGCCGGTGTGATTGCGTTTGTAGTTGATGATATTCACCCACATGATATCGCGACGGTATTAGATCATGCAGGCATTGCAGTGCGGGCGGGACATCACTGTGCTATGCCATTAATGGAACGGCTACATGTGCCAGCGACAGTGCGTGTGTCATTAGGTTTATACAATACTCGAGAAGAGATAGATCAATTAATGGTTGGACTTCAACAAGTCAAGAGGTTATTTGGCTAATGTCAGAATTGCGAGAGTTGTATCAAGAAATGATTTTGGATCATGGCCGACATCCGCGTAATTTTGGTGTATTGCCTCACGCTAATTATCATAAAGAAGGATTTAATCCACTGTGTGGCGATAAGATTAGCCTATATCTCTGTGAAAAGGCCGGCGTGGTTGAAGATGTAGGTTTTGATGGCTGCGGTTGTGCAATTTCTATGGCTTCAGCATCGTTAATGACAGAGGCAATTAAAGGTAAAACCACACAAGAAGCTGCGCGATTGTTTACAGATTTTCATGTATTAGTAACGGGGTTGCCAGTGGAAGATATGACACGTTTAGGCAAGTTAGTGGTATTTAGCGGTGTTGCTGCCTATCCAGTTAGGGTGAAGTGCGCCATTTTAGCCTGGCATGTGTTGCAGGCGCTATTAAAGAATGATGCCGCGACAGTAAGTACCGAGTAGCGGGCTTCCTCTCCCCCAAGTATGTGGGCGTGAGGGAATAACAAGGGATACGCAGGTAAATCCCCTCTCCCCCACGTTGTTAGCGGGGGAGAGGGTCAGGGTGAGAGGGGGGTAGAGAGGTGACGAGAAACGTATGATTACATTAACTGAAGCAGCAGCAGCTTACATTAAAACGTTGCTAAAGAAAAAAGGCGATAACGCTGAATTTCGTTTATCACTAAAAAAAACCGGTTGCTCTGGGTTTAGTTATGCCCCTGATATCGTAACATCCATTAAGGCTCAGGATAAATGTGTAAAGACAGATAAAGGTTTCAACGTCTATCTCGATACGCAATATGTAGATTATTTACAAGGCTTAACCATAGATTACCGTGAAGAAGCTAACATGGGGTTAAAACAAAAACGACTTATATTTATTAACCCCAATGAAGATGGCCGTTGTGGTTGTGGTGAAAGTTTTCATATAGAGAAATAATATGTTTCATACCGAAATGTCCGTAGAAATACAACGTGATTGCGATGCGACATTAATTCCATCAGGAGATAAAGTGAGTGTCAAGCAGGGCACGCCTGTACT
The DNA here is from genome assembly GCA_001801575.1 of Gammaproteobacteria bacterium RIFCSPHIGHO2_12_FULL_41_20. GTDB lineage: Bacteria > Pseudomonadota > Gammaproteobacteria > DSM-16500 > DSM-16500 > 2-12-FULL-41-20. The sequence goes on from MGYC01000030.1 coordinate 75,172, forward strand.
CATTACACAAATGTTAGGCAGTTCCTATACCGTTTATGTGAATGGCAACTTGGTACGTATAGCTGGTAAAGATGGAGATGCATTAGGGTTAGTGGTGATGGAAGAAGAAGATATTAATGCGGGGCCAGGAACCGTTGAAGATAAAGTATGGAGACAGTTAAAAACCTGCTTTGATCCAGAAATACCCGTGAATATTGTAGATCTGGGATTAGTTTATACATGCCAAGTTATCCCTTTTGCCAAAGATAGCTATCGCGTAGAAATTGAAATGACATTAACAGCACCTGGTTGTGGTATGGGCCCGGTATTAGCCAATGATGTAGAAGAAAAAATTCGCCAAATTCATGATGTGGTGGAAGTAAAAGTCGCGGTTGTGTTTGATCCGCCTTGGGATCGTAGTATGGTTAGCGATGCAGCGAAGTTACAATTAGGGTTATTATAACGAGCATAAAATGAGACTATAATTTTCTGAGGAGGTTAATGAATGACTATTCAAGATACGATTAAGCAACAGATTACTGAAAATCCCGTTATTCTTTATATGAAGGGCTCAGCAGAAATGCCATTATGTGGATTTTCAGCCAAAGCAGTTAACCTGTTGAAGAGTTGCGGTGTAAAATTTGCTACGGTCAATATTTTAGATAATTCAGAAATACGCCAAGGCATTAAAGAGTATTCTAATTGGCCAACCTTGCCACAGCTGTATGTAAACGGTGAATTTGTGGGTGGCTGCGATATTATGACGGAAATGTATGAAAGTGGGGAGTTGCAGGAGTTGGTGAAGGATGTGCAATAACTGCAAGAAGTCTAATCCACTTTTTTCCGCGAAATTTTCTTCCACCATTTCATACGTGGTAAATACATCAACAAAAATATTAATAGAGTAATGGCCAAAGAGTCCAAGTACATGCCGAAGGCAACGGCTAAACCAATGGCTGCAGTTGCCCATAAGGTAGCAGCGGTGGTAATGCCACTCATGTAATCACCTTGACGAAACATAATGCCCGCGCCTAAAAAGCCAATACCCGAAATGATTTGCGCGGTAAAATGAGCAGGATCAGCGGGTGTCATGTATTGGCCAATGACACCAAAGGCACAGGAGCCCAAAGCAATAGCGCTATAAGTTCGAATACCCGCAGTCGAAATACCATGCCGTTCTCTTTCCCAGCCCATGATCCCACCTAAGAGACAAGCAAAGAACACGCGAAATATCATTTCATGGTGGGACATGTGTAACATCCTTGTAGGTTTTTATTGGATTATTGTATTACATTTGCATGTGCGCATGAAATAGCTAAGAGTCTAACTTGCCATTTAAAGTTGAGCTAATTGATTGGAATCAGTGTGATGCTGATTTTCAAAAAACCATAGATACGGATCTTACTCCATTACATTTTTACTAGTAAAATCTCACGCATTTTCACGCATACTGCCTGCATGACATGCACATTGTGGATGCAGGCCAAATGACAATAGGCTAATAATTGCGCTTTAAATAAATAATGTAGATAAGCACGCGAATAATGTTGGCATGTGTAGCACGCACAATGTGGCATAATGGGATTGTCATCTTTGGCGTAAATGGATTTTTTAATTAAGATTCGGCCATTCTCTGCATTTTTTGCAAAACTAAGCCAGCCATTATGTTCAACTATTTCACCACAATATAACGTACCATGCCGCGCATTTCGTGTTGGCGCAACACAATCGAAGATATCAATACCTTTTGCAACGACATCAATGAGATCTTGTGGATGCAATCCTACACCCATGGTGTAGCGTATTTTATGTTCGGGCAACAAGGGTCGTACCCAATCAATAATTTCTGCTGTTTTTTGCATATCGAAACCGATTATTTCACCACCAATGGCAATACCGTCTGTGTTGAGATTGACAACGAACTCAGCGCTTTCTTCGCGTAAATCACGATGGCTGCCGCCTTGGATAATGCCAAATAAAGCTTGGTGATAGCCATATTTAGATAACGGCTGTTTTTCGTGTTCTTCTTTTGATTCCAGCAACCAACGGTGAGTACGTTGTAATGCGGCAGTGGCTGCATCGCGGCCTCCTTCCTCGGGTGTACACTCATCAAATGCCATAATGATATCCGCGCCTATGCTTTTTTGTGTTTGTATCGATGTCGCGGGGGTGAGATGGATGATTTTTCCGGTGATTGGATGTTTAAAGTGGGCACCTTTATCATCAATTTTACACAGCTTGCCATTTTTAGACAGACTTAATACTTGAAAACCACCGCTATCTGTTAGCATAGACTGGTGCCAACTCATAAAACGATGCATACCGCCGACAGCTTCCATAATTTCCATGCCAGGTGAACACAGCATATGATATGTATTTCCACCCAAAATAATTTGCGATCCGGATCGCATTAAATCCTGTGGAGTCATGTAATTTACAACAGCATAAGTGCCTACTGGCATGAATGCCGGGGTCATGACTTCGCCATGAGGCGTGATAAATTTCATTACCCGCGCAGGCAGAGTAGGATGTTGCTTGATAAGCGTGGAGTGATATATATGCGTCATATTGAGGTTAATTAATTGACAAAAAGCAAATATTAATCGAAAATTCGCATATATACTACCGATACTCTGTTTAAGTTGATTTTTATGCCTAGCTCCCGCCATTACTCACCTACTGATCGTATCTGCCTAAGCTTAGATCAAATGCTGCGTTCATTATTTGGCGAAGTGCATACAACAAGGCGTCCTTATCCAGCTAAAGATTTAGCGGAACCAGTATTAACAGACGAACAAAAAACACATACTGCGGCTTTGATGCGGATTAATCATGCGGGGGAAATTTGTGCGCAGGCTTTATATCACGGCCAAGGTATGGTGTCACGTAGCCTATGCGTACAAGAAAAAATGCGACAAGCGGCATTAGAAGAGGGCGATCACTTAACTTGGTGTCAACAGCGCTTAACGGAACTAGGTAGTCACCCAAGTTATCTAAATCCACTATGGTACTCAGGATCATTTTTTATTGGCATGATTGCTGGGATGGTTGGCGATACCTGGAGTTTGGGGTTTCTTGCGGAAACTGAGCAGCAGGTGGTGAAACACTTAGAGTCACATTTACAGCTATTACCTGAGCAAGATTATAAAAGCGCGAAGGTATTACAACAGATGCAAGTAGATGAAGCAGTGCATCGTGATGATGCTATGCATTTAGGGGGCAGACCATTGCCGATTTTGGTTAAGCGAGCAATGGCGCAAATATCGAGACTGATGGTGAAGGCGGCATATTGGGTTTAAGTTGGTTTAACATACATACTTGCCAATGCGCCGATTTGGACTAGCCATATTATCCAAGCAATTTCAAAGAAATAAGGGAACCATTTACGTTTAATTAACCAGTAAATGAGAGAGGGTATAAGCGCTATTACTAACGGCATGCAGAGCAAGGCGATTAAATTTTTAGCAACGATACCGGCATCATCTACAGAGAATACCCGCATTAAGGTATCTGAAATCCAGGTGTGAGCAGAAATCAACAAATCCAAGACTTGTTGCACATAATCCATGCCAACAACGGCTAGTAAGCTTAATACAATAAGAGCAATAATATGTTTTAACATGGGGCAATCCTTACGCAGAAATCCTGATAGATAAGATAAAGCGATAATAAGTCTTTGTAAACACGAAATTTTGCAAAGTGTCGTTAGGGTCCGTTTAAAATTCATTTCTTATCCGGAATCTGTGTTAGTAGTGCGCGTATCGCTTGTCCGCGATGACTCAAGTGATTTTTCTTTTCTATGCTCAACTCAGCAGCACTGCATTGTTCTGTTGGCACATAAAAAATAGGGTCATAACCAAAACCGGCTTTGCCGGTAGGCTCATTTAAAATAGTACCTTGCCAAGTGCCTTGGCTAATCAGCGGGGCAGGATCCTCCGCATGAGACATAAATACTAAGGCGCAAAAGAAATAAGCTTGGCGATGCATTTCGGGGATATTTTTGAGCTCGGCCAATAGTTTTTGAATATTAGCTGCTGCATCGGCTTGCGGTCCAGCGTAGCGCGCAGAATAAATGCCCGGTTTGCCGTGCAGTGCCGAGACAACCAGGCCCGAGTCATCAGCAATAACGGGAAGCCCCGTATGACGGCAAGCGTGGCGCGCTTTAATTAAGGCATTTTCTACAAAGGTTAAGCCATTTTCTAAAATGTCAGTGACATGAAGTTCAGACTGAGGAATCACCGTAAAATTAAACTTTTTTGTTGCTGCTTGTAGTTCGCAGATTTTTCCAGAATTATTACTAGCTAAAACAATTTTCATATTTCACGCAATGGCTAAGTTTAATCCTAATCCCATTAGCGGGTTTACTGCTAACATTAATAGTAACTGCAACCCTATCATGGCGGGAATAGGAGAAATATCAAAATTAGCAACAGGAGGTATTAGTCGTTGAATAGGGCGCATCAGCGGGGAGGTAAAACGATAGAGTACTTCAGCCATGGGAGAGTAGGGTTGTATCCAGCTTAGTACAGCCTGGATTAAGATGGCATAGAAAAAAGTGTTGACGAATGTTTTTATCACATCTGCGACAGCGAGTATCGCGAGACCCAGGATATTCGGCATCCCTATACTAAGGCTGATTATTAAAAAGTATTTCAGTATCTCTAATAATAAGATAAGCACAAGCGTAGCTGTTTCCAATTTTTTTATGTTGGGCAGCACTCGTCGTAGCGGAGTAATCAACACTTGCGTTAATTTTATGATGAATTGCGTGGCGGGATGATAATAGTCAGCACGAATCCACACTAACACTAAACGGATAACAAGAACAAATAAATACAAGTCGAAAACGGTGTTAATGAGGAATAAAAGCGAATTATTGAGTGCGCTAGACATAGATGCTCCTCTAGTAATAGATCCAGTACCATACCATACCGATGTATTCGTGTAATGCCAAAGCAGTTGTATTTAAGGCTCTTAGTGAAGGTAACCATGAATAGGAGTCTTGGATGATATATCCCATTGGTGCAGGGATGACGTGGATGCCTCTATTTTTAAATGCATAGACGCTACGCGGCATATGCCATGCATGGGTTACTAAATATATAGTGTTAATTTTATGCTTTTTTAGCAAGGGAGCAAGAAATTTTGCCTCATCAGCGGTGTTAATACTTTTATCTTCCTTTAATTGAACGGGAGTTTTAAATTGTTCTTTTAATATTTCAATCATTAAAGCTGCTTCAGTATAATCGGCTCCACCTCCAGAGACGATAATAGGTAAGGGCATGCGCTGATATAAGTAAGCAGCATACTGTAATCGACTTAATGTTGCTTCGGAAACAACGTAGTTATTTGGGTATACAGGAGATTTGTCATGCCCTCCTCCTAAGATAACAATAGCTTCGTGGGTATTATTACACAGATTTAATTTATTTAAGCGCAAGACAGGATATTGGTTTTGTAAACGATCAATTAGTATTGCAGAAAAAATAGGCGTGCTTAATAGCCATAAACTAGCTAGTGCTATGATGATTAAGCTTTTACCTAGTATTCGTTGCCAAAATATGACGCCTATAAATCCTAATAAGATATTTATTCCGGGGGGGAATAAGCAAGTTTGTAAAAACTGAGAAATCCAATAGAGTGTCATGGTTTTAAAATTGCTGCTCAACTACTGTTTCTAGGGTAAAAATCCAAGAGATAGCTTCTGTGAGGCTAGTAGCGATGAAGTTAGCTGGTTGCTCTGGTTCCCTCCTCTCTAGATAATCTTGTTTAAGCCATATAGTTTTGCACCCAGCCCGTTGACCTGCTTCAATATCTTTCCAACGATCTCCAATCGTAAAGCTAGATGACAGATCAATATGAAGCCGTTTTGCGGCTTCAGTTAAAAGACCAGGAAGTGGCTTGCGACATGCGCAACTATCTTTGTCATCATGATAGCAAATGTTTATCTCGTCTAAAGGTAACCATTCTAGCAACTTAGCATTAATTGCTTCCACAGTTTGACGTCTAGTGGTACCTCTAGCCACATCAGGTTGATTCGTTGCGCCGATAAGTAAAAAGCCATATTTTTTGAGCTGTTGGAGTGCAGTTATTGCATCATCCGGGATGGACAACTCATCCAATGAAGCAGGAGGATATGGCTTGCCATTTCTTACAATAGCATGATTTAGCACGCCGTCTCTGTCTAAAAATATCGCTTTATGCCTCACTTGACAGACTCCCATTTGGTTTGAGCTATTTTTAATTTGGGATGCGACACCAATAAATGCCAAATAACCCCCTGAAACGCTTCTGCATGAGGAGTCGTATTTTCTACATTAACAGTAGGTATTAATACACAAGCATCGGCAACATGCCTGGTATATCCGCCATCGCGACCTACTATGCCAATAATTTTAGCACCTACTTCTCGAGCATAGTGTAACGCAGAAACCAAATTAGGACTGACGTTTTTTTCTAAATTTCCACCGCCTACAGAGAGTACGAGCAATAGATCTTTAGCTTTTAATTTGCTCACTTTTAACCATGTTGAGAAAATCGTAGCCCAACCTTCGTCATTCGTGCGCGCGGTTAACTCGGATACATTATCTGTCGGAGCATAAGCTTCTATCCCAACGATTTTTCGAAAATCGTTAACTGCATGCGATGCGTTAGCTGCACTGCCACCAACTCCTAATATAAATAAACGTCCTTCATTAGCACGTGTATCAGCAAGTAAATTAACCGCATGTTCGATTTGTTTTGTATCAAGCTGATTAATAACTTGGGTTGCTTCAGATAAAAATTGTTTTACGAAATCCATGCTGACTCCTTAAAAAACTTGTTGAGAAGTGATTTTTTCATCCGCAGTTAAAATTCATAATAAACTATCAACAGAACCTTTTGATATTATCTGTTTTTGAGCTAGATATTGCTCCAACTCTTGAATGCCGGTGAATGATCCTGCCTCATAAAAACGCTCAGTTACCTCAAATGCAGCTAATTGCTGTTGAGCTAATAACTCTTGATATAATTGTGCAAGATTATAATTGGCGCCGGTTAAATATGTAAAAGCCTGGTGAGTAAAAATGCCTAATCCATAATCGATATAATGCATGCGGTTTGTTTGCACTTGCTTATCATAAGCGAGAATGGTGTTGTCAGTGAATTCGACATTACTTTTATCCCATTGACCTTGATTATGAAATACGGTCATCATCGCAAGTTTCTGGGTAGCTAAAAAGTGTCTTTGAATGGCTGCGTAATGACAAGGCAAGTAAGAATCACCATATAAAACAAAAAAACATTCATCTAATAAAGGTAATGCTTGTTTAATTGCTCCACCTGTTCCTAATAGGGTAGGACCGTCTGGGCAATAAGATACTTCTATTCCAAATTGGTGACCAGTGCTAACGAAGTCTATAATTTGTTCACCAAGATAGCCTATGCATAATACAACCTTCCGAATGCCATTGCGTTGCAATAGGCGTAGTTGATGGGCAATAAAAGGTTCACCGCCGATGATTACCATGGACTTAGGTATAGAATTTGTCAGTGGTCGTAGCCGCGTAGCTAGACCACCAGCTAAAATAACAACGGGAAATAAATTCATGATTGCGTGATCACTTGAGTACCAGAGAAATCAAAACGAAAACGTACTTCTTGCAACCCTGCATTGCGCATAGCATGACGTAACATCACTTTGTCATCAGCATAAAACATTAAAAACCCCCCTCCTCCGGCACCAATCATTTTTCCTCCCAGCGCACCATTGTTGCGGGCTAATTCATACCATTCATCAATTTTATCGTTGCTCATTTGACGGGAACGTTGTTTTTTGTGTTCCCAGTGAACATTCATTAGTTTAGCAAATTGATGTAAATCGCCAGCTTCCAAAGCTTCTTTACTTTTGAAACCTAATTCTTTTATAAAATGTAAATTAGCAGTCATCTCTTGGTTTTTTTCTTTGCTCTTATTATCTTGATCTTGCAAAATGGTAGATGCAGAACGGGAATAACCTGTAAAGAAAAGCAATAAATTATCTTCCAAATTATATAATGTTTCTTGATCTATCTTAAGAGGCCATGCTTCTACTTGGTCATTGGGCAGAAAGCGAAAACAAGTGATGCCACCGTAAGCCGCGATATATTGATCTTGTTTGCCAATGGGTTCTTTTAAAAGATTTAATTCAATGTGGCAGGCTTCTTCGGCCAATTCACGCGGATGAACTAAGTTTTTCTTAAAAGTATGTAATGCTTTTAACAAGGCAGTGGTAAAACTCCCAGAAGATCCCAATCCTGTACCTGCAGGAATGTCTGCCATGCTGGTTATTTCTAAATGTGGCGCCTCGATGCATGTATGTTTTAAGGCTTCACGAATAATGGGATGTTCTATTTGCTCGACTGAGGCAACGCGTTCTAATTTGGAGTACTTCACAATGAGTTCTTGCACAAAGGTTTGATGTAATGTGATGTAAACATATTTATCTATGGCAGCGGCAATTAAAAAACCACTATGATCTCGATAATAAGAGGGGAGATCTGTACCGCCGCCGCCAAGTGAGATTCGCAAAGGACTTCGTACAATAATCATAATCCTGACATCCTATAAATTTTTTCGACGATTTCTAATGCTGCATGTGCATCCTGTAGTCCTGCAGTGATAGGCTTATTTTTTTTAATGCACTTAACAAAATCAGCGAATTCCTTCTCCCAAGAGTCATCAGCCATCGGATATTCCCATGCTATTGTTTCTGGAGGCCCCATTTCGGGAAGCATTTTATAGTAGGTAATACGCTCTACTCCATAGCTACCCCCCAAACCTTGGATATCAATTTTGCCTTGGCGACCATAAATTTCAAAAGAAAATAAATTTTTCCATTCCGTACTACTAGCATGCAGAAAGGCCACTTGTTTTTTTGGAGTTTTTAATAGCAAAAATCCATTATCATCAACAGGCATATTCCAATAATACGTTCCAGCGTGACCTTGCACATCAGTAAAGTCACCTAAAAACCAACGTGCTAAATCAATCAAATGCACTCCTTGATCAATTAGCTCACCTCCACCGGATAATAGGGGATTAGCGCGCCATTCTTTGTCATAACCGAGACGTCCGCCATGGCCATAACGCGCGCGAATAAACATCAGCTCGCCAAGTTGATTGGTATCAACGAGTTCGCGTGCTTTACGGAAAGCACGATGATAGCGATGATTAAATCCGACTTTAACTCGCATGGATCTATTTTTGGTTGCGTCCAATAGAGGAACAATTTCGCTAGCTTGACGAGCGCCGGGTTTCTCGATGAACACATGTTTTCCTGCATGAATAGCCTCTAATCCTATTTCAGCTAGAGTAGCGTGTAATGTAGCAATAATAATAATATCAATATCAGGTTGTTTTATTGCATCATGCCAATCTGTCGTGGCAATACAATTTTTATATTGTTGTGCCAGAGAGGCTGCGCGTTCTTTAACAAGATCAGCGCAAAGTACTAACTGACAATCACCTAGTGCTTTCGCCCGTTTTTGTCCGATTAATCCACACCCAATAATAGCTACTTTCACAATAATGGATCCCAATTTTTGCCACGATCTTGCGGTACAATTCGTCGCAGTGTATAAATATCTGACGCTTTTAATTCTTCGACGTACTCTGCTAAATTCTTCCAAGGATCCCATACGGCATGAATTAGCTTACCGGTGATGCCATCACTTTGTGGAGAAGCTAAAAATGCACATAACTCTGTGGCTTGCTGCATACCCGAATTTTCATCAGCTATTTTTTTAGTTACTTGAGTATACTCACGTTCACCTACTTTATCTTTTCCTGCTGCAACAATTTCACGTAGCATGTCGGTATTCATGGCCCCGGGCGCGATACAATTCACAGAGATATTAAAAGGGTTTACTTCTTCTGCTAAGGTTTCGCTGAATCTTACTAAGCCCGCTTTAGATACTGCATAAGCTGAAAATTTAGGGCGTGCATTGGTTGCGCCACCACCAGAGAGGTTAATAATTTTGCCATATTGACGTTGTATCATCCCGGGAATAACAGCGCGACATAAGGCGATAGGTGCGAATAGATCTACTTGTAATGTTTGTTCCCATTCTGACCAATTATTTTCCCAACTATTACCGATAGGGCCTTGGATAGCTGCATTATTAACGAGGATATCTATTTTTTTATGAGAGATTTGTTGAGTTAATTGGCTAATGGCATGGTTTTCTCCGAGATTACTACTAATCAACTGTATAGACTGTTGGCTTTTTGTGGAGGCAGAGAGTTCTTCATAGCATAATTCTAGTTTATGCTTATTTCTCGCAACTAAAATGAGGCTGCTTCCTAATTCCCAAAATCGTTTAGCAATGTATAAACCTAAACCCCGTGAAGCACCGGTAATTAAAGCTGTTTTATCTTGTAATAAAGAGGATGTCATCATCTTTCTAGAATCCAATGGTTATTTCTTAAAAAATCCACAGTACGGATAATACCCTGCTGAATACGATATTTAGGGGTCCAACCTAATTTTCTTATGTTTGAACAATCGAGGAAAATAAAAGGATTATCGCCTATCCAGCCACGCTCGCTGCCTTCGTATGTTTTCTCTGGTGCGACACCGAGGTGTTGACAGATCCAGTTAATAGAGTGATTGACTTCGCAATATTCATCTGTACCTAGGTTAAAAATATTTACTTTGTTATGCACTTTTTCCATAGCCCAGAGTATAGCGTCTAAACAGTCTTGAATATAAAGATAGGATTTACGTTGTTTACCATTACCTAACACATATAATTTATTTGGATCGTTTAAAATTTGTTTATAGAAATCGAAGACATGGCCGTGCGTGTAGCGTTCACCCAATATCGAAACGAAACGAAAGATGTAGGCTTGAAAATTAAACCCTTCGCAATAAGCTTGTATTAATCCTTCGGCAGCCAATTTAGAAGCACCATAGAGCGACGTTTGCACAGGAAAAGGTGCTTCTTCTGGCGTAGGAATAATGGTAGCCTCACCATAAATAGAACCTGTAGAAGCAAAAGCAATACGTTGAATATGATTAGCGCGCATGGCTTCTAGTACATGGAAGGTGGCGATGGTATTTTGCTCTAAATCTTTATGCGGATGATGGGTGCCAAAGCGTACATCGGCATTGGCTGCCAAATGCATCACTGCATTGCAACTTCGCATACTTTTTTCTACTAGTTCTTTATCTAACAAATCACCAGTGATCAGAGTAAAGTGGGGCGATTGCTTGGCTGTAGTTAGAAACTCAGCTAATCCAGTTGAAAAATTATCAAAACCAACGACTTCATGGCCTTGTTGTAGGAGTCGATCTGTTAAGTTACTGCCAATAAATCCAGCACAACCTGTAATAAAGTATTTCAAGCCACCTCCAATATGATTTAATGCATTCTTACTGGGAAGACCCAAAGTCTCGACATAAGATAACCGCTGCCGACCGTCGCGCCAATGGCACATACAATGCCAATATAGGGGGAAAGATGCAAGATCTCTACAGCTATATTAACAATAAGTAACGTGATACCGTAATTCATGATGACCATGGTTAAGTATTTTAATGTTTGTGGCAAAATGTTTGTTCCGTAACTTTTAAATGTAATATTGCGATTAGCCGTAAAATGAAATAAGACGGATAATACATAAGCGATAGAAATAGCGTAAGGATAAGATAATCTTAGTAGCTTCCAACAAATACTGAAGGACAAAAAATAAACACCCGCAGATAAAGCGCCTACAGTAAGAAAGGTAAGGAGGGTAATTTTATTTTTTTTTATAAATGTAATAATAATTTTATTCATATATATTTTTTCTAGACATACGCCTAGGCTGTGAATACCAAAGGTTTAACCTTGTTTTCGTGGGTTAAAATTGGCAATTAAAATTTGTTGGCCAAAAATATCTGTTGAGCTGGATTTTTGCTAGACACTTTATTTGGTTCATGTATAATTCCTAACATTTTAAGGATAAGGTGCATTATATTATGGGTTTCTCCCATAATTACAGTAGTAACTTGACTAATGGCCAGAAATTAACGACGGCGGGCAATGCAACGATCATTGCCTATGATGGAAAGCCTGTCTTAGTTACAGATCCCTGGTTTGGTGATGAAGATCCAGCCTATTTTGGAAGTTGGGTATTAAGCCATATAATACCCAGTGAGTTAAAAAAAGACATTAGCAACGCAGAGTATGTCTGGTTTTCTCATGGACATCCTGATCACCTAAATTCTGCAAGTTTGGAAAAGGTTAAACATAGGAAAATTTTACTTCCTGATCACGTTAATTCTCGAATCTTTAATGACATGTCTAGTTTTGGTTATAGTGTTACAATTCTTCCAGATAGAAAATGGGTTCAACTATCTAAGAACATTAAAGTTTATTGTATAACTACGTTTCTTCAAGATTCGATTTTGCTAATTGATATTTGTGATAAATTATTTATTAACTTGAATGATTCGGGTGCTAGGGATTGTGCAAGACATATAAGAAGTATTGCTAAAAACTACAAACACTCCTATCTCATGACTCTTTCTGGTTATGGCGATACGGATATGATTAATTTTTTTGATGAAAATGGTGTTTCTGTTAAACCAGAAGCAGCTAATAAACTACTTATAGGCCAACAATTTAATATAGTAACAAAAATGACGGGTGCTAAGTCCGTTATTCCTTTTTCATCTTTTCATAAGTATCAAAGAACGGATTCCATTTGGGCTCAACAATATACTACTCCTATTGATGCCTATGGGTTGGGATTGAATAGTGAAATTGAATATATAGCCCCTTTTTGTACGATTGATTGTAATGATTTATCAGTCAATCACTATAATCCACCAGAGTATCAAGTCGAAGTTAAAGAACCCGAAGTTTTTGGAGATAATTGGTCTGATGAATTGAATTCTGAGGATAAGAAAGAGATTGAACTCTATTTTTCAAGGAAAGAAAGAATTCAAAGTTATTTCGGGTTTGTGAGTTTTAGTGTTGGAGGTAAAGCTTTTTATTTAAAAATGCGAGGAAAACCTGACCGCGGGATTACTTTTTCTGTGCCAAGAAATTCACTGATGCTTGCAATTAAATACCGGGTATTTGATGATTTGTTAATTGGAAATTTTATGAAAACAACACTCCATAATTGTGAGTCATTATATGAAGGTCGTGGTAATTTCAATTTTAATACGGCAAAGTTTGGTGATAACGGACTAGTTGAAACAGAAAGAGAAATTGTTAATTACCTTAAAATATATAGGAAAAGAGCTGGCATGGAGTTTCTAATTGGAGCTTTCGAAGATAAATCTAAAGATTTTATTATTAGATTCGCGGGAAGAGATTCTAAGGTTTTTAATGCTTTGAAACAACTTAAACGTTCTGTATTTTCTGCCATTAAATAATGTCAGCATTGTGTGGCAGCAGTTCTTCGTAAATCTTTGTTAAGTTTTCTGCATGACGTTGCCAGGTGAAACGCTGTAGTACGTGGTTTTTCCCAGCGGTAGCGATTTCGCGCATTTTATCACGCGATTGCATGATTAGCTTTAACGTGCTTGCAAGGGTTTCGATATCGTGAGGCGGGACTAATAAACCCGTTTTTTCATGTTTAATAAAAGCCTCTGGTCCTTGTCCTTTTACCCCTATTGTTAATAGTCCCAACGACATGGCTTCAACATAAGCAATGCCAAATGCTTCACGATACGAGGGTAGTATAAAAACGTCAGATTCAGCCAGGTGTTTATACACATCATTATGCAAACATGCACCGAAAAAAGAAACGTGATCACGTAAATTAAGGCTATCCACCAATGCTTCAAGCTGCTTTCGCTGATAGCCATCGCCGATAATTCTGTAAGTCCAACGTGTTATGCCACTTGTTTTTAATTTTGATAAAGCATGTAAATTGAGATCGATGCCTTTTCCTTCATGTAAATTAGAAACACTAATTAAGCGCAAAGATTCTTGACATAATTTATTATTGTCTATTTGTTGGCCAAAGCGAAATCCATTATAGACTACACGGAAGTGATCATGTGTTTTAGTGAAATTTTTAAAAAAACTCATTAATGGATTGCCTACTAGAACAATACGATCTGCGTTGGTAAGCGTATATTCAAAGAGCTGTTTTTTGGTGATGCCTGAATACAATTTATGATCGGTATCGATGCCATGTAAGGTAACGACAGAGGGAATGCCTAAACGTTTAGCTATATTAACAGCTAACCAGCCTGCTAATTCTGTGTGAGCATGAATAAGTTGACAAGGATATTTGTGTATCAGCATTTCTAATGTTGGTGTAATCTGTTTTTTATACGCGAAGTTAGAAATTGGACGAAAATAATTACGTGGAATCGAAAGGTGATGGCGTATATGTAGATTCAAATTGTTAGAAAATTGCTCTATATCAATAGGAGCCTTATCCCAATCTTTACTTAAAAACTTTGCTACCCTAGGGCGCCAAGGCTGTGTAACTAAAACGGTTAGTTTATGACCGAGATTCGATAATGCTTCAAGGGAATCTAAAATATAATTACCCGCTTGATCTTGTCTGTGGCTTGGAAACCAGGGGGTAAGAAAAAGTACTTTCATCTTAATATCCTATTTGCTTATCATCCACTTGCGGATGTTCTTATTTGGTATAAAATGACTGCTAAAATACCATATCTTCATGCACTGTATTTATGTACACGACAAAAATAAAAATTCTATAATTCTGTCATCCTTCACTAATGCTCGGGATGACATAAAGTTATTTTTGTCGTGTACATAGACCCATTATATATAACAATTGTTGAATTCAAAGGAAATGAATAATCATGTTACGTTTAAGTTTGAAACGTAAATTCGCAAAGATTTGGCCATCACAACAAAAAGATAGAAAAATTGTTTTGCTTTATCACTCCTTAGAAGAAAGCCCATGGGCTTTATCAAAAAACAAGTTTATTGAGCATATGAAATGGATTTTTGATCATTGCTTGGTTTTGCCTTTGGCGGACTTAATTCATGCAAAGCCAATAGCAGATATTCAAGTTGCTCTTACTTTCGATGATGGTTATTCTTCTTTGCATCGGTATGTTTTACCCATTTTAGAAGATAAAAAAATGGTTGCAACGGTTTATATTAATACAGGATGGATGGGTGAAACTGTAAATGATAGAAAATTATCAAATGCACAACGAGGTCATTACCCGAATGATTCTTTTTTAGTTTGGCCAGAAGTACAAGATTTATATAATTCAGGATGGGAAGTTGGCTCGCATGGGGTAAACCACCATGATTTTACCTCTATATCCTATGATTTAATAAAAGAAGAACTAAGAAGCTCTAAGTATCATATTGAAAAGTACTTGTCTACAAATTGTGAGCATTTTGCTTACCCTTTTGGAAGACATTCAAAAACAGCAAAAAAAATACTTGAACAATGCGGCTATAAATATGCGGCTGGAGCGAAACATGGGGCTTTATCAGCAAGCTCTAATTTATTGGCATTTCCTAGAATTAATATTGCTAGCGATTGCTCATTTGATGATTTTAAAAATATCATCAAAGGCAAATGGGATTACTTAGGATGGGTTCATAAAATGAGAGGATTGTAGCATCGATTATTACTCGCAGCTTTAGAAACATTCTTATGTTGCACTCAGGTTAACTTAGTTTGCCATTCTTCCACGCCTTGCAAAATCAAATGATAAATATCAACAAAAAATTGTTTGGGCATTTTATAAGGATCAGGAATTTCAAAATTGCTCCAATTGCCCAAAAGATGAACTTTACCACATGCGGCTGGGAACTGGCGTTTGATTTTTTTACAATGCACATTCTCCATTACTAGTATTAATTCAGATTCAGCTAACATTTCTTTATTCAATTGACGAGCGCGATGGGCTGAACAATCAATCCCTTTCTGTTCTCGTAATATTTCATTAACGAAGGGATCAGCAGGGTGACCGATTAATGCACCTATTCCCGCAGAACTCACTTTAATGGGTGATTGGGCTTGTTGAAGATGTAGCTTAAATATTGCTTCCGTCATCGGACTACGGCAAATATTACCCACACAAACAATTAGAATGTTATTAAATCTCATTTGAACCCTCATTTCTTATACTGATATTCATAAGCTTATAATTACAGGAGTTCCTGCTGAAGACGGTGAGCTGGTGAGCTGATCCTTCGCTAACGCTCAGGATGACAATTTGATAGTTTAATTGCCA